>NZ_JADDRL010000086.1 GCF_021538895.1 Streptomyces olivochromogenes | reverse complement strand
AACACCAGCGCCTGAGGTCCCGACTCACCCGGCACGGCCGCGAATCCCTCTCGTCCGAATCTGCTGGAAGGACCTCTGATACCTCGCACCGGGATCAAGGCCGCTCTCACCGACCTGCTTCTCAACGAGAACATCACCCTGGAGTAGGCCGCCGACCGCCACTTCACCGCCGACTACCGCCAGCGCACCGACGGCAGCAAGTAAGCCGACCGGCACACTTGCCACATCACGAAGAAGGACGGCACGACCGTGAGCATGGAGGTCTACGTGTTGTCTACGTGTTCGCCGACCTCGCCCCCGACGGCCGCTTCGAGCGCATCGAGTCCGGCCCAGCGCGGCGCGTGAAACGGAACACCTCGCTCGGGAGCCGTCGGTGCGCGTCGCGGGCCGGGCGGCCGCCGGGATGCGGGGCTTCACCTGTCTGCCACACCGGAAACTGACCGCCATCGCGAGCCGACGGCTGCGCAGCCGAGTGCGAACGGCCACTGGCCCGCGTAGTCCCGTCTGGTGATCACTCACCTGGTCTGTGACCGGCGGGCTCAGCGCGTGGCCTGGAGGTACTTCAGGACGGCGAGTACACGTCGGTGGTCGTCCGGGGACTGAGGCAGGTTCAGCTTCTGCAGGATCTGCCGGACATGGGCCTCGAGCGTCTTGGGACTCATCGACAGCTTTGCGGCGATGGCTGCGTTCGAACGTCCCTCGGCCATGAGCGCCAGCACCTCGAGTTCCCTCGCGGTGACGTCGGCGAGGGGGACGGGGCCGCGCGGCCGCCGCATCAGCGTGGTCACGATCGTGGGGTCGATGACGCACTCGCCCTCGACGACGCGGCGCAACGCGTCGACGAGCAGGGCGACGTCCGACACGCGCTCCTTGAGGAGGTACCCGAGGTGTTCGGGCGCGTCGCTGATCAGACGCATCGCGTAGTGCGCCTCAAGGTACTGCGACAGGACGAGCACGCCGAGGGACGGATTCATGGATCGCAGTTTGTGGGCCGCGACGAGGCCCTCGTCCGTGTACGTCGGGGGCATTTTGATGTCCACGATCACCGCGTCGGGCACGGCAGAGTTGAGTTTTTGCATCAGCGTGGCGGTGTTGTCAGCGGTGGCCACCACCTCGCAGCCGGCCTCCGCGAGCAGTCGCGCCAAGCCGTCGCGGATCAGCATCGAGTCGTCCGCGATCACGATCTGCATCGGACGCCTCCCGTTCACGATCCGCATTGGACGTCCCCCGTTCACGATCTCCATCCGACTCCGCTCCCTCGGCCGGGATCCTGGCCATGAGTAGTGTCCCGCCCGCGGCACCACCGCCGACAGTGATGCTGCCGCCCAAAGCTTCGACCCGGTCGGCGATCCCGCGCAGTCCCGAGCCCTTGGCGTCGGCACCGCCGCGGCCGTCGTCGGTCACGCGCACCACGACGTCTCCCGCCTCAGCGACGACGTCCACGCTCGCCCATGTGGCGGCCGCGTGCTTGGCGACGTTCGTCAATGCCTCGGCGCACACGAAGTAGGCGGCGGCCTCGATCGGAGGCGGCAGTCGGCCGACCTCGACCGCCACCGAGACCGGCAGCCCTGCCCGGTCGGCGAGCAGCGGCAGTGCGGCGCCGAGTCCACCGGAGGTGAGGCTCTGCGGCCTGACCCCCTGGGCGAACTGGGCGAGTTCGCCCAGGGCGGTGGCCATCTCGTCCAGTACCTCCCGCAGCACGGCGCGCAGTTCCACGCCCGCCTCGGCATCGAGGGCGGCGAGGTGGAGCCGTGCCTGGACGAGGTGGCGTTGCGCCCCTGTGGCCAACTCCGCCTCCAGCGCCCGCCGCTGGGCGTCCGCCGCCTCCACGATGCGGCGGCGCGACGCGGCGAGCTCAGCCATGCGGGCGCGGGCTTCTGCCCTCATCCGGGCGTTGGCGACGGTCAGGCGTAGCGCCGCGACTGCCCCACGAACCAGCTGCGGGTCGTCCAGTATTGCGGGGTCGTGGATCAGTACGGCGACGGGCTCCCCGTCGTCCGCGACAGTCGTCGTCACTCGCCCTGCGGCACGCTGGGCGACGTTGAGCGGCTGGCCGGTCTCGTCGAAGTACGCCTGCTGCCACGGCACCCAGTAGCCCAGTGTCAGGCCGGGATCGCCCAACGCCCTTGCCAGTTGGGCCTGGAGCCCTTCGGTGTCCGTGCGGCGACCGAGCTGCGTGACGAGGTCGGAGACGGTGGCCTCGGTCCAGCGCCCGTACAGCAGGTCCACCGTCAGCCAGATCACCACCAGGCAGACGGCCGCGTCGTAGACCAGCAGGACGGTGCGGTCCGCGCCCCACTCCAGCAGCACGTTGGCGCTGGCCAGGGCCAGCACGCCGGCGAAGACCAGTGCGGCGGCCAGTGCCGACCGCCCTGCCCGCCTTGCGGGTCCCGACGTCCGGGCGAAGACGTCGAGGGCTGCTGCGACGACGAGAGCCGACAGGCCCACGGTCAGTCCCGGCGTCCGCACGAAACCCTCGTAGATCGCGGCCGCGTAGGCGGCGAGGACCACGACCGCCGCCGGTCGCCGGTGCAGCCGCCCGACCGGATAGGACAGGTGCAGATGGATCAGCGGTCCCCGGTGGAGGAACACCAGGCCGGGAAAGGCGCTGCCCAGGAACCAGCACGCCCCGGCCATCGCCATGAGCAGGCCGACGCGGCTGTGGCGTCTGCCCGTCCAGGCCACGGCGCCCGACCCCAGGAGCACCGTACCGACCGCGGCGTCGGCCAGAGACAGCACCCGATCCGGCATGGTGTGCTCACCCCGCCAGCGCCAGGAGTGTGGTGCGCGACAGCTTGTCCTTGGGGATGAACCCGCGAGCGGCACTGTGGTCGAGCCGACCCGAATACGCCGTGGCGTCGCGGCTGGAGGTGAGGATGACCGCGGGCCGCTCCCGCCCACCTTCGGTCAGGCGCGCGCAGACCTCGAAACCGTCGAGGTCCGGCAGCATGATGTCCAGCAGCACGATCTGGGGGTCCAGCCGCGCGGCCGCGGAAACGGCCGACGCGCCGTCTGCGGCCTCCCCGACCACGTCGAAGCCCTCCGCCTCCAACAGCGCCCTGGCGAAGGTACGGAAGCCTGCGTGATCGTCCACGATCAGAAGCGTCGGCGGCACGGTTCGATGGTGACAGCATGGAGGGCGGCGGCACATCAGGGCTGTCCCCGATGTGCCGCCGCGCCCCCGTGGCGCCCGTTCAACGGGCCACCGGCGCCTTGACCCAGGGTTGCTTGGAGCCGCCGAAGGTCACGGCATAGCCTCCGCAGTCCTCCGTGCAGTCGAAATTGTCGAAGGTGAGCCGGTCGCCGTCGAGGCGGAAGGTGGCGTCGAGCGTGAACGATCCGGCGAGATGGATCCGGTCGCGGAACGTCTGGTAAGGCCACCGCTCGGTCTCGCCGACGGGGTCGGTCTTGGTGAGGATTCCGTTCTCGAAGTCCAGGGTCCAAGTGCCGTTCGGCGGACCCTCGGTCCAGGTCTCGTCCCCCGGCCAGTGCCGCCAGTCCCCGTCGGCCATCGTGCGCGTCCATCTCCCCTCGAGCGGGCTGGTCGTGGTGGACGTGCCGGGGCATGAGGCGGTGTCAGGTCCCACGCCCGTCGTGTTCTTGAGATACTCGATCTGCTCAAGCCAGTCCGCCGTGCGTGTGTCCTTGCGCAGCCTGGCGTAGACCGGCTCCAGGGCCGACTTCATGGCCTTGAGATCGGCGGAGGACGCCGACGGGATCTTCATGCCCAGCCTGCACAGGGTGGGGGCGGACTCCCGGTCCTCGGCCCGGGCGACATCCACCGCCCGTGTGACCGTCTGCTTGAGCGCCTTGGTGAGGATGGTCCGCTGCCGCGGGGAGAGCCTGTCGTGGGCCGCCTTGCCCATGACGACCACGAGGGGGCGCGGCCACAGATCGACATTGCCGGTCACGTACTTGGCATCGCGGTCGTGATGCCTGCCGACGACCGCGCCGAGCTGCATCTGAATGCCGCCGTAGGACCTCAGATCGGTGCTCGGCGGTGCCGTGACGGGAGTGGCACCCAGGGCCCGCAGGCTTTCGTCCATCAGGGCCGAATCCTGACTGACGATCTTCTTGCCTTTGAGAGCACCCGGGTTCACCAGGGGTTCGCGGGTACCCACCAGCCGCGACAGGGGGCCCGGCAACACGCCGATGCCGACGACACCGGGCGTTCGCACTCCGCCGAGCATCTTCGCCGGAATGCCGGCCTCGAACACCTTCGTCTCCAGCTCGTAGCTGTCCACCAGCATGGGTGCCAACAGTGCCTGGAAGTCCGTGACGCCGACTCGGTCGAACGCGCGGGCTCCCACCCAGGCCATGTCGGCCTTGCCCTTGCTGATGTCGTCGAGTGTCGCCAACTCCGGCCGGGCATCTCCTTCGCGCCACTGATCCCGGAACCTGATCCTGATCGTCCCCTTGGAGAGCTGGTCGACACGCTTGGCCCAGGCCACCAACTGCGGTGGCTCAATGGCTCCGCCGGGGTTGGCGAGGGTGAGCACGGTGGCCTCGGCGCCGGCGTGTCCTCCGGCCCTGTCGGTCGACGAAGCCGAGCACCCCTCCGAGACCAGCAGTATTCCCACAACTGCCGCCGCAGCGGCCCACGTTCCTCGTATGCGCCGTTTCACGGGGCACCTCCTGTCGATGCCCATGACGCTAGGGACGTTCCCGGAGCGGGACATCGGGGCGGTCCCGGCGAAACGCCACGGTCGGAATCAGGGACAGCCCTCTGCCCAAACAATGCCCGTTCCGGGACCATCGTGCCGACAGAAGAGCGATTCGCCTGCCGGAGATGTGCCGATGCCGATACGCCTGCTGCTGTTCGGGCTGGGAGTTGCTCTCAGTCTGGTCACCGTGGTGATCGCCCGGGCGGAGCGAGGCTTCTCGATGGCGCTCACGACATCGCACGGCCTGACCGCCCTGCTCGGGGCGGGCTGGGCGCTGCTGATCGGCGCTCTCGCTCTCAGCCGGAGAACTTCCGCCGGACGAACGGGACTTCTGCTGTTCCTCGCCGCATACGCCTGGTTCCTGCCGGAGTGGGACAACCCGGGGACGACCTCGGCGGTCGTGTTCTCCCTCGGTCTCGCCCTCAACGCGGCCTGCCCGGCAGTGGTGGGCCACGTGGCGCTGGCCTACCCCGGCGGCCGCCTCGGGTCATGGCCCGCCCGCGTGCTCGCGGTGGCAGGCTACGCGATCACCGTGGGCGTACAAGGCGTGGGCGCGGCCGCGTACTTCCGACCTCAAGCGCAAGGCTGCTCGGAGTGCCCGCGAAACTGGTGGTCAATCGCCGACGCCCCGGCTCGCGCACAGAGCATCGCGTCGCTGGGCGTACAGGCGGGCACGGTCTGGCTCCTGGTGCTCATCATCTTCCTCGCCTGGCGCCTGCTCACCTCAAGTCCGGCCGCACGGCGGTCCACAGGCCTGCCGACGCTGTGCGCCCTCGGCTATTTCACAGCCGTGTCCGTCTCCTACATCCGCAGCCTGGACCGCGGCTTCCTCGGCTCCGACGCCCGTGATGGCCAACTGTGGCAATTGCAGGCCGGGGCGCTGTGCCTGCTGGTGACCGCGTCGATCGTGGAGGTCGTCCGCGTTGGACTGAGACAGCGTGAGCTGACCCGGTTGGTGATCGACCTGGGTGGCACGGCCACCGCGAGCGGATTGCGCGACGCGATCGCCGAACGTCTCGGCGACCCGGACTTGCAGATCGCCTACCCGGTCGGCGTCGACAACCGCCACGTCGACGCGGCTGCCAACCCGGTCGCGCTGCCTCCGCCGAACGGCAGAACTGCCACCACGCTCCGCCGCGGTGACTCCCACATCGCCACCTTGATTCACTCTCCCGGCCTGCTGGACAGCCCGAGTGCGATGGAAGACCTCCTGTCCGGCGCTCATATGGCCCTGGAGCACGAGCGTCTCCATGCGGAAAGTCTCGCCCAACTGGCCGCCCTGCGCGCCTCGGGCGCCCGCATCGTCGCAGCCGGCGACGAGGAGCGACGGCGCCTGGAGCGCGACCTGCACGACGGCGCCCAGCAGCGCCTTGTGGGCCTGGCCTTGGGGCTGCGGCTGCTCCGCATGCGCGCGACGACTCCTGCACGCCGGCTGGACCTGGCCGAGGCGGAGCTCGAACAGGCCGTCTCCGAGCTCAGACGGCTGGCGCGCGGACTCCACCCCGTCTTGCTGAAGGAGGCCGGCCTTGCCGTCGCCCTCGAGGCACTGGGTCAAACCCGGGACCTTCATGTCGAAGTTGTCCCGCGCGTGCGCTACTCCGACGTCCTGGAATCCACGGTGTACCTGTTGGTGGCTCGGATGAGCAAGAACAGGTCGACGAGGGTGTCCGTCGACAGTCGCGAAGGACAACTGATCGCCCACGTCACGGTGACAGGCGACATGCCGGACCTCGCTGACCTGGCCGACCGGATCACCACACTCGAAGGGGTGCTTGTCTCCCGCACCGAGCATGGCGAGACGCGGGTGACCGCCCAGCTTCCACTGCGCGGTACGGGCCAAATCGCCGTCGCCGATTCATAGTCGGCCCGGCTCGTTGTCGACGGCCTTGGGCCGGTTGCGTGGGTAGGGGACTCCGCTGCGGCCGGGTTCGGGATCGGGATCAGCGGCTGATGTCCCCACGGCCGTGGCCGACCTGCTCCGCCGGATGCCGCGCACCGTGAAAGCGCAATTGCGGGACGCGCGCGACCGAATGCGGCACGGTCACCACGTCGGCCTCCAGCGCGTTCAGCTCCTGGATGACGGCGAGCACGTCCTTGCCCGGGAGCCCGAGATCCAGGAGCACGAGGTCCGGCCGGATTCCCCGGGCGGTCTCCGTGACGGCAGCGGGCCCCGAAGCGGCATCCGACACGGCGTAATCACGGTCGGCCTCCAGCAAGGCACGTTACGGCGGCTCGGCCGGCGGGATCGTCGACCACGATCAGCACGCTGCTGCCGATGGCCTCATGCTGGCGGATCCCGCGGGTAGGGGCATCAGGGCCAGCACTGAGAAGACCGGGCCTGAGACCAGTGGCTGCCCCGAAGACCCGGACCCGCCGCGCTTCCACACTGGTTGGACAGCCCATGGGACGCGGGCGCAATCGGGTGTCCACGGCCCGGCGCGCGCCCCACGGATCGGGATTCATTTTCGGGGGGTCACATGCGGGGTTTCACGGCGAGGCTGCTCGCTCCGGTACTGCTTGCGTCGGTGGTGGCAACCGGTTGCAAGGATCTGACAGGAGGGACGCGGGTTTCTGTCAAACCCGCTTTCCTGCCTGTGACGTTAACGATCGACTCGTCGGGAAACGTCAGCATCTCCGCGGACGCGAAGATCGTCACGCCGCTGGGCGAGGTATCGGTGTCGGGATTCCAGCATGAGCTGGGCAACCCCAAGCCGTACCTCGTAGCGGCCATCCGGCATCTCAAGCGGGGCGCGGTTTCCGGCCGGAGCACGGCAGTGGACCGGACCACGGGGCGGGTCCACTCCTCGTACGCGGAGTTCACGGAAGAGAGCGAGAGCCCGGTCTACTCCTTGTACAGGATCGAGGCCAAGGGCCGTCATGTCCGGCCCGCGCTGAACGGACAGCCCCTTGCCCTGGCGCAGAGCGGCACGATAGTCGTCGACGCCACGCACACGCAGCCCGGCAGGGTCACCCAGCTGCAGATCGCCGATGCCCCGGAGCAGCAGGACTCGCCTGTGCCGACCAGCACGGCGTCCTCCTGCGCCGGAACCGACGGCATCGACATCACCCTGCCCGAGGTGTCCGCGGGAGCCGATGTCACCGACACCGTCACGAAGTTGACGGCCGATTGCCTTCAGGTCCAGTACGCGACGGAGCCGATGGACGGTGCGGCGGAGGGCACTGTCTCCAGGGTCGTCATCCCGACTGACGGCTCGGCCGACCCGGTGCAGCTGCCTCCGGTCGACACGAGTGCTCCGGGGCCGGGAGACCGGGTGACGGTGAGCCGTCGATCGCCGGCCACGGTGTACGTCGCGGCGACGGCGCCTTCACCCTCGCAGACCGGCACCGACGAACCCTCCGACCAGCCTTCCGACCGGCCTTCCGACCAGCCCTCCGAGACCGCCGTGCCGGGGACCACGCCGGTGGTAGGCGCCGCGTACGCGCCCGTACGGACCAGCCGCGGCACGGCCGGGGAACAGACCAGTCACATTGAGCCGGGAGGCCAGTACCAGGCACTGTGCATGGCGCACGGCGAGACAGTGCAGGCCCACGGCTACACGAGCGACCTGTGGGCCGAGTTGCTCCTCGGCACCGGCGGCACCGGCTGGGTCACGGCCACGGCGCTCACCGGCGGCCCTGACGGTCTGTCGCTCCCCGACTGCCCGGACACCGGAACCGCGTCCGACGCTCCGCCGGCGACGTCCTCGGATGCCGTACCGACCAGTTGAAGGCTGATGACTATGGCGAAGAGAAGAGTCGGGGAAATCCGCATTGCCAAGCGGGTCGTCACCATCGGACACCAGACCTACCCCCTGGCCAACATCTCCCGGGTGCAGACCCTGCGAGTGGTCTGGCGCGGCAAGCTGGCGACGTTCTACCCGCTCCGGGAGATCGTGCTTCTTCTGCCGGCGGTAGCGGCGCTCGTTCTGGTACTGCCCCAAGTGGATCTCCGCTTCGACTACGTCGAAACGGTGCGGCGGATCGCCGACGCCGCCGCGGCCCTGATAGCGGTCCGGGTCGCGTACCTGGTGTGCGTACTGCTGTACCGGCTGCTGATCAGGCGGACTCGCTACGCGCTGCTCATCGAGACGGCGGGTACCCAGTACACCGCGCTGTCCGGTACGGATCACGGCGAGATCCACCGAATCCAGGCCGAGATCGTCGCCGCGATCGAGGATCCACCGTCCACGGAGCGGATCCTGCACGTACGCGGTGATCTCGTGATGGGCGACAAGGTCGGCAGGGACAAGAACGTGCAGAACAGGGCGGGGACGGCTCCCGCCGGTTGACAAGAGGGAAGGAACGCGGATGTCCGACTACGTCTACGGGGACAAGATCGGCAGGGACAAGAACGTCCAGAACGGCAGTAACAACAACTTCACGGTCAACAACTCACAGGGCCTCTCCGCTCCGGAACTGGACGCCGCAATCAGCGAACTACGTTCCTTCGTGGCCCAGTTGACCCGAGACGGTGTCGTAGCGGCGGACGGCAGCGTCACCGATCCGGGTGCGGTCGTCGCCGCGGTGCAGTCCCAGCCCGGCCGGCTGCAGGCAGTCGGCCGGGCAGTCGCCGGCGGTGCCGAGCAGGCCTTGCTGTCGGCGGTCCAGGGCGGCGTGGCAGCGCTGATCGCGGCTCTCGTGGGGAGGGCGTGACCGGTCGCAGTGTACGTCTTCCTTCGGGCGGCGGGCCGAGGAACCCTGGTGCCGTGGGCAGCGAACGGCAGTTGAGTAGCCGATCAGCATTTCCACAGCCTCACGCAGCAGTTGATCGGCTGATCAGCCCCTTCGTTGAGGCGTGCGGGTGGAGCACCGGCGGCGTGGACTGGGCCCAGGGCAGTACCACGGCGCGCGGCGCATCGCGGGGTTTCCCGGGGTTCTCGCGTGACCCGCCGTCCGCGTGGGAATACTCGTCCAGCACGGGCGGGAGGCCTCTCTCCGGTCCGCGGCCCGATTCCGTCGTGACGGCCGTCCGGGGCCGTGCCGACGCGGAACACGGACACAGGGGGATCACAGTGGGGAACCTTGGGCTTGCCGAGACCATCGCCGCCTTGCGGGAGGAACTGGCCGAAGCCGTCGCCGCCGGCTCGGACGAGGACTTCCGATTCGGCGTCGGCGAGGTGCAATTGGAGCTGAGTGTCGGGGTCACACGGCAGGCGACGGGTACGGGCCGCGCCAAGTTCTGGGTGCTGGAACTCGGCGGCGAGGGTCAGTACCGCAGGGAGGAGATCCAGCGGGTCCTGATCAGGCTGGAGGCGCCGACCGACCGTACGGGACAGCCGGTGCGCGTCACGCGTGACTCCCTCGCCAAGCCCTGACCCGGACACCCTGGACGACCGAGGTGACCGCCCTCATCGAGCGCGCGGTGGAAGTCCTCCGCAGACGCCGGACGGGCCCCTGGAGCGTGGGCTCCGGGTGCCTTGTCGGCGGCCGGCTGGCTCTGACCGCAGCGCACAACGTCCTTACCGACGGCTCCGTGGACGACGTGATCAGCGTACGTCGCGCGGACCGGTTCGAACTCACGGCGGAGGTCCTCGCCGCGGACCCGGCACAGGACCTCGCCGTCCTGCGGGTCGCAGACCACCCCTCCCTCACGGACATGCCCGCCGTCCGGTACGCCAGGATCGACCGCCGACGGACCGCGTTGGTCGAATGCTGGGCCATGGGCTACCCAGGCTGGAACGAGCACCCGCAGTCCGGCACCGACGGCCCCCTGCGCGACAGCTCCCAGATCAACGGAGTCATCCCACCGGGCTCCCATCTGCGGCGCGGGCTGCTGGAGTTCCGTACCCAGTCGACGCCCGAAGGGACGCCCGGCAGGAACGGCTCACAGTGGCGTGGCATGTCCGGGGCGGTGGTGTTCAGTGACGACTCCCAGCTGGGCGAGATGGCCGTGGGTGTCATCAGCGAGCACCACCTCCCCGAGGGGGCGTCCACCCTGACCGTGGTACCCCTGACGGGTTTGATCGAGCTGGGGCGTGGGACGCCGTGGTGGTGGGACCTGCAGGCGGACAATTGGGTCGCCCTGCCGCGCATCCCCGCCGGCGCCCTGCCACGCACCACCCGGCACATGAACCTGGGCCGGGCCCGCACGAACTTCACCGACCGCGAACGGGCCATCGTCAAGGCGACCGGCTTGCTCGTCGACCAGCTCGACGACAGCGCCCCGGTGGTGGTCCTCCACGGCATGGCGGGCGTCGGCAAGACCGAACTCGCGACCCAGATCGCCCACCGCCTGGCGCCCACCTTCTGGCACGCCCGCATCCGGATCGACCTCGGCGGCGAGGGCTTCGAGGTGTCGACCGAGGCGGCCATGATCGAGCTCCTGCAGGCGTTCGGACAGTCCGGCGACAGCCTTCCCGCCGACGCGCGGGCGCGGCGGCAGCACCTTCAGGACCATCTGCGAGCCGGTCCGAGTCTCCTCGTCCTCGACAACGTGGCCGACGCGGCCCGCGTCGTCCCCCTACTGCCCGCGGCACCGGGCAGCGCCGCGATCCTCACCAGCCGCTCGGCCCTGCCCTCTGTCCAAGGCGCGGACCGGGTGGAGGTCGAACCGCTGCCCGACACGGAGGCACTGCGGCTGTTCGAACGCATCGTCGGCGCCGAGCGCGTCGCCCGCGAGCGCGACGCCGCGGACACCATCGTTACGCTCTTGGGAGGGCTGCCCCTGGCCATCTGCATCACCGGAGGGAACCTCATCGCCCCCTCCCAGCGCAGACGGCCACTGAGCGAGCACGCCGGACTGCTCGCCGACGAACGGCGGCGCATCTCGCGGCTGGAGGGCCAACTGGACGGCGAGGACGCTGGAGTACGCAGCAGCTTCGAGATCAGCTACCGGGCGCTGCGCGAGGACACCCGCCGGCTGTTCCGTTATCTCGGCCTGCTCGCCGGAGCCGACTTCGTGCCCGGGCTGGCCGCGCGCTGCGCCGGCATCGGGGAGGAGGAGGCCGGACGTCTCCTCGGCGAGCTCGCCGACCGGCAGTTGGTCGAGGTGGACGGCCCCGACGGCGAGCGCTACCGGCTGCACGACCTGTTGCGCCTGTACGCCAGGGAGCACGCCGAGCGCACCGAACCGGAGGCCGAGTGGGACGAGGCCTTCCGGCGCTCCCTGGACTGGTATGCGACCCGGCTGGAAACCTGGATGAGCCGCCCGGGAGCACACGAGAACCTGCCCGCTGAGGCGATCGACTGGTTCACGGCGGAACACCTCAACGTCCAGGCCAATATCCGCCGTGCGTACGAGAGCCACGAGTGGGAGCTGCTGCTGCGCCTGGTGGCGCCGCTGTACGGGCTCCTCTTCTACCGCAGCCAGTGGGAGGAGATGGAAGCGGTCAAGGCCATGGCGGTCGAGGCGGCCCGAACGCGGCACGACGAGTCCGCCGAACTGGGGTCGCTCATCCATCTCGCCGAGGCACGGCGCATCCTGGGACGCCGCGAGGAGACGACCGGGCTGTACGAGCGCGCGCTGGAGATCGCCCGCACGCGGGGCGACGAGGGCAAGCAGGGCTGGATCCTGACCCACTTCGGTGACCTCCAGTGCGACCTGGAGCGTCCCGGCGACGCACTGCGCCGGTACGCCGAGGCCCGGGCCATCTACCGGCAGCGGGGCGACAAGGGCGCCGAGATCTGGCTCTCCGCCCACATGGCCGACGCGTACCGGCAGCTGGACCGGCCGCAGGACGCGGCACGCGTGTTGACGGATGCCCTGGAGGAGAGCCGGCGACGGGGTGACCCCGCCGAGATCGTGTGGTGCCAGTGGCATCTGGCCCTGGCGTACGACCAGATGGGCCGGTACGCCGAGGCGGAAGAGACCCTCGCGCCGGCCACCGAGTTCCACCGGCACCGCGGTGACCAGGCAGGGCTGGCGACCATGCTGACGATCCACGGAGACATCCACCTCCACGCCGGCCGGCCTGCCCTCGCCCGGGAAACGTACGGCGAGGCGCTGGAGCTGGTCCGCTCCCTCGACATCCCACGGCGGGTGGCGGAACTTGAGGCGGCCCTGGAGCGTGCCTCCGGCTGAGGCGGAGCACTGGGTGCGCATCGAGCCGTTGCTCCCGGACCGGACGCCGAGGCGGGGTGTAGTCGTGCGCTGGGCAGGAAGTACCGCGGCGGGGGAAGCTCCTGGGCCGTCAGTTCTCGATGCTCAGGGGAAGGTCGGCGGTGATGGTGGCGCCCTGGGGACCGCTGTGGATGGTGAGGCTGCCGCCGATCTCTTCGACACGCTCGTGCATGGAACGGATGCCCACACCCGGTGTCCATGCCTGCGTGCACTGACCCCCGTCTTCGACGGTCACCCGCAGGTGTGTTCCGTCCTGGATCGTCAGGGCGAGGGAAGCAGTGGTGACCGAGGCGTGGCGGGCGATGTTGGTGACCGCCTCCACCGCGACACGGTAGGCGGCGACCTCGACGGCCGCGGGGAGCGGCGGCAGTTGGGCCGGGGCGTCCACACTGACGGTGAGGGCTCGGCCGTCGGCGGCGCGCAGCGGGCCGATGCGCTGGCGGATGGCGTCGACGAGCCCGAGTTCGTCCAGGGCGCGGGGGCGCAGGCCGTAGACGATGCGGCGGATCTCGGTGATCGTGTCGCCCAGGTCGGCGCGCAGGCCACGCAGCGTCTCGACGGCACGGCCGGGGTCGATGGCGATGAGGTTGACGGCCGCGTCCGCGGTGTAGGCGATGCCGGTGAGGGCGGGGCCCAGCCCGTCGTGCAGATCGCGCCGCATACGGCGGCGCTCCTCCTCCAGCGCGGTCACCACGCGGCCGCGGGACAGCCGGAGTTGTTCACTGAGCCGGGCGGCATGCAGGGCCTGCGCGAGCGGTGCCGCCACCAGCTCGATCACCGCGCCCGCCGCGCGGGGCAGCCGCAGATGCCCCGGCGGCAGACCCACGACGAGATCGCCCACCTCCTCACCGCCCGCACGCAGGGCGGTGATCTGCGTCTGGTGCGCGTCGACGGTGCCGGCCGTGGCGATGGTCGTGTTCTCCTGGCGCAGTTCGATCCCGGGCACGCCGAGCGTGGAACGCAGGGTGTGCAGCCACAGCGGCGGCGGAGCGCCGGCGGTCAGGTCCGTGCCGAGGCGGGTGAGTGTCTCCACCGGATCGGCTGATCTGCCGAACAGCATCTCGTCCATGACCGCCTCGATGCGCAGCCGGACCGGCTGGTATCCGGCGGCGATCCCGGCCGCCAGCAGTGCCGGCACCCCCTTGCCGGGGCGCGTGCCCACCGCCATCTGCCACACCGCTGCGATGCCCTCGTACACGGAGGCACTGAGCGCCAGCATGACGATGAGGACGGCCGCGCGGCGCATCACCGCCCGAACATCGGCCCTGCGGGGCAGGACGAGCGCGACGGCGATGGCGCCAGGCAGCACGGCCGACAGCACACCGAGCACGATGACCTCGGCCAGGGGGCCCATCGGCAGGGAGTTCTCCGCCGCGAAGAGCAGCATGCCGCCGAGCGTCGTCGCGGCGCCGCCCACCACCAGCCACAGGACGCGGCGCCGGTCATCGCCGGACGTGACTTCGAAGAGCACCCAGGCTGCGGCGCACATCGTGGTCGCGGAGGCGACGGTGGTCGCGATCAATGCGGCCTCGTTGTCCAGTACCGACGCGGTCGTGCATCCGGCACCGGTGGCGACCACCGACGCCTCCGCCCAGCGCAGCAGACGCGAAGCCGGGCGCTCCTCGACGACGCGGAGGGCGGCCAGCGGCATGACGGCCGTCGACGCCAGGACGGCCAGGCCGACGGCGAGGTCGGGGAGACCCGCGGCGAGCGCGAGCGGGGCGGCGAACAGCGCCACCGCGGCCGCCCGAAGGAGCCGGGCCGCGACCGAGGCCCGCTGCCGGGGAGTGACGAGCACGGCCACCCCCGCCAGCCAGACCCCGGCCATGATGGCCCACACCACCCAGTACTGCGACGGGGAGGGCGGCGCGAACCACAGTGACGCGACCGATGCGCCGGCCGTCAGAGCCGTCCCCGCCCAGGGCAGGACGGAGCGGTACCGTGCGCTCATGAACCAGGGCCGGCGCTGTTGTTGTCGGACGTCCCGCCGCCCAGTCCCCGCTCGCGGGCGAGGAGGATGGCCTCGGCCCGGTCACTCACCCCCAACTTCGTGATGAGGGCCGAGACATGGTTCGCGACCGTCTTGCTCGCAAGCCGCAGCTCGGTCGCGACACGGGCGTTGCCGTAGCCGCGCGCGATCCGGTCGAGGACCTCGCGCTCGCGCGCGGTCAACTCGGGGAAGGGGTTGGCCGGGTGGGGCGTGGGATCCAGATGCCCGACCAAGCGGGGTCCGACGCTGCGCCCCATGACGAACTGGCCGGCCGCGACCGACCGGATGGTGGTGAGGATCTCGTCCTGCTGCGCCCCTTTGAGGAGATAGCCACGGGCGCCGGCGCGCAGCGCGGACACCACCGTCTCGTCGTCCTCGTACATGGTCACCACCAGCACCGCGACGTCGGGCAGCAGCGAGGCCAGCCGGCGAGTCGCCTCCACTCCGTCCATCGTCGGCATCTGGATGTCCATCACCACGACATCGGGACGGTTCAACTGAGCTTCGCGCAGCGCCTCTTCGCCGGTGGCCGCCTCCGCGACCACCTCGACTCCGTCCAGTGAGCCGAGCAGCGCGCTCATCCCGCGCCGTACGACGGGATGGTCGTCGGCGATGAGCACCCGGACGGGGCGGGTCGTGGAGGTCATGTCCCGATGATGGCCGACATCGCTTCCCGGCGTAGGAGTTCGTCGCCCGGGACGTAGGGGAAATCCTCCCGGCGCACCGGGAGCAACGACCGATGCGTGGCACAGGGCCGCTGACGCATGCTCACTGCAGCGGGTCGCCGCAGGGCGCGCCGCCAATTCCCGGACAGAGGAACAGAGATGAGCGAGAACAACGGGACGGATGTTGTCCCCCTCACCCGCAAGAACAAGGTGGGTCTCGTCCTCGCGGGCCTTCTGGGCCTGCTCGACACGACCAATTTCTTCAGCATCCCGGCCCAGGAACCGGACACCCCGGGCCCGCCGACGGCGATTCTTGTCGCCGACGGAGTCCTCGGCGTCATCACGGTGATCGCGGTCGTCTACACCTGGCGCACGCTCAACCGCGCCGGCTCCCGCGTCGTGGCGGGCTCTCGGATCCTGTCGGTGATCACCGCCCTCCCGGCACTGTTCGTGGGCGGCGTTCCCGCCTGGGTCGTGCTGGTGGTGGCGGTGTTCACGATCCTGAGCGTCGTCGTCATCGCGCTCGTTCTCACTCGCCCGGCCCCTGAGGCCGCGGTGCGCTGACCGATCCGAAGCAGGTTGTGCATCGGGGTGTCCATCGGGTGTCCATCGGGGGCCCACCATTCGAACACGCTGAATCTCGGGGGAGTTTCATGGCTCGTCGAATATTTTCGGTACCCGTACGTCGCATCACGACCATCTGGCTGGCGCTGGCTCTCGGCCTGGGACTGATGGCGGAGGGGTGCGTGGCCGCCAGGGCGGTCCCCGTCGCCGCAGAGGCCGTGGGATACGCCGCACGGACGGATTTCATGAGGGGAGCGCTCGCCTACGGAGAACGAACCCTGGCCCGTTCCACCCTGGCCAAGGGCGGGGAGTACAGCGGCAGCAGGGCCGGTCTGTACGGCGGAAGCCTGAAGACGTCCAGCTGCAACGTCCGACGGCTCCTGTCCTTCCTGCGGAATCCGGCCAACCGCAAGAAGGCCGAGGCCTGGGCCCAGATCCTGGGACTGGACCCCAGCAGTATCGGGCACTACCTGCTCCACGAAGTGACACCGGTACTGCTGGGCAACGACACACTGGTCCGTAACCACGGCTACGAGAAGGGGAAGGCCACCGCCTACGACTCGGTTCTGCAGGGCGGCATGGCCGTGCTCGTCGACATCCACGGCGTACCGGCCGTGAAATGCAACTGCGGCAATCCGTTGACATCCGCGTCGACCGACATTCATGCGCAGATCAAGGTCGAATTCAAGGGCGGGAAGTGGGACTTCAAGAAGAAGCGGGTCGTGAAGGTGACGGCCAGCAAGGAGCCGCGCAAGGCCCTCGTGCTGGCGGACGTGCACAACCCGGACAAGGACATCCAACGTCCGGTGGGTGCCGACGGCGCGGAAGAGGACCAACCGGTCAAGGGCACCGACCCCGACACTGTCACCGTGCCCGACCTTGCCGGGCAGCCGGAGGACGAAGCACGCGCACAACTGGAGTCACTCGGGCTGCAGGCCGTCACTGAAAGCGTCCCCGACTCCGGACAGGAACAGGGCACCGTCATCTCGACCGAACCGGGCGCGAACAGCTCGGTCAGCCCCGACTCGACGATCACGCTCAAGGTCGCGGGACCGGATACGGCGACATCGAGCGGCACCGACGACACCACTGCGGACCCGGACGGTTCACCCACGGACGGTTCGACCTCGGCCAGTGACGGTGGGGTTGGCGACGACGGTGGGGTTGGCGACGACGGTGGGGTCGGTGACGACGGTGGGGTCGGCGACGGTGGGACAGGCACTCCCGTGCCCGGAGACACCGACTCCGCGAACATCTTCGGTGGTACGGACGACACGGCCTGAGCTCCGCGTTCGACGGAACCACTTCGGCACAGCCCGCCCCTGGTCACCACGTCCAGGGGCGGGCTGCTGGGCGTTAGATGCAGTAGGGCTCTGGCCTCGGTTCCGTGAATGGGGAGGTCGGCGATGGGAGGACGCCATCCACCCCTGGCGTTCGTACCGTCGCGCTTACTGTGCTCGGGAACGTGGGGACACGGGCGGGCTGTTTTGCGGTGATCGTCGGTTCGCCGGGTTCATGCCTGGAACTCGGTGAGGTCGATGGTGTGAACGCACAGCGGGTAGCCGTACACCGGGTGGGCCGTTTCCCGCTCGGGCACCATGCCGAGCTTGCGGATGACGTTCTCGGAGGCGTTGTCACCCACCCGGTTGATGCTGATGACGCGGTCCAGGCCGCGGTCCTGGAGCGCGAACTCCAGTGTGGCGTGGGCGGCTTCGGACGCGTATCCCTGGCCCCAGAACTGTGAGCCGATGCGCCAGCTGATCGCCACGGCGGGCAGCACCTCCGGCAGGAACTCGGGCACGGACAGTCCTGTGAAGCCGATCAGTTCGCCCGAGGCCAGCAGCTCGACGGCGAACAGTCCGAAGCCTTCCTCGTCCCAATCCTCCTCCCACCGCTCGATGTCCTGGGCCGTGTGGTCCAGGTCGCGCACCGAGCCGTCATCGATCCAGCGCATGACCCGCGGGTCGGCGTTGATGTCAGCCATCGGCGCGAGGTCGTCGTCGTGCCAGGTACGGAGGAGGAGGCGGGGTGTGCGGATCTCGGTCATGCGCCCATCCTGCCGAAGACAGGGGCTTCATCCGTAATCCGACGCTCGCCCTCGCTACGGCTGCGGAACCGCAAGGCGTCAAGCCGCCTGCACCGCACACCGCGACGGGTGACACATCGGGCGGACGGTCGGGCGGTCGGTCGGGCGGTCGGTCGGGTGCATGACGTGTCACTTCGGCAGCGCGGTCGAGGGGTGAGACCGATTCGGCGGCAGCCTGCCGCAGCGCCGAGATCATTCACGGATTAGCGGGCAGAGCCGTCTTCATGGCTACGTCCGCGATTTCGTGACGGCCCTGGCCGGGGCACACTGTGGCGTGGACATGAGCAGCCAATTGTCAGCCGAGCGGTCACCTTTGCCTCCCAGGCCGATCTTCCCTGACACGGCTGCAGCGCGACGACGCGGTCCAGTCGACGCCGTCGATGCCCAGTGGCAGCACCTTGTCCTGAAGTGGCGGTGGATGCGCGAGGTGCACGCGATCCGCATGCCAGGCCGGGCCTACCCGGACATGCTGCACCTCATTGTGGCAGCCGGCGCGGCACCCCGACTTCGGCGCCTGTACCCGTTCACGAGCCACTTCACCTTGTGCTTCAGCAGTGGCACCAGCTACCCATGGGCCGTGCAGGGCGGCTCCATCGAAGCCCTGCCCACCGGGGGATTCAAGGTCTACCGGCACCACCCCTTCGCCATGGTCGACGAGGCTTGCACTGCCGAGGAGGCAGTGGCGCTGGCCGTCGGCCTACTGCCGTCCGGGGTTGGTCCGGTCATCACCGGCTCCATTGGCGAATGCGCGTGATCATTCACGAAACCGTAGCCGAGCTGAGTCAAAGATCCCCATTCACCGTCGTCGCTTCAGCCCGGCCGGCGACCCTTCGAGACGAGACGAGACGAGACGCGGACGTGCTGACTCAGCCCAGCACCACTGCCGCCCACCCGGCACCGACTCGTTCGGCACCGCCTCCGGAATGGCGGCCACGACCGCCAGGTAGCCCGCGGCCAACGCGTGCACCCGGCCACGTCCTGCCGGTCAGGCACCGCCGTGTGCGGCCCGACCGTCCGCGTCGGGCAAGCGCATCCAAGACGGGTCGTACGTGGCGAGAGTGACCCCGGTGGATGGAGCGGCGGAAGTTCCCGGCAGACTCTGCGTGTTGCAGCCCATAACGAAGAGGATGAACGCATGATCACGCTCACCAAGGAAGACGGCCCGGCGGATCTGGACGGAGTGACCCATCTGTCGATCGGCGTGTCCTGGGATCCGACGGGCGGCGCCAGCGGCGGAGTCATGGGCGTGCTCCGTCGCAAGGCAGGCACTGACCTGGACCTGATCGCCATTGCCATGCAGGGTTCGGACCCGGTGCGCCTGGCCGGCCTGGACTCTCTGGACCCCATGGGCAACGGCTCACTTGTGCACAGTGGCGACAACCAGACCGGCCGAGGGGACGGGGACGACGAGACGGTGACCGTGGCGTTCGCGCGCATCCCGCCCAACGTCACCTCGATCGTGTTCGTCGCTGCCGCCTTCAAGAAGGGCAGCTCCTTCCAGAAGGCGCGCAACATCAGCTTCAAGGTCTATGACGCGACCGGCGGAAGCTCTCAGCAGGTCGCCGACATCTGGCCCAGCCTGCTCACCCAGGACAACGGCTGCGCCGTAGCCAAGGCCATGCGAGTCGGCGAATCCTGGAAGCTCGAAGTGATCAACGTGACGGGGAAGATCAAGCAGGGCGACGAGCACGCCCTGATGCGTTTCGCGATCAGCAAGTAGTGCGTGCGTGTGCTGTCCGTCCCCCGTGGCCGAGGGACACGGGGGACGGACCAGGTGTCCGAACAGCACAACTCAGCGGATCTGGTGAAGTTGTGGGCAACGACAAGCGCACCGTCACCGAACCCGTCACCGAGTGCATCGGAGGCACTGCCCAGTGCGCGTTCATGCCTGAGGCCGACTGCTCGTGCGCCTACTCCGCGCCCGCCCGGCAGGCCGACGAGGGGTACATCAACGGCACCCGCGCCACCATCGACCGGGAGCGGCCGCTGAAGAACACGGCCCGCACTATTAGCGACTTGCCGTCCCCCGCTGGGGAGCGGGACCCCGGCAAGACGATGTGGTGCGAGTTCGTTGCTCGACGGGGTGCCGGGCGTTTGGGCGGCAAGTCAATCAATCCGTAAGACTTCCGAAAGATTTGCGCGAGGATGCCGAAGTTCGACGGCGCTTGCGTAAGAACTTCGTAAGGCCGCAAATTCAGTTGAGGTCGTCCCGTGTCCGGTAGCGTCCCGAATGAACCGGCGGCACCGAACGAAAGAAGCCGCACTTCGACGCAACGGAATACGAAGGGATTTGACCGTGCAGAGAGCTGGATTAGCGAAAAGGGCATGGGCGGTAGTAGGTGCGACTATCGCCGTATCGTTCGGCGGGATTCTCACGGCCCCCGACTCCCAAGCCGACGACGCCACGCCCATGACCGTCACACCGGCCCAGACCGCCACCCCGACCGCGCCCGGTCAGAGTGGCGTCCCGAACACCACCCAGACCTTCGACGGGGACTACGTCGTGGTGGACGGTGCGAGCATGTTCCTTGCAACTGCTTCAACGCCAGGGAAATCAATGTCGCCAGCCGCCAGTACCGTGACTGCGGAGTCGAACGCGCCGCGCTCAGCATAACGGGCCGCGTAATCACCGAGTACGACAGGGAACATCTCTTCCTCGGCAATGACTTCAACGTCCGAGGCGGCACCATCAACCTGGCGGGTGGCGTCTACGAGGGCAACCGCTTCGTGGCGAACACCATCATCATTCAGGGCGACGCGCTCTTCGTGGGCCGCAATACGTTCGAAGGCCAGGTGTTCGTCAAGGACCCCGACCAGATCGCCGGGGAAATCTACCGAGTCGGCGATCTCACGGCCACGCACGAGAGCCAGGTGACGTCCCGGGTCCGGGATCTGGTGCGTTGCACCAATACGCTTCTCGAACCCCAGGCGTTCGGCCGTCTCGACAACGCAGGCGAGTTCGCGAACCCCTCCACGGACGGGCAGGTCCGTATCCACAACCTGATCGCTGCCGGCGGCGTGAACGACGAGGTCGGGCGTTGCGCCCATCTGCTCGGCGAGGACGAGTTCGCGCACTTCAGCGCCATTGCCACGGTGGACGGCCCGCGGAACGCCATGGTGACCGACGGCATCACGCACGCCGAACTCGAGCTCTTCCGAGACGAGTTGACGGAGTGCAGTGCACAGATGGACGCCGCCTCGACGCACGGTCCGGGCGCGGCGCTCGCGGCCCTGCTCGACTGCGGAGAGTCGAAGACGGTGCAGGGCAAGCCGGAGGCCTCGCCCCGCTGATGCCCGCCCGACGGCTGCTCAGACAGTGAGGGTGCGACATCCGCATCGCCATCGAAGTGCACGACTGCGGCGCCGGGAGCCTGAGGTTCCCGGCGCCGCTTACGCATGAGGGCACGTGCGCTCCTCGCGGAGGTCCTGGGCTCAAGAGCCCGCCCACAACCCCCCTCGCCATCGCTCGCGCGGGGCCGACGGGGTCAAGGCGCCGGGAGTGGCGTACGCGACTGGGCTCACCGGCGCCTCGATGACGGTGCCGACGGGGAGTTGGATGCTCAGAACGCGGTCGCCCACTCGGGCGCGCGCCTCCAGCACGACGACGCGCTTGCCGGCCTTCTTGAGAGGACGTTCCACGTTGCGCATCTCGGCATGGGCATGCCTAGCAAATGGGAGCACGGTCTGCCAGCGGTTGGGCGGCGTTCCCGCACTCGAGACTCTGTGTGTGCGTCTGTATGGGCAGAGCACGAAGTCCGCGTTTGTGGAACGACGGCCACCATGTCAGTTCATCTGCTGGCACGGCGAGTTCCAGTGTGGGGAAGCGTTGGAGGAGGGATTGGAGGGCGAACTCTGCTTCCAGTCGCGCGAGCGGTGCACCGAGGCAGTAGTGGATGCCGTGGCCGAATGCCAGGTGAGCGGGGGCGCGGCCTGGATCGAAGGTGTCGGGTGAGGGAAACGCGCGTTGGTCCCTGTTGGCTGAGGCGATGGAGATCCAGACCCGGCCGCCGGCGGGGACGACGACGTCGCCGATGGTCAGGTCTTCGAGGGCGAATCGGCGCACGCCCAGAGGGAAGGGCGGGTTCCAGCGCAGGGCTTCTTCGATCACCGCTCGTATAGGGACGGTGTGGTGTCGCACGTCGTCCATCAGGTGTGGGTGCAGTAGCAACGCGAGTGCTGTGTTGCCGATGAGGTGGACGGCGTTGTCGTATCCGGCGAACAGGGTGAGGAAGGCGAGTGAGAGCAGTTCTTGTTCGCTGAGGGTCTCCCTTTCGTCCCGGGCTTGGGTGAGGGCCGACAGAAGGTCGTCGGCCGGGTGGCTGCGTTTGTCCTGGATGACCCCGGTCAGGAACTGGTGCATCTGCCGCATGGCTGTGCGTGAGTCTCGTGCTGAGCCGGGTGAAGGGGAGAGGAGGGTGTTTGTCCAGGTCCTGAAGTCGTGACGGTCTTTCTCGGGGATGCCGAGCAGTTCGCAGATGACACCCATGGGCAGTGGAACGGCCAGGGCTGCCATGAGGTCCGTGGGTGGACCGGCCATTGTGTCGAGGAGGTCGTCCGTGATGGCTTGGATGCGGTTGCGGAGGGTTGCGATGCGCCGTGGCGTGAAGGCCTTCGCGACGAGGCTGCGCAGGCGGGTGTGGTCGGGTGGGTCCATGTTGAGCAGGTGGGCGTCGAGCTCGGGTGGCATGGAGGACTGGTACTCGCCACTGGTTCTCGCGTTCGCTTTGTTCAGGGAAAGGCGGGGATCTGCGAGGGCGGCTCGGGCCTCGGCGTAGCGGGTGATGACCCACAGCGGCTGGCCGTCGGGGGTGGAGGTGCGATGGACCGCGGCCGCTTCACGCAGCCGGGCATAGGTGGTGGTGGGGTCTGCGATGCGGGTGTGGTCGAACAGTGTCATGGCTGGGTTCGCGTGTCTGTGGAGGATGGCGTGAGGCGGGCGAGAACGGCCGGATGAGCGGGGAGGTCTGGAAGGCTTCGACGTGGTGGCCACCAGGAGCGAGGGTGTCATGTCCTGCGGACAGTCTCCCGACGGCTTCCTCGGAGGGGCGATGACTCTGCCGTTGGTCGTGGCTCTCGCCCCTGGTGGCGTTGGCGTCGATATCGCGTACCGCAATGCCAGTTGGGCGCCGCGATCCTGGTCGGTCTCGGTCTCGGCGTCGTCACCATCCTGTACCTGGTCTGGGAGAAGCACCCGTCGTTACTCCCGACGAGGGTGACGGTGATGGGGGAGGCGTGTCAGGCGGTGAGGTGTTCGGCGAGGGCGTCGGCTCGGCGGGGACGTTCGGCGATAGCCGCGTCTATGCCCGGCCACGCAATAGCGGCCGCCTGCCCGGTATGGGCATCTCATCGGTGTGTTTGGAGCCTCAGTGACCTCTGACAGCGAGCGTTGACGGTTTGCCACTGGCGGGGGCTGTGGTCAGTGGCCGCCGCTCGGGGGCTGGCAGTTGGTGCCGTCGGGGTAGCCGCCGAAGGCATCCGCCTTGGTGGATTCACCGCTCATCGTGCCCTCCACGCACCAGGGGGAGACGCCGATGTCGATGAGGAAGCCGACCCCGGCGGACCCGTCCTGGTACGCCTGCACCTTCCCGGCGGAGTAGCCGAGGTTGGTGAGCGCGTTGCGGACGCTGTCCGGGGCGAAGTCGCCGCGCCGGCGCAGCGGTTCGAGTGCTTTCTCGACGCGTCCGACGGCGGTGAGTCCGTCGCAGCGGTTCTGGCCGTGGAGCGGGATAGGAACTTGGTAGCCGTGGTTTTCGGCGTAGTGGTCGGTCGGCGGCAGGGTTGAGGTGGGGGTGTGGGCGGCCGGGGGCGCCGTCGGCTTGGGGCTCTCGCCGGGACAGGTGAAGTCCGCCTGTGTACTCGGCGTCGATATGCCGGTCGGCGTTGGATGCGAGCGCCGGTACGCGTCGGCGGTTTTCCCTGCCCGCTGCGTTCCGCACCCCGCCGTCAGCAGGACCATCACCGTCAACGGCAGCATCCCGAGCCGGGCTCCTGTCTTCCTTCGCGTCGTCATCCCCCGATCCTTCCCCGCGGCTCGCTGGGCGTCATGAGTACTTCTACTCATCGGTCACAACACCCCAGTCAGCCTTCGGTGTCACACGCGTCGGTCCCGCCGCGTACGGCATCCGCCTCGACGCATGGAACCACGCCAAGGCCGGCGTGGACCTGCCGCTGACCCTGAACGTGCGCCACGGGAAGGGTGCCGCGCCCAGCACCCTGACATCGACGCGAGCCTGGTACTCCCTCGACGGCGGACTGCGCTGGATCCAGCTGGGCGTCCACCGACGCGGCCCCTCCACCGCCAGGGTGGCCTAGCCACCCGCCTCGCAACCTCCCAGAACTAAAGAGCACCCGCCAGCACCTCCGCGGCGGCCACCCCGGACGCGGCGGTAGCGCCGTGGGTGAAGATCTGGGCCGTTCCGGGGACCGGGGCGCTCGGCAGGCCCATCTCCACGACGATCGCGTCGGGGCGAGCCGCGAGGAGGGCGGCGAGAGCGCGCGCCATCCACGCGTGCCGAGAGGCGTCGCGGACGACCACGACCAGCGGCCGCCTCGCGGCGGGCGCCAGTGCGTAGATTTCCAGGGCGGTGGCCGCCGACCGCAGGTCCTCGCGCCGCACTCGGACGGAGGTGGTTCCGGGCAGCCGTTCGCCCAGCGGAGTGGCCACGCCCCAGGGGGTCTCCTTGCCGATGGCCAGGTTGGTGGTGGGCACGAGTTCCACGACGTGCGGTGCGTTGACCAGGGGCAGGACGTGCTGTACGGCTCCGTGCAGGCGGATGGCCCGGCGGGCGGCGGCGAAGCCGATGCCGCCGGTGTCCCAGTCGGCGGCATGGGTCGGTCGCAGGCTCGTCGACCAGGCCGCGAACTCCCGGATCCGGCGGCCCGCTTCGTCGAGCCGTTCCTCAGGAAGGGCCCCCGATACGACGGCGTCCGCGAGGGCGTCCACGAGCAGCCGGGCGGTGGCCGCCTCCGCGTTCTCGCCGCCGACGCAGACGGCGTCGGCGCCGGCGGCGACGGCTTTGACCGTGGCCCCGCCGATCCCGTAGCGGTCGGCGACGGCGCCCATCTCGATGGCGTCGGTGACGATGATGCCGTCGAACCCGAGTTCCTGACGCAGCAGTTCGTCCAGGATGCGTCGGCTCAGGGTGGCGGGCAGGTCGGGGTCGTAGGCGGGGACCAGCAGGTGGCCGCTCATCACCGCACGGACGCCCGCGTCGAGGGCGGCGCGGAACGGCGGCAGAGCCTGTTCGGCGATGTGCGCGCGGTCGGCGTCGTAGACGGGCAGGCCGTGGTGGGAGTCGACGGCCACGTCGCCGTGGCCGGGGAAGTGCTTGGCGCAGGCGGCGACACCGCCCGACTGGAGGCCCCGGATCCAGGCGCCGGTGTGCCGCGACACCACCTTGGCGTCGACGCCGAAGGATCTGACCCCGATGATCGGGTTGTCCGGGTTGGAGTTGACGTCCGCGCTGGGCGCGTAGTCGAGGCTTACCCCGGCGGCGTGCAGCTGGCGTCCCAGGTCGGCGGCGACGGCCTCGGTCAGCTCGGTGTCGTCGACCGTTCCGAGAGCGAAGTTGCCCGGCCGGGTGGAGCCGGTCGCGGACTCGATCCGGGTGACGTCGCCGGCCTCCTCGTCGATCGCGATGATCAACTCGGGGTTTTCCGCGCGTAGTTGGCCGGTCAGTCGGGCGACCTGTTCGGGCGTGACGATGTTGCGGGAGAAGAGCACCACCGATGCCAGCCCGTCGGCGATCTCGCGCAGCACCCAGTCGGGCGCCTTGGTGCCCACGAACCCCGGCTGCAGGACGGAGCGCGCCAGTCGCCGCAACTCTTCGCTGTGCTTGCTGGAGACCATCGCATGCGCCCTTCTGTTGGTACAGACCAATGCGTCTCCGCTCAGGCTAGCCGATCTTGTCAAGTGAGGGTGAATTGGGCCGAGTTGGCGAAAACATGCCCTCAACTGCAATGTTTGACAGGTCGAGTTGGTCTAGTCCAACTTAGTGATGCGCGAGTTCGAAGAGGGGCTGGTGTGGCCCGTGATGCGGTGGCCCTGCCGTATGGTCGCCACCCCTCGTTCCGCGCAGTTGGTGACCCGGTTGGGGTCGCCGGTACCTGAGATCGAGGTGTGGAGCACCGTATGTCCACGACTGACCGTTATCTCCATCGAGCCCCTTCGAACATCCCCTACTTCAGCTCGGACGGCGAGGCCTATCTCGCCCAGACACCCCTGCGGGACCTGAAGAAGACCCGCCCGCTGCGAGTCCTCTCCGAGGAGGACTTCGCCTCGTGGCAGACCTACGGCTACGTCGTGGTGAAGCAGGCGATCCCCACTGCCCTGGCCCGGCGACTGCTGGCCTTCGCCTGGGAGTTCCAGGGACTCGACCCCGAGCGGCCGGAGACCTGGTATGAGGACCGCGCGTACCGCTCCGACCTGGACCGGGAACTGCACATCTACGGATTCGTCGAGGCCTATCACCACCAGCTCATCTGGGACAGCCGCCAGACGCAGCGGGTCTACGACGCGTTCGTCGACGTCTGGGACTGCGAGGAACTGTGGGTGACGCTCGACCGGCTCAACCTGAACCCGCCCAACATCAAGAACCGTGACCGGGCTCTGATCCCGCGCACGGAGCAGGGCTTCGACATCGAACTCCACTGGGACGTCGACACCACACTCGGCGTACTGCCACAGCGGGTGCAGGGGATCATCGCCCTCAACGACACCAGGCCGGAACTCGGCGGCTTCCAGTGCTGCCCCGAGCTGTTCCGGCAGTTCGACCGATGGAAGGCACTCCAGCCGGTCGACCGCGACCCGATCCGGCCCAGGATCGACCGCGCGGAGTTCCCCGTGGTGCGACCGGAACTCGAGGCCGGTGACCTGCTGATCTTCAACGGCCTGCTCGCACACGGGGTGGCACCGAACACCTCCGACGGAGAAGTACGCGCGGTCCAGTACCTGTCGATGATGCCGGCGCTGGAGTCCCACCGGACCATGCGACGCTCCCGGGCCGAGTCATGGCGCACGCTCAGCACGCCGGACTGGAACGCGACCCTGCTCGGCGACGCCACGCGACACGAGTCCCTGAGGTACGGGAGGGCCACTCTCGACGAACTCGGCGCCAAGCTGCTGGGCCTCACGTCCTGGACCGGAGCGGACCTCGACGAGGCGGAAGAGCCGGCCGGAGAAGAGACATGCGTCGAATTTGTCTGACCCTGCCGACCAACAGGCCCTGCACGGCGACCATCGCGGCCGTGGCCGAGGAAGCGGCCTATGCCGCCGAGCACTTCGACACCGAGGTGCACCTCCTGATCCTGGACTCCTGCACCGCGCCTGCGTACACGGAGCACGCCGAGGCCGTGCACCGCATATCCGGAGACCCACGGATCGTCGTACACCATCTCGACGAGGCGCGGCAGCGGGACTTCCTGCGACGGGTGATCGACCGGGCCCAAGCGGTGAAGCCCGACCTCCTGCTGGATCTGATGCTCCCGACCGGCGTGTCCTACGGCGCCTGCACCAACCGCGCCTTCCTCGTCGCCGCCGCGCTCGGCTGCGAGTCCGTCCACCGCAGGGACTCCGACAGCCGGTACCAGGTCGTGAACGGCCGGAGTGTCTTCCCCGTCCACCACGAGCTGATGTCGCTCGGCAGGCACGCGTCCGAGGCCGCGCGTCACGTCACCGAGACCGCACTGGCTGCGGAGCACATGGACCGAAAGGTCGTGATGGTCGGCAGCTCCTTCGTCGGCGAACTGTCCGTGGACATCGGCGAGATACTACGGATCGACCCCGACGTCTACCACGACATGGTCGGTCTGTGGGCGCCCGCCCACTGGTCCGGCGAGCAGAAGAGGCAACTCGTCGACGAGTCCTTCCGGGGCGCGGGCACCGACGCCTTCGCCGGGGACCATTCCACGCTGACCGTGGTCGACCCCATGCGCGTGGACATGTGCAACATCGCCTTCCACGACGTGCACGCACACGTGCCCCTGCCGCCCGCGACCGACACCATCGGCAGCGACTACTTCCTGACCCACCTGGTCCACGACGCCGCACTGCCGGGCGTCCTGCACAACCGGAACATCGTCAACTTCTACACCGGTGAACGCCGCACCGACTCCGGGTTCATGGCGTACCAGCTGCGCTTCGTCAAGTTCCTGCTGTCGATGCTGTACTTCAACTTCGTCTACGACCAAATGGCCCGGACCGGCGCGTCGCTGCTCGACGAACGAGGGCAGGTGCGCGCGTCGGCCGTAGCCCTGCTGGCGAGGGAGAGCGCAGGGCTCGACCGGAGTGAGAACGTCCACCGACTCGACGTCCTCGACGCCGCGTACCGCAAACTGGGCGGCAGATACGCGGAGTTCGCCGACTTCCTGTGGCAGCGGCGCGCCCGCCTCCTCGACGAAGCGCGCAGCGACATCGAGGACTTCGCTCTGCTGGTGGAGGCATGGGGGCCGCTGACGCGGGCGGCCGCACTCACCTCCGTGGCCCCGGCGCCCGGGTGGCAACAGTGAGAGCGGCCATGGCGCACGAGTCCGCACCATTGCTCGCCGCTCTGGCGCGCGCGACCGAGGACCGGATCGTCCTCGACCTCGCCGGAATCGAAGACCGCTACGACACACTGCGGCGTCAACTGCCCGGCGTCGCCGTCCGATTCGCCATGAAGGCCTGCCCGGTCGACGAGGTGCTCGCCCATCTGGCCAGGAAGGGCGCCGGAGTCGACGGGGCAAGCCCCCGCGAACTGGAGCAGGCGCTGCGCGCGGGCGTGCCGATCGAAAACATGCACTACGGCAACACCGTCAAGGCGGACCGCGACATCGCCGACGCCCACCGCCTCGGCGTCAGGGACTTCGCGACCGACAGTGCCGAGGACTTGGCGGCCATCGCGGCCCACGCCCCGGGAGCCCGCGTCTTCTGCAGGCTGGCGACCAGTGGTGAAGGGGCGCTGTGGGGTCTCAGCGGCAAGTTCGGCTGTGCACCCGCGGACGCGGTGCGCATCCTTCAGGCGGCGCAGGACAAGGGCCTGACACCCTCCGGTCTGTCCGTGCACGTCGGCTCCCAGCAGATGACGGCGGACGCCTGGCACAGCGCCGTCGAGTGCCTGGCGGACGTCCTGACCGCCCTGGGCCGGCGCGGGATAGTGCTGGACCACGTCAACCTCGGCGGCGGTCTGCCGGCCCTCGGATACCTCGACCGGTGCGGCACACCTCTGGAGCCTCCGCTGGACAAGATCTTCGCCGTCATCCGCGAGGGAATGCGCCATCTCAGGAAGGTCCACGGGGAGCATCTCAAGTTCGTCATGGAGCCGGGGCGCTACCTCGTCGCCGACCACGGCGCCATCCGGGCCCACGTTGCCCGGCTGGCCGAGCGGCGTCGCCCCGACGGCGAGCGCCAGCACTGGCTCTACCTGAGCTGCGGCAAGTTCAACGGCCTCTACGAGATGGACGCGCTGCAGTACCCGCTCGTCTTCCCGACTCACCCTGATGCCGAGTACGTCCCCGCCGTCGTCGCGGGCCCCACCTGCGACAGCGACGACGCCTACCCCCAGGGACACGGCCTCGTGCACGTCCCCCGGAATCTGGCATCCGGCGATCCCGTCTGGGTGCTCGCCAGCGGCGCCTACGCGATCAGCTACACGACCCAGGGCTTCAACGGCTTCGCCCCGCTCCCGTACACCTGCACGGGCGGAGGACGCCCATGAGCGGCGACGGCGTATCCATACGCCACATCGCCGACGCCGACTGGGACGCCATCGCGGCAATGGAATCCCGGACCTACGCGGAACTCGGCCTCTCGGAAGGGCGCGCGGCCCTGCAGTCCAGGGCGTACGCCTCGCCGGACACCAGTTTCGTCCTGGACGTCGGTGCCCAGCCTGCCGGGTACCTGCTGGCACTGCCGTATCCGCCCTTCAGATACCCGAGCCTCGATCGGGTGGAGGAGCCGGCGGTGCCCTCGCGGGCGGGGGACCCGACGATGCCCTTGCGGACGGGGCGCAATCTGCACCTGCATGACATCGTTGTCGCGGAGCCCCTGCGCGGCACGGGTCTGGGGCAGCGACTCCTGAACCACCTGACCCTGACCGCCGGTTCGAGCGGGTTCGAGCGGATCTCACTGATCGCCGTCGGTCGCAGCGAGCCGTTCTGGTCGGCGCGCGGGTTCAGCGCGTACCCGGGGATCTCTCCGGGCGGTTACGGCGCGAGCGCCGTCTACATGTCCAAGGCGATGACCGAGTCGACGAAGTGAGTTGATGCGCGTGTTCCGTGTCCATGATCCTTTCCATCGCGGCCAGTTGGCCATCGCCGCGCTGTTCTGTTCCCTCGGCTTCCAGTACGCCACTTGGGCCGCGCGCATCCCCGCCATCAAGGCGGACCTCGGGCTGACCGCGGCCGAGGTGGGGGTGCTGCTGATGGCGGCCGGAATCGGCGCGGTGGCGTCGTTTCCCCTGGTGCCGGTGCTCGTGCAGCGGCTGGGCTCCGCACGGCTGGCGCTGCTGTCGGCGCTCTGTCTGACCCTGCTGCTTCTGGCACTCGCCGCAGCGCCGGACTATCCGGTCGCCCTGTTGGTCATGGTGGCCGACGGGGTGTGCGTGGGATGTCTGAACGTGGCCATGAACGCTCAGGGAACGGCACTGGAGACCCGGCACGAACGCAACGCCATGGCCCGGCTGCACGCGACGTTCAGCGCCGGCTCCCTGCTCGCGGCGCTGCTCGCCTCCGGGATGAACGCGGTGACCTCCTCCGTCGCGGCACATTTCGGCGTGGCTGCCGTGGTCCTCGTCCTGCTGGTGGCTCTGGCGCGCCCCGGTCTTCTTGAAGACGAGGCTCGTTCGGAGGAGAGGCAGAGCAAGAGCCGCACCGGATGGAGCCTTCCGTCCCGGATGACGCTCTGGATGTGCTGTGCCATGGCGTTCGGCACGGTGACCGAGGGCGCCATGAACGACTGGTCCGCCCTCTACATGAGGGAAGTCGCCAAGGCCTCCGCGGAGTTGGCGCCGATGGGCATCGCCGTGGTGTCCGGCATGATGGTGGTGGCCAGACTCTTCGCCGACGGCTGGCGCAGCCGCTGGGGCGACGGGCGCGTCGTCCTGCTGGGCAGTGCCGTGGCCGCCGCCGGGTTGGTCTTCGCCTTGGTGAGCGGGGGAGTGGCGGCGGCCCTGATTGGGTTCGCCTGCGTCGGACTGGGCTGCGCGGCCGTGACCCCCTGCGTCTATGTGGCTGCGGCGAAACAGGGATCGCAGGCGCTGGCACTGGTCGCCGCGATGGGTACGACGGGTCTGCTCGCCGGGCCCCCGCTCATCGGTTTCGTGGCGAATTCGAGCAGCCTGGTGTGGGGTCTGGCGGTGGTCGCGGCTGCGGCGGCCGTGGTCTCCCTGTGCAGTACGCAGATCCGGTGGACGTCGGTGAGCGGCATGAAGGTCTAGAGCAGGATGCGGAGGTCGAGCACGGGCCCGGTGGTTTCGACCGGCGTCGCGTCCAGTTTCTCCAGGACGTGGAGCATCGTCTTGTTGCTCGCCGCCACCGTGGCGGCCAGCGCGTGGTGTCCGTCGCGGCGGGCAACGGTCGCCGCATGTTCGGCCAGCGCGGTGCCGAGCCCCCTGGCCTGCCACGCGTCCTCGACCAGGATCGCGAGTTCCCCCACCCCTTGTTGATCGGTGCGCATGACGTTCGTCATGGCGATGATGTATTCCGTACGCTCGGCCGGAGCGGTCACCAGCGTGGTGCCGCGCTCTGGGCAGGACAGCCGACGCCATTCGGCAGGGGAGATCCCGGACTTGCCCACGTGGTATCGCAGGGCTCGGCTGCCAAGCGAGCAACGGCGGTGCAGTTCCTGGACCGGCACCAGGTCGACGGGGGCCGCCTCCCGGGTGCGGGTGGCGGTTCCGTCGGTCAGCGTGATCGGGTGTGCGTCGTCTCGACGGCCGGCGTCGGGCATCGACGTTCTCCTCACATGGCGATCGTGACTACCGTGCCGCGTCCCGGGACGCGAGCGCGGCCTTGCCGAGCAGTCTTTTGCCGCCTCCAGTTCGACTCAAGAGGACTTCGCGTCACGTTGATCGCGCTGCGCTTATGTTCAACTACGTGGAGGAGCGAAAATGTGAAGGAGTAGTGGCCGTCGTCGACGCCGATGCTGCGTATCGCTCACGCCATCGCTCAAGGATTTACACGCAGGGAGGCTCGGCCCTCGCCATGAGCACCGTCCGTACTTGGCGCAAGCGAGCCACTTCTTGGTGGGTGTGCACCACTCAACCGCCGGTGCACTGGCGGATGTTCTCCGGTACCGACGAGGTGCCGAACGGCGCTGAGGGCGATCGCGGTGAGTGCGGGTATGGTGCGCGGCCCGATGCCGGCCCCGGACCCGTTGGGGTTCACTGGAACTCCAGGAATACCGTCTCGCCTTGGCCCTGAAGGCGGATGTCGAAACGGTACGTTCCCCGGCCCTCGTCGACGGCGATCAGCGTGTCGCGCCGCGCCTCGTCGAGCCGGGCGAGCAGCGGGTCGACGGTGAGCGCCGCCTCGTCACCGGGCAGATAGATCCGGGTGAAGAGATGAACGAGCAGACCGCGCGCGAAGACGCAGGCGCTGAGGTAGGGCGCGTTGCGGCCGCGTGCGCCGGGCCGCAACGTGCGTGCGTGCCAATGGCCTGCGGCATCCGTCTGGACGCGGCCCCAGCCGGTGAACTCCACGCCGTTGCGTCCGAGATGGCCGCCGGCCGCCGGGTCGCGCCGCATCGAGCCGTCGACCCGCGGCACCCGGCCGTCGGGATCGGGGCCCCAGAGCTCCACGAAGGCGTCCGGCAGTGGGTTGCCCTCACCGTCGTACACATACCCCTGGACGGTGATCGTGTCGGGATGCCCGACCGGCGCGATGTCCCCGCCCCCGGGAAACGGCAGCGCGTGCCCGTAGAAGGGGCCGACCGTGTGTGAGGGGGTGGGCAGCACGCTCCGAGGCCTGCTGGTGTCGATCTTCGTCATGGCGAGTCAGCGTCCTTCCTCGATCCAGGTGGCGGCGGGGCCGTCCAGCACGATGTCCCAGTGGTAGCCGAGCGAGAACTCCGGCACCGACAGGCTGTGGTCGTAGGTCGCGACCAGCCGCTGCCGGGCCGCGTCGTCCGTGACCGACTGGAGGATCGGGTCGTACGGGAACAGCGGGTCGTTCGGGAAGTACATCTGCGTCACCAGCCGCTGGGTGAACGCCGAACCGAACAGCGAGAAGTGGATGTGCGCCGGACGCCAGGCATTGAGATGGTTGCGCCAGGGGTACGGGCCGGGCTGGATGGTGGTGAAGCGGTAGAAGCCGTCGGTGTCGGTGAGGGTGCGGCCGACACCGGTGAAGTTCGGGTCCAGCGGGGCGTCGTGCTGCTCGCGCCGGTGGGCGTAGCGCCCGGCCGAGTTGGCCTGCCAGATCTCGATCAGCTGACCACGCTGGGGGCGGCCGGCGCGGTCCAGCAGACGGCCGGAGACGGTGATGCGCTCACCGATCGGCTCGCCGGTGTGCTGCCGGGTGAGGTCGTTGTCGGTCTCGGTGATGTCGCGCTCCCCGAAGGCGGGGGGTGCCCCTATGGGTTTCGTCAAGCTGATGGGGCGGGTTGGGGCTGGTAGAAGGTGCCGTCGCGGAGCATGGCGAAGAGGACGTCTGCTCGGCGGCGGGCGAGGCAGAGGATGGCCTGGGTGTGGTGCTTGCCTTGCTTGATCTTCTTGTCGTAGTAGGTGCGGGAGGCCGGGTCGGCGAGGGCGGCGAACGCGGAGAGGAAGAACGCTCTCTTGAGCTGTTTGTTGCCGCGTCTGGAGGGTTGTTCGCCGCGGATGGAGGAGCCGGAGCTGCGGGTGGCCGGTGCGAGGCCGGCGTAGGAGGCGAGGTGGGCGGCGGACGGGAAGCTGCTGCCGTCGCCGATGTCGATGAGGATGCGGGCTCCGGTCCTGACGCCGATCCCCGGCATAGACGTCAGGACCTTCGAAAGAGGGTGGTTGGCCAGCAGTTCCTCGATCCTGACGGCGAGGATTTTGCGCTGGTCAAGCACTGCCTGGAGGGAGGCGGCGAGGCTGGGGACGATCAGTGCGGCGGCATCGGTGCCCGGAACGACCACGGTCTGTTCATCCAGGGCGGTGAAGATCTCGTCGACCAGGCGCTCAGCCATCCTGGGGGCCTTCGGACGTATGAGAGTGACCAGCCGTCGGCGTCCGGCCTTGCGGATCTGGGTCGGGGAACCGAAGCGTTCCAGCAGCGTCAGGACGGCCGGATGCTGGATGCGCGGACCGACAACTCGCTCCAGGTGCGGGTGGATCTGGGTCAGCAGCCCACGGAGCCGGTTTGCGATTCGGGTGACCTCACCTGCGAGGTCGTCGTCGAAGCCCACGATCATCTCCAGCTCGGCGACCGTCTCGTCGGTGAGCTCGATAGTCCGCAGTGTGTGCGGCATTGCCCGGGCCGCGTCCGCGATGATGAACGCGTCGCGGGCATCGGTCTTGGCCTCGCCCGGGTAGAGATCGGCGATCCGCCGCATCGTCAGCCCGGGCAGGTAGGCAACCTTGCAGCCCGTGTCCCGGGCCACGGCCAGCGGCAGGGCCCCAATGGATGCGGGCTGGTCGACGACCACCAGTACGGTGCCGTGCTTCGCTATCAGCTTGGCGAAGACCTCGCGGAGCTTGGGCTCGCTGTTGGGCAGCCGCTTGTCGAAGGCCTTCTTCCCGGCCGGGGTCAGCGCGGTGGCGTGGTGTTCGCCCTTGCCGACGTCCAGGCCCAGGAAGGCGCCGATGTCACTGGTGTTGATCACAAGCACTCTCCGGTCGTACGGTCCCGGCCTCACCTGCGGCACCAGCTGCCGGCATCCACATTACGAAGAACCTCCCTGCCTCCCGAAGGAGTTGGTGGTCATGCCCCTCATCAGCGGTCTACCAGTGCCTCCGGGAGCGGTGACACCACCCCCCAGATCATGATCAACAGGGGGGAGCAGTCATGCCGTCCCGGAGGCCGGGAACCCCATTGCGGGGCTGATCAAGAAGGTAATGGGGGGGGACGCCCACGGTCTCCTCGGCCAGATCGGCACGACCGACGAGGTGCTCGAACTCCTGGGTTTGTAGCGCCTGTTCAGAGCTGCGCCGAGTTCCCCGCTCCGGACGTAGAAGCTCCGTGCCGCCGAAGGTTCATCGCGTGCCAGCAGGCCCGCTCGCTGAAGGGTGACACCATCGCTGGCTGGGCGAGATCCTGACAGCACTCGTGCTCATCCCGCTTGCGTCTAGGTGTCCCATAGGCGCCGCAGACGAGGCGGCCCGCAGGACACTGGACCTCCCGACGGACCCCGACGCCCGCTGGAACGTGGCCGTCGTACTGGTCCGATCCCTGCCTGCACGCGGCGCAGGGACCGAGGACGAGCAGCTGATAGCCGATCATGGGCTGGATGGCGAGGACCTGGAGGAGTGGGACAGCTGGGACGACGACCGTTCGCTCAGCTGACCGTTCGACCGACTGGCCAGGGCCTCCGCCGCGAGAAGACCATGAAGCAGCGTCCGGCGGCAAGGGTGGAAGGGCAGCGTGGGCCGGGCGGACCGAGTGGATCTCCGAGACACCGTCCGGCTCATAGGCCCTGTTCGTCCATCAGGCGCATCAGGTTCCGCTTGCGCTTTTGGGCGGTGCGCAGGGCGGTGACGTACACGGCGAACTCGTCCTCCGTTTCCAGGCATCGGTGGCAGTCCCGGATGCTCAGCAGCAGGCTGACGAGCCGCTCGTAGATCGCGTTGCCGGTCTGCTTGGTGAGCGGCTCGGCCAGGCGCAGGTAGACGCCGAGCGCGTCGGCGGGACGGGCGGGCCGCGCCTGGTCGGCGAGGGCAAGCCATTGCCGGTCGTGGCCTCCGGTTTGGGTGGCGGCTTGCCAGGCGGCGTCGACGTCCTTGTCGTCGAGCAGGGCATCGACCAGGACCGGGTCGCCGTTCCGCCCCTCTTGCCGCCGCTCCGCGTCGGCCCGCAGCAGGGCAAGGGCTTCCCCGCGCTCGGCCGGCCAGCAGTCCGCGGCTCGCGCGGCGGCGCGCAGCTGCTGATACGCGGTCAGGGAGCGGCGGGCGCGAAAGTGGTCGCCGCGCACGGCGACGGCATCCGACAGGCGGTCCGCCTGGGTGTAGCGCTCGCAGAGGTAGTCGACGAGGGCGGTGTCGACGGCGGCGAGGTCCCGGGTTTCCTGGATGCCGCGCTCTGCCCAGCGCAGGGCCTCGTCGGGGCGCCGGGCTGTGTCCAGCTCGCGAGCGATGACGAGGTGCGTGTGGCCGTTCGGTGAGAGGTCGGCCGCATGTACGGCGATCACCGCGTCGACATCGCCTCCCGCCTTGGCCAGACGCTCCATCAGGTACTTCTCCGCCCAGCCGCGACGGTTGCCCCGCCACGCCTCGACCGCCGACTTCCACAGGACGGCAATTCCCTCTTCGCCAAGGACGTCCTCGTAATCGAGCGGATCAATGTCGGTCAGGCCATCGTCGATGTCGCCGAGCGCATGGCCGACCAGCCACCGCGCGAGCTGCTCGGGGTCAGGGCGTGCCGCACGGCACGCGTCGAGGTGGGCGTCGGCGAGGTCCGCACCGATCTGCCCCAACCAGCCGTCCGAGTCGTCGACACTCTCCGCCGCCTCGGCCAACAGCCGCATCGCCTCCCGCGCCAGGGTGATCGCATCAGCAGCCCGGCCCGAGCCGGTCAGCGCCCTGATCGCGGAAACCGCCTGCCCGGCCTGGTCGGCGTAGGCGCGGGCATCGGCGTACTCGACGTACCCGTACTGCGCGAAGGGTCCGACGTCGAGCAGGCCGCGGATACGGACCCGGACCGCGGCCAGGTCCCCACGGACGCTCGCGGCCCGCAGTTCCAGGCGGCGCCGCAACTGCCGGTCCTCGTCGATCTGTTCCCGCAGCAGAGCGAGCAACTCGTCCTTGGACAAGGCGGACAGCCATCCGTCCAGGTCCTGCGCGCGCTCCCGGGCAGCTTTCCGCTGCCGGGGCAGGGACTCCCTCTCGGCGAGCACCTTCAGGCCCAGGGCGACCAGGTGCTTGCAGAAGTTGCCCTCCAGGCCGTACGGGCAGTCGCATTCGCCGGTCACGCCGCCGGGCCCGTCCAAGGTCAGCTCTACCTCGTACCGTTCCGTGCCGGGAACCGGCAGGGCCTGCACACCGCCATCACCCGCATCCAACAAATCAACCGGGCACTGGACTGCTCCCTGGAACCGGAGACAGAACAACTCATCAACCAACTCCTCAACAAACCAGGCACGGCAGGACGCATTGCAGGATCCGCGACTCCGTGAGCACCGTCGGCTGATCATGAGCACCCACCGAGCAAACCTGGGTGATCATAAGCACTGACTCAAAGACCCGCCCCGGGTCGCGGGGGCAGATTGCCGAGCCAGCGTACGGCGTCGGCGCAGCCCAGTACGTTGACGCCGTCTGCGACGTCGGCGCCCTGTTCACCAAGAACCAGGTCCGAACCGGCCACCACGCAGCGAAGGCCCGGTGGATACCGGGCCTTCACGTTTGAGTAGCGGGGACAGGATTTGAACCTGCGACCTCTGGGTTATGAGCCCAGCGAGCTACCGAGCTGCTCCACCCCGCGTCGGTACGGTGAACTGTACGGCACCGACCCGGATCGGCCCAATCGACTTTCGCCTGCGCTCGGACTGAGCCCGAATTGCTCATGATCGACCGACATGGCCACTGCTCACCCAGTCCGGATTCTGATGTTCCCGCAGGAACCAGTGCTCACGGAACTGCGGGTCCTACACCAGGTCTAGGATCCGCGACTTCATTGGCAATGAAGGTGGTTCGTTAGCAGCGGATTAGCAAATCCGCGATCCGGTTGACGGTGATCACCCCCGAGAAGGCACGGATCGTTTTCACTGCGGCGAAGCCGTTCGATCCGGCCGGTCAGGAGGCGCGGAACCTTGCAGTCATCGGGATCGCCCCACCGGGCGAGGGTCACGGTGACGATGGGGAGCATGCCTGATGCCGCTCACGCCGGTGGCCTGACCTCGGTCGGGTCTCGACGCGACTGGACGTGGCAGTTGGCGCGCTGCACGCCGCTGCACGCCGCTGCGCCCTCGGGTCACGTCGCTGGTCAGCCGACTGCAGCCAACCTGATGACCGGGTACGCCTAGGATTGCGATACTGACGGCAAGCCAGTGACGTCGAGAAGGCGGCCGGTGTGCTGCGTGCCGGAGGGCTGGTGGCCCTCCCGAGCGAGACCGTCTACGGTCTGGGCGCCAACGCCGAGGAGCCTGCCGCGGTCTCGCGTATCTTCGAGGTCACGGGACGTCCACCCTCCCACCCACCGATCGTCCACATCGGCGGCACGGAGCATCTGGACGACTGGGTCCAGGACGTGCCCGGAACCGCGCGCCTGCTGGCCGAACACTTCTGGCCGGGGCCGCTCACGCTGGTCCTGCGGCGCGTCCTCGCGTTTCCCCTCGAAGCGACGGGTGGCTTGGAGACGGTGGCCGTGCGCGTGCCCGACCACCGCGTCGCCCTCGCGCTGCTGTCGGCCTTCGGCGGCGGTGTCACGGCTTCGTCCGCCAACCGCTTCGGCTCGCTCAGCCCCACCACGGCGGACCATGTCCGTGCGGAGCTCGGTGACGGGGTCGACTTCGTGCTGGACGGCGGCTCCTGCGAGGTCGGCGTCGAGTCGACCATCGTCGCCGCCACGGGCGATACCCCGACCATCCTTCGGCCCGGCGGGGTGACCCGCGAGGACCTCGAAACGGTGCTGGGATGCCCGCTCGCGGTGCCCTCGACGAGCCGCGTTCGGGTGCCGGGCCGGCATCCGTCCCACTACGCGCCGCATGCGCGGGTCGTTCTCGTCGAGCCCGAGAAGGTCGTCGCCGAAGCGGAGCGCGCCCAGGAACGGGGGCACCAGGTGGGCGTCTTTCTTCCCCCCTCCTTCACCGGCGCTCCGGTGAAGGCGCACGCCGTGGTGACGGTTCCCGGTTCGGTGGCCGCCTACGCGCGCGGGCTGTACGGGTTGCTGCGCGAGCTCGACCTGCGGGGGTGCGACCTCATCGTCGCGTCCTTGCCGGTGGAGGAGGGGCTGGCACTGGCGATCGCCAACCGGCTCCGCCGCGCCGCGGGGCCCCGGCCCTGCGAGTGAGCGGCATCGGATGGGTGGCGTGCCCGGGCAGCCACGGCCGTGGCGGTCAGGACACGGCGGGCACCGCCCCATCGAGGCCGCGGGCCGCGACGAGCTGTGCACTGCCGTCGGCGAGGCGGTAGCACAGGCCCACCACGGTGGCCTGGCCGGCGGCGACCTTCTCGGCGAGCACCCGGGAGCGGTCCAGCAGCAGGTCGACTGTGTGCCTTATGTGCTCGGCGAGGATCTCGCCCGGCTCGACCTTTGGGGCGGCCCGTGCCGCCAGCACGCTGGGAGTCACCCGCTCGACGACGTCCCGGATGTAGCCGGCCGGTGCCATGCCGTCCTCCAGCGCGGCGCAGGCCGCGCCGACCGCGCCGCACGAGTCGTGACCGAGCACCACCACCAGCGGGCAGCCCAGCACGTTCACGCCGTACTCGATGCTGCCCAGCACCTCCGTGCCCATGACGTGGCCTGCGGTGCGCACCACGAACAGGTCGCCTAGGCCGCGGTCGAAGATGATCTCGGCGGCCAGCCAGGAGTCGGAACAGCCGAACAACCGGCGAAGGGCTGCTGGGACGGTGCGATCTCGACGCGGCCGGTGGCGTCCTGGTTCGGGTGCTCGGGGGTGCCCGCGACGAAGCGCTGGTTACCAGCCAGCAGCAGCTCGAAGGCGTCGCGGGGCGTCAGGGTCTTGATCTCGGTCATGTCCGCAGCCAAGGACCCGGCACCACCTGTCGCATCGCCTGGCCATGCTTAAACCTCTTCCCGCGACGCCGTCACACCCTGCAACCCGCTGCCCACGAGCGAGGTCGGCGGGCGCGGGAGCTGGACCTTCCGTAGATTGAAGAGCGAGCGAGTGGCAGGGAATGCCTGTGACACCGAAGATCGACTACCCAGGGGTGTTCGCAGCCCTTCCGAGCCCGTGCCTGGTGCTCGGCACGGACCTGGCGATCGCCGACGCCAACCCGGCCTTCTGCGAGGTGACCGGACAGAGCCGGGCCAAACTGCTCGGGCAGTACCTTTTCGACACCTTCCCCGACAACCCCGCCGACCCGGACGCCCACGGGGTGGACACGCTGAAAGCCTCACTGCACCGTGTCCTGTCCACCGGCCAGACCGATCACATGGCGTTGCAGAAGTACGACATCCCGGTCGCCGGCAGCCCCGAGGTGTTCAAGGAGCGGTGGTGGACCGCGATCAATGTGCCCGTCCTCGGCCCGGACGGCAAAGTCGCCTGGATCATCCACCGGTCCGAGGACATGACCGACGTCGTCCGTGCCCGCCGCACCGCGCATCTGCCGTCGGTCAGCCCCGGCCGGGAAGCGGCCATGGAAGCCGAGCTGTACGCCCGGGCACGGCAGCTGCAGCAGCTGAACCAGGAACTGCGACAAGCCCACGCCCGTGAACGGCGCGTCGCTGTCGCCCTGCAAGAAGCGATGCTCCACTCGCCGGATCTGGCCCGGCACCCGAACATCGCGGTGCGCTACCTGCCCGCGACCGGATCACTGAACGTGTGCGGCGACTGGTACGACGCGGTCGACCTGCCCGCGGACCGCTTCACCGTCGCGGTCGGCGACGTGGTCGGCCACGGGCTGACGGCCGCCACCGTCATGGGCAGGCTCCGCAGCGCGCTGAGCGCCGCCACCCGCACCGTCCACGGCCCCGCCCAGGCACTGGAGGTCCTGGGGCTGTACGCCCGCTCGGTCGAGGGAGCCCTCGCCGCCACCGCCGTCCAGGTCCTCGTCGACTGCCACAGCCAACTGCTCATCTACAGCAGCGCCGGCCACCCCCCGCCCGTCCT
>NZ_JADDRL010000085.1 GCF_021538895.1 Streptomyces olivochromogenes | reverse complement strand
GACGTATGGCGGTTTCCCGCGGAGGTTCGGGATCGGCGGAGTGAACGAGACGCAGGGCGGGCTCGCCGGCACCCGCCGACGTTCCCTGCTGCCCGTGCTGCCCGTGCTGCCCGTGCTGAGCCAACTGCCGCAGCACATCGTGCTGCCAGTCGCCGCCGCCCTGCTGTTGCTGCTCCTGTTCCCCCTGAGCCATTTCGTCCCGTCTCCTAAGCGAAGGTGCCGAGCAGACGCCCGTACACGCCGAAGACCCCGATGAGCAGCGGAAGCAGTGCCATGACGCCCACGGACTCCAGCAGGTCACCCGCCCGCCGCAGCCGTACCCGCACATGCTCGGCGGGCTGCACCACGAGCACGGCCAGCGGCAACATCGCCAGCGCCGCGAGCACGGCCAGCGCCGGACCCGTGGCACCGGACCGCTCCACCCACACCGACAACAGCCTGACCGCCACCACGGCGCCGCCCGCCAGCAACACCACGACCTCGGCGACCAGAGGGAAAGCCCGGGCCCGCAGCACCATCACCACCGCCGTGACGAGGGCGAGCGGCACGGTCCACACCGTGGGAGCTCGCAGCGCCCACACCCCCGCCACCGCCGCCGACACGGCCACCGCGACCGTGGCGAGCACCAGTCCGCGATGCGCGGCCGCCAGGGCCGCGGACACCTGGTACCGGCTCACCGAGACCCCACTGGCCCGTCGGTCGTCGAGCCCGGCCAACCCGGAGGCCATGAGCGCGAGACGCGGCAGCAGGCCGAGCACCACGACCGACGCGACGGCGAGTACGGCCCCCACCCGGGCCTGCTGCCCGGCGGTCTCCGCCCCCGACTGCACGGCGACGACGCCCTCCCAGCCGAGCACGGTGACACCGGCAGCGGCCGCACCGACCGGCCCACCGCGCCCCAGCGCCGTGAAGCACCCCAGCAGCACCAGCGTGACGACACCCACCGAGGCCAGGGCTGCCACGTACAGCGCGGCGGACCAGCCGCGGCCGTCGGCGAGGGAGGACATCCCCAGCATGCCCAGCACCCCGGCCGAGCAGAGGAGGGTCGTGACGAGCCCGCGCTGCTGCCGGGCCCGCCCGAGCAGGGCCCCGGCGAGAGCGGCGACGACGGCCACGGCGAGCAGCGCGCCCGCGACGACGGAAGGGTCGTAAGCGGCCCGCGCGAACACGCCGGCCGCGCCGGACCAACCCACGGTCGCGAGCCCGGCGGTGACGCGCCGGGATCCAGGCCCCCATCGCCAGGACCGGCCACCGAGATCCTCGGCAGCCTCGTCGCTCACGTCGTGCACGACGGGCGCGGACGGAGCGTCCTCGGCCCGAACCAGCCGCAGCACGGCACCGTCGCGGACGCCGGCGGACTCAAGGGTGCTGTCGTGGTCGAGCGCGGACCCGTCCGTGGTCACGAGATGCCGCAACTCGGGCCGCTCGCCCACCCGGTCGTCCAACAGCCGAAGGATCTCGGGCAACAACAGCCCGACCGGCTCCCGCGCCGGCAGTACGAGATCGATACGACGCCGCTCCCCGACCAGGGTGACGCGACTCAGGGCGACCGCGGTCCCACTGGCCGCCGTACGATTCATGGCCCCCGCAGACATCACGTGTTCGAACCTATCACCGGGTGGAAGGGGCGCCGGAGGGTGTGGCGACCCCGGCCGAAGGCTGCACGGAACCTCCGTACGGGCTCTTGCCGATGACCCGATGCGAAACGAACGACCACCCCACACACCCGGCACACAGAACGGCCGCGACCACGACTCCGGCGAAGACCTTTCCCACCCGCTCGTCGACGGAACGGCGTTGCCGCTGGGCCCCGAAGAGGAGGGCATCGCGGAGGCGCCGGCGCCTTACCGAGACGGACTCCAGCAGTTGGCTGTCGTAGTCCTGGGCGGTCACGTCGGAAACTCTCCGAGCCAGCTTCGTTTCAGCAGGTGCTCGGGCAGGTACTCCGACTCGACCTCGACGGGGCGGCCGGCGTCGTAGGCGAGACAGGTGATGGCCAGGGCCGCGAGAGGAATGTCCCCGTCTCCGGATTCCTCGCGCTCGGAGTCCGCGGTCCAGTACTCCTTGTGCAGCGTGAGGGTTTGTACGAGCGCTTCGTTGAACTTGACCGGGTCCTGGCCGATGAAGCGGTAGAAGAGGTTGATCGGCGGATACAGGACCTTGAGCATCATCTCGCGGTCGATGAACCGCAGCCGGTCGGGATCGGTTCCCTCGAAAGCGGCGACCAGCTTCTCACCGAGATCGGGCTGCTCCAGCCAGTACGTCTGGAGGACGTCTACCCAGTGGTAGATGTACTCCTCGAACACGGCGCCCGACGCCCGCAGGGTCTCGATGGGGACCTGGCAGAGCTGAGTCATACGAGCCTGGTCACGGCAGATCACCGCGAGCCAGAAGGCTTCCAGCCAGGTGCCGGCGTCCGCGAAGTGCGTGACCCCGACAGCTGGAATGCTGCGGACCTCGTGGCCGATCATGCACGGCACGGTGGAGCCCGCGGGAGCGGTGACCGAGGCGAACAGCGCGGACCCGACCTGCATGGCCATGGTCCAGGCCTCCCAGGTTTCGAGCATCGCGGCACTGGTGTCGTTGAGGCACTGGAGCGTGGCCGTGCTCAGGGCGCTGCTGAAGGTCCGCCCGAGTGCGTCGGGAGCCGATTCGAGGCGCTCGATCCTCTCGACGGTCCGCTCGTTGAGCACCTTCCGGAACGCTTCCGGGTCCGGATGGCCGCCCTCGACCGGGGGGCGCGAAATCCTCGTCGGCACGGACGGATTCCTCATTTCGTCAAATCGAACTGGTACATGTCGTAGCCAGCGTACTGAGCCCCGTCGGACTTCGCCTTGACGACGACGTAGTCCACCTTCTTGTCGGTGAGCGCCCTGTCCAGGTCGTCGGCCAGCTTGCGTTCTGCCTCGGCCTTGTCCAGCAGGCCCTTGTTCTCGTTCCTCTTGGCCCTCTTTTCCATTTCCTCAAGGATGGTTTCGAAGTATTCCCGCGAACCCTGCTTCACCAGCCGCCCGCTGTGTCCCTTGCGGACTCCGAGATTGGCGCGCTCCGAGCCCTTCGCCTCGACGACAACGAACCGGCCGTCGGGCGTCTTGTAGATCTGGTCGAACCGGTTGTTCCCAAACGCTCCGTCGTCCACGCGTACCGCATCGGGGAAGTGCTCGGGTATTGCCCGATGTTCGGCGACATGCTCGCCGAACATTTCGCTCGCCCGGTTCATGCCCGAGTGCAGCGGCCGGTGTGCATCCTCAGCATGCCGCATGGCCTCGGCGAGTTCCTTGGTCGGATCGGCCGCGTACGCCTTCTCGGCCGCCTCCAGCCTGGCCTCGGCAGCTTTGTCGTGCGTGATGGCACGGTCGCGCTTGGCAGCCTGCTGGTCCAAGAAGTGCTGGATCTTGTCGCTCACCGTCAACCGCTTGCCGAGCTTGGGCACATTGCTGACGTAATGCTCCCGGATCGGCGGTGGCATGTCGCTCGCTGCGATCCACTTGTTCGGTCCTCCGAAGGGGTTGCGGACCAGTTGCGGGATGGTCTGGTCGTAGCCTCCGGTGTACTTGGTGGACCGCCGGTACCCATTGTCCCGGTAGTTCTCCGCGAACCACTTCGGATCCGTGTTGGCCCGCTCCACTTGCTGCCGCATGATCTCGCGTTCGCGTACCAGCGGATCGTGTTCGCCGGACCCAGGTCCATCCTGGCCACCGGTCCTGCTGGCGTCACCACCGTCGCCGTGGCCGCCCCCGATGCCGTCGGCACCCGGGCTGTGATCCCCGCCCGTCGCATGCACCGAGGTGTCATGCGAGGACAGCGTGTCCGTGGAACGGGCCCCGGCGCGCTCACCGATGTGAGTGGCCGCGTTCCCGTCAGCGTGGGCCGTCGCGTCACCCCCGGTACGAGCCGTCGCGTCGCCTGAGACGTGAGCCGTGGCCTCGCCCCCGACATGCGCCGCCACACCGTCCCCGGCCCCCACCAGCACCGCTTCCCCATGCGGCAGGCTCCGCTCCAGCATCGCCCGGTCCGCCGCCGACAGTTCCACCTTGGCCGCCGCACGGGTTCCGTCTGGCTTGATCACGGACCCGTCGTCCAGGTTGAGCCGGGTCCCGTCCGGCCACTCGATGTGGTTGCCGACCACGACCGGGACATCGTCGGCGATCTTGAGGACGCTGCCGTCCGGCTGGACCTTCCCCGCCCCCGAGAGGACGTCCGTGTACGCGCCCGCCTTGAGGTTCTTCAGGCTCCCGAACAGGTCGCCCACCTTCACCGTGCCGAACTTTGCCGCCTTCCCGATGTACGTCATCGGGTCGACCCACCGCCCCGCCTTGCCGAGCGCGCCCAGCGTCCGGGCGACGGCGCCACTCTTCGCCGCCGAGCCCGCGCCGCCGGTGAAGATGGTCGTGAGCGCGTTGAAGGTGACCGCACCGCCGGCCCGGGCCGGGTTCTTGCCCCACTCGTCGTAGGCGATCAGCGCCTTGCCGGTGTCGACCACCGTCTGGCGGGACTCCCGGAGGTAGGAGGGGAGCTTGTCGTCGGGGGCCAACCAGTACGCCGTACCGAGCGGGCTCAGCGTGATGGCGATACCGGTCGCGAGCTTGCCCAGGTGCGTCCACGCCTCGCCCATCGCTTCAAGTCCGTCGAAGCCGACCATCGTGCCGAGCCCGCGGATGGTGCCCCACAAGCCGTCGACGAAGAAGCCCTTCCCGAACTCGACGATCTGGTGACCCAGCCAGTCCAGACCGTGCCGTTCCTTCTCGACCGTCCTGCCCCAGGGCAGGTCGTCGGACTGGTCGAGGAGGTCCTGGGTGAAGCCGTAGGTGGACGTACCCCGCTTGAGGAGACGTTCCTGCGCGCCGTCCTCGACGATCAGCGTCGTGCCGTGCACCAGCGCCGTGATCTTGTTGTGGCAGGTGCGCTCGGCCTGCCAGAAGGCCACTTGGGTGGTATTGACGTCGTAGAAGAGGTCGTTGTTGAGCTGGACGTTGTCGTTGTCCTCGAGCCAATGGTCGTCGCCCGCGATGTCCGCCCGGAAGCTCTCGGCGCGCGCCTTCAGACTCTTGAGCTTGGCCACCAGCGGCTGGATCTCCGCCTCGTAGGCGCTGAGTGCCGCGCCCACCTTCTCGAGGTCGTCGGCGAACTTGTCCGCCTTGGCCGCCACGGGAGCGGTCGTGGCGAACAGTTGCTCCGCCTCCGGTGCTGAGTAACAGGCCGACAGTCCCTGGAACTTGCCGTGCACGTCCGCCCCGGCGAACCGGAAGGCGGACGCCTCCGCGGTCAGCAGCAGAGCGTCGGTGCTGAGCTGTTCCAGGTCGCCGATGAAGACGGGTATGCCCTCGGGGTCGATGAGTTCGGGGCTCACGGACCCCCCTGAGATCCCTTGGGCTGTCCCTTGTCCCCGGGCAGGTCGATCACTGGCTCCTTGAGCGCGTTCGTCTGCGCGTGCGCGGCCATCTCCAGGTTCCCCTTGATGTACTCCTTGGTGGCGGTGGTCGCCCCGTTGAGGGAGTTCGACGTTCGCTTCGCCACGTACATCAGGTCCTTCTGGTACGCCTGGAGGAACTCACCCAGCGCCGCCGCGACCGGTCCCTGAATCCCGCACTGCACCTGGTTGCCCGGCACGATGGTGCCGGACGAGCTCGCCGCGCTCGTCATGGTCTCCCCAAGCGCCTTACCGGTGTTGGAGAGCCCCTCGGCCGCCTTTCCGGTCTCGTTGAGGACGTGCTGGACGCCCGAGGGCGAGATGTCCCACGTCGGCATGTCGAACCCCCGTTGAATTCACGCAGTTGTTGCCGTCACCGCATCGCCGTAACACGCCCGGGTTCAGCCGATGTTGTCGACAGCCGTCCGCGCCTTCGCCACCGTCGACTGGGCGGTGCCGTCGTTCTGCTCAAGCGTGTTGCGGACGAGGTGGATGATGTTGCGGACCTCGGTCGCGGCACGGTTCCAGCGGACCTCCTTGCCGTGGTACTCGTCCGAGACCCCGTCGGCCTGGAAGTCCGCCATCGCTGCCTTGACCGCGCGTTCGCGGTCGCCCAGTACACGCTCCAGCTGGCCGATGATGCCCTGCAGGCTGCCCTGCACCTCGCTGGAGGCCCCGGTGTCGTAGGAGAGGCGGTCCTGGCTCTGACCCATCGTCACAATCCCCCTGTTGCAGTGGTCATGATGCCTATCGCGCGCCGAAGCGGGCCGCGTCGAAGTTGGCTCCGCCCATGTTCTTGTTGGCGTTGTCCTGCGTCTCCACGTCACCGCTGCCGAAGGCGGTGTCCATGCCGCTCTGACCGCCCAGGATCGCGCCGAGCGAGCTGTTGAGCGTGTTGGTGATCTCGTCCGCCCGGGACTTGAACGAGTCGAAGGCGACCTTGCCGGAGCCGTTGAACTTCCCCTCCAACGGCTCCGCCGCCTGGATCAGCCAGCGGATCAGCGTGCCCAGGTCGTCACTGGAACCGACCGTGCTCTTGCCGAGCTCCGACAGGGTCGTCGATCCCATGTCGAACTTCACGTGTCCACCCCCGTGCATCACGTAAGAATCAAAAGCGTGTTTGAGTATCCTGCCTCGCATGTGATCGCAGTGGCAACGCAGTTGGTCCCGATGTGGCGTGATCCGGACAACATCGGAACATGATCGCAAAGGGCGGGTGCGGCGCTACGGAGCGTCGTGCGTCCCTCGCCGCTGCGCTGTGCGCACTCCACAACCCCCTTACGGCGGGCGGCTGGAGGTGGAGTGGCCCGTCAGGCGGAACCCCGCTCGTCCTCACGCGGAGTCGCGAGCCTCGGAACCGACCGGGAGATCGCTGTGCCGCGGTGGGGCTCGCGGCAGGAACCGAACGTGATTGGATCTCGGGACGTCGCTTCTTCGCGACAGGAAACGGAACTGGGGGAACGGGGAACATGCGAAGCACTTTCACGGCGGCGGCTGCGGCAGCACTGGTTGCGGCAGCCCTGCTGACCGGCTGCGGCAGCGACACCGCGGACGGCGACAAGACCAACGGCGGCAAAGCGACGGTGTCCCAGAGCGCGTCGCCGACGGCCGGAGCGGGCGGGGAGAAGCACACCGTGACGCTGGAGGTGACCGGTTCGGGCACCGCGAAGATCGGCTACGACCTGTCCACTAACGCCTTCGAAACGCATAAGCTGCCCTGGACGAAGACCGGGACGATCGAACTCACCGGGGCCGAGCTCAGGGTGGGTCATCTCGTATCGGTCGTTCCCGGGCTGGTCCCGGCCGGCGACGGGATGCTGAAGACAGCCGCCTGCGTGATCAAGGTCGACGGCAAGCAGGTCGCCGACAACAACGGCGGCAAGAGCCCCAAGCCCTGCGAGTACCTGCTCAAGTAGTGGGCACGGAAAGCACGGTCAGACGTCGCCGATGCGGCCCTCCTTGACGGCGGCAACGAACGATGCCCATCCGTCCGCCGAGAGGATCAAGGCCGGACCGGCGCCGGCCTTGCTGTCGCGCACGGGCACGCCAGCGTGGCCACGGGCGACCTCGAGGCATTCGCCCTGGTTGCCGCCGCTGTAGCTGGACTTGTACCACCCAGTGAGGACGGACGAGTCGGAGACGGTGTGCTCACTGCTGACCATGTGCGTGTTCCTCTGCTGCCGCCCTGACGAGGGCCAGTGACTCCTGCTGCGACAACGCGTCGCTCAGAGCGAGAGCGTAGGCCGTCTGACTGGCGCTCACCAAGGCTGGATCGTCGAGTAGTTGCCCGACGAGGAAGGCTTCGATGTAGGCCACGGGGGCGGAATCCTCGAAGCTCATGAGAGTGAGCAGGCTCTGCATCAGCGCGTGTGCGCCGACGCCGTACGGAAGGACGTGCAGGCGTAACCGCCCTGCCTCGGCCATGTCCGCGATCCTGCCCAACTGTTCTGCCATGACCTGCGGGCCGCCGACGCAACGCCGGAGTACGGCCTCGTCGAGCAGTGTCCAGACGACGGGTTTCAACGGCGCGTCCAGAATCCGGGCACGCTGTGTTCGAATGACAACGTCGTCGTCAAGTTCGCCGGCTGTGTGGTTGGGGCGGTACGCGGCGAATACGGCCCGTGCGTAGTCAGGGGTCTGGAGCATGCCGGGAACCAGGGAGACGGCGAACTGCTGGATCAGCGTGGCCTGTTGCTCCAGCTCGGCGGCAGCAGCGAAGTGGACGTCGTACTTGCTGTCCAGATCCTCCAGCCACCGCGCGAAGAACCCGTCCGTCCCCAGTGCCCGGTCGATCCGCTGTGCGTCATCCGGCTTCGGCAGCCGTCGCCCGGCCTCGAAGTGGCTGATCAGCGTGGGCGAGCACACGACATGATCGCCCAGTTCCTCCTGGGTGAGCTGCGCCGCCACCCGCCGCAGCCTCAACTCCTCTCCGTACTTCTCCCGGGGTGTTCGAGGCGTACGACCTTCGCTCATTCGGCCAACTCCTTTTCTTGACAGGCGCGATGTCAAGCTCCAGCCCCTGGAAGCGTAGCGAGCGCAGACCTCATTCTGTGAGCGTTTCGTCACAGAGTGCATTCATTGCGTCCGGGAGAAAGCAGGCTGCCGTGACAGACCTCGTCGACTGGCTCATCGAGCCGTTTCTGCGCCCCCGCGCCTCCGGGCCCCCGCGCGTGCTGTGGCTTGCGGAGCGGGGAGAGGATCTCCGTTCGAGGCCGTCCCGCCACGCACGGGTGCGCGGATGAACGGCGGGCAGTACGAGCACGCGGGCAGGCGCCTGCTGCCCTGGTCCAGCCCGGAAGGAAAGCCCTGCTACCTCGTGGGCAGTGGTACCGGCCTTGTCTCGCGCCTCGCCGACGAGATCGAGACCATCCAGCTAGGGATGGCCGACGAGCTCCTCGGCCACGCCGCCGAACTCCTCTCCGAGCCCCGCGCTACCAGTCATGAACTGCGCTACCTCGCCGGTCGACTCAGGGAGTCTCTGCTGGATGTCAGACGTGTCGCCGAGAGCAGAGGCACGCGGCCGGCGCGGGCAGATCCCGCAGCCGACACAGCCGTCGAAAAATCTTGAAGATGCCGTACAACCCTTCCCCCACCTGCCGTGTCGTACTTGGCATCAGAACTTCTGGAGGGGGATCCGGGGGGATCGCGGGGGTTCTGATACGGAGGGGAAGAGCCGAGGGGACCTGGTCGACGGACCGGGTCCCCTCGAAGCTTTTGCGGCCAGCGTACGGCCCGAAGATCACCGTTTCACAGCGCCTCGACCTCCGCAGCCGTCGGGAACGACTCCTGCGCCCCCCGCCTCATCACGGCCGCCGCCCCGACCCGGACCGCATGGCCCGCCGCCTCCGCGAGGGTGGCGCCCGTCCCGAGCCGCCAGGCCAGCGCCGCGGTGAACGCGTCGCCCGCGCCGGTGGTGTCCACGGCGGTCACCGGTACGGACGGCACCCGTGTCATGCCCTCCGCGGAGGCGACCAGCGCTCCCCGCGCGCCGAGTGTCACGACCACCGACCGCGGGCCCCGCGCGAGCAGCGACCGCGCCCAGTCCTCGGGCTCCTCGCCCGCCCCGGATGCGCCTAGTACGGCCCTCGCCTCGTGCTCGTTCACGATCAGCGGGTCGCAGGCCGCCAGCACCTGTGGGGGCAGCGGGCGGGGCGGGGAGGGGTTCAGTACGAAGCGGCTGCCCGGGGCGAGAGCGCGCACGACCTCCACGACCGTCTCCAGCGGGATCTCCAACTGCGCCGAGACCACCCGGGAGGCGCGGAACAGGCCGGCCGCGGCCCGTACGTCCTCGGGTGTCAGCCGGCCGTTCGCGCCCGGTGACACCACGATGCTGTTGTCACCGGACGGGTCCACCGTGATCAGCGCGACCCCGGTCGGCGCCCCGCCCACCAGCACGCCCGCCGTGTCGACCCCGGCCGCCCGCTGCGCGTCGAGCAGCAGCCGGCCGTGCGCGTCGTCGCCGACCCGGGCCAGCAGGGCCGTACGGGCTCCGAGCCGGGCGGCCGCGACCGCCTGGTTGGCGCCCTTGCCGCCCGGGTGCACGGCGAGGTCGCCGCCGAGCACCGTCTCCCCGGCGCCCGGGCGCCGTTCGACGCCGATGACCAGGTCGGCGTTGGCCGATCCCACGACCAGGAGGTCGTAGTCGTCCATGAAATGACTCCCCTGAGCGTTGAATTGGGGCGGCGGTCGCCCGGACCGCCCGCCGGCCGGTCGGCCGTTGCCAGGTTGCCGCATCCTGGCCCGGAAGCGGACCCCGCCGCCGACGTGCCCCACCGCTGTCGGACCCCGGCGGTACGGTCGGATCATGTCCAATGACGCGGGGACCGCGGAGCGTCGGCTTGCCGTGCTCGAAGGCGTGCTGGAGCGGATCACGTACGCCAACGAGGAGAACGGCTACACGGTCGCCCGGGTCGACACCGGCCGGGGCGGCGGCGATCTCCTCACGGTCGTCGGCGCGCTGCTCGGCGCGCAGGTCGGCGAGTCCCTGCGCATGGAGGGCCGCTGGGGCTCCCACCCGCAGTACGGCAAGCAGTTCACGGTGGAGAACTACACGACCGTCCTGCCGGCCACCGTCCAGGGCATCCGCCGCTACCTCGGCTCCGGGCTGGTCAAGGGCATCGGGCCGGTCTTCGCCGACCGCATCACGCAGCACTTCGGCCTGGACACCCTGCGGATCATCGAGGAGGAGCCCAAGCGGCTCATCGAGGTCCCGGGGCTCGGCCCCAAGCGGACCAAGAAGATCGCCGACGCCTGGGAGGAGCAGAAGGCGATCAAGGAGGTCATGCTCTTCCTCCAGACCGTCGAGGTGTCGACGTCGATCGCCGTGCGCATCTACAAGAAGTACGGCGACGCCTCGATCTCGGTCGTCAAGAACCAGCCCTACCGGCTGGCCGCCGACGTGTGGGGCATCGGCTTCCTCACCGCCGACAAGATCGCCCAGTCCGTCGGCATCCCGCACGACAGCCCGGAGCGGGTGAAGGCCGGGCTGCAGTACGCGCTGTCGCAGTCCACCGACCAGGGCCACTGCTTCCTGCCCGAGGACCGGCTGATCGCGGACGCGGTGAAGCTCCTCCAGGTGGACACCGGCCTGGTCATCGAGTGCCTCGCCGAGCTGGCCGAGCCGTCGGAGGAGGGCGAGGATCCGGGTGTCGTACGGGAGAAGGTGCCCGGACCCGACGGCGGGGAGCCGGTCACGGCCATCTATCTCGTCCCCTTCCACCGCGCCGAGCTCTCCCTCTCGGCCCAGCTGCTGCGGCTGCTGCGCACCGACCAGGACCGCATGCCCGGCTTCCGGGACGTGGCCTGGGACAAGGCCCTGTCCTGGCTCAAGGGGCGCACCGGCGCCGAGCTCGCCGCCGAGCAGGAGGCCGCCGTCCGGCTGGCCCTCACCGAGAAGGTGGCCGTCCTGACCGGCGGGCCCGGCTGCGGCAAGTCCTTCACCGTCCGCTCGATCGTGGAGCTGGCCCGCGCGAAGAAGGCCCGGGTCGTGCTGGCCGCGCCCACCGGACGGGCCGCCAAGCGGCTGGCCGAGCTCACCGGGACCGAAGCCTCCACCGTCCACCGGCTGCTGGAGCTGAAGCCGGGCGGCGACGCGGCGTACGACAAGGACCGGCCGCTCGATGCCGACCTGGTGGTCGTCGACGAGGCCTCGATGCTGGACCTGCTGCTCGCCAACAAGCTGGTGAAAGCGGTGCCTCCGGGGGCTCATCTGCTGTTCGTGGGGGACGTGGACCAGCTGCCCAGCGTCGGCGCCGGCGAGGTGCTGCGCGACCTGCTGGCCGACGGCGGCCCGATCCCGGCCGTCCGCCTCACCCGGGTCTTCCGCCAGGCCCAGCAGTCGGGCGTGGTGACGAACGCGCACCGGATCAACTCCGGGCAGCATCCGGTCACCGACGGGATGAAGGACTTCTTCCTCTTCGTCGAGGACGACACGGAGGCGGCCGGGCGGCTCACCGTGGACGTCGCCGCCCATCGGATTCCGGCCAAGTTCGGTCTCGACCCGCGCCGGGACGTACAGGTATTGGCGCCCATGCACCGCGGCCCCGCCGGTGCCGGAACCCTGAACGGCCTGCTCCAGCAGGCCATCACGCCCGGTCGCCCCGACCTCGCCGAGAAGCGGTTCGGCGGCCGGGTCTTCCGCGTCGGCGACAAGGTCACCCAGATTCGCAACAATTACGAGAAGGGCAGCAACGGTGTCTTCAACGGCACCGTGGGCGTGGTGACCTCGCTCGACCCGGTCGACCAGCGCCTCACGGTGCTGACGGACGAGGACGAGGAGGTTCCGTACGAATTCGACGAACTGGATGAATTGGCACATGCGTACGCGGTGACCATCCACCGCTCGCAGGGAAGTGAATATCCTGCCGTGGTGATCCCGGTCACCACGGGCGCCTGGATGATGCTCCAGCGGAACCTGCTGTACACCGCCGTGACCCGTGCCAAGAAGCTGGTTGTCCTCGTGGGTTCACGCAAAGCGATCGGTCAGGCGGTGCGCACGGTGTCGGCGGGACGCCGTTGTACGGCCCTCGATTTCCGCCTGGACGGCCGCTGACCTCGACCGAGACCCCCACATCGCAAAAAATGATCGATCAAATGAGTCGTGAAGGTCACAGAGACCTTCCAGTTGGGGAAACAACCGGGCAGGATGAGCAGGTTGGCGGCACTGAGTGCCGCCAATAGGCCCAATGGTCGACCCCGAGTGCACTCTCCTGAGCCAAATGGGGGATGGTAGAGACAGTCAGGGCACCTCGAAGATGAGGCACTACGTCGGTGAGGGAAGACGTGAGCGACAACTCTGTAGTACTGCGGTACGGCGACGGCGAGTACACCTACCCGGTGATCGACAGCACCGTCGGCGACAAGGGCTTCGACATCGGGAAGCTCCGCGCCCAGACCGGTCTGGTGACTCTGGACAGCGGGTACGGCAACACGGCCGCCTACAAATCCGCGGTCACCTACCTCGACGGCGAGGCGGGCATCCTCCGGTACCGCGGCTACCCGATCGAGCAGCTGGCCGAGCGCTCCACGTTCCTGGAGGTGGCCTACCTGCTGATCAACGGTGAGCTGCCGACCATCGACGAGCTCACCGTCTTCAAGAACGACATCACGCAGCACACCCTGCTGCACGAGGACGTCAAGAACTTCTACAAGGGCTTCCCGCGCGACGCCCACCCGATGGCGATGCTGTCCTCGGTCGTCTCGGCGCTGTCGACCTTCTACCAGGACAGCCACAACCCGTTCGACGAGAAGCAGCGCAACCTCTCGACGATCCGCCTGCTCGCCAAGCTTCCGACGATCGCGGCCTACGCGTACAAGAAGTCGATCGGTCACCCGTTCGTCTACCCGCGCAACGACCTCGGTTACGTGGAGAACTTCCTCCGCATGACCTTCTCGGTCCCGGCGCAGGAGTACGACCTCGACCCGACCGTGGTCGCCGCGCTCGACAAGCTGCTGATCCTGCACGCCGACCACGAGCAGAACTGCTCGACCTCGACGGTCCGCCTGGTCGGTTCGTCGCAGGCCAACATGTTCGCCTCGATCTCGGCCGGCATCAACGCGCTGTGGGGCCCGCTGCACGGCGGCGCCAACCAGTCCGTGCTGGAGATGCTGGAGGGTATCCGCGACTCCGGCGGCGACGTCGACTCCTTCATCCGCAAGGTGAAGAACAAGGAGGACGGCGTCCGCCTGATGGGCTTCGGCCACCGGGTCTACAAGAACTTCGACCCGCGCGCCAAGATCATCAAGGCCGCCGCGCACGACGTCCTCTCGGCCCTCGGCAAGTCCGACGAGCTGCTGGACATCGCGCTGAAGCTGGAGGAGCACGCGCTCTCCGACGACTACTTCGTCTCGCGCAGCCTCTACCCGAACGTCGACTTCTACACCGGCCTGATCTACCGCGCCATGGGCTTCCCGACCGAGATGTTCACGGTCCTGTTCGCCCTCGGCCGCCTCCCGGGCTGGATCGCCCAGTGGCACGAGATGATCAAGGAGCCGGGTTCCCGCATCGGCCGCCCGCGCCAGATCTACACGGGCGTCGTCGAGCGCGACTTCATTCCGGTCGAGGAGCGCTGAGCCAAAGGCTCCGCCTAATTCTTGTACGGCCACCGCGGCCAACCCGGCGAGTGAGCCGAAGGGGCGCGCCTGTGTCGAGATCCCGAGCGCGCGGAGGCCCGGAGGGCTGAGCACGGTCGGGATCTCGACACAGGCTTTGGCGCCCCGGAGGCGAAGCCCAAAAAACAAGACAGAAGGCGCCCTGGCGCCGGTCCCCCCACGGGCCGACGTCCAGGGCGCCTTCCCATGTCCCGGTGCGGATTCCCCCCACGGGATCCGGCCGGGCGCTTGCGAGGACAGCGCCTGAATCGCTGTTGTGAGCACAACGAGCAAAACTCGCCGTACTCGGGTCGTGTTCCAGTGATGCGGTGCGATCTGCCGGGACCCGCACGGATCGGGAGGGCCGCTCAAAGCTTCCCGATGTACGCGCCCCGGCAACGCAACTCCGAGGAAGTCCCCCAAGACATCCTCAGATGCCAGTCAGCCTCCCCCAAGACGCTGTCTGACACCGTCAACTTAGACCTTCGAACCCCTTCGATGGTTACGTTCACATCACTGTGATCTGCGTCTCTTGCATATGTCCGATAGATGCGCAAGAGCCCCGATACGACGATCGGAGCTCAAGCGTAAGGATGATGCGCGAGCCTTGTGAAGAGCTTATGTGAGGCGCGCGTTGGACTCTAGAGGGACTCTTACTTCGGCTTCGACGAACTGTCGGTAACCTCGGGCGGCTTCAGCGGAAGCTCCGCAGCCGAAGGCTGTTCGTCACCACGAACACCGACGAGAACGCCATCGCGGCCCCCGCGATCATCGGGTTCAGCAGCCCGGCGGCGGCCAGTGGCAGCGCGGCCACGTTGTATCCAAAAGCCCACACCAGGTTGCCCTTGATCGTGGTCAGCGTCCGCCGCGACAGCCGGATGGCGTCCGCCGCCACCCGCAGGTCGCCGCGCACCAGGGTCAGGTCGCCCGCCTCGATCGCCGCGTCCGTGCCGGTACCCATCGCGAGACCCAGATCGGCGGTGGCGAGCGCGGCCGCGTCGTTGACGCCGTCACCCACCATGGCGACGGTCCGGCCCTCGTCCTGCAGTCGCCGTACGACGTCGACCTTGTCCTCGGGCAGCACCTCGGCGATCACCTCGTCGATACCCACGGCATGGGCCACGGCCTCGGCCACCGCCCGGTTGTCCCCGGTCAGCAGCACCGGCGTGAGTCCCAGCGCGCGCAGGTCGCGCACCGCCTCGGCGCTGGTCTCCTTGACCGCGTCGGCCACGGCGAGGACACCGCGTGCCGCGCCGTCCCAGCCGGCCACGACGGCCGTACGACCGTTCCTCTCGACCTCGTCCTTGGCGCGGGCCAACTCCTCCGGAAGCCCGTCGAAGAGGCGCCCCACGGCCACCTCGTGACCCGCCACGCGGCCGCGTACGCCACGCCCGGGGACGTTCTCGAAGTGCTCGACGTCCGGCAGCGTGCCGGTCCGCTCCTCGGCGCCGGCCGCGACCGCGCGGGCGACCGGGTGCTCGGAGGCGTGCTCCAGGGCGCCGGCGAGCCGCAGCACCTCCTTCTCGTCGGTGCCCTCGGCGGCGTACACCTCTTGGAGGGTCATCCGGCCGGTGGTGACCGTGCCGGTCTTGTCCAGGACGACCGTGTCGACGCGGCGGGTGGACTCCAGGACCTCCGGGCCCTTGATCAGGATGCCGAGCTGCGCGCCGCGCCCGGTGCCGACCATCAGCGCCGTCGGTGTCGCGAGGCCGAGCGCGCACGGGCAGGCGATGATCAGGACGGCGACGGCGGCCGTGAAGGCGGCGCCGGTGTCGCCGGTGACGGCGAGCCAGGCACCGAACGTGCCGAGCGCGATCAGGATGACGGCCGGTACGAACACGGCCGAGATCCGGTCGGCCAGCCGCTGCACCTCGGCCTTGCCGTTCTGCGCGTCCTCCACCAGCATCGCCATCCGGGCCAGCTGGGTGTCCGCGCCGACCCGGGTGGCCTCGACGACCAGCCGGCCCCCGGCGTTCACCGTCGCGCCCGTCACCGTGGCGCCGGCGCTCACGTCCACCGGCACCGACTCGCCGGTCAGCATGGAGGCGTCGACCGCGGAGACGCCCTCGACCACGACGCCGTCGGTGGCGATCTTCTCCCCGGGCCGTACGACGAACCGGTCGCCGACGGCCAGGGAGGCCACCGGCACGCGCACCTCACGGCCGCCCGCCCGTCTCCCGCCACCACCCTCAACCGAGAGCGCTCCGCGCTCGCCCCCCTCGTATCGCAGTACGGCGACGTCCTTGGCGCCCAGCTCCATCAGCGCCCGCAGCGCCGCTCCCGCGCGCCGCTTGGAGCGGGCCTCCAGATAGCGGCCGAGGAGGATCAGCGCGACCACGCCAGCGGCGACTTCGAGGTAGATCGTGGACGCGCCGTCCATGCGGGAGACCGTGAACCGGAACTCGTCGTGCATGCCCGGCATGCCCGCGTCGCCGAAGAACAGTGCCCACAGGGACCAGCCGAACGCGGCCAGCGTGCCGACCGAGACGAGGGTGTCCATGGTGGCGGCGCCGTGCCGCAGGTTCGTCCAGGCGGCCCGGTGGAAGGGCAGGCCGCCCCAGACGACGACCGGGGCGGCGAGGGTCAGCGAGAGCCACTGCCAGTAGTCGAACTGGAGGGACGGGACCATCGCGAGCAGGACGACCGGGGCGGCGAGGAGGGCGGAGACGACCAGTCGGTGGCGCAGCGCGGTGAGCTCGGGGTCCTGCGGGGTCTGTGCGGCGGCCGGCGAGGCCTCGGGCTCCGGCGGCGGGGGTTCCTCGGCCGTGTATCCCGTCTTCTCCACGGTGGCGATCAGATCGGCGACCTGTACCCCCTTGGGGTAACTGACCTTGGCCTTCTCCGTCGCGTAGTTCACCGAGGCGGTGACGCCGTCCATCCGGTTGAGCTTCCTCTCGACGCGGGCCGCGCAGGAGGCGCAGGTCATCCCGCCGATGAGCAGCTCGACCTCGGAGGTGTCGGGGGTCTGGGCTTGTATCGGTGGCTGAGCGGTGGTGCTGGTCATGTCCGGACTCCAGACAACGGACCGGGCCGTACGGAGCCAGTATGAGCTGGTCGGTGCGGCCCGGTCGGAGAACAGGTGCGGGACGTGCTGTGCGGGCCTTTCCTGGGCCTGGGTGCCGCGTCCCAGGCCTGGGGTGAGGCGTCTCAGGCCTGGCCGACGAGGTCGAAGCCGGCCTCGTCGACGGCGCCGCGGACGGCCTCCTCGTCGAGGGGGGCGGCGGAGACGACGGTGACCTCACCGCTGGATGCCACGGCCGTCACGGAGCTGACGCCGGGGATCTGGGAGATCTCGCCGGAGACGGAGCCCTCGCAGTGTCCGCAGCTCATCCCGCTCACCTTGTAGACGGTGGTGACGGAGCCCGGGGTTTCGGTCTGTGCGGTCATGTCGTTGCTCCTCGTCGAGGCGTGTGGTGCCAGTGGGACCCACGGTGGGGCCCGCACTTCTCACACTATACCCCTAGGGGGTATTTCCCAAGAGGATCCGGGCCGTACTGCGGGGCGCGCCGCGCGCTCTGGCGGTCAGGCGCGGCCCAGGCGGTCGCCGCCCAGTGGTTCCAGGTAGCGGATCAGGACATTCTTCACTTCTTGGACGTATGCCTCGCGCTCGGCGCCCTCGTGGGTGAGGACGAGTTCCAGGCCTGCCTTGTAGATGCCGAGGCAGACGTGCGCGGTGCGCGTGACGACGTCCTGGGGCGTGTCGGGGAGGAGCGAGGAGAGCAGTCCCTCGATGCGGCCGACCAGGGTCGAGTGCAGGGCGTCGTGCTCCTCGGCGATCCGGCCGGGGATGTCGGTGCCGTGCATCAGCGTGAAGAACACCGGGTGCTCGGTGTTGAAGGCGATGAAGCGGTCGACGGCGGCGGCGACGGCCTCCTCCAGCGGTGTGGCGGGGTCGACCGGCGCGAGCGCCTCGCCGTACGTCTCGCGCATCCGGTGCATGAGCTGGTCGCCCAGCTCTATCGCGATCGCTTCCTTGTTCGGGAAGAACTGGTAGAGCGTGCCCGGCGAGACGCCCGCCTCGCGGGCGATGGCGTTGGTGCTGGCGGCGCTGTAGCCGCTCGTGCAGAAGACCGAGGCGGCCGCCTGCAGCAACTGGGCGATGCGCCGCTCGCCGCGGGCCTGCCGGCGGCGCGGCTGTTCCTTGCCCGCGCTCGCGGGCTTCTCGGTGTCGGGCACGTGGTTGTCCCCAGCTCTCCGGACGCGATTGACAAACACGAGTGGTCGCTCGCATTCTGGAGAAACGCGAGCGATCTCTCGTGTTTGCCAGTCTATGGCTATGGCCGACCCCTGCAGCCGTGTGCGCACGGAGGCACTGGTCACGGTGAAGGGGACACCCCACGATGACCGAAGTCAACAAGCCACCGCGGGCCGGGGACGAGCCGCCCCGGGTCGGCGGCTGGACTCGCCTCGTGACCGCCCGGCCCCGGTTGTCGCTGCTCGCGGCCCTCGTCCTCACCGTGCTCGCGGTGCTGGCGGGCAGCGGTGTCGCCGACCGACTGGGCAGCGGCGGCTGGGAGGACCCGGCCGCCGAGTCCACGTACGCGACCAAGGCACTGGAGCGCGAGTTCCCCGACTCCCAGCCCAACCTCCTGCTCCTCGTCGACTCGGGCCGCGCCTCGGTCGACGATCCGGCGGTCGCCGCCCAGGCCAAGCGCCTCGTCGCGCGCCTGTCCGAGGAGAAGGGCGTCACGGGTGTCGGCTCCTACTGGCAGGCCGATCCTTCGTCGGCCCCGGCCCTGCGCGCCACGGACGGGCACGAGGCGCTGATAGCCGCCCGCATCACGGGCGACGAGAAGGCGATGGGCGAGACCCTGGACCGCGTCGCGCCCTCCTTCCGGGGCACGCACGGGCCGGTGCGGGTCAAGGTCGGCGGCATCGTCGCCGTGCGGCACGAGATGCAGACGATCATCAAGGAGGACCTGACCCGGGCCGAGATGATCGCCCTGCCGATCACCCTGGTCCTGCTGGTCATGGTCTTCGGCAGCGCGATCGCCGCCCTGCTGCCGCTGGGCATCGGCATCGTCGCCATCCTCGGCACGAACGCGGTGCTGCGCGGCCTGACCGAGCTCACCGACGTCTCCGTCTTCGCGTTGAACCTCACCACGGCCCTCGGCCTGGGCCTCGCCATCGACTACGCCCTGTTCATCGTCCGCCGCTTCCGTGAGGAACTGTCCACCGGCGCCGAGCCGTTGACGGCCGTCGGCACCACCCTGCGCACGGCCGGCCGCACGGTGCTCTTCTCGGCCCTCACGGTCGCGGTGTCCCTGGCGGCGATGCTGCTCTTCCCGCAGTACTTCCTGCGCTCCTTCGCCTACGCGGGCATAGCGGTGGTGCTGCTGGCCGCCGCGGCCGCCCTGATCCTGCTCCCGGCGGCACTGATGCTGCTCGGCCACCGGGTCAACGCACTCGACCTGCGCCGTCTGTTCCGCCGCGGGCAAGAGCCGAAGGCCTCCGGCGAGGAGGGCACGGCCTGGGCGCGCACGGCGACGCTGGTGATGCGCCGCGCCCCCTTCTTCGCCATCGGCACCACGGCCCTCCTGATCATCCTCGGGCTGCCCTTCCTCGGGGTGAAGTTCGGCACCGCGGACGACCGCCAACTGCCCACGGGCGCCGAGTCCCACGTTGTGCAGCAGCACATCCGGGACGGCTTCCCGGGCAGCCCCGGCGGCGGCCTCGAAGTCCTGGCCGAGGGCAGGGCCACCGAGGCGCAGTACGGCGCGTACAAGCAGGAGGTGGCCGCCCTGCCCGAGGTGGCGCGGGTCGACGGCCCGCTGGTCAAGGGCGACGCGGCCTACTTCACCGTGGTGCCCAGGGGCGAGGCCGTCGACGACGGGGCGCAGCGCCTGGTGGGCGACCTGCGGGATCTGAAGACCCCGTTCGACACCAAGGTGACCGGCACCGCCGCCGTCCTGGTCGACTCCAAGCACGCGATCGGCGAACGCCTGCCGTGGGCGGGCGCGTTCATCGCGATCGTCACCCTGTTCCTGGTCTTCCTCCTGACGGGCAGCGTGCTGATACCCCTGCAGGCGGTGGTGCTCAACGCGCTCAGCCTGACGGCGATGTTCGGCGCGGTGGTCTGGGTCTTCCAGGACGGCCATCTCTCCGGCGCGCTCGGCTTCACCAGCCCCGGTTCCATCGAGACGACCCTGCCCGTCCTGATGTTCTGCGTGGCCTTCGGCCTCTCCATGGACTACGGCGTGTTCCTGCTCTCCCGTATCAAGGAGGAGTACGACCGCACGGGCGACCACAACGAGGCGGTGCGCCACGGGCTCCAGCGCACGGGCGGGCTGATCACCGCCGCGGCGGTCATCCTGGCCGTGGTGATGGTCGCGATCGGCACCTCGCGCGTGACCAACACCAAGATGCTCGGCCTGGGCATCGCGCTCGCCGTCGTGATGGACGCGATGGTCGTCCGCAGCATGCTCGTCCCGGCGATCATGCGCCTCACCGGCCGCGCCACCTGGTGGGCCCCGGCCCCGCTGCGCCGCTTCCACGAGCGCTTCGGACTGAGCGAGGGCGAGTCGGCCCCGGTCGCGGGGGAGTCGAACCGGAACTCGGAGAACTCAGAGAACGCGGAAAACTCAACGGACACGGAGAACTCAGCGGACACGGAAGAGACGGAGGACAAGGTCACCGCACGCGGCTAGCGTTTCGCCGAGCGAGCCGACGAAGGGGCGACGACGATGCGGGCTGTGGTGTTCGAGCGCTACGGGGAGCCGGCCGAGGTACGGGAGGTGGCGGACCCGCGGCCGGCCGAGCACGGGGTCGTGGTGCGCGTCGAGGCGACCGGGCTGTGCCGCAGCGACTGGCACGGCTGGATGGGCCACGACCCGGACATCACCCTCCCGCACGTCCCCGGGCACGAACTCGCCGGTGTCGTCGAGGCGGTCGGCGCCCGGGTGACCGGTTGGCGCCCCGGCGACCGAGTCACCGTGCCCTTCGTCTGCGCCTGCGGCAACTGCCCGGCGTGTGCGGCGGGCGACCAGCAGGTGTGCGAGCGGCAGACCCAGCCCGGCTTCGACCACTGGGGTTCCTTCGCACAGTACGTCGCGCTGGACCACGCCGATGTGAACCTGGTCGAGGTCCCGGACGGGATGTCCTTCGCCACCGCCGCCTCCCTGGGCTGCCGGTTCGCCACCGCGTTCCGGGCGGTGGTGCGGCAGGGCCGGGTGGCGGCGGGGGAGTGGGTCGCGGTGCACGGCTGCGGGGGCGTCGGCCTGTCGGCGGTGATGATCGCGGCGGCCTCGGGAGCTCGGGTGGTCGCGGTGGACGTCTCGCCGCAAGCCATGGACCTGGCGCGGACGTTCGGGGCGGCGGAGTGCGTGGACGCGAGGCGCACCCCGGACACCGCGGCGGCGATCCTCGACCTCACCGGCGGCGGCGCGCACCTCTCCCTCGACGCGCTCGGCTCGCCCGCCACCTGCGCGGCCTCCGTCAACTGCCTGCGCCGCCGCGGCCGGCACGTCCAGGTGGGCCTCCTGCCCTCCCCGGACGGCACGACCCCCGTCCCCATGGCCCGCGCCATCGCCCTGGAACTGGAAATCCTCGGCAGTCACGGCATGGCGGCCCATACCTATCTCGGCATGCTGGAACTGGTCCGCGCGGGCATCCTGCGCCCCGACCTGCTGGTCACCTCGACGATCCCCCTGGACGCGGCCCCGGCCGCCCTCGCCGCGATGGGCACGGCGCCCGGCGCGGGTGTCACGGTCATCGAGCCGTGGAGCTGAGCGGCGCCGGGCGCGGCCGACCGGGTTGCCGGTGCCCCGCGGGGGAGCGGGGCCCGGTGCCGTGGGCGGTGGGTCAGCCCTCTCTTCGGCCGCGGTTGCCGGGCCGGGACGCCACCCAGGCCCGGACGGTGTCGGCGTACCAAAAGGGCTTGCCGCCCTCCACATGGTCGGGCGGGGGCAGCAGACCGTGCTTGCGGTAGGAGCGCACGGTGTCCGGCTGCACGCGGATGTGTGCGGCGATCTCCTTGTAGGACCAGAGCCTTCGGTCGGTCATGACGTGCACCTCCCCGCGCGCACCGCGGGGGCGACCAAGGGGCGGTCGTCGGGGGAGCCGGGCGCTGCGCTGGCGATCACAAAGCCTGTGCCCCGTGAACGACACGGAGTGAGCGTGGGCAAGCAGCTGTCGACCGGGTGTGACCCGGGTCCCGCGTACCTGGGACATGTGTGACAGGAGAGGGGCGTTTGTGACAGAGGTGAAGCAAAGGCGTATGGCGGTACAAGGGCGCGCCGCGTTGACAGCGGGGGCGGGCCGGGCCCGCTGAGGCGAACCCGACCCGTCGGCGTCCCCGCGTCCCCCGGTTTCAACCGGTCGGGTGATCAGCCTGCACGGACCGGTGCCCGCCGGTCTTGGAAAAAACCGCACCGTGCGCACCCCGGCCATGTGCGGGCGCCAGCACCAGGCTCGTCGCCGCGCCGCGGATCCGGTCCGACGCCGGCAGCTGCACCGGGGGCAGTTGCCGGGCCGCGGCGAACTCCCCGGGCGTGCAGCCCGTCATCGCCTTGAACTCGCCGCCGAGGTGCGCCTGGTCGTAGAAGCCGCGGGCCGCAGCCGCGGCACCCGGGCCGCCGCCTTCGGCCCCAGCCCGATCTGCTCCCGGAACCGGTTCTCCAGGTGCCGTACGCTCCAGCCGACCTCCTCGGCGAGGCGGGGCACCGGCACGGTCCCCCAACTGCGCCGCAGCAGCGACCAGGCGCGCACCACCCGGTCCGAACCGGGGCTGCCCGCCCGGGGCCGGCGCAGCAGCGCGTCGTCGAGCAGGTCGAAGCGCTCCGGCCAGGTGGGCAACGCGGCCAGCGCGGAGGCGAGTTCACCGACGCCCGCCCAACGCACGGAACTTGGGCCGGTGCCGCGGCCCGTGCGGCCCAGCGGATGCGGCAACTCGTCCGGATCCACGGACCGGTTGGCCAACTCGTGCTGGGGCGTGCCGAACAGGGTGAACTCGGTCCAGGGGGCGAGCAGTACCTCGATGCCGAAGAACCGGCCGCCGTGCTCGCCGGCGGCCGGCCGACGCGTGAGATGCGTACGGGATGCTCGAAGCCGAGCAGCAGCGTGGCCGCGCCGATGGGTGTCTCCAGGCGCCGGCGCGGCCGGTCGAGCGCGAGCCGGATCCCGCGGTAGCTGATCACCCGGGGCGCAGACCGGGATGCGGCGAGGCGGTCACGGTCTCCCAACTGCCGCCCGGCCCCTGCCCGGACAGCGCCCCGATCCCACCAGCCATCGGCCCTCCCGCACCCCGCGCCGGACCACCCATGGTGCTACCGGCTCGGGATGCGGCGGAAGCGGGAGTCACGCCCCGCAGGACCTCAGGAACGCGCGCGTCCGCCGCGCGATCGGCAGCGGCTTGTCCGGCTCGCAGGGGTACATGTCCTGCTCGACGATCGCGAACAGGTCGACGTCCAGCCGCTGCGCGGCCTCCAGGACCGGGCCGAGCGCGGGCACGCCGGACGGCGGCTCGCACATCACGCCCCGCGCGACCGCCGGGCCGAACGGGGTCTCGTTCGCCCGCACTTCGGCCAGGATCCGGGGGTCCACCTGCTTGAGGTGCAGATAGCCGATCCGCTCGCCGTAGGTCTCGATCAGCTTGACGCTGTCCCCGCCGCAGTAGGCGTAGTGCCCGGTGTCCAGGCACAGCGACACCAGGGAGGAGTCGGTGCCGTCCAGGAACCGGACGACGTTCTCCTCGCTGTCGATGTGGGTGTCGGCGTGCGGATGCACGACGATCTCCAGGCCGTAGCGCTCGCGCACCTCCCGGCCCAGCCGCTCGGTCAGCGAGGTCAGGTTGCGCCACTGCTCCGGCGTCAGCACGGACGGCTCCAGCACCTCACCGGTCTTGTCGTCCCGCCAGAAGGACGGGATGACGACGAGGTGCCGCGCACCCATCGCCTGGGCGAGCGCCGCGTTGTCCGCGACATGCGCCCACGTCTTGTCCCACACGGCCTCGCCGTGGTGCAGGCCGGTGAAGACCGTGCCCGCCGACACCTTCAGGCCACGCCGTGCCGTCTCCTCGGCGAGCACGGCGGGGTCGGTGGGCAGGTACCCGTAGGGGCCCAGCTCGATCCACTCGTAGCCGGACGCGGCGACCTCGTCGAGAAAGCGCTGCCAGGGCACCTGTTTGGGGTCGTCGGGGAACCACACGCCCCAGGAGTCGGGGGCCGATCCGATGCGGATGCGGGAAAGTGAGGACTGCGGTGACAACGGCGTCATGGCCGTCAGCGTGCGGCTCCCGAGGAAGGGGTGTCAAGCTCTGGTCCGAATGTCTGGACAAAACATTGACAGGGCTCAGGGTGCGGGACTACAAACCGGGGGGAGAGCCGTGACGAAGGGAAGCCGAATGGCGTACGACCTGATCACCATGGGGCGGATCGGAGTGGATCTGTATCCGTTGCAGACGGGGGTCCCGCTTGCCCAGGTGTCGTCCTTCGGCAAGTTCCTCGGCGGGTCGGCCACCAATGTCGCCGTCGCCGCAGCCCGCCTGGGCAGGAACACCGCCGTGATCACCCGCACCGGGGACGATGCCTTCGGTACCTACCTGCACGAGGCCCTGCGCGGCTTCGGTGTCGACGACCGCTGGGTCACCCCGGTACCCGGGCTGCCCACACCGGTCACCTTCTGCGAGGTCTTCCCGCCGGACGACTTCCCGCTGTACTTCTACCGACAGCCCAAGGCGCCGGACCTGGCGATCGACGCCCACGAACTGGACCTCGACGCCGTCCGGGACACGCGCATCTTCTGGATGACCGGTACGGGCCTGAGCGAGGAGCCGAGCCGTACGGCGACCCTCGCGGCCCTCGCCCACCGCGCCAAGTCCGGTACGACGGTCTTCGACCTCGACTGGCGCCCCATGTTCTGGAGCGACCCGGACGCGGCCCGCCCCTTCTACGCCGAGGCACTGCGCCACACCACAGTCGCCGTCGGCAACCTCGACGAGGTGGAGGTCGCCACCGGGGTCCGCGAACCCCATGCGGCGGCCCGCGCGCTGCTCGACGCCGGGGTCGAACTCGCCGTCGTCAAGCAGGGGCCCAAGGGGGTCCTCGCCGTCAACCGGGAGGGCGAGTCGGCCGAGGTGCCGCCGCTGCCGGTGAGCGTGCTCAACGGCCTGGGTGCCGGAGACGCCTTCGGTGGCTCCCTGTGCCACGGACTGCTGGCCGGCTGGGACCTGGAGACGATCATGCGACACGCCAACGCGGCCGGCGCGATCGTCGCCTCCCGCCTGGAATGCTCCTCCGCGATGCCCACCCCCGACGAGGTGGCCGCCGCGCTCGAAGCCGGAGCGGTGCTGTGAGGGCCGGCAAGGTGGGCGGCGCCCACCATGAGGGCGGGGACGCCGCCGCGCACGGGCGCGTGGACGTGTCCGCGCTGGTGCACACCCGCACCCACCACCCCGAGGCGATCGCCGAGGCCGCCGTCCGCCGCGCCCGCAGACCGCTGGTCAAGGAGAACGGCCGGCTGATGATCGTCGCCGCCGACCACCCGGCCCGCGGGGCCCTGGGCGTCGGCGACCGCAGGCTGGCCATGGCCAACCGCGCCGACCTGCTGGAGCGGCTGTGCCTGGCGCTGTCGCGGCCCGGCGTGGACGGCGTCCTCGGCACCGCCGACATCCTCGACGACCTGCTGCTGCTCGGCGCCCTCGACCACAAGGTCGTCATGGGCTCGATGAACCGCGGCGGCCTGCAGGGCGCCACCTTCGAACTCGACGACCGCTTCACCGGCCACCGCCCCGAGGACATCCAGCGCCTGGGCTTCGACGCGGGCAAGCTGCTGCTGCGCATCGACTACGACGACCCGGGCTCCCTGACCACCCTGGAGTCCACCGCCCGCGCCATCGACGACATGGCGGCCCGGCGGCTCCCGGTCTTCGTCGAGCCGTTCATCAGCGGCCGCACCCCGCAGGGCAGGGTCCGCAACGACCTGTCCGCCGAGGCGGTGACCCGGTCCATCGCCATCGCCTCGGGCCTGGGCGGAAGTTCGGCCTACACCTGGCTGAAGGTGCCGGTCACCGACAACCCCGACGACATGGCACAGGTCATGGAGACGTCGACGCTGCCCGCCGTGCTGCTCGGCGGTGACATCGGCGACTCGCCCGAGGACCAGGACGCCGCGTACGAGAAGTGGCGCGGCGCCCTCCAACTGCCCACCGTGCGCGGCCTGGTGGTCGGCCGCTCGCTGCTGTACCCGGCGGACGGCGACGTGGCCGCCGCCGTGGACACCGCCGTAGGACTGCTGTGAGGGCCGCATGACCAGCAATCACCTGCACCTGTGCAAGGGCTCGACCGCGGGCGCCCAGTATGTGGTCGACATCGACCCCGAGCGGGCCGGATGGGCACACAGCAGTCTGCGGATCGTCGAGCTGGACCCGGGTGGAACGCACCTGTTCACCACCGGTGACAGCGAATGGATCGTGCTTCCGCTGGAAGGCGGATGTACCGTCCGCACAGAGGGAAATGAGTTCCAACTCCTGGGCAGGAAGAACGTGTTCGCCGAGGTCTCGGACTTCGCGTACGCGCCCCGTGACGCCCGGGTCCAGATCGCCTCCGGCGCGGGAGGCCGCTTCGCCCTGGCAGGAGCGAAGTGCGAGCGACGACTCCCCGCCCGCTACGGCCCCGCGCCGGAGGTTCCCGTCGAGGTCCGCGGCAGCGGCACCTGCGCCCGGCGGGTGCGCAACTTCGCCTCCGCCGGCTCCTTCGACTGCGACCGGCTGATCGCCGTCGAGGTGATCACGCCCGGCGGCAACTGGTCCTCGTACCCGCCGCACAAGCACGACGAGTACCGGCCGGGCGAGGAGTCGGAGCTGGAGGAGATCTACTACTTCGAGATCGACGGCCCGAACGGTTTCGGGTACCAGCGCGTATTCCCCTCCCGTGAGGGCGGATCCGACGTCCTCGCCGAGGTCCGCTCCGGCGACGCCGTCCTCGTCCCCGACGGATGGCACGGCCCGTCGATCGCGCAGCCCGGGCACGACATGTACTACCTGAACGTGATGTCCGGTCCGGGTGAGACGCGGGAGTGGCGGATCTGCTTCCACCCGGCCCACCTAGAAAGCACAGAGGGTTACCGATGACCTCAACGACGAGGCTCACGGTCGCGCAGGCGCTCGTCCGCTTCCTGTCCGTCCAGTACACCGAGCGGGACGGCGTCCGCCGCCGGCTGATCGGCGCCACCTGGGGCATCTTCGGCCACGGCAACGTCGCCGGGATCGGCCAGGCGCTCATCGAGTACGCCGACGACATGCCGTACCACCAGGGCCGCAACGAACAGGCGATGGTGCACGCGGCCGTCGGCTACGCCCGCCAGTCCAACCGCCTGTCCACGCACGCGGTGACGACCTCCATCGGCCCCGGCGCCACCAACCTGGTGACCGGCGCCGCCCTGGCCACCATCAACCACCTCCCGGTCCTGCTGCTGCCCGGCGACGTCTTCGCGACCCGCCCGGCGGACCCGGTCCTGCAGCAGCTCGAAGTGCCGTACGCGGGCGATGTGTCGGTCAACGACTGCCTGCGCCCGGTGTCCCGGTACTTCGACCGGATCACCCGGCCGGAGGCCCTGATCCCGGCCGCCCTCCAGGCCATGCGGATCCTCGCCGACCCCGTCGAGACCGGCGCCGTCACCCTCGCCCTGCCGCAGGACGTGCAGGCGGAGGCGTACGACTGGCCGGACGAGTTCTTCGCCGAGCGCGTGTGGGCCGTACGGCGTCCGGGCGCGGACCCGGCCGAGCTCGCCGAGGCCGTACGGGCGATCCGGGCGGCGCGGCGGCCGCTGGTGATCGCCGGCGGCGGCGTCCACCACAGCCGGGCCGAGGGCGCGCTCGCCGAGTTCGCCGAGACGACCCGCATCCCGGTCGCCGCCACCCAGGCCGGCAAGGGCTCCCTGCGCTGGGACCACCCGCAGGACGTCGGCGGCGTCGGCCACACCGGCACCGCGACCGCGGACGAGCTCGCCCGCACCGCCGACCTGGTGATCGGCGTCGGCACCCGCTACACCGACTTCACCACCGCCTCCGGCACCCTCTTCGAGAACCCGGACGTCCGCTTCCTCAACCTCAACATCGCCCCCTTCGACGGCCACAAGCTGGCCGGCGCGCCGCTGATCGCGGACGCCCGCAGCGGCCTTCAGGAGCTGACCGAGGCGCTGGACATCCACCGGCACCGGGTCGCCGACCCGTACGTCGCCGAGTACACCGAGGACAAGGAGCGCTGGGAGCAGCGCGTCGAGGCCTGCTACGAGGCCGACGAGCCGGACATACGGCCGACCCAGCCGCAGGTGCTGGGCGTGCTCGACGCGCTCGTCGACGAGAGCGACATCATCATCAACGCGGCCGGGTCCCTCCCCGGCGACCTGCACAAACTGTGGCGGGCACGCTCGGCGGACCAGTACCACCTGGAGTACGGCTACTCCTGCATGGGCTACGAGATCCCGGCCGCGATCGGTGTGAAGCTCGCCGCTCCCGACCGGCCCGTGTGGGCGCTGGTCGGCGACGGCACGTATCTGATGATGCCGACGGAGATCGTGACCGCCGTGCAGGAGGGCGTCGCGATCAAGCTGCTGCTCGTGCAGAACCACGGGTACGCCTCGATCGGCGGGCTGTCCGAGTCGGTGGGCGGCGAGCGGTTCGGCACCGCCTACCGCTACCGGGCCGAGGACGGCACCTGCACGGGCGCCCCGCTCCCCGTCGACCTGGCCGCCAACGCGGCCAGCCTCGGCATGCGCGTTCTGCGCGCGAAGACCGTCCGTGACCTGCGCTCGGCACTCGCCGAGGCGCGGGCCACCGACACTCCCACTTGTGTCTACGTGGAGACCGAAACCGCAGACACTGTGTCGGGCGCGCCTCCGGCGCAGGCCTGGTGGGATGTTCCTGTGGCCGAGACCGCGACCCGATCCTCCGCGGTCAAGGCACGTGAGCTGTACGAACGGCACGTCTTTACCCGACGCCGCCATCTGTGAAGGAGTAACCGGGCATGACGAAGATCGTCAACCACTGGATCGGCGGGAAGACCGTCGAAGGCGCTTCGGGTACGTACGGGCCGGTCACGGACCCGGCGACCGGAGCGGTCACCACCAAGGTCGCGTTCGCCTCCGTGGACGAGGTCGACGCGGCGGTGGCCGCCGCCAAGGACGCCTACGCCACCTGGGGCCAGTCCTCGCTGGCCCAGCGCACCACCATCCTGTTCAAGTTCCGCGCGCTGCTCGACGCCCACCGCGACGAGATCGCCGAGCTGATCACCGCCGAGCACGGCAAGGTGCACTCCGACGCCCTCGGCGAGGTCGCGCGCGGCCTGGAGATCGTCGACCTGGCCTGCGGCATCAACGTGCAGCTCAAGGGCGAGCTGTCGACGCAGGTCGCCAGCCGCGTGGACGTGGCCTCGATCCGCCAGCCGCTGGGTGTCGTCGCCGGCATCACGCCGTTCAACTTCCCGGCGATGGTCCCGATGTGGATGTTCCCGATCGCCATCGCGTGCGGCAACACCTTCGTGCTGAAGCCGTCCGAGAAGGACCCGTCGGCGTCCCTCAAGATCGCCGAGCTGCTGGCCGAGGCCGGTCTGCCCGACGGCGTCTTCAACGTCGTCCACGGTGACAAGGTGGCCGTCGACCGCCTCCTGGAGCACCCGGACGTCAAGGCCGTCTCCTTCGTCGGCTCGACCCCGATCGCCCGCTACATCCACACCACCGCCTCCGCCAACGGCAAGCGCGTACAGGCCCTCGGCGGCGCCAAGAACCACATGCTGGTGCTGCCGGACGCCGACCTTGACGCGGCCGCCGACGCCGCCGTCTCGGCCGCCTACGGCTCCGCGGGCGAGCGCTGCATGGCCATCTCCGCGGTCGTCGCGGTGGGCGCCGTCGGCGACGAGCTGGTGGAGAAGATCCGCGAGCGCGCCGAGAAGATCAAGATCGGCCCCGGCAACGACCCGACCTCCGAGATGGGTCCGCTGATCACCAAGGTCCACCGCGACAAGGTGGCGTCCTACGTCGAGGGCGCGGCGGCCGAGGGCTCCGAGGTCGTGCTCGACGGCACCGGCTACACGGTCGAGGGCCACGAGGACGGCCACTGGATCGGCATCTCGCTGCTCGACAAGGTGCCCACCAGCGCGAAGGCCTACCAGGACGAGATCTTCGGCCCGGTGCTGTGCGTGCTGCGCGTGGACACCTACGAGGAGGGCGTGGCCCTCATCAACAGCTCGCCGTTCGGCAACGGCACCGCGATCTTCACCCGGGACGGCGGCGCCGCCCGCCGCTTCCAGCTGGAGATCGAGGCCGGCATGGTCGGCGTGAACGTGCCGATCCCGGTGCCGGTGGGCTACCACTCCTTCGGTGGCTGGAAGGACTCGCTCTTCGGCGACCACCACATCTACGGCAACGACGGCACGCACTTCTACACCCGCGGCAAGGTAGTGACCACGCGCTGGCCCGACCCGTCCGAGGCCCCGACGGGCGTCGACCTGGGCTTCCCGCGCAACCACTGAGCCAGTCCGGCGCTGCCCCGCCCTCCGCGTGGGAGAGGGCGGGGCACCGCCGTGTCCGGGCTCAGCCCTGCTGCTGTTGCTGCTGCTGCCGGAGCTTCTTGAGCGTCTCGGTGAGGTCACCGGTCTGCGCGGCCGGCGGGGGCTTGATCGTGGCCGTCCCGCCGAACTTCTCGAAGTCCAGGGTGATGGTCGCCGAACCGATCACCTCCTTCATGCGCACCGGCAGGTCCTTGCCGTTCACCCAGACGTCCATGACCAGCGAGCCGTTGGCGCCGGTCATCTGGTTGAGCATGCTGCTCTGGTCGCCGTAGACGTCCTTGAGCTTGCCCATCTGGTTCGCCTTGACCACGGCGTGGTAGTGGGTCGTGCTCTGCCCGTCGACGGTCTCCTTGCCGAGGTCGTCGACGTCGCTGGCGTACTTCAGGGCCTTCATGGAGGCCACCGGGCTGCCGCCGCCGGTGCCCCCGGCCATCGCCTGGCCACCCTTCTCACCGAACACGGCCGAGCCGTCGATCTTCATCCACTCCTTGCCCTTGAGCGGGCCGGAGGGCTGCGGGTCGATGTCGTAGTAGTAGGCGCCGCCCACGAAGAGCGTGCGGACCTTCGGCGAGCTGGTCAGCGACTGCATCTGGGCGGCCTTGGTGTCCATCTCGACGTCGAAGGCGAAGCCGTCACCCCAGGAGTACGTGCCGTCCATGGCGATGGGGCCCGTCGGCGCGCCCAGGTCGGTGCTCATCCGCACCTTGGCCGAGCCGAGGTTCTCCGTCCGGTCCGTCGCCCGGGCCAGCGCCGCCATGACCTTGTCGGCGCCGTCCACGGCCTTGGCCGCCGTCTTCGCGCCCTCGGCCCCGCAGGCGGACGTCGTCACCAGCGCCGCCGTCACCAAGCCCACGCAGGCCGCGGTGTGCCGCAGCTTCATGTGTCCCCACCCCGATGTTCCTGTGTGTTGTATGTGCCCGGCGACTCTATCGGGGCCCACCGACACCGATGCGACCGGATTTTCCGCGTCCGGATAGCGGACGTACTGACGTTTTTTTGACGCCCTCCCTGCGATTCTCGTATGGGCCCAAGTGGGCCAGTGGCCTAGGGAAACTGTCGGAAACGTGATCGTGGGCGTTGTTGACCTTCGGATTTCGTAGGTAAACACCCATTGACGCGCTGGTTTTCGTCGGGGTTCCATTCGGCACCGGGAGCGAGAGAAATGACGTACGACGCGAGCCGCCGGAGGCGATAGCGCTCCCTGTCGAAACATCACCGCACGAGTCGATCGGAACCGCCGCATGACCGACACGCTCCGCCCCGTCGAGACCGCCGTCCCGGCGGGGACCACGGACAGTCCTCAGAAGCTCAAGCGTTCCATCGGCGTGGTCGGCGGCACCCTGCTGACGCTGTCGTGCGTGACGCCCGCCTCCACGCTCTTCGTGGTGGTTCCCGACCTCTTCGGCTCGCTCGGCACCGCCACCGCCCTGACGATCGCCATCGGCTCCCTCCTCTGTATCGCCGTGGCGTTCTGCTACTCCGAGCTGGGCACCCTCATCCCCAGCGCGGGCGGCGAGTACGCCATGGTGTCGACGCTCGCCGGCCGGCTGGCCGGCTGGCTGGTCTTCGTGCTGTCCCTGCTGGTCGTCATGATCGTGCCACCGGTGATCGCGATGGGCACGGCCGACTACCTCGCGCCGATCGTCCACCTCGACCCGGCGATGACCGGCGCCGGCGTGATGCTGCTCGCCACCCTCGCCGGCCTGCTCGACCTGCGCGCCAACGCCTGGATCACCGGCATCTTCCTGGTCCTGGAGGTCATCGCCGCCGGCGTCGTGGCCATGCTCGGCTTCACGCACGGCCACCGCGGCCTCGGCAGCCTCACCTCGATGCAGGTGGCGGGCGAGAACGGGCACACGGACACCGTGACGGCCATGCTGGTCGTCTCCGGGCTCGCCATCGCCCTCTTCGTCACCCAGGGCTTCTCGACCGCCGTCTACCTCTCCGAGGAGCTGGAGCACCCGCGCCGCAACGTCGCCCGCACGGTGCTGGCCACCCTCGCCATCTCCTCCGTGATCATCCTGGTCCCGGTCGTCGCCATCACCATGGGCGCCTCCGACATCAAGGAGCTGACCGGCGGCGACATCAGCTCCATGGTCACCGCCTGGTCCAACTCCGCGGTCGGCACCTTCGTCAGCCTCTGCGTGGCCCTCGCGATCATCAACGCGGGCATCGTCATGGTCATCCAGAACTCCCGGGTCCTGTTCGCCTCGGCCCGCGACAAGGCCTGGCCCGAGCCGGTCAACAACGTCTTCTCCAAGCTCGGCCGCTTCGGCTCCCCCTGGGTCGCCACGCTCGCGGTGGGCGTCCCCGGCGCGCTGCTCTGCTTCGTCAACCTGGACACCCTCTACGGCGTCACCGGCGTCTCGGTGACCGCGATGTACCTGCTCGTCGCGGTCGCCGCCCTGCTCTCCCGGCGCGGCACGCACAAGCACACGCCCGCCTGGCGCATGCCGCTGTGGCCCGCGATGCCGGTCCTGCTGATCGCGGTCCTGGCGTACATCCTCAGCCAGCAGGAGACCGCCTACCTGCTGTGGACCGGCGGCATCACCGCCGTCGCCACCCTCTACTGGGCCTTCTACCTCCGGCCGCGCCGCGACACCCGCTGGCTGGTGTCGATCCCGGAGGACGCGCAGGCCTGACCGGCCCTCAGACGAAGTCCCACGTCACCACCGAGCACGTCCCGTCGTCCTTGCCACCCGCACTGCGGTAGGTGGCAAGGGCGACGTCGTTCCCGGCGTCGATCAGGACCCACATCCCGTAGCACCCCAGCTCCCGGCCCAGCGCCGCGAGCCGCCCGACCAGCGCCCGCCCGATGCCCCGGCGCCGGTACGGCTCCGCGACCGCGAGCTCGTACAGGAGCATCTCGGTGCCCTTGTCGGGGTGGACGGTCTCGACGCCGCTGACGAAGCCGACGGGGGCCTGCTCGCCGTCCGGGTAGGCCAGGAAGAGATGGTGACCGCCCGCCGTCAGGAAGCGCGCGGCCCATTCGGTGCGGACCGGCTGGTCGAACAGGTGCTCGGCAGCGGCGACTTCGGCGACGGAACCCGCACGACGAATCGCGAAGCTTGTCATGTGCCTTCGTACCACGTTCGCGGTATGCGGGAGCCGGCCTCTACTCCTCGGGGAGGGGCGGGGGTTCAGCCCGGCGGCTGGAGCCGATGTCGGTGGCGGCCCGTACCGTTGAGGCATGGATCTTCGAGTGCCCGGATTCCGGGGGCTGCTGCGTGCGCCGCGGAGGCTGCTGGCCGCCGCGGCCGCCGTCGTCGTGCTCGCCGGAGCCGGTACCTGGACGGCCGTCGCCTCCGACGACGCCCCCGGGGTACGCCGGGCCGACCGGGTCATGACGATGCCCGACGGGGTGCGCATCGACACCTCGTACTTCACCTCGACCGCCGCCGGCCGCCGCCCCGCCGTCCTGCTGGCGCACGGCTTCGGCGGCAGCAAGAACGACGTACGGGAACAGGCCGAGGACCTCGCCCGGGACGGGTACGCGGTGCTGACCTGGTCCGCCCGCGGCTTCGGCCGGTCGACCGGGAAGATCGGGCTGAACGACCCGCGGTACGAAGTCGCCGACGTCTCCCGGCTCATCGACTGGCTCGCCCGGCAGCCCCAGGTGCGGCTCGACAAGCCGGGCGACCCCCGCCTCGGCGTGGCCGGCGCCTCGTACGGCGGCGCGATCTCGCTGCTCGCCGCCGGGTACGACCACCGGGTGGACGCCATCGCCCCGGCCATCACGTACTGGAACCTCGCCGACGCCCTGTTCCCCAACGGCGTCTTCAAGAAGCTCTGGGCCGGGATCTTCTTCAACACCGGCGGCGGCTGCGACAAGTTCGAGACCGCGCTGTGCCGGATGTACGACCGGGTCGCCGAGTCGGGCACCCCGGACGCGGCCGCCCGCACCCTGCTGGAGCAGCGCTCGCCGTCCGCCGTCGCCGACCGCATCAAGGTGCCCACCCTGCTGATCCAGGGCCAGACCGACTCCCTGTTCACCCTCGCCCAGTCCGACGCCGCCGCACAGGCGATCCGCGCGGGCGGCGCCCCGGTGGACGTCGACTGGCTCGCCGGCGGGCACGACGGCGGCGACCTGGAGACCGGGCGCGTCCAGACGCGCGTGACGCACTGGTTCGACCGCTATCTGAAGGGCGACACGAGCACCGGCACCGGGCCGGCCTTCCGGATCACCCGCACCGGCGGCATCGACTCCACCGACGGCGCCGCCCGGCTGCGGGGCGCGAGCGCCGACACCTACCCCGGCCTGTCGAGCCGGAGGCGGGCCGTCGCGCTGACCGGCGGCGAGCAGCGCGTCGCCAACCCGGCCGGCGCCAGCCCGCCCGGAGTCTCCGCCCTGCCCGGCCTCGGCGGCACCGGCGGCCTCGCCCAGCTGTCCGCGCTCGGCATCGGGGTCTCCCTCGACTTCCCCGGCCAGTACGCCCGGTTCGACTCGGCGCCGCTGCGCGCCGACCTCAGGATCACCGGATCGCCGACGGCCACCGTCCACGTGACCTCGACCGGCGACGACGCCGTGCTCTTCGGGAAGGTGTACGACGTCGGGCCCGGCGGCACCCGGCAGGTGCTGCCCTCCCAGCTCGTCGCACCCCTGCGCATCGAGGGCGCCAAGTCCGGCAAGGACGTCACGGTCACCCTCCCGGCGATCGACCACGAGATGCAGAAGGGCCACCGGCTGCGCCTGGTCCTCGCCTCCACGGACCTCGGCTACGCCTCCCCGGCCGCCCCGGCGACGTACACCGTCTCCCTGAAGGGAGACCTGAGCGTGCCCACGGCCCCCGGCGTGACGACCGCGGCCGCCGCGCTGCCGTCCTGGGTGTGGTGGCTGCCCGCGGCCGGCGCCGCGGTCGCGCTCGCCCTGCTGCTGACCGGCCGCCGCCGCACGGCGGGCCCCGCGCCCGACCCCGCACTGGCCGAGGTCCCCCTGCAGATCACGGACCTGAGCAAGCGGTACGCGAAGTCGGCGGACCGGTACGCGGTGCTTGAGCTGTCCTTCCGCGTGGAGAAGGGCCAGGTGCTGGGCCTGCTCGGGCCCAACGGCGCGGGCAAGACGACGACCCTGCGCATGCTGATGGGCCTGATCAAACCGGACGGCGGCGAGATCCGCGTCTTCGGCCACGCGATCCGGCCCGGCGCGCCGGTGCTGTCCCGGGTCGGCGCCTTCGTGGAGGGCGCCGGGTTCCTGCCGCACCTGTCCGGCCGCGAGAACCTGGAGCTGTACTGGCGGGCGACCGGCCGCCCGGCCGAGGACGCGCATCTCGACGAGGCGTTGGAGATCGCCGGCCTCGGCGACGCGCTCGCCCGCGCGGTACGCACCTACTCCCAGGGCATGCGCCAGCGCCTGGCCATCGCCCAGGCCATGCTCGGCCTGCCCGACCTCCTCATCCTCGACGAGCCCACCAACGGCCTCGACCCGCCCCAGATCCGCGAGATGCGCGAGGTGATGATCCGCTACGCGGCCGCCGGCCGCACGGTGATCGTCTCCAGCCATCTGCTCGCGGAGGTCGAACAGTCCTGCACGCACCTCGTCGTGATGGACCGGGGCCGGCTGATCCAGGCCGGCCCGGTGGGGGAGATAGTCGGCTCCGGGGACACACTGCTGGTCGGCACCGCCGTCGCGCCGGAGGAGCCGGTCGTCGAGAAGGTGGGCGCGCTGCCGGGGGTCGCCTCGGCCGTCCGTACCGAGGACGGGCTGCTCGTCCGGCTCGAACCCGGCGGCAGCGCATCGCGTCTGGTGGCCGAACTCGTCCGGCTCGACGTGCCCGTCGAGTCGGTGGGCCCGCACCGCCGCCTCGAAGACGCCTTCCTCACCCTCATCGGAGGTACGTCATGAGCACGCTCGCCGAGCCGGTCGAGGTGGCCTCCGGCTACCGGGCGGGGCGCACGCTGCCGCTGCGGGTGGAGCTGGTCCGGCAACTGAAGCGGCGCCGCACCCTGATCATGGGCGGGATCCTCGCCGCCCTGCCGTTCGTGCTGCTCGTCGCCTTCGCCATCGGCGGCGAGCCGGGTGCCCGCAACAACCAGGTGACGCTGCTGGACACGGCCACCGCGTCCGGCGCCAACTTCGCCGCGGTGAACCTGTTCGTCTCCGCGGGCTTCCTGCTCGTCATCCCGGTCGCCCTCTTCTGCGGGGACACGGTGGCCTCGGAGGCCTCCTGGTCCTCCCTGCGCTATCTGCTCGCCGCGCCCGTGCCCCGGGCCCGGCTGCTGTGGTCCAAGCTCGTCGTGGGACTCGGACTCAGCCTCGCCGCCATGGTGCTGCTGCCGCTGGTCGCGCTCGCCGTCGGCACCGCCGCCTACGGCTGGGGCCCGCTGGAGATCCCCACCGGCGGCGCGCTCGACCCGGGCACCGCCGCGCAGCGCCTGGTGGCGGTCGTGGCGTACGTCTTCGTGGCCCAACTGGTCACCGCCGGGCTGGCGTTCTGGCTGTCCACGAAGACCGACGCCCCGCTCGGCGCGGTAGGCGGCGCGGTCGGCCTGACCATCGTCGGCAACGTCCTGGACGCCGTCACCGCCCTCGGCCACTGGCGCGACTTCCTGCCCGCGCACTGGCAGTTCGCCTGGGCCGACGCCGTCCAGGCGCACCCCGAGTGGTCCGGGATGATCCAGGGCACCGCGCTCTCCATAACGTACGCACTCGTGCTGTTCGCCCTGGCCTTCCGGGGTTTCGCCCGCAAGGACATCGTCTCCTAGGGTCTTTCGTTTGGATCAGGCCGGATCAGGGAGCGGGGTCTGGTGCCGTGCATCGCAAGGCGGAGGAGGGCGTCATGGCGGAGCCATGGCAACCGACGACAACGCGGCGAGGCGCGGTGCCAGGGCCCGCGAGCCCGGCCTGATCCAAACGAGAGGCCCTAGGTCACCGGAGGATCACCCACCGGTCTCGACGGGCCCTGTCCGTGGCCGCTTCGAGACGCATCCGCAACGCCCCGTGCCGCACGATCCGGCCCCTCGCGACGTCACAGTCACAGAAGTCGACGTCGACCCACAGGGGGCAGCTGCGATGGAGTGGTACCGAGCACGGCGGACACGGAGTGCGCTGGTCGCGCTCGCGGCGGTGGGCGGACTGCTGCTCACGGCCTGCGCCGGCGGGGGCGGCAGTAGTGAGAAGAGCTCTGCCGACGGGCCGAACCACACGGGGTATCCGGCCCCCGGCCCGGCCGAGAAGCAGGGCTCGGCGGAGAACCGGTTCGGGCAGGGCGTCGAGAGCGACGCGCCCGTCACCGACCACCTCTCCACCTTCGCCCTCGACGTCGACACCGCCTCCTACGGCTACGCCCGCCGCACGCTCGCCGACGGCAGGCGGCCCGACCCGTCGACGATCCGTCCCGAGGAGTTCGTCAACAGCTTCCGCCAGGACTACCGCCGCCCGGACGGCAACGGCTTCTCCGTCACCGTCGACGGCGCCCGCACCAGCGAGCCGAACTGGTCCCTGGTCCGGGTCGGCCTCGCCACCCGGACGGCCCAGCGGACCGGCGAACGGCCGCCCGCCGCCCTCACGTTCGTCATCGACGTCTCCGGCTCCATGGACGAGCCGGGCCGCCTGGACCTCGCCAAGCAGGGCCTCGACACCATGACGGACCAGCTGCGCGACGACGACTCGGTTGCCATCGTCACCTTCAGCGAGGAGGCCGAGACGGTCCTGCCGATGACCCGGCTCGGCGGCCACCGCGGGGAGATCCACGACGCGATCGGCGGCCTGGAGGCACAGGCCTCCACCAACCTCGGCGCGGGCGTCGAGACCGGCTACGCCACCGCCGTCGAGGGCCTGCGCAAGGGCGCGACCAACCGGGTCGTCCTGGTCTCCGACGCGCTCGCCAACGACGGGGACACCGACCCGGACTCGATCCTGGAGCGCATCGCCACGGACCGCCGCGAACACGGCATCACCCTCTTCGGCGTCGGCGTCGGCAGCGACTACGGCGACGCGCTGATGGAACGCCTCGCCGACAAGGGCGACGGGCACACGGCGTACGTGTCCGACGACGAGAGCGCCCGCAAGGTCTTCTGCACCCAGCTCCCGCAGAACATCGAGCTCACCGCCCGCGACGCCAAGGCCCAGGTCGCCTTCGACCCGCACACGATCGCCGACTTCCGCCTCGTCGGCTACGACGACCGCCGGGTCGCCGACGACGACTTCCGCAACGACCACGTCGACGGCGGCGAGGTCGGCCCCGGCCACACCGTCACCGCCCTGTACGCCGTGCGCACCAAGCCCGGCACCGACGGCCACCTCGCCACGGCCACCGTGCGCTGGCTCGACCCCGAGACCCGCGACCCGCACGAGGAGACCGGCGCCCTGGAGACCGGCTCGCTGGCCGACTCCGTCTGGAGCGCGAGCCCACGCTTCCAGGTGACCGCGGTCGCCGCCTACTTCGCCGACGCCCTGCGCCAGGGCGACGAGCGCTGGAGCGCGCTGCCCGGCGACCCCGGACCGGGCGAACTCCACCGGCACGCCATCGACTTGGCACGCAGCACCGAGGACAGGGCGGTGGGCGAACTCGCCCAGGCGATCGAGGAGGCGGACCGCGGCCGCGGGTAGCACGCGCGAACCGGTGGTGTCGTTTCCCTTGACCCTCCCTTACGCACGAGTAAGTTGACGATCCGGTAAGTACGTTCGGCAGCACGTCAGCACCAGTCGCGACCGGGAGCCGTGATGGGCGTACGCAAGGATCTGAAGCGGGCCGGGCAGCGCGCCGACCTGGCGGCCCGCACCAGGGTGGAGATCGTCAGGGACGAGCACGGCGTCGTACGCGAGGCCCGCACTCCGGCCCTCGCACCGGACCGGACCACCGGGTCGACGGCCGACCTGCCGTTCATCAACGCGGCCGAGGAACCGGACGCCGTGGTCCTGCGGCGCCGGACGGACGGCGGCTGGCGCCCGGTCACGGCCGCCGCCTTCGCCCGGGACGTCATGGACACCGCCAAGGGCCTCCTCGCGGCGGGCCTGGAACCGGGCGGCCGGGTCGCCGTCATGTCCCGTACCCGCTACGAGTGGACCGTACTGGACTTCGCGATCTGGGCGGCCGGCGGCCAGAGCGTCCCGATCTACGCCACCTCCTCCGCCGAGCAGGTGGAGTGGATCGTCCGCGACTCCGGTGCCCGGTACGTCGTCACCGAGACCGAGGCCAACACCGCCACCGTCGTCGCCGGCACCGCCCGCCACGCCGAACCCCCGCGGGTGTGGACCCTCGACGCCGGTGCCGTCGAGGACCTCACCACGCTCGGCCGGGACCTTCCCGACGAGGAGGTCCGCAAGCGCCGGACCGCCCTGACCCCCGACACCGTCGCCACCCTCTGCTACACCTCCGGCACCACCGGACGGCCCAAGGGCTGCGTCCTCACCCACGCCAACCTGCACGCCGAGGCCGCCAACACGATCGAGCTGCTGCACCCGGTCTTCCAGGCGGTCACCGGCCAGACCGCCTCGACCCTGCTCTTCCTGCCGCTCGCCCACATCATGGGCCGCACCCTGCAGATCGCCTGCCTGATGGCACGCATCGAGATCGGCCACTTCCCCAGCGTCAAACCCGACGAACTCCGCCCGGCGCTCAAGGAGTTCCGGCCCACCTTCCTGGTCGGCGTGCCCTACCTCTTCGAGCGGATCCACGACACCGGACGCGCCACCGCCGAGAAGATCGGCCGCGGCGCCTCCTTCGACCGCGCCGACCGGATCGCCGTGCGCTTCGGCGAGGCTTACCTGAACAAGTTCCTGGGCACCGGCAAGGGCCCGGGGCCGGGTCTCTACGCCGCCTGGGCACTGTACGACCTGCTGGTCTACCGCCGTGTGCGCACGGAACTCGGCGGCCGCATGCGGTACGCCATCAGCGGCGGCTCCCCGCTCGACCGCAACCTCAACCTGTTCTTCTACGCGGCCGGAATCATCGTCTACGAGGGCTACGGCCTCACCGAGACCACCGCCGCCGCCACCATCGTGCCCCCGCTGAAACCCCGCCCCGGCACGGTCGGCCAGCCGGTGCCCGGCGCGGCCGTCCGCATCGCCGACGACGGCGAGGTACTGATCAAGGGCGGGCTGGTCTTCGGCGCGTACTGGAACAACCCGGCGGCCACGGACGCGGTCCTCAGGGACGACTGGTTCGCCACCGGCGACCTCGGCTCCCTCGACGACGACGGCTATCTGACCATCACCGGCCGCAAGAAGGACATCCTCGTCACCACCGGCGGCAAGAACGTCTCCCCGGCCGTCCTGGAGGACCGGCTGCGCAGCCGCCCGCCGGTCGGCCAGTGCGTCGTCGTCGGCGACAACCGCCCCTTCATCGGCGCCCTCGTCACCCTCGACCCCGAGGCGGTCGCCCACTGGCTGTCGGTGCGCAAGCTGCCCACCGACACCCCGCTGTCGGAACTCGTGGGGGACCCGCGGCTGCGAGCCGAGGTGCAAAAGGCCGTCGACTACGCCAACGAGGCCGTCTCGCGCGCCGAGTCGATCCGCGCCTTCACCCTCGTCGAGGGCGCGTTCACCGAGGACAACGGACTGCTGACGCCGTCCCTGAAGGTCAAGCGGCACGCGGTCACCGCGGCCTACGCGCGGGAGATCGAGGCGCTGTACCGCAAGTGACACGCGAACGGCGGGCCACCGGAGGACCGGTGACCCGCCGTGGCGAGTGGGCTCTGACTCAGGCGCCGTTGCCCGAGAGGGCCGAGATGTCGTCCAGGAT
>NZ_JADDRL010000084.1 GCF_021538895.1 Streptomyces olivochromogenes | reverse complement strand
GGTTCGGCTCGTGGACAGGTCGGTGAGCATGCGGAATCGCTCCTGAACTGCGGGGTCACAGGGATTGCCGCGGGAGGACCGCCCGGATCGCCTGGAGGGCCCGAAGCAGTCGTACTACTCCCGCTGGGCGCGCCTCCGGTCCGAAGCACGAGATTCCGTCTGCCCCTGCGTCCGGGGAACAAACGCGGCCGGGCAGACGGATTCCGGAGGCGGATTCAGCCGAGGGGGACGACGGCCGTGATGCGCTTGCCGCCGCACGGCAGGCCGGCCACTTGGACGTCGCGCGCCAGCAGGCACACGATCCGCCAGCCCCGGCCGCCCACCCGTGAGCGGCCCTGGTCGTCCACGGGCGGGGCGGCCACCGGGAGTTCGCGGCTGCTGTCGCACACCGAGACGCGTACGCCGTGGGCGTCGACGTCCACGTCGACGTCGAAGCCGGTGAGGCCGCCGCCGTGCAGGATGGCGTTGGTGGTCAGTTCGGAGACGACGAGGAGGGCGTCCTCCAGGGCGTCGGCGTCACAGGGGACGGCGCGGGCGCGGCACCCCTCGGCCACGGCGCTGAGCACGGCTCTGCGCGCGTCGGCCGGTCGGCCCGGCAGGAGCCGGTGAGCTTCCCGCGGTGCGGCGGTGGACTCGGTCTTGTGTTGCTCACGCATCCCTTCGCTCCTCGAACGGTCACCCCGAGGGAAGTGAGAACCCCCGAGGGGAGTGAGAACAGAGACCGACCCGGCGGAGCCCGGGGGAACCGCGGGTCTCTCTCTTCGGCTCACCCCTGCGCGCGCCGCCAAACCCCCGGAACGGACCCTTCGGTGCGGCGATTGCGGGGTACGCGGACGGTATGACCGATGTCGTGGACTCAGACGAGTTGTTGCGGCGCATCCAGCGGGGCCGGACCTACGCGAGGGCGGAGCAGCGGGCCTGGCGGGAGCGCGAGGAGGACCTGCGGACGGCCGATCCGGTCGGGGCGCGGGAGGCGCTCGTGCGCGCGACGGCGTACGAGGCGGTGCTGCGCGTGCTGGACGAGATCGTGGTCCCGGGCGGGCACGAGGGGGAGGTCGGAGTGAAACCGGTCACTTGACCCGCTCTCGATTACCCGGAATCCCGCCGGATGGTTTAGCGTTCATCCATACGAGGTCATGGAGTCGACGCCCAGGTCCTCCCTGCACCACCGCTGACGGCCCTGGCTGGTCTCCCCCGTCCAGCCAGGGCTTTTTCATGCCCTCCGAAGGAAATCCGGAGGATCTCGCCTCCCCCGAGGTGCTCGGGGCGGCGCCAGCGGCTGAAATGGGCGTAGGGAAAACACCGGAACCCCCCGCCGGCGAGGAGCCCTGCGCCATGACCAAAGCGATAAAACTGCTGACCGCCCTTCCGCAAGTGCAGCGCGAGCGTCTGATGGAGCTGGCCCAGGAGGTCTCCTTCCCGGAGGACACCCGGATCTTCGAGGCGGGCGGCACGGCCGACCGCTTCTGGGTGATCCGTTCCGGCGCGGTCAACCTCGACCAGCAGGTCACCTCCCATCAGCGGGTGACCGTGGCCAGCCTGGGCGCGGGCGATCTGCTCGGCTGGTCCTGGCTCTTCCCGCCGTACACCTGGGACTTCGGCGCGGTGGCGTTCTCCCCCGTGCGCGCCTACGAGTTCGACGCGGCGGCGGTGCTGGGGCTGTCCGTGGAGGATCCGCTGCTCGGGCTGTCGCTGGTACGGACCGTCGCCGAGATCCTCGCCAACCGGCTGGAGATGACGCGCGGCAAGCTGATGGACCAGTACACGACGGGCCGGCGCAGGCCCGTGTAGGGCCTCAGACGCGGTAGCGGCGCAGGGCCGGCATCGCCGCCGCTAGGCCCAGCATGACGACCACCACCAGCAGGCCGCCGGCGGTGACGGCGGCGCGCGGCCCGAACGCGGAGCCCGCCGTGCCGTGCAGCACGTCGGCCAGCCGCGGCCCGCCCGCGACGACGACCGTGAACACGCCCTGCATCCGGCCGCGCATCTCGTCGGTGGCCGCGGACAGCAGGATCGCCCCGCGGAAGACCATGGAGACCATGTCGGCGACCCCGGCTGCGGTGAGGAAGGCGAAGGCGATCCAGAGGTTGCGGCTCAGGCCCACCCCGGCGACGGCCACGCCCCAGCCGACCACGGAGCCGATCACCATCCAGCCGTGCCGGCGCGCCCGCGAGAACGTGCCGGAGAACAGGCCGCCGATCACCGCGCCGACCGGTATCCCGGCGAACAGCACGCCGAGCGCGAGCCCTTCCCCGTACGGGGCGTAGGTCTCGGCGGCCAGCTGCGGGAACAGCGCGCGGGGCATGCCGAGGACCATGGCGACGATGTCGGCGAGGAAGGACAGCAGCAGCACCTTGTGCAGCGAGATGTAGCGGAACCCGGCCGCGATCTCCCGCCATCCGGCGCGGCGGGCCGACGCCTCGCCCAGCGGCGGCAGCGCGGGGAGCCGGAAGACGGCCCACACCGTCACGCACAGGGCCAGCGCGTCGATGAGATACAGCTCGGGCAGGCCGATGACCGGGATCAGCGCACCGGCCAGCAGGGGCCCCGCCACCAGGCCGGTCTGCATGACCGTCGAGCCGAGGGCGCCCGCGGCGGCCAGTTCCTCCGCGGGCACCAGCCGGGCGATGGAGGCGTTGCGCGCCGGGGCGTTGAGGCCGAAGAACGCCTGCTGCATCGCGAGCAGCACCATCAGGACGGCGACGGAGTCCAGCCCGCCGGCGGCCTGCGCCCAGAACAGGAGCGAGGTGACGGCTATGCCGCCGTTGGTGACCAGCAGCAGCTTGCGGCGGTCCACGGTGTCCGCTACGGCCCCGCCCCACAGGGCGAACACCACCATGGGCACGAGGCCGGCGAGGCTCGCGTAGCCGACCCAGGCCGAGGAGTGCGTGATGTCGTAGATCTGCTTGGGGACGGCCACGGCGGTGAGCTGGCTGCCGACCGAGGTGACGATGGTGGAGGTCCACAGACGGCGGTAGGCGGGGCGGCGCAGGGGGCGGGTGTCCATCGCCCAGCGGCGCCAGCCCCGCCGGGCGGGTGCCGGCGGGGCGGGGTCGTCGGACGGCGCTTCGGTGCTGCTGCCGGTGCTCTCGCTGGTGTCCACGGGCTTCCTGGTTGGTCGCTACAACTTTCGATCGGGCTTCACTATGGCACCAACTCCTGCGACCGCTGAACCCGTTTCCGCCAGGGCCCGACCGCCTCAGGATCCGGCGACGAGCGTGATGCCCAGGGCGATCATCGTCGCGGCGACCAGACCGTCCAGGACGCGCCAGGCGGACGGCTTGGCAAGGAAGCGGCCGAGCAGCCGGGCGCCGAAGCCGAGCGCGGTGAACCAGCACAGGCTGGCGACCGCGGCGCCCAGGCCGAAGGTCCAGCGCAGCGCGCCGCGGTCAGCGGCGAGCGAGCCGAGCAGGAACACGGTGTCCAGGTAGACGTGCGGATTGAGCCAGGTCATCGCCAGGCAGGTGAGCACCGCCTGCCTGCGGGACCCGGCGGCCTCGCCCTCGGTCCGCAGGCCGGTGCCGGGCCCCAGGACCCGGCGGGCGGCGAGGACGCCGTAGCCGAGCAGGAAGGCCCCGCCGATCAGCCCGACGGCGGTCAGCGCCCCCGGCCATGCCACCACGACCGCGCCGACGCCGCCGACGCCCAGGCAGATGAGCAGGGCGTCCGACAGGGCGCAGATCCCGACGACGGCGAGGACCGCGTCGCGGCGGATGCCCTGGCGCAGGACGAAGGCGTTCTGGGCGCCGATGGCGACGATCAGGGAGAGGCCGGTGCCGAATCCGGCGACCGCGGCGGTCAGGGCGTTGGACATGCCCTTGACGCTAGGCAAGGGATCACCGTACGTACAGCTAAAGATTTTTACGTACCATTAGCGCTCCTGATGACTCCCGATGACGAGGGGAGGCCGCGGATGATGTCGGAGCTTCCGCTCGACCAGGTGCGGACGCTGCTGGCCGTGGTGGACGAGGGCACGTTCGACGCGGCGGCCGCCGCCCTGCACCTGACGCCGTCGGCGGTCAGCCAGCGGGTGAAGGCGCTGGAGCGGCGCACGGGCCGGGTACTGCTGCAGCGCACGAAGCCGGTGCGGCCCACGGAGTCCGGCGAGGTGCTGGTGCGGTTCGCCCGGCAGCTGGCCCGGCTGGAGCGCGACGCGCGCGGCGAGCTCGGCATCAGCGGTGCCGGGGAGCCGACGCGGGTGTCGGTGGCGGTGAACGCGGACTCGCTGGCGACCTGGTTCCTCGGGGCGCTCACACGCGTGGCGCAGGAGCCGCGGCTCTGCTTCGAGCTGCGGCGCGAGGACGAGGACCACACGGCGGCGCTGCTGCGGGAGGGGCTGGTGATGGCCGCGGTGACCTCGTCGGCGGATCCGGTGCCGGGCTGCTCGGTGCGCGCGCTGGGCCGGATGCGCTACCTCCCGGTGGCGAACCCCGTCTTCGCCGAGGCACAGCTGGGCGGGCCGCTGCCGGAGGCGCTCGCCGAGGCGCCCGTGGTGGTCTTCGACCGGCGGGACGACATCCAGGACGGCTTCGTGCGCTCCCTGTCGGGGGGCCGCGGCACCGCGAGCGCGCTGCGGCACTACGTGCCGACCTCGGAGGGCTACGCCGAGGCCGTCGCCGCGGGCCTCGGCTGGGGCATGGTGCCGCAGGCCCAGGCCGAGCCGCTGCTGCGCGCGGGCCGCCTCGTCCACCTCGCGCCCGACCGCGCGGTCGACGTCCCCCTGTACTGGCAGCAGTGGCGGCTCGACTCCCCCGCGCTGGCGGCGGTGGCCGAGGCGGTGACGGCGACGGCGGCGCAGACGCTGCGGGGGTGACGACGGCAGGCTCGTGGCGGGCGGCGCCCCGATGCGCGCGCTCACGGCCGGCACCCCCCTCGGTTCACCCGCCCGTGGCCGCCCGAAGGCTGTCGTGCGCGCTGTCCAGGAGCATGTCCAGGGCCGTCGGATAGGCGCTGGTGAGCATGCGGGTGGCCAGGAGCGGGGCCGCCTCGGCGATGCGCGGGTGGGTGCTGTGCGGGAGGCGGGCGTAGGTCGAGCTCCACTTGGCGTCGTCGGCGCGCTGGGAGGCGCTCGGCAGGGCCAGGGACGCGGCGTCGAGCGCGGCGAAGGCCAGCGTCTGGTCGATGAAGGCGTGGTAGACGCGCACCGTGTCCGGCAGCGGGAACCCGGCCGTGCGCAGCACGTTCAACACGGCCTCGTCGGCGGCCAGTTCATGGGATCGGCCGCTGACCCGGTTCGCGGTCAGCAGCGCGGCCTGCGGATGCGCGACGTACGCGCTGTGGATGCGCAGCCCGATCGCCCGCAGGTCCGCCCGCCACTGTCCCGTCGGCTCCCAGCCGAGCAGCGCCTGCGCGATGAGCGCGTCCCCGATGGCCAGGGTCAGGTCGTCCATGCCGCGGAAGTAGCGGTACAGGGTGCTCGGGTCGCAGTCCAGGGCCAGGCCCAGGCGGCGCGCGGTCAGCCCGCCGCTGCCGTGTTCGCGCAGCATGCGCAGCGCCGTCCGGACGATCAGACGCTCGGACAGCACGGTGCCGCTCTTGGTGGGACGGCGCCGCCGCCGCTTGTCCTCGGGCACCACCGGTTTCGGCACGGTCCCGCCTCCTTCTTATGCCAACGCCATTGACCTTACGTGACGCCACGGCGTTGTATCTCGGCCCAAGGCGCGCCTTTTCCCCGACTTCGAGTTCGACTGAGAGAGAGTTTCGCCATGCGTGTGCTGCTCGTGGGAGCCGGTGGTGTGGGCACCGCCATCACCCGGATCGCGGCCCGGCGTCCGTTCTTCGACCTGATGGTGGTCGCCGACTACGACCTCGGGCGGGCCGAGGCGGCGGTCGCGGCCCTCGGCGCCGAGGGCTCCCGGTTCCGCGCCGAGCGCGTGGACGCGGGCGACGAGGCCGCCGTCGCCGCCCTGCTCGACCGGCACGGGTGCGACGTCCTGCTCAACGCGACCGACCCCCGGTTCGTCATGCCCCTGTTCCGGGCGGCGGGGGCGGCGGGCGCCGGCTACCTCGACATGGCGATGTCCCTGTCGCGGCCGCACCCCGAGCGACCGTACGAGGAGTGCGGGGTGAAGCTGGGCGACGAGCAGTTCGCGGTGGCCTCCAACTGGGAGAAGGCGGGCGCGCTCGCGCTCGTCGGCATGGGCGTGGAACCGGGCCTGTCCGACGTGTTCGCCCGGTACGCGGCCGACGAACTCTTCGACGAGATCGAGGAGATCGGCATCCGCGACGGCGCGAACCTCACCGTCGACGGGCACGACTTCGCGCCGTCCTTCAACATCTGGACCACCATCGAGGAGTGCCTGAACCCACCCGTGGTCTACGAGTCCGGGCGGGGCTGGTTCACCACCACGCCCTTCAGCGAGCCGGAGGTGTTCGACTTCCCCGAGGGCATCGGCCCGGTGGAGTGCGTGAACGTGGAGCACGAGGAGGTGCTGCTGGTGCCGCGCTGGGTCGACGCGCGGCGGGTCACCTTCAAGTACGGCCTGGGAGGGGAGTTCATCGAGACCCTCAAGACGCTCCACCTGCTGGGTCTGGACCGGACCGAGCCGGTGACAGTGCCCGGCGCCGCGGGACCGGTCGCGGTGTCGCCCCGGGACGTGGTCGCCGCCTGCCTGCCCGACCCGGCGACGCTGGGCGAGCGCATGCGCGGCAAGACCTGCGCGGGTACCTGGGTGCGCGGCACGAAGGACGGCGCGCCGCGCGAGGTGTACCTCTACCACGTGGTCGACAACCAGTGGTCGATGGCGGAGTACGGCTGCCAGGCGGTGGTGTGGCAGACGGCCGTGAACCCGGTCGTCGCGCTCGAACTCCTGGCCACCGGCGCCTGGTCGGGCGCGGGCGTCCTCGGCCCGGAGGCGTTCCCGGCCCGCCCGTTCCTGGACCTGCTGTCGGCCTACGGCTCGCCCTGGGGCCTGCGCGAGCAGTGAGCACCTGTCCGCCGATTGTCCGATACCTGGCCGTTTGGCGGGCGGGTCGACGGTCACCCGAACTCGCGTTAGACATGTGCAAGGGCGCGGACGACATCGATCGCAGGTGATCTTCCATGGGCAACTGGCGCGAGCGGGCAGCGTGCCGCCGTACGGACCCCGACCTCTTCTTCCCGATCGGCACCACCGGCCCGTCGATGGTCCAGGTGGAGCGGGCCAAGGCGGTCTGCGCGTGCTGCGAGGTCAAGGAGCGGTGCCTGGAATGGGCTCTGGAGACGGGGCAGTCCATCGGCATCTGGGGCGGCACGACGGAATCGGAACGGCGTGCCCTGAGCCGGCGCGTGGCGGCGCGACGACACCGCTGACCGGCCGGGTGCCGCCCTCAACCGTCCTGTGGGGGCGTCGCCCTGGGCAGCCTCAGGGTGAACACCGCTCCCCCTCCCGGCTCGCTCGCCGCCTCGGCCCTGCCGCCATGGGCGGCGACCAGGTGGCGGACGATGGGCAGGCCCAGGCCGCTGCCTCCGGTGCGGCGGCTGCGGGACTTCTCCGCGCGCCAGAACCGTTCGAAGACGTGCGGCAGGTCCTCGGGCGCGATGCCGGTGCCGGTGTCGGCGACGGTGAACTCGACCCGGTCGCCGTCGGGGCGGGCGGCCAGGGTGACCGTGCCGTCGGCGGGTGTGTGCCGCAGCGCGTTGGAGACCAGGTTGCCGAGCGCCTGCCGCATCCGCACCGGGTCGGCGTCCAGCCAGCAGGCGTCGCCCGTCTCGGTGCGCAGGGTCACCCCGGCCGCGTCGGCGGCGACCCGGTGGGCGGCGGTGACCTGATCGAGGAGGTCGTCGGCGCGGACCGGCTCGCGGTGCAGGCGCAGGGTGCCCGCGTCGGCGGCGGCGAGGTCCTGGAGGTCGTCGATGACGCGCTGGAGCACCAGCGCCTCGTCGTGCAGCGAGTCCAGCAGCACGGGATCCGGGTCGACCACGCCGTCCCGGGTCACCTCCAGCCAGCCGCGGATGTTGGTGAGCGGGCTGCGCAGTTCGTGGGCGATGTCGCTGACCATCGCCTTGCGCTGGGCTTCCAGGCGCGCGCGGCGCTCCGTCAGGTCGTTGAAGGCCTCCGCGAGGATGCCGGTCTCGTCCCGCGTGGTCACCGGGACCCGCACATGGAGTTCCGGCGGTTGCTGGGCGGCCGCGGTCAGGGCGCGCAGCGGTCGTACGAGCCGGGTCGCGACCACGGCCGTGACGGCGACGGTGACGGCGAGGACCAGCCCGGCCGCGCCGACCACCTTGGCCTTGTTGGCCGGGGACATGTCGAAGCGGGGCGCGGTCCGGTCCCCGATGCCGAGGAACAGTTCGGCGACCGGGGCGACGTAGGGCGCGAGTTGGGCACGGCGGGCGCTGTCGACGCAGCGCTGTGCCGTCGCGAGTGCCTCCTTGTCGTTCGCCTTGACGTACTTGGCGATGGCGAACCGGCCCAGCGGGTGCTTCGCGGTGGGGTCGAACGCGAGGTAGAGCGGCGCGCCGGGTTCCAGTCCCTCCCGGACCAGGCAGGCGCGGGTCTGACGGGTCAGTGCGTCCAGTGCCTTCCGCTCGGTCGCGGTGGGTGCGCTCAGGGGCGAGTAGCCGCACTCCTCGCCGACGAAGCCGGAGGCGTCCGTACCGTCCGGGTTGGTGAGGACCGGCCGTCCGCTCGGGGTGAGGTCGACGGTGACCTGGATGCCCTGCCGGTCGAAGCACTGCCGCTGTTTCCCGGCCACCGCGACCAGCCGTTCGCGCTCCCGCGTCGTCAGCCGGTACGGGCCCACCGCGCGCGGGTCGATGCCGCTGAGCTGCGCCCCGGACTCGGTGTAGGTGTCGGTGTGCAGGGGGTCGATGGTGGCGGCGGGCCGGGGCGGCAGCGGCGTACGGACGCGGGCCGAGTCGGCGACGAGGCTGCGGTCCGCGGTGGTCAGGGCGATGCGCCGGCCGGTCTTCGCGGCCAGGGCGCGGACCGTCTTCTCGACGCCCTTCCAGTCGGGGTGGGTCGCGGCGTACCCGCTGAGCCGGGAGAGGATGTTCGTGTCGGCGGCGAGGTCCTGGCCCTGCTCCTCCTTCAGGGCGCGGGTGGTGGTCGCCACGGCCAGCCACGCCGTCGCGGCCACGGAGCACACCGCGATCAGCGCCGAGGCGATCAGCAGCCGGACGAGCAGCCGCTTGCGCAGGGGTATCCGGCGCTTCATCCGCGGCCGCCGGTGAGCTTGTAGCCGACGCCGAACACGGTGACCAGCCGGACGGGACGGCGCGGGTCGGCCTCGATCTTGCGGCGCAGGTTCATGATGTGGACGTCGACGGCCCGTTCGGTGGAGGACCGGTCGAAGCCGTGGGTGCAGCGCAGCAGTTGCGGCCGGGTGAAGACCCGGTCCGGTTCCCCGGCCATGGCCAGCAGGATCTGGAACTCGGCGGGGGTGCACTCCACCGGCACTCCCGCGCAGCGCACCTCGTGCCGTGCCGGATCGACGGTGATCGCCCCGGCGCGCACGACGGGTTCCTCCCGCACGGTCGCGGCGCGCCCGCTGCGCCGCAGCACGGTGCGGATACGGGCCATCAGTTCGCGCGGGCTGTACGGCTTGGTCATGTAGTCGTCCGCACCGAGCTCCAGGCCGAGCAGGACGTCGTCCTCCTCGGCGCGGGCGGTGAGCATCAGCACGGGGATGTCGGCGTCGTCCTCGGCGCCGCCGCGCAGCACCCGGCACACGCCGAACCCGTCGATCACGGGCAGCATCAGGTCGAGGACCACGAGGTCGGGCCGCAGTCTGCGGGCCGCGTCCAGGGCGGCCGGGCCGTCGTGGACGACGGTGGCGGTGTGGCCCTCCGCCAGCAGGGAGCGGCGGATGAGTTCGGCCTGCATCTCGTCGTCCTCGGCGACCAGCACATGTGCGCACACGGGGCGGATCCTAAGCGGCTCAGCGGGCGAGCCAGTCGGCGTACCCCATGACGACGACGGGGTGCCGGTCCAGGTCCAGGGCCAGGAGCAGGTCTTTCATAGGGGCCCTCGCGATGCCGACGCAGCCGTGGGTGGGGCCGCCGTGGTCGACGTGGAGCCAGATGCCGCCGCCGCGGCGCGCGCCGAGGGGGCGGGTCCAGTCCAGGGGGGACGTGCCCGGCCTCCGGTTGTAGTTGATGGCGATCACATAGTCGAACGCCCCGGACAGCGGCTCTCCTTCGAAGCCGGTGCCGAGTGAGGAGAAGCCGGTCGAGCGGTCGTACGGCAGCCGGGTGCCGGGGTCGCGGAGCAGGCCGCCGGCGTCGGTGAGGCCGTAGACGCCAAGCGGCGTGCGCAGGTCGCCGCTTCGGTGGTGGGCGCTCCAGCCGCGCAGCGCGTTGTGCCCGGGCCACTTCGGGCCCGCCTGCCAGCCGGTGGCGGTGCGCTCGTGCAGGGCGACCGTGGACACCGGGGAGTTCCTGCCGCGTCCGCTCACCACGACGGCTTGGCGCGTGCGGCCGGGTATCGCGGCCGATGTCTCGGGTCCGAGGCCGGATATCCCCGCAGGAGCGGCCTCGACGGTCGCCTCCGGGGCCGGCGCGGACGTCCGCGCCGGGCGGCCGGCGGGCGCCCGGCGCGGCGACGCCGCGGCACCGCCGCCACAGCCACTGAGCAACAGGGGCGCGCCCAGGAGCGCGACGGCGGTTCTGCGACGGATCATGATGCGACTCTCACCGACACATGTGAGGAACCTGTCAGGTTCCGGAGCCTGTTCGTCTAGACCCGGTTCGGCTTCCCCGATGTGTACAGCCAAGTCCGGAACAGTCCGTCGAGGTCCTTGCCGGACTCGCGCTCGGCCAGCTTCACGAACTGGGCGGTGGTGCCGTGGTCGTCGCGGTGTGCCGTCGCCCAGCCGCGCAGGATGCGGAAGAACGCCTGGTCGCCGACGGCGCGGCGCAGTTCGTGCAGGGTCATGGCGCCGCGGGCGTAGACCGGGGTGCCGAAGAGGTTGGCACCGTTGCCGGGGTTGCCGGGCGGGTAGGCCCACAGGCCGTCGTGCGCCGGGCGGGCGTAGAGCGCGTCGAAGGTCTTCTGGGCGCTGGGGCCGCCGTGCTGCTCGCTGTAGAGCCACTCGGCGTAGGTGGCGAAGCCCTCGTTGAGCCAGATGTCCTTCCAGGTGGTGAGGGAGACGGAGTCACCGAACCACTGGTGCGCGTTCTCGTGGACGAGGGTGGCCAGGTCGGGCGCCGAGTCGTAGAGGGGGCGGCTCTGGGTCTCCAGGGCGAAACCGACGTCCGGAGCCCGGTCGACGATCGACCCGGCGGCGCGGAACGGGTAGGGCCCGAAGAGCTTGCTCTCCCATTCCAGGACGGAGGGCAGCTTCTTGAGGACGGGCGCGGCGGCGCTCGCCTCGCGCGGGTCGACGGCGTTGTACACACGGATGCCGTCGCGGGTCGTGTACTGCTCGACCTTGAACTTGCCGACGGTCGCCGTGGCCAGGTAGGCGGCCATGGGCTGGGTCTGCTGCCAGCGGAAGGTGGTCCGGCCGTGCGCGGTGTGCTGCCCCATGAAGACACCGTTGGCGACGGCGGTCCGCCCCTTGGGGACGGTGATCGTGAAGTCGTACGAGGACTTGTCCTTGGGGTGGTTGTTCGCCGGGAACCAGCTCATCGCGCCCTGCGGCTCGCCGGCCACGAACGCCCCGTCGTCGGTGGGGATCCACCCGTCGGAGGAGCCGTCGGGGTCGGTGACCGGCTTGGGGGTGCCGTGGTAGGCGACCCGCACGCGGAAGTCCTGGCCCTTGTGCAGGGCGCGGTGCGGGGTGACGACGAGTTCCTGGCCGTCGCGGCGCACGCCGGCCGCCGCGCCGTCGACGGTGACGCGCGTGACCTTCAGCCCCTTGAGGTCGAGGTCGAAGCGGGTCAGGCGCTGGGTGGCGTGGGCGGTGAGGACCGCCGTGCCGTCGAGGCGCCGGGTGGTGGTGTCGTAGCGGAGCGTCAGACCGTAGTGGTGGACGTGGTAGCCGCCGTTGCCGGCGAGCCGGTAGTACGGGTCGCCCACGCCGGCGGATCCGTTCGTCCCGGCCGCGGCCGGTCCCGCGGCTCCGAGCAGTGCCGCCACGGCGACGGGGACGGTGGCGAGGACCGCCTCGCGGCGGAGGACGGCGGTGCGTCGTCCGACGGCCTGCTGTCGGTCTGATGTCACGTGCGCTCCTTGGGGGGTGGCCGATGATCGACATTAATGATCATCCAGTCCACAGACTAGGCGGCTATGTTGCCCAAAATCCCCCTCGTTCAGGTCAAGTTACGCCGCGTCGTCGATCGGAAACGGTCAGGGCGCCGGGCCGACGGCGTACGCTGCCCGGACCCCATCCGCCCATCGACGGAGGCCCGAGCATGACCGTCCGCCTGCGCCGGATCTATGAACCGCCCGAGCCGGAGGACGGCCTGCGCGTCCTGGTCGACCGGCTGTGGCCGCGCGGCGTGTCCAAGGACGCGGCGCATGTCGACCAGTGGCCCAAGGCCCTCACCCCGTCGACCGAACTGCGCAAGTGGTACCACGCGGGCGAGGGCTCCTACGAGGAGTTCCGCGGCCGGTACGAGGCGGAGCTCGCCGACCCCGAGGCCGCCGAACTCCTCGACGGCCTGCGGGAGTCGGCCCGCACCCAGACGGTGACCCTGCTCACCGCGTCCAAGAACCCCGAGGAGAGTCACGCCTCGGTGCTGGCCGGGCTGCTCGGCGACTGACTCAGCCCGTCTGCCGCGCCGCCGCCCGTCCCGCCGCGCGTCCCGAGAAGAGGCAGCCGCCGAGGAACGTGCCCTCCAGGGCGTTGTAGCCGTGCACACCGCCGCCGCCGAAGCCGGCCACCTCGCCGGCCGCGTACAGCCCGCCGACGGGCTGTCCGTCGGCGCCCAGGGCGCGCGAGTCCAGGTCGGTCTGGATGCCGCCGAGGGTCTTGCGGGTGAGGACGTGCAGCTTGACGCCGATCAGCGGTCCGGCCGCCGGGTCGAGGATGCGGTGCGGGGTGGCGACCCGGCCGAGACGGTCGCCGATGTAGCGGCGGGCGTTGCGGATGCCCTGGATCTGGGAGTCCTTGCTGTACGGGTTGGCCATCTGCAGGTCGCGGGCCTCGATCTGGCGGCGCACCTCGGCCGCGTCGAGCAGGGGCTTGTCCGTGAGGCCGTTCATCTTCTCGACGAGCCGCTCCAGGTTCTCCGCGGTCACGAAGTCCGCGCCGTTGCGCACGAAGGCCTGCACCGGCGCGGGGGCGCCCTTGCCGAGCAGCCGGTCGCGCAGCACCGCCTTGCGGTCCTTGGCGGTGATGTCCGGGTTCTGCTCGGAGCCGGAGAGCGCGAACTCCTTCTCGATGATCTTCCGGGTGAGGACGAACCACGAGTGGTCGTGGTCCGCGAGGTCCTCGGTGGTGCGCAGGTGCCGCAGGGTGCCCAGGGTGTCGTAGCCCGGCAGGCATGGGTCGGGCAGCCGGCGGCCCAGGGCGTCGAGCCAGATCGAGGACGGGCCGGGCAGGATGCGGATGCCGTGGCCGGGCCAGATGGGGTCCCAGTTCTGCAGGCCCTCGGTGTAGTGCCACATGCGGTCCCGGTTGACGAGCCGTACGCCCGCCTCGGCACTGATGTCGAGCATCCGCCCGTCGACGTAGGCCGGAACGCCCGTGACCATCTGCCTGGGGGGCGAGCCGAGCCGCTCGGGCCAGGAGCGGCGGACGATGTCGTGGTTGGCGCCGATGCCGCCGCTGGTGACGATCACGGCCTGTGCGGTGAGTTCGAAGTCGCCGATCGGGTCGCGGTTGGAGGACACGCCGCGCGGAGAGTCGTCGGCGGCGAGGACCGTGCCGCGCACTCCGCGCGCCGAACCGTCCTCGACGACCAGTTCGTCCACCCGGTGGCGGTGGTGGAAGGTGAGCAGTCCGTCGCGGGCGGCCTGCTTGGCGTACTCGGCGAACGGCTCCACGACTCCCGTGCCGGTGCCCCAGGCGATGTGGAAGCGCGGTACGGAGTTGCCGTGCCCGTCCGCGCGCAGGTCGCCGCGTTCGGCCCAACCGACCGTGGGCAGCAGGGAGATGCCGTGGCCCTCCAGCCAGGACCGCTTCTCCCCCGCCGCGAACTCGACGTAGGCGCGGGCCCAGCGCACCGCCCAGGAGTCCTCGTCCTCGACCCGGTCGAACTGGGCGCTGCCCTGCCAGTCGTTCCAGGCCAGGTCGAAGGAGTCCTTGATGCCGAGGCGGCGCTGCTCGGGCGAGTCGACGAGGAAGAGCCCGCCGAGGGACCAGAACGCCTGCCCGCCGAGGTTGGCGGCGTTCTCCTGGTCGACCAGGGCGACGCGCCTGCCCCGGCTGGTGAGTTCGTGCGCCGCGACCAGGCCCGCGAGGCCCGCTCCGACGACGATGACGTCCGCGTCCATGGCGACCGTTTCCCTTCCCCATACGGGAGTTGACTTGCGGAGGTGGTTATCCGGGGGTGCCGCTGCCGTCGGTCAGCAGCGCGGTGAGCAGCTGTTTGAGCCAGCCGCGAGCGGCGTCGACGTCCCAGTCGAGCAGCAGTTGGGTGGTGACGCCGTCGTACGCGGCGACCACGGCGTGGGCGGCACCGTCGACGTCGCCCAGGACGGCGGGGAGTTCGGTGTGTCCCTTGGCCCGGGAGAGCCGGTCGGCGATCGCCTGTCGCAGGCGCGCGCGGTGGTCGAGCAGCGCCTGCGCGACGGCCGGGTCGCGGGCGGCGTGCACCAGGAAGTCGGTCTTCACCAGCAGCCAGTCGACATCGAGCAGCAGCACCTCGGTGACCCGGTCCACGGAGGCCGGTACGTCCAGGTCGGGACCGTCGAGACCGAGGGCGTCGGACACCTGCTCGGCGATGAGGTCGGCGCGCTCCCGGTAGAGGGCGAAGAACAGCTCGTCCAGGGTGGCGAAGTTCGAGTAGAAGGCGCCCCTGCTGAAGCCGGCGGCCTCGCAGACCTCCTCGATCGAGACCCGGCCGAAGCCCTTGGCGGCGAACACGGTGAACGCGGCGTCGAGCAGCCTGGCCCGCGTCCTCACCCGGCGCCTGGTGACGCGCTTGGCCGTCTCCTCCATGGTCACGCCCTCCGTTCGATGCGCGACTGTATCCGATACATCGATGTATCGAAAGAGTTCGGCGAGGCCATGGAGGGCAAGATCGCAGAATGGAACACATTTTCGATTAAGGGGTACGCTGGCGACATGGCCACGCACCACCTCCAGGGCTCCCTGTTCGACCAGAGCGACGAACTGCGCCTCGGCTCCCTCGCCGGGCTGCGGCGGACCGAGCTGGGCTCCGGCGCGTGGATCGACGAGCTGCCCGGCTGGCTGAGCGGCGCCGACGCCCTGTTCGAACAGCTGGCCTCGGACGTGCCGTGGCGCGCCGAGCGCCGCACCATGTACGACAACGTCGTGGACGTACCGCGGCTGCTCGCCCACTACGGCGCTGACGACCCGCTCCCGCACCCCGTGCTCGTCGAGGCCCGCGCCGCGCTCTCCCGCCACTACGCCGACGAGCTGGGCGAACCGTTCACCACCGCCGGGCTGTGCTACTACCGCGACGGCCGGGACAGCGTGGCCTGGCACGGCGACCGGATCGGGCGCGGCGCCCGCGAGGACACGATGGTCGCGATCCTCTCGGTCGGCGCGCCCCGCGATCTGCTGCTGCGGCCGGCGCACGGGGGCGCCGCCGCGGTCCGGCGGCCGCTCGGGCACGGCGACCTGATCGTGATGGGCGGCTCCTGCCAGCGGAGCTGGGAACACTGCGTCCCCAAGTCCGCGCGCGCCACGGGTCCGCGCGTCAGCGTGCAGTTCCGTCCGCAGGGCGTACGGTGAGTGTCCAAAAGCCCCTCCTTCCATGGGACCGGGGACATCTGATTGGCTGTCCCCCGTCGAACAGGGCTCAGGACTCGGGAAGGTCATGCGGGCAGACGTACGCCAGGTCACGGACGGCACCTACCTGGTGCACGGCAGCAACACCAACTGGGTGATCCTCAAGGACGGGGACGAACTCACGCTGGTGGACACGGGCTATCCCGGCGACCGGCAGGCGGTCCTCGACTCGCTGGCCGCGGTGGGCGGTTCGCCGGAGGCGGTCACGGCCGTGCTGATCACGCACGCGCACAACGACCACCTCGGCTCGGCCGAGTACCTGCGCCGCACCTACGACACGCCGGTCTACCTGCACGAGGCCGAAGTGCCGCACGCCCGCCGGGACTTCCTGCAGCAGGTGTCCGTGGGCGAGGTGCTGCGCAACGCGTGGCGCCCGGGAGTCCTGCCGTGGATGGTGCACGCCCTGCGCTCGGGCGGCACGCAGCAGCATCCGGTCTCCGCTCCCGAGGCGTTCCCCGGTGCGGGCGCGCTCGATCTGCCGGGCCGCCCCGTGCCGGTGCACACGCCCGGCCACACCGACGGCCACTGCGTCTTCCATCTGCCCGACGCAGGGCTGGTCATCTCCGGCGACGCCCTGGTCAGCGGCCACCCCACCTCCCGGCTGGCGGGACCGCAGCTGCTGCCCGACATGTTCCACCACGAGCGGGCCCGCGCGGTGGCCTCCCTGGAACTGATCGAGCGCCTCGACGGCGACCTCCTGCTGCCCGGCCACGGACCGGTGCACCGCGGTTCGGTCCGGGCCGCCGCCCAGCAGGCGCGGGAACGGGCTCTGTGAACCCCGGGAACCGGCCTTAGGGTTCGTCCCATGGCCTTGCAGATCAGCGCCACCAACCCGGAGCATCCCGCGCTCCTGCTCGAACTGCCCTGGGACGTGCCCCTGGAGGAGTGGCCCGAGGAGTACCTCGTGCCGCTCCCCCGCGGCATCTCCCGGCACGTGGTGCGCTACGCCCGCGCCGGCAGCGAGGTCATCGCCGTCAAGGAACTCGCGGAGCGGCCCGCGCTGCGCGAGTACGAGCTGCTGCGCGACCTGGACCGGCTCGGCATCCCGGCCGTGGACCCGCTGGCCGTGCTCACCGGGCGGACCGACGGCGCGGGTGCCCCGCTGGAGTCCGTGCTGGTCACACGGCATCTGGGCGGCTCGATGCCGTACCGCTCGATGTTCGAGACGACCATGCGCCCGGCGACCATGCACCGCCTGATGGACGCCCTGGCGGTCCTGCTGGTGCGGCTGCATCTGGCCGGGTTCGCGTGGGGCGACTGCTCGCTGTCCAACACGCTGTTCCGGCGGGACGCGGGCGCGTACGCCGCCTACCTGGTGGACGCGGAGACCGGCGACCTCCACCCACGGCTCAGCCCCGGGCAGCGGGAGTACGACCTCGACCTCGCGCGCGTGAACATCAGCGGCGAACTGCTGGACCTGGAGGCGTCGGGCGCGCTGCACCCCTCGGTCGACCCGATCGAGTTCGGCACCGAGATCTGCGCCCGGTACCAGGGGCTGTGGCAGGAGCTGACCCGCACCTCCGTCTATCCGGCGGGCAAGTACCACTACATCGAGCGCCGGATACGGCGGCTCAACGAACTCGGTTTCGACGTCGCCGAGATGCAGATCGAGCGGTCCTCGGGCGGCGACACGGTCACCTTCGTGCCGAAGGTCGTCGACGCGGGCCACCACCAGCGCCAGTTGCTGCGCCTGACCGGCCTGGACACCGAGGAGAACCAGGCCCGGCGGCTGCTGAACGACCTGGAGTCCTGGATGGCCACCCAGGACGACTACGCGCCCGGCGACCCCCTCGCGGCCCGCCCCGAGGTGCTGGCCCACCGCTGGGTCCGGGACGTGTTCCGGCCGACCGTGCGCGCCGTGCCGCACGACCTGCGCGGCTCCATGGACCCCGCCGAGATCTACCACGAGCTGCTCGAACACCGCTGGTACCTGTCCGAGCGCGCCCAGCACGACATCGGCCTCGACACGGCGGTCGAGGCCTACATCGCCCAGGTCCTGCCCCGGGCGCGGACGACCTTGGAGCCGACCGCGCCCGAGTAGGTCAGTCGTGCGGGACCACGGCCACCGGGCAGGCCGCGTGGTGCAGCATCCCGTGCGCGACCGAGCCGATCCGGGCGCCGACCGCCGTGTGGTGCGCGCGGCGGCCCACGACCATCAGCTGGGCCCGCTCGGCCACCGACAGCAGCACCTGGCTCGCGCTGCCCATCTCCACCTGCTCGGCGACGGGCACGTCGGGGAAGCGCTCCCGCCACGGCCTCAGCGCCTCGGCGAGGGCCGTCTTCTCGAACGGCTCCAGGCCGCCGGCGTCGTCGAGGAGCTTCAGCGAGGCGGGGCTGTAGGCGAAGACGGGCGGCAGGGTCCAGGCCCGCACGGCCCGGACCGTGGCGCGGCGGGCCGCCGCCGTCTCGAACGCGAAGCGCAGCGCGGCGGCGCTGTCCTCGGGGCCGCCCTGCTGGCCCACGACCACCTCGCGCCCGCCGGCCTCCGCGGACGGCCGGTCCCCGGCCCGCACCAGCACCACCGGCCGGGTGGCCTCGGCGATCACATGCTGTCCGACCGAGCCCAGCAGGAATCCGACGACGGCCCCGTGCCCGCGCGAACCGAGCACCAGCATCTCCGCGTCGGCCGCCGCGCCGGCCAGTGTCTGTGCGGCATGTCCCTCGACGACGTCGAGGGACACCACCAGCACCGGGTGGCGCTCGGTGACCGTCCGCACGGCCTCCGTCAGCCCGTCCGACACCCACTGGTGCTGCGTGTCGCGGTCCGCGGCGGGGGCCGTCTCGTACGCGTGGAAGCGCCAGGCGTGCACCACACGCAGCGGCAGCCCTCTGCGGACGGCCTCCCGCCCCGCCCACGCCAGTGCCGCGAGGCTCTCCTCCGTACCGTCGACCCCCACCGTGATCGGGCGTGCCATGTGCGGCCCTCCTCGTCGTCGCCTGTCCGCGGGCCCAGTCTTCACCACGCCGCGGTGCCCGGTGCCGCGGGGGCCGAGGAAGATCGTCGCCGCGCGGGCGCCGGGAACGGTGCCCGCCCGTGCACCGTCCGCCGGGATCTTGCCTCTGCGCGCACCGTCCCCGGCTCACCGGAGCGAACCCGGTCGATCGAACATACGATGGGCGGGAACCGGTGCGGTGACGACGGCGACACCGTCCCGTGAATCGACCGCTCGGGGTGGGAGACGTATGGCACAGGCCGCCGACGCAGCGCGGACCGTCATCTTGACCGTGGACGACGACCCGGGAGTCTCCCGTGCCGTCGCCCGCGACCTCAGGCGGCGCTACGGCGAGTCGTACCGGATCGTGCGCGCGGAGTCCGGCGAGTCCGCGCTGGAGGCGCTGCGCGAGCTGAAGCTGCGCGGCGACCTCGTGGCCGTGATCCTGGCCGACTACCGCATGCCGCAGATGAACGGCATCGAATTCCTGGAACAGGCCCTGGACGTGTACCCCGGTGCGCGGCGGGTGCTGCTGACCGCGTACGCGGACACGAACGCGGCCATCGACGCGATCAACGTCATCGATCTCGACCACTATCTGCTCAAGCCGTGGGACCCGCCGGAGGAGAAGCTCTATCCGGTGGTGGACGACCTGCTGGAGGCGTGGCGGTGCAGCGACTACCGGCCGGTGCCCAGCACCAAGGTGGTCGGACACCGCTGGTCGGCGCGCTCCTCGGACGTGCGTGAGTTCCTCGCCCGCAACCAGGTGCCCTACCGCTGGTACTCGGTCGAGGAGCCGGAGGGGCAGCGGCTGCTGTCCGCCGCCGAGCAGGACGGTCAGCGGCTGCCGCTGGTGATCACCCCGGACGGCACGACCCTGATCGAGCCGGAGGCCCCCGAACTGGCCGCGCGGGTGGGCCTGGCGACGACGCCCACCGCCGAGTTCTACGACCTCGTCGTCATCGGCGGCGGCCCGGCCGGGCTCGGCGCGGCGGTGTACGGCGCCTCGGAGGGTCTGCGGACCGTCCTGGTGGAGCGCTCGGCGACCGGCGGGCAGGCCGGGCAGAGTTCCCGGATCGAGAACTACCTGGGCTTCCCCGACGGTGTCTCGGGTGCACAGCTCGCCGAGCGGGCCCGTCGGCAGGCGACCCGGTTCGGCGCCGAGATCCTCACCACGCGCGAGGTCGTCGGCCTGGAGGTGAACGGCGCGGCACGGGTCGTGCGGTTCGCGGACGGGTCGGCGGTGGCGGCGCACAGCGTGATCCTGGCGACCGGTGTGCAGTACCGGCAGTTGGAGGCCGACGGCTGCCACGACCTGACCGGGTGCGGGGTGTTCTACGGCTCCGCGCTGACCGAGGCGAACGCCTGCCGGGGACACGACGTGTACATCGTGGGCGGCGCCAACTCGGCGGGCCAGGCGGCGATGTACCTGTCCCGGACCGCCAAGTCCGTGACGCTGCTGGTGCGCGGGGCGGACCTGTCGGTGTCGATGTCGTACTACCTGATCCAGCAGATCAACGAGTCGCCCAACATCTCGGTGCGGGCCCACACGGTCGTCGAAGCGGCGCACGGCGGCGAACACCTGGAGCAGCTGACGCTGCGCCACGCGGTGTCCGGCGAGAGCGAACGCGTCGACGCGCAGTGGATGTTCGTGTTCATCGGCGCGGCCCCGCTCACCGACTGGCTGGGCGAGACGGTGCTGCGCGACGAGCGCGGGTTCATCCTCGCCGGGCCCGACCTCAGCGCGGACGGGCGGCCGCCGGTGAGCTGGGAGCTGGACCGGCCGCCGTACCACCTGGAGACCAGCATTCCCGGCGTGTTCGTGGCGGGCGACGCGCGCGCCGAGTCCGCCAAGCGTGTCGCGTCCGCCGTCGGAGAGGGAGCCATGGCCGTGATGCTCGTCCACCGTTACCTGGAGCAGTCATGAGCGGGCGGTTGGTGCCGTGCAGCCCGCAGGAGATCGGCTCGCTGTTCCTGTTCGAGAAGCTGAGCCCGCAGCAGAAGGGCCGCCTGTGCGGTGCGGGGCGGGTCGAGCTGTTCGAGCCCGGGCCGGTGTACACCGAGGGTGATCCGGCCACCTGCTTCTTCGTGATGGTCGAGGGCACCGTGGTGCTCTCGCGCCGGGTCGGCGGCGACGACGTGGAGGTCAGCCGGACCTCCCAGCCCGGGGTGTACGCGGGAGCCATGCAGGCCTATCTCGGTGACCGGGTGCTGCAGGTCTACAACAACTCCATGCGGGTCACCGTGCCGACCCGCTTCTTCGTGCTGCCCGCGGACACGTTCGCGGACATCATGCAGGAGTGGTTCCCCATGGCGGTCCACCTGCTGGAGGGGCTCTTCTTCGGCGTCAAGAGCACCCAGGCCGCGATCGGGCAGCGGGAACGCCTGCTGGCGCTCGGCTCGTTGTCGGCCGGTCTCACCCATGAGCTCAACAACCCCGCCGCGGCGGCCGTACGGGCCACCTCGACGCTGCGCGAACGGGTCGCCAAGATGCGGCGCAAGCTGGCCGTCATCGCCGAAGGGCCGTTCTCGCGCGAGGTGTTGGCGCAGCTCATGGAGATCCAGGAGCGCACGGCCGAGCGGGTCGCCAAGGCACCCGCGCTCAGTCCGCTGGAGGCCTCGGACCGTGAGGACGCCCTCACCGACTGGTTCGAGGACCACGGCATGGACCACGGCTGGCAGCTCGCGCCGACCTTCGTGCAGGCAGGTCTCGACATCGACTGGCTGGAGCAGGTCGCGGCGGCGGTGGACGAGGAGATCCTGCCGGGGGCCGTCGGCTGGCTCAACTACACCGTCGAGACCGAGCTGTTGATGAACGAGATCGAGGACTCCACCACCCGCATCTCGCACCTGGTCGACGCGGCCAAGCAGTACTCGCAGCTGGACCGGGCGCCCTACCGGGTGGTGGACGTGCACGAACTCCTCGACAGCACGCTGCTGATGCTGTCCGGCAAGATCGGGCAGCGCATCCACGTCGTCAAGGACTACGACCGCACGCTCCCGGCGGTCCCGGCCTACCCGGCGGAGCTCAACCAGGTGTGGACGAACCTCATCGACAACGCGGTCGCGGCCATGCGGAGCACCGACGGGGACGGCACGTTGACGGTGCGGACCGCCCTGGACCACGAGCGGGTCCTGGTCGAGTTCCGCGACACCGGGCCGGGCGTCGCGCCGGAGATCCGGGACCGCATCTTCGACCCCTTCTTCACGACCAAACCGGTGGGCCAGGGCACCGGGCTGGGCCTGGACATCTCCTGGCGGATCGTCGTCAACAAGCACCACGGCAGCCTGAAGGTCGAGTCGGTGCCCGGCGACACCCGCTTCCAGGTCCTGCTCCCCCTGACCGCGGAAGCATCCGAGGAGGCAGTATGAGCAGCGAGGCCGGCATCGACCCCAGCGTCCCGCCGAGTGGTACCGGCTGTCCGGAGTGCGACGCGGCCGGCGGCTGGTGGTTCCATCTGCGGCGCTGCGCGCAGTGCGGGCACATCGGCTGCTGCGACGACTCCCCCGCCAAGCACGCCACCGCCCACTACCGGGAGACGGGCCACCCGTTCATCCGCAGCTTCGAACCGGGTGAGCAGTGGTTCTGGAACTACGAGACCAACGAGTTGTTCGACAACGGGCCGGAACTGGCCGCCCCGGACTGCCACCCGGCGGACCAGCCCACCCCGGGACCGGCGGGACGGGTGCCGGTGAACTGGGCGGAGACGCTGCGCTGAACGCCGCCCGGCCGCCGATCACGTTGTCGGTGGCTCGTGCCAGGATGGGGGCGTGTCGCAGACCGCCTTCATCACGCCACCGCTGATCGGCCGGGACGGGGAGCTCTCCCGGCTGGCCGACGTGCTGGAGCGTGCCCATCACGGCGAGGCGCGGGCCGTGCTCGTCGCCGGGGACGCGGGGGTCGGCAAGACCCGGGTGCTGGACGAGGCCGTCGAACGGGCGGTCGCGTCCGGCACGACCGTGGTCACCGGGCACTGCGTCGACCTCGGTGACGTCGGCCTGCCGTATCTGCCGTTCACCGAGATCCTCGGGGCGCTCGCCGCCGACGAGCGGTTCGCCGCCGCGCTCGCCGCGCATCCGGTGGTGGACCGGCTGCTGGGCGCCGGGACGGACACCGCCCGGGACGCCGACGGCCGGCTGCGGCTGTTCGAGGGCGTGGCCGGGCTGCTGGCCGACCTCGCGGACCTGGCACCGCTGCTCGTCGTCCTGGAGGACATCCACTGGGCCGACCAGTCCTCCCGGGACCTGCTCAGATTCCTGCTCAGCCGCGGCGGCCCCGCCCGGCGCCTGGCCGTGTTCGCCTCGTACCGCGCGGACGACCTGCACCGCCGCCACCCCCTGCGGCCCCTGCTGGCCGAACTGGTCCGGCTGCCCGCCGTCGAGCGCCTGGAGCTGCGGCCGCTGCCCGACCACGACGTGACCCGGCTGGTCCGGGCCCTGCGGGACCGCCCGCTGCCGGAGACCACCGTCCGCCGGATCGTGGAGCGCGCCGAGGGCAACGCCTTCTACGCGGAGGAGCTGGTCGCGGCCACCGACATGGGCGCCGCCGGGATGCCCAGCGGGCTGGCCGACGTGCTCCTCATCCGGGTCGAGCAACTGTCCGACACGGCCCAGCAGGTGCTGCGCACCGCCGCCGTCGCCGGGCGGCGGGTCGGGCACGAGCTGCTGCGGGAGGCGGTCGGACTCCCCGAGGACGAGCTGGAGTCGGCGCTGCGCGAGGCGGTCGGACGGCAGCTGCTCGTCCCCGGGGACGCAGACACGTACTCCTTCCGGCACGCCCTCGCGCGCGAGGCGGTGTACGCCGATCTGCTGCCCGGGGAGCGGTCCCGGCTGCACGGCGCGTTCGCCCGGCTGCTCGCCGCCCGCGGCCCGAGCGCGGAGAGCGCGGCCGAACGGGCGCACCACTACCGTGAGAGCCACGACCTGCCCGAGGCGCTCGCCGCCTCCCTGGAGGCCGCCGATCACGCCGAGCGGGTGGGCGCGCCCGCCGAGGAGCTGCGGCACCTGGAGACCGCGCTCGACCTGTGGTCGTCGGTGGCGGCGGCCGCCCGGCCGGCGGGCGAGGGGCTCGACCGGGTGACGCTGACGCTGCGCGCCTCGGCGGCCGCCGCGCACGCCGGGGACCCGCACCGGGCGGTGTCCCTGACGCGTGCCGCGCTCGCCGGGGCCGGCCACGACGCGGACTCCGAACTCGCCGCGCGCATCCGCTACACCCTGGCGGGAAACCTGCTGACCGTCGACAGTCTGACGGCGGCGTACGCGTACAGCAGCGAGGCCCTGGCGATGATCCCGCAGGAGCCGCCGTCACGGACGTGGCTGTGGGCTGCGGCCACGCATGTCCTGGCGGCGCGTCACGTCGGCGAGACCGGGACGGCGCTGCGCCTGGCCCGTCAGGCCCTGGCCGTGGCACGGGAGTTGCGGGTCACCGACGCCGAGGCCGATCTGCTGGTCTCCCTGACCGGGCTCGAAGGCGCGGGCCGCGGTTCCCGGGAGGGCCGCGAACGCCTGCGGCAGGCCCGGGAGCTGGCCCGTGGCGCGGGGAACGCGCCGGTGGAGATGCGCGCGCTGTTCAACCTCGCCATTGGCTGTTTCGAGTCCGGCGATCTCCAGGACTGTCTGCCGTGGCTGGACGAGGGGCTGGAGCGGGCCCGCCGCGCCGGGCTGCTGTCCTCGCCGTATCCGCGGGAGATGCGCTATCTCCAGCTGCTGGCGCTGTACATGCTGGGCCGGTGGGACGAGTGCGTGCGCACGGCGGACGCGGACGCCGAGACGGCGGGCGGGTACGCGCTCGGACCGGCTCTGTACGTGGCGCTGGCGCGCGGCGACCTGCGGGCCGTCGAGCGGGCCCGCGCGCTGCTGGAGGGGCCCTTCGACTGGATGGGCACGCTCGTCGCCGGGATCGTGCTCACCGACGCGGCCGCCCTGCGCGGGGACCCGGAGGCGGCGGTGGAACGGATGCGCGCGACGGTCAAGGCCCTCAGCGACGACTCGGGGCGGCGTCCCGACGTGACGGTCCGGCTGGCCGCGCTGTGTCTGGCCGCCGTCGCCGTCCGGGCCGCCGAACTGCGCCGGGCCGGCGACGAGGCGGGCCTTCGCCGCTGGACGGACACCGCGACGGAACTGGTGGAGCGGGCGCGGGGGACGGCCGAGCGGGGTGAGGACGGCGGTGCGCAGGGTCCCGAGGGCCGGGCCTGGCTGGCCCGTGCCGAGGCGGAGTGGGCGTGGGCCGTCGTAGGGCCGGACGTGGCGCTCTGGGAGAAGGCGGTCGCCGCGTTCGAGGACGGCGACGTGTACGAACGGGCGCGCTGCCGGGTGCGGTTGGCCGAGGCCCTGCTGGCGGCCGACCGGCGGGCCGAGGCGGCCGTCCGGGCGCGCGAGGCCCGGGAGACGGCCACCCGGCTGGGCGCGGCGCCACTCCTGGAGCGGGTCGACGCCCTGATACGTCGCGGCCGCCTCGCGGACACCCCGTCCGGCGGGGAGCGCACTTCTCCGCTCACCGCCCGTGAGCAGGACGTGCTGCGGCTCCTCGCCCGCGGCCGCAGCAACCGCCAGATCGGTGAGGAGCTGTTCATCACCGGCAAGACGGCGAGTGTGCACGTCTCCAACATCCTCGCCAAGCTGGGCGCCGCGAGCCGCACGGAGGCGGTCGCGGTCGCCTATCGCGAGGGCCTGATCACACCGGAGCCGACGGCCTAGGACGGGGGCCAGGACAGGGCCTGGGACCGGCAGTCGAGGCGGTCGAGGTCGACGGTGTCCGCCATGGCCTGCATGCCCTTGTCGTTGGGATGCAGATGGTCACCTCCGTCGAGGAAGGGCAGGATCCGCTCGGGGTCGTACGGGCTGCGCAGGGCGTGGTCGAAGTCGGCGACCGCGTCGAACTCCCCGCTCGTCCTGATGAATTGGTTCACCTCCTGGCGTACGGCCTCGGCGGCCGGATCCCATTCGGACCAGCCCTTGAAGGGGCCGACGGTCGCGCCGACGACGCACCTGCCGGCGGCGTGGGCCCGGTCCGCGATCTCCCGGTACCCGGCGATCATGTCCTGCGCGGTGACACCGGTGTGCGCCTTGATGTCGTTGACGCCCTCGAAGAGGAAGACGGTACGGACACCGGGCTGGGACAGGACGTCCCGGTCCAGCCGGTGCAGGGCGCTCTGTCCGGCGCCGTCCGCCAGGACCTTGTTGCCCGAGATCCCCTCGTTGGCCACGCCCTCGACCGTGGTCCCGGCCGTCCGGAGCCGCCGGGACAGGTAGTCGGGCCAGCGGCGGTTCAGGTCGGTGGTGGACTGCCAGCCGTCGGTGATGGAGTCGCCGAGCGCGACGACGGCTCCGGTGGCCGCGCTCGGGGGCCGCACCGAGACGGTGTCGAGGTAGAACCAGGAGCCGGTCGTGCCCGTCCAGTTGCCCCCGCCCTCCTCTCCCGTGTGGTCGCCCTGGGTGACGTACGAGGTCTGCATGGCCATGCCGTGACCGGTCGCCGGGCCCGCCGCGTCGGGACTGTGGACACTGACGGCGAGGTCGGTCCCGGCGGGCACCTTGCCGGGCAGCGGGTCGCTCCAGACCGTGGCGCCCGCCGGCACGGTGACCGTACGGGCCCCGCCGAAGGTCAGCCGCCGGTTGCTGCCCTTCTGGAGCTCGGCGCCCTGGCGCCGGACGCCGGCGTGGACGTTGTCGAAGGTCAGGGGCCGGTCCCCGAAGGCGTTGGAGAGGCGGACGCGCAGCTCGCTGCCGGCCGCGCTGGTGTGCACGACCAGCCGGTAACCACGGTCGGCCACGCCCTCGCCCAGCCGGTCGGCGCTCGCCGCCCAGGTGACGACGTCGTGCCGGGCGTCGGCCGCCTGGGCGGGGGCGGACTGGCAGGCGACCGCGGCCAGCAGGACGACCGCGCAGCGGACGGCGCGCGCGAGGCGGGCGGTCACCGGGCGAGGTCCTTCAGCGTGACGGACTCCCCGGGCTTGAGGGTGACCGTCCTGGACCTGCTGCCGTAGGCCACCTCGGTGGTCCGCCCGCCGACGCTGCGCAGCCGGGCCTCGGTCGGCCTGCCGTCGCGCCAGGCCAGGTCGAGGACGAAGCCGCCGCGCACCGGCGCTCCGGTGAGGGCGCCGGCCGCCGACCAGGCGTCGGGCAGGGCGGGCAGCAGCTCCACATGGCCGGGCCGGGAGTACACCAGCATCTCGACCATCGCGGCCGGGGTGCCGAAGTTGGCGTCGATCTGGAAGATGCCCCGGCCCCGCTCGACCTGGTAGATGTCGAACAGGTTGGGTGCCGTGCCGTTGCTGCCGCCGCTGGACGGGCGCAGGTTGTTGACGACCAACTGGTAGGCCTTGTCGGGATTCTTCAGCCGGGCCCAGCACAGGCTGCGCCAGGCGTTGGCCCAGCCGAAGCTCTCCATGCCGCGGGCGGTCAGCAGGGCCGCGGCTCCGGCCACGATGTCGGCGGGGGTGGAGCCGTCGGGGCGGATACGGTCGCCGGGGAAGAGGCCGACGAGCGGGGACAGGTGCCGGTGGGTGGTCTCGCCGAGGTTGTCCGGCGACATCCACTCCTCCAGCCAGCCCGTTGTGGGGCTGACCACTGGTAGGTAGAGGCGGTCGCGGAGCCCGGCGACGGTGTCGGCGTAGCCGCGGTCCCGGCCCAGTTCGGCGGCGGCGGTGGCGTAGTTGCCGAACAGCGCCCGGACCAGCTCCTGGGCATAGGTGATGCCCTTCGCGTCGAGCGGGCCCTGCTCGGGCGACCAGTCGCTGTCGGCGATCAGGACCTCGCGCGAGGTACCCGGCAGGGTGGTGGTGAGCAGCCGCGCCTCCCAGAACTCGCAGGCGCCTTTGAGGAGGGGGTAGATCCGCTCCAGGTGGCCGCGGGAGCGGGTGAACTCGTAGTGCTCGAACAGGGTGTTGCACAGCCAGGCGTTGCCCGCCGGATGCCACCACCAGCCCCCGCCGCCGTGCGGGTTGGTGGAGATGGCGACCGTCCAGCCGGCGTTCTTGCCACTGGAGTTGCGGTAGCGGTTGCGGGAGTCGTTGAAGAGTCTGCGGGTGACGTCGGTCCAGGAGGGGAGCTGGGCCACGCAGTAGTCGGTGAGCGCGTCGAAGCAGGAGGACAGGCCCGCCCGGTCGGCCATCCAGTAGTTCATCTGGATGTTGATGTCGGTGTGGTAGTCGCCCATCCAGTCCGGGTCGTTGCCGTCGAGCCACAGCCCTTGAAGGCCCATCGGCAGGCTGCCCCGGGAGCCGGAGATCATCAGGTAGCGGCTGAACTGGAGGTAGGCGGCTTCGAGTTCGGGGTCCGGTACGCCGTCCCGGGCGCGGGCCCGGAGCCGCTCCCAGGTGTCCAGGGCGCGCTGCTGGGCCGTCGAGGTGCCGAGCGAGATGTCGAAAGCGTCGTACAGCGCCCGGTGGTCGGCAACGTGCGTGCGCAGCAGGGTGTCCGCGGAATTGCGGGCGGCGGCGCGGACCTTGGTGCGGGCCAGGGCCTCGGGGTCGAGGGAGGGGTCCCGGTAGTGGGTGGCTGCGTCGGGCGCGTAGTTGGTTCCGCCGCTCAGCACCACCGTCAGGTCCTTGCAGCCGGTGAAGGTGATGCGGGTGCCGTCGACGCGAACGCTGCCGCCGCTGCCGTACGCGGTGATCGCGGCGCCGTAGCGCAGCCCGCCCGGGAGGGCGCCGGCGAACGACTCGGCGCCGGACGGCGTTTCGCCGTGCGTGCCGTCCAGGGTGACGGTGCCGGTGTAGCGGCCGCCGCCGTTCTGGGTGAGGTGCAGGACCAGCACGTCGTCGGGGCGGCTCGCGAACAGCTCTCTGCGGTAGGTGACTCCGGAGCGGACGTACGACGTCGTCACCACGCCCTGGGCGAGGTCGAGGGTGCGGCGGTAGCCGGTGACGGCGGACAGGTCGTGGTCGGGGAGGTCGACGGTGAGCCGGGCGAGGAGGGTGAGGGACCCGAAGTCCTCGCGGCCGTAGGGAAACTGGCCGTCGGCGTCGAGGGTGTCGTTGAGGCCGCCGGTCCACATCGTGGCGTCGGTGACGAGGAGGAGTTCGCGGCCGGGGTCGTTGCTAGCGAGGGCGCCGAGGCGGCCGTTGCCGACGGGCAGGCCCTGTTCGATCATCGAGTGGTCGTCGGCGGGGGCCTGCCACCAGAGCAGGTGACGCGGGTCGGTGGTGGCGGCGGGCGCGTCGGCGGGTCGCTGCGGTGCGGCGGAGGCGGTGAAGGCGGGCAGTCCGGCGAGGGCGCCGGTCGCGGCGGCGAGGGTGAGGAAGCCGCGTCTGCTGGGGTGGATGTCCATGGCGGGCTCCGGGTGCTCTAGCGCGGCGAGGTGGGGACGGAGATCCGGTCGATGTCCGGGGCGTACCCCGGGCCCGAGCTGTCGAAGGTGATCGAGTTGGTGCCGGCCCTGAGCGTCACGGGCACGCTCACCCTCTCTACGGTTCCCCAGTCGCCGGTGGAGGGGAACGTGTGGCGGACGGCGCCGCCGGAGTTGGCGGAGATGTCCGCGGAGCGGGCGTCACCGCTGACGTAGGCGACCTGGACCAGGTAGGTGCCGGCCTTGGCGACGACGACGTCGTTGATGCGGAGCGTGCCGCCGAGGTAGAGGTTGCCGACCTTCTTCTCGCCGGAGCAGGCGGAGCAGCCGGCGACGGAGGCGTTGCCGCCGAGGGTGTTGGCGGTGGACTCGGCCTCGTAGGCGGTGCTGGTGAGGGTGGAGCCGTGCGGGGTGACGGTGAACAGGCGGGAGCCGTGCGCGGGGAGGGCCTCGGTGATGCCGCCGCGCCGGGTGCCGAGGTTTTCGTGGTTCCACAGGTCCCGGACGGCGGCCTTGCCGGTGAAGCCGAGGGCGGACCAGTCGGCGGTGACGGCGGCGGGGGCGTCGGCGAGGTTGAACAGGGCGACGGTGTAGGTGCCGTCGGGGTTCTTGGCGGCCCACACCTGCTGCGGGTCGGAGGGGGTGACCGGTCGGGCGGGCGGCGTGTCGCCCTGGTTGACGGCGATGACCTCGCGGTTGGTGAGCAGGGCGAGGCCGTAGTCGTCGAGCCGGGTGAGGTCGTCGCCGGTGTAGAGCGGGGACTTGGCGATGGCCCAGAGGGTGGCGTAGGTCTGCCGCTCGGCCTTGGTGAGGCCGTCCATGGCGCCGTTGCCGACGTCGAGGGAGTCGAGGTCGTTCCAGCCGCCGGGGCCGGCGTGCCGGGTCCAGCCGGGGGTGTCGTCGAAGCGGTCGTCGACGGAGTTCTCCCAGCTGACGAGGGTGTTGCAGTAGCACTCGACGTCGGTGTCGACGCGCCAGCCGTTGGAGTACTTCTTCCAGTCGCCGGCGTGCCCGATGTCGAGGGACCAGGACAGTTCCAGGTGCAGGGGTCGGCCGGTGGCGGCGATGGCCTGTTGCCAGGCGGCCACGTCGGCAACGTTGTCGTAGTTGTCGCCGCTCTTGGAGGAGCCGGGGCCGACGCCGTCGAGCTTGAGGAAGTCGTAGCCCCAGCCTGCTGTCAACTGGGCTTGGGAATCTATGTACTTCTGCGTGCAGGGCTTGGCGAAGTCGAGTTTGTAGGCGCTGTCCCAGCCGTTGGTGGTGCGCAGGTCGGAGTACACGATGTCGGCGGTGGTGCAGCCGTCGGCGTTCCAGACGGGCGTCTTCCCGTCGCCGTAGGCCTCCTTCTCCAGGCCGGCGGGAAGGTAGATGCCGGCCTTGAGACCCTTGGCGTGGATGTGGTCGGCGACCGCCTTCATGCCGCTGGGGAAGCGGACCGGGTCGGCCTGCTGCCGCCCGTATGCGTCGAACTCCGGCTTCCACGCCCGGTCGCGCCACCAGCCGGAGTCGATGTTGACGTACTCGTAGCCGAAGTCCTTGAGCTTGGCGGCGAGGGCGTCGGTCTGCTTGAGGACGTTCGCCTCGGTGAGGTAGCTGAAGTCGCCGTCCGGGTTGAGTCCCGGGTACTTCGAGGACTGCATGCTCCAACTCGACCAGCCCATGTACGGCTTGGCCGCGAGGGCCGGAGCCGCCGGGGTCGTCGGAGCCGCCGGTGCGGCCTGCCCGGTGCCGGCCGTGCCGGTGGCGTCGGCGGTGTCTGTCGTGGCCGTGGTGGCGATGGCCGGATCGGCGTGTGCGGCCGGGATCGCGGTGGCGAGGCCCGCGGTGAGGGCCAGGACGACCGCGGCTCTCAGTCCGCGTGCGGGCAGGACGGCGTACGAGGGTGACCGCATGGGCCGTACCTCCAGGGGGTTGCGGGGTCGGGCGGTTCAGCCCTTGCCCGATCCGTCGGCGGGAGTTGACGTGATGAAGGACTGGATCGCGGCGGCCGCGGCCCCGCGTGCCCACTCCTCGAAGGGAAGCGGGCGGGTCTGTACGTCGCAGCGCGCGGCGGAGCCGAAAGCGGCCGCGGCGAAGGCGTCCCGGATCTGCTCGGCGAACAGGTCGTAGGCGGCGAGGCCCTCCCCGGAGATGATCACGCGTTCGGGTCCGAACAGGTTGGCCACGGTGGCGATGCCGCGGCCGATGGCCTCCCCCGCCCGCGCGTACACCTCCCGGGCCCCGGGAAGTCCCTGGTGGGCGAGGGCCACGGCCGCGGCGGAATCCGCGACTTTGCGGCCGGTCACCTCGCGCATCCGCGCGACGATCGCGGCGTCCCCGGCGATCGCCTCCACACAGCCGCGGTTGCCGCAGTGGCAGGGCGGCCCGGCCGGGTCGACGGCCACATGGCCGATCTCGCCCGCCACGCCGTGCGCGCCCGCGACGACCCGGCCGTGCACCACGAGACCGCAGCCGATGCCCGCGCCGACGGTGACGACGGCGAAGTCGGACAGCCCGACTCCGGCGCCGAACCATTGCTCCGCGATCGTCAGGGCACGGACATCGTTGTCGACGGTGACCGGCAACCCGGTGGTCATGGCGGCGAGTTCGGCGAGGGGGACGTCCCGCCACTCCAGGAAGGGCGAGTAGCGCACGACGCCTTCGGCGCGGTCGACGTCACCGGAGACGGCGACTCCGAGGCCGAGGACCGGCACGCCGATGTCGTCCGCCCCGGCCCGCAGGTCGTGCACGAGGTCGGCGACCGAGGCCAGCACGGCCCGGGTCGCGCGGTCGGTCAGCGGGACGCGCCGGGCGAGGCGGATGCGGCAGCACAGGTCGGTCAGCACGCCGATGATCTCGTCGCCGGTCACCTTCACGCCGACGAACAGGGCGCGTGAGCCGTCCACCCGCACCGGGTTCGCGGGACGCCCGAGCGCGGCACGGGGTTCGTCGTCGGCGTCCTCCACCAGATAGCCGGCCTCGATGAGGGGGCGAACCGCCTTGGTCACGGCGGCCGGTGACAGTCCGGCGCGGCGGGCGGCCGCCAGCCGGGTGAGGGGGCCGTGGGACAGAAGGGTGGTGAAGACCTGCGAGGCGGCCGGTGTGTGCGCGGGGAACGTCTCGGTGCGGGAGGTCGAGCGCATGGCCGGGAACCTAGGGCCATTATTTTCCGCTGTCAATGAAAGAAACAGCGGTTGCTGGAGCGGCAGTTGTTCTGGGGGCGGACATGCGGGTGCCCCGCGCGAGGCGGGGCACCCTGGTCTGCCGTGGTCCGGCTGCCGTCAGTGACGGGCGGCCGGCGTATTCGCGGCGGTGACGTTGACCGCGGCCCAGGCCCGGTCGACCGTCTTGTACTCGACGCTGGTCGCGCCGTAGAGGTCCTTGGCCGCCTTCAGCGTCGCGACGCGCGCGTCGTGGAAGTCGGTCGTGGAGACCATGTAGCGGGTCAGGGCACGGTAGAAGATCGCCGAGGCCTTGGTGCGGCCGATGCCCTTGACCGTCCCGCCGTCGTACGTCGGCGAGTCGTACTTGACGCCGTTGATCGTCTTCTGGCCGCTGCCCTCCGCGAGGAGGTAGTACGCGTGCGAGGAGACGCCGGAACCGGCGTGCACCTCGGTGTAGAAGACGTCGGGCGACCAGTAGTCGACCGTGCGCTCGAGCCGGTCCAGCGACGGCTTGTCGAGGCGGCGCAGGAACTTCTGGGCCAGGCCCAGCTTCTCGCCGATCAGGTAGTCCGGCGTGTCCTTCGCGTTGTTGGTGAAGAACTCGACGTTGGAGCCGAAGATGTCGGCCAGCGACTCGTTCAGCGAACCCGGCTCACCGTACTGGCCGTTCCTGTCCTGGAACGTCGGCTCCAGCTTCGCCGTCGCGTCCACCACGCCGTGGGTCAGCTCGTGACCGGTGACGTCGAGGACGACGAGCGGCTTCTTGAACATGACGCCGTCACCGTCGCCGTACAGCATGCAGCCGCACGTCGGGTCCCAGAAGGCGTTGGCGACCTTCTTGCCCCAGTGGACCATCGCCTTCGCGGGCTTGCTGTTGTTCGCAATGCCCTTGCGGTTGAAGGTCTTCTTGTAGAAGTCCAGCGTCTTCGTGATGCCGAACTGCGCATCGACGGCGGCACTGGCGCGGTTGGAGGTCGCGCCGTTGCCGAAGGTGCTGGTCGTGCTGGTGATCTTCTTGCCCGCGCCGAAGTTCTCGGTCTCCGAGCCCCGTGCGTCACGGGTCTCGGTGCCGTAGCGGTTGGGGTCCTTCAGCAGGTAGCTCGTGCGAGCCGTCTGCTGGACGGTGAGCCCGACCGTGCCGACGAACAGGGACTTGCCGGTGCCCGGCAGCGTCCTCGGGTAGCGGACGGCGCCGGTCAGACCGGACCCGGTCGCCTCGGTCGCGCCGGTCAGGCCGGCGGCCTGCGAGCCGATGCCGGTGGCCGGGTCGATCGACTCGCCCCGCTTGCGCAGGGTGTCGAGCAGCTTCGGCGACAGGAACTCGTCGCTGACCGGTGCGTTGCTGCGCACCTTGCCCGTGACGGCGTCGACGACGACCGTCCGGGAGCCGCCCTCGGCGGCGGTGCTGTCGGTCACCGTCACCTGGTAGGCGAGGGCCGAAGCGCCGCGCCGGGCGTCCACCACCAGCTCGGCCGTGCCCGCCTCGCCCTTGGCAACCGCGGCGGCCTTCTCCTCCGCCTGGTTCGCCGTCAGCTTGGCCTGCGTGGCCGAGGGCTTCACGGCGCGCGCTGCCGCGCGGGTGACACCGGTGTAGCTCAGCTGCCGGGAGAGGTGGACGACGAGGTCGCCACCGAGCACCGGCATGTTGTTGTGGGTCCGGACGAAGCGAACGTGACGCGCGCCCTCCGGGTCGATCATGACGTCCTGGGCGTGGAGTTCATCGCCGTGGGATATGCCGGTCGCCGACGCGTGGGCGACGGCGGCGGCGCGAGCCGCCGACACGACCGACGCGGTCGTCGTGGCGGCGCTCGTCGCGGACTGCTCCACCCCCGTGGTGGGACCGGCGAAAGCCGTGCCGGCCAGGCCCGTGGCGGCCGTCGTCACAGCGACGGCAACCGCCACGCTGCGTATGTGCGGTCTACGCACTGATAAGGGTTCCTTTGTTTCGAAGACGGCCGAAAATGCCAACCGCCTTTGGGCACGGCGCCGTTGAGCGCCATGGAGACTGGTCGGGTCCCCGACCGAAACCCTTACGGAAAAGTCATGTCCGCGTAAAGCCGGAATGATCGCTTTCGCGACCTTCTATGACAATCTTTTACGAATGCGTTCCGCAGGGTGATCGAGACATGGCCAACTGTGTGTCAACTGTGGTGATGTGAGGCCAGGCGAGTAGGTTCCCTGGCCGAGATGTGACGAATCTCGCACCGACGCGGGTGCGGAGGGGAGCCGAAGCCGGATGGTCTCAGCAACGGTGGGCAAGAGCGCGGTACTCGGAGCGGTGGTGCTGTCGCTCGTCGCGGTCCCGGCGCAGGCCGCGACCGGGCATGCCGCGAACGGACGGGCCGCGCACGGGCCTGCCGCGAGCGGGCAGGCGCGCCCACGGGCGGCGGCCGCCCGTCTGCCGACCCCCGACATGACGGGGCTGCGCGCGGTGCTGCGCTCGGCGGTGGCGCAGGGCGCGCCCGGCGCGATGGCGCGGATCGACGACAGCGGCAGCGTCCACAAGGCGACCCAGGGCGTCGCCGACCGGAGCACACGTCGGCCCATCAGCACCGACGACCGCTTCCGCGTCGGCAGCGTCACGAAGACCTTCTCCGCCGTCGTGCTGCTGCAACTGGCCGACGAGCACCGGCTCACCCTGGACGCCCCGGTCAACCGCTACCTGCCGGGTCTGCTCCCGGACGACCGGATCACGGTCCGGCACATCCTGAGCCACCGCAGCGGGCTGTACGACTACTCGAACGACATGTTCGCCCACTCCGTCTCCGGCTTCGAGGCGGTGCGCAGGAAGGTCTTCACCTACCGGCAACTGGTCGCCCTCTCCCTGCAGAAGCCGCGCACCAACGCGCCCGGCGCCGCCTACTCGTACTCCAACACCAACTTCGTCGTCGCCGGCCTGCTCATCGAGAAGATCACCGGCCACGCCGTGCGGACCGAGTACCAGAACCGCATCTTCAAGCCGCTGAACCTGCGCGACACCTTCTACGTCCACCCCGACACGAAGATGCCGGGCCGCTACACCCGCGGCTATCTCACCCCCGACACGGCGGGCGCCGCGCTCGTCGACGCCACCGAGCAGACGGCGTCCTGGGCGCAGAGCGCGGGCGCCATCATCTCCAGCACGCACGATTTGAACACCTTCTTCTCGGCGCTGCTCGGCGGCAGGCTGACCTCGTCCGCGCGGCTGGCGGAGATGGAGCGCTGGACCCCGGTCAACAGCACGACGGCCTACGGGCTCGGGCTGCGCCGGCGCACCCTGTCGTGCGGGATCTCGGTGTACGGCCACACGGGCGCCGTACAGGGCTACTACACGTACGCCTTCACCACCAAGGACGGCAGGCGGAGCATCGCCGCGCTCGCCGACACCTCCAACAACGGCAAGGTGCTCGACACGATGGCGGGCACCCTGGAGTCGGCGTTCTGCGGCAGGCCCCCAAAGACCCCGCAGCCGGTCGCGACGACGGAACCGGACGAGGACATGGCGCCCGCGGGCGTGGGGTAGGCCCGCCCCGTCCCGCGCAAGGGAACCATCGCGCGCCGCCCGGACGTTGTACGGGCGACTTCCCCACCGGTGCGTGCGCACCCTCACCACCCGGGCGGCGCGATGAGCGAGTTGGTTCCCGGGGGCAATCTGCCCCTGCCGGGCGGCGCCCTGACCCTGCGGGTGCCCGGTCCCTTCGACGTGTCCGCGCTCGTCACCGACGAGGGCGGCAAGGTCGGGGGCGACGCCGACTTCGTGTTCTACAACCAGCCGGCCGCCCCCGGCATCCACCTGCGCGGCGACACGCTGACCGTCGACCCGGCGCGCCTGCGCGCCGGTGCCGTACGCGTCACGCTGGTCGTGAGCCCGGCCGACCCCGGCACCGCGCTCGGCCGCCTACCCGCCGCGACGCTCCACGTCGAAGATCAGCGGGGTCGCACGGTCGCCCGGTTCCAGCCGCCGCAGCCGCGCCAGGAGACCGTGCTGCTGCTCGCCGAGCTCTACCGACGGGGCGCCGCCTGGAAGCTGCGCGCGATGGGCCAGGGGTACGCCGACGGACTGGCGGGACTGGCCCGGGACTTCGGGGTGGATGTCCTGGAGGACGAGCGGCCCCCGGCGGCCGCGCACTCCCCCACGGCACACTCCCCCGCACCCGACCCCGACGGCTACCTCAAGCTCGTCAACCCGGCCCGCGCGGCCGCCGGTTCCCCGCCGGTCGTCCTCGACGCCCGGCTCGTCTCCGCCGCGCGTGCCCACGCCTCGGCCATGGCCGCCGCCGGGAGCCTGGACCCCGAGAGCCGGGACGGCACCTTCGTCCACCAGCGGATCACTGCCACCGGTTTCGCGTACGTCGCGGTCGGCGAACACCTCGTCTCCGGCCCACGCACCCCCGCCGATTTCCTCGCGTACTGCCTGCGCACCGACCAGGCCCGGCGCACCCTCCAGGACCCGGCCCTCACGCACGCCGGGCTGGCGTACCTGACGGGCGGCCGCACCGGCGACACGTACTGGACCGCCCTGTGGGCCCGGCCGCTCACCGCGGACGGTCTGGGCCGGACGTGCGCCGAGGTGGTGAAGCTCACCAACCGGGAACGCCGCGGGGCCGGTCTGCCGCCGCTGGCCGTCGATCCGCGCCTGACGGCCGCGGCGCAAGCGTACAGCGCGGACATGGTGGCCCGGGACTTCTACTCCCACACCTCGCCCGAGGGTTCGCAGCCGTGGGACCGGGCCGCCGCCGCGGGTTCCGCCCGGCGCACGATCGGCGAGAACATCGCCTGCGGCCAGCGCTCCGCGGCGGAGGTGGTGGAGGGCTGGATGAACAGTCCCGGTCACCGTGCCAACATCCTCAAGGCCGACTTCACCCACATCGGCATCGGCTTCGCCGGCGGCGGCCGGGCCGGCACGTACTGGACCCAGATGTTCGGCGCCTGAGGGCCGCTCCGGAAGAACCACGGTCCGTGATCTTGGCGGAACGATGCCGTCCGGGACACCATGCGCGCATGAAGGGTGATCTCTTTTCCAGTCAGCACATGGCGCAGGCGTCCGTCGAACCGGGCCTGACCGTCGAGAACGCCAAGTGCCTCAAGTACACCGTCAACGGCGAGATGCTCGCCCGCCAGGGCGCGATGGTCGCCTATCGCGGCAACCTCAAGTTCGAGCGCAAGGGCCAGGGCGTGGGCGGCATGCTCAAGCGCGCGGTCACCGGTGAGGGGCTGCCGCTGATGGCGGTGCGCGGCCAGGGCGAGGCGTGGTTCGCGCACGAGGCGCAGAACTGCTTCGTCGTCGAGGTCGAGGCGGGCGACGAGTTCACCGTCAACGGCCGCAACGTCCTGTGTTTCGACGCCTCGTTGTCGTACGAGATCAAGACGGTCAAGGGCTCGGGCATCGCCGGCGGCGGGCTGTTCAACAGCGTGTTCACCGGTCAGGGCAGCCTCGGGCTGGTCTGCGAGGGCAACCCGCTGGTCATACCCGTCTCGCCGCAGCAGCCGGTGTACGTCGACACGGACGCCGTGGTCGGCTGGACCGCCCGCCTGCAGACCTCGCTGCACCGGTCGCAGTCCATCGGCTCGATGCTGCGCGGCGGTTCCGGCGAGGCCGTGCAACTGATGCTCCAGGGCGAGGGGTTCGTCGTGGTGCGCCCGAGCGAGGTGACCCCGCAGAAGGCGCAGCAGCACTGACGCGTCGGGCGCGGTGATCTGCGCCTCACAGGCAACCCCGCCGGCCGTACCGGCGTCTTGATCCACAACAACGTGCAGCCCTGGCCCACGTGGCCAGGGCTCTTTTCCACAGATCTATACACACCATGTATACACAAAGTGCATACGCACTGCGTATACGCACTATGTATACACGGTGTGTTGAGAAAGGCTGCCATGTACCGCAAGGCATTCGCCCCCGAGTACCAGGGCGCCCTGACCGCCCTCTCCGTCAACTCCTCGCTGACCGACGTGCTGGCCGCGGGCACCGAGCAACTGCGGGAGGCCGAGCGGACCGGACGGCGCGACGAGGAGGCGCGCTGCGGACTCGCCGTCGCCGAGGCGCACCGGCGACTTGGCCAGGTGCGGGACGCCGACCGGGCGTGGAAGGCGAGTTACCGCGCCGCCCGCGAGGCCGGGGACGAGGCGGCGATGGCCTGGGCGCTGTGGAGCGGCGGCACCCTCGCGCGCCAACGCGGCGCGTTCCCGCTGGCCTGGCGGCTGCTGGGGCTCGCGGCCGAACTCGGCGAGCGCGGCGGCGACATCGTCGTCCGGGGGTACTCGCTGGCGGGCCTCGCGGAGACCGGCCGCATCCAGGGCGACTACGAGGCCGTCGGCCGGCTGCACGAGCAACTCCTCGCCGAGGCCCGCAGGCGCGGCGAGGCGCGGCACACCGTGTGGGCGCTGGAGGGCATCGCGCAGATGCACCGCAACACCGGCTCCTACGACACGGCGTACGCGATGTTCGAGGAGGCGGCACAGATCGCCGAGCGGGCCGAGGACCGGCGCGGACACGCCTGGGCGCTGCGCGGGCTCGCCGACATCGTCTCGGTGCGCGACGGGGACCCGGAGCAGGCGCTGGAGCTGCTGTCGCGGGCGGAGACGACCTGCCGGGCGATGAACCTGACGAGCGCGCTGGCCTACAACCACAAGATGCGCGGCAACGTCTTCTACCGCGCGGGCCGTTACGCCGAGGCCCGGGAGCTGTACGAGCTGGCGCTCGACGAGTTCCGCACGATGAGCGAGCCGCGTGGCGAGGCGCTGGCCCGGCTGGGCCTCGCCAAGTCGCTGGCCCGACTGGGCCGCGACAGCGCCGAGACGGCGGCCGAACTCGCCGATCTGGCCCGGGTGTTGGAGAGCAGCGGACTGCGGCACGCACGGGAGATGGTGGCCCGGGCGCAGGAGGAGTTCGGCGTGGCGGGCGTGGAGGTCGCCCGGTGACGGCGGTTTCCTCGGCGGTGCAGGCGCCGCCCTCGGTGCCCCAGGTCCTCGAACGCTGCCGGGAATTGGTCCGGCCCGCGCTGACTCGGGCCGTGGGACGGCTGCATCCGTGGGTGGGCGAGATGGCCGGGTACTCGCTCGGCTGGTGCGAGGTCGGCGGCGCGCCCGTGGCGGCGCCCGGCGGCAAGGGCGTGCGGCAGGCGCTGGCCGTGCTCGGGGCCGAGGCGGCGGGTGCGCCCGGTCGGGCCGGAGTGCCGGCGGCGGTCGCGGTGGAGCTGGTGCACACCTTCTCGCTGCTGCACGACGACATCATGGACGGCGACCCGACCCGGCGCCGCCGCCCCACCGTGTGGAAGGCGTACGGCACCGGCCCGGCGGTGCTGGCGGGCGACGCCCTGTTCGCGCTGGCCGTGGAGACCCTCGCGACCGCCCCGGACGGACCGGCCACCGTGCGCCTGCTGTCCACGGCCCTGGCCGACCTGGTGCGCGGGCAGGCGGACGACCTGCTGTTCGCCACCCGGCCGTGGACGGGGCCGCAGCGGGTGCGGCCGGCGGAGTACCGGACGATGGCGGAGCACAAGACGGGCGCCCTGCTGGGCTGCGCGGCCGCGCTGGGAGCCGCGCTCGGCGGCGCGCCCGAGCCCACGGTCACCGCGCTCGACCGGGCCGGACGGCACCTGGGCGTCGCCTTCCAGCTGACCGACGACGTGCTGGGGATCTGGGGCGATCCGGCGGTCACCGGCAAGCCCGTCCACGGCGACCTGCGCGAGCGGAAGAGGACGTTCCCCGTGCTGTCCGCGCTCGACTCCCCCGCGGGCGGGCGCCTCGCCGCGCTCCTGGAGGCCGGGCGGACCGAGGCGGCGAGCCTGCTCATCGAGGAGGCGGGCGGCCGCACGGCGGCACTGGCGGAGGCCCGCCTCCACACGGCGGCAGCGAGAACGGCGCTCGCCGGTGTGCCGCTGGCGCCCGGGGCAGCCGGTGAGCTGCGGAGCCTCCTCGACTTCTTGGTGCGCCGCGACCTGTGACACCGTGTTGACCTCGGCACTCCTGACGGGTCAGGGTGCGAGGCGGCGCGGTCCGTCACCCCCGCGCCGAAAGGGTGAACCACCTTGATCGGCATCTCGGCCATCGAAACCGCGGCGCGGCGGATCGCCGGACACGTCGTGCACACCCCGACCGTGCCGAGCCCCGGCCTGTCCGAGCTGCTCGGCGTGCCGGTCACCGCGAAGCTCGAACAGCTCCAGCGCACCGGCTCGTTCAAGGCGCGCGGCGCGACCCTCAAGCTGCTGTCGCTGAGCGAGGCCGAGCGGGCGGCGGGCGTGGTGGCGGCCAGCGGCGGCAACCACGGGATCGCCCTCGCGGTGATGGCGGCGGCGCTCGACGTGAAGGCGACGGTCGTCATGCCGCGCACGGCGCCCGCGCGCTCCCTCGCCCTCGTCGAGGAGGCCGGGGCGTCGGTGCGGCTGACCGACGGGATGGGCAGCGCGTTCGAGCTGGTCGAGACGTTGCGGGACGAGGGGCTGACCCTGGTCCACCCCTTCGACGATCCTGTCGTGATCGCCGCGCAGGGCACCGTGGGGCTGGAGTTCGCCGAGGACGCCGGTGAACTCACTGACGTGATCGTGAGCATCGGCGGCGGGGGCCTGATCTCCGGTGTGGCGGCCGCGCTGCGCGCCCGCCGCCCGGACGTCCGGGTCTGGGGCGTGGAGACGGAGGGCGCGCAGGCCATGTCCGAGGCGCTGGCGGCCGGCGGGCCGGTACCGGTCGCGCTCTCCTCGGTCGTCACTCCGCTCAGCGCCCCGTCCGTCTCCCCGCTGACGTACGAGCATGTGTCCGCCCTGGTCACGGAGGTCCTCGTGGTGCCGGACCGGGAGGCCGTGGGCGGCTGCCTGGACCTCGCCGAGCACGCCAAGGTGTGGGCGGAGCCCGCCGCCGGCTGTCTGCTGCCCGCGGCCCGGCGGGTACGGGAGCGGGTGGGCGACGGCGCCCGGATCGGCCTGGTGGTGTGCGGCGGCAACACGACCCGCGAGGACCTCATGGCCTGGACCGAACGGTTCGGTCCGCGCTGACACCTGACCGCGCACGTGTTTGTTTACCCTCGGTTACCCGCAGGTCGAAGCGTGGACGCAGGCCGTTTTCCCGAAGTCCCGGACGCCATCGACCAGTTGAATGGAAGGCAAGAACCGGGCCGGAGTTGCGGATCCTTTGAACACTCCCCGTCGCGCCCCGCGTACCTCTACGAAAGAAGAAGCAGGGGCAGCAGCGAAGGATGGCCATGGACAAGGCGCACGCGTCCGGACACGAGTCGGTCGCCGGAAGGTACCGGCTCCTTGAGGTCGTCCACCAGGAGACGAACCTCGTGTGCTGGTACGCCGAATCCACCGAATCCGCTGGGGACGCCGCGTACGGCGACAACGCCGCGGGCGCCGCGCGGCGGCCGCTCCTGGTGACGCAGATCGCGCTGCCCTACGGCACGGCCGAGGAGACCGCGCACCTGACCACCGCCCGCATCCTGCGCACCTCCGCACTCATGGGCGTGCTCCGCCCCGGCCGGGTGGCCACCGTGATCGACGCCGTCGAGGAGATCGGCACGCTCTGGACCGTCGCCGAGTGGATCGACGGCACACCGCTCGGCGAACTCCTCGCCCGTGAAGGGGCGTTCGCCTGTGCGCGGGCGGCCCGGATCGGCCTGGAACTGCTCGACGTGCTGGAGGCCGCGCACGGCGAGGGCTTCACGCACGGTGAACTCAGCCCCGGCCAGCTGTTCGTGAGCGACCGGGGACCGGTCGTGGTCACCGGCTTCGGACTGGCCGGCGCCACCCTGGCCCCCCGGGTCACCGCACCGTCGTACGCCTCGCCCGAACAGGCCCGCGACGAGCGCATCGGGCCGGCCGCGGACATGTGGGCGCTGGGCGCGATCCTCTACACGATGATCGAGGGGCGGCCCCCGTTCCGTGACCGGGGCGGGCACGAGCCCACCCTCAAGGGCGTGGACCGGCTGCCCCTGCGCCCGCCGCTGCGCGCCGGTCCGCTCACGCAGACCGTACTGGGGCTGCTGCGCAAGGACTCCCGGGAACGGCCGACCCGGCCGGTGGTCCGCGAGGCCCTCACCCGCGTCCTCGGCGAACACCCCGAGGA
>NZ_JADDRL010000083.1 GCF_021538895.1 Streptomyces olivochromogenes | reverse complement strand
CGGGCCGCTGCAGCACCGTCAGGCTGCGGTCCACCAGGGTCAGTCGTTCCCCGGCCTGCACCTTCGGGCCCGTGCCGGGCGGTACGCCGTCGACGCGGGCCGTGTCGGCCACGACCTGCCACTGCCGGCCGTGGTCGACCGGCACGACGAAGTCCAGCGGCTTCGGCGAGGCGTTGAACATCAGCAGGAAGGAGTCGTCGCCGATGCGCTCCCCGTGCGGCCCGGGTTCGGAGATGGCGTTGCCGTTCAGGAACACCGTGAGCGCCGAGGCCTGCGCCGAGTCCCAGTCCCGCTGCGTCATCTCGCGCCCCTGCGGGGTGAACCAGGCGATGTCCGACAGCTCGTCGTGCGTGCCCTCCACCGGCCGGCCGTGGAAGAAGCGCCGCCTGCGGAAGACCGGATGGTCCCTGCGCAGCCACACCATCGCGCGCGTGAAGTCCAGCAGGCCGGCCCCGTCCTCGGGCCACTGAAGCCAGGACACCTCGTTGTCCTGGCAGTACGCATTGTTGTTGCCGCGCTGGGTGCGCGCGAACTCGTCCCCGTGGCTGATCATCGGCACGCCCTGGGACAGCATCAGCGTCGCGACGAAGTTCCGCATCTGGCGGGCCCGCAGCTCCCGCACGTCCGGGTCGTCGCTGTCGCCCTCGACCCCGCAGTTCCAGGACCTGTTGTGGCTCTCGCCGTCCCGGTTGTCCTCTCCGTTGGCGCTGTTGTGCTTGTCGTTGTACGACACCAGGTCGTGCAGCGTGAATCCGTCGTGGCAGGTCACGAAGTTGATGGAGGCCAGCGGACGCCGCCCGTCCGACTGGTACAGGTCCGAGGACCCGGTCAACCGGGACGCGAACTCCGCCAGCGCGCGCGGCTCGCCCCGCCACAGGTCCCGTACCGTGTCGCGGTACTTGCCGTTCCACTCGGTCCACAACGGCGGGAAGTTGCCCACCTGGTACCCGCCCTCGCCCACGTCCCACGGCTCGGCGATCAGCTTCACCTGGGAGACCACCGGGTCCTGCTGCACCAGGTCGAAGAACGAGGACAGCCGGTCCACCTCGTGGAACTGCCGGGCGAGCGTCGCCGCGAGGTCGAAGCGGAAGCCGTCGACGTGCATCTCGGTGACCCAGTAGCGCAGCGAGTCCATGATCAGCTGGAGGACGTGCGGGGACCGCATGAGCAGCGAGTTCCCGGTGCCCGTGGTGTCCGTGTAGTAGCGGGGGTCGTCGGCGAGGCGGTAGTAGGAGGGGTTGTCCAGGCCCCGGAAGGACAGCGTCGGGCCCAGGTGGTTGCCCTCGGCGGTGTGGTTGTAGACCACGTCCAGGATGACCTCGATGCCGGCCTTGTGCAGCGCCCGGACCGCCGACTTGAACTCCAGGACCTGCTGGCCGCGGTCGCCCCAGGAGGCGTACGCGTTGTGCGGGGCGAAGAAGCCGATGGTGTTGTAGCCCCAGTAGTTGTTCAGGCCCATGTCGACCAGGCGGTGGTCGTTGACGAACTGGTGCACCGGCATCAGCTCCAGGGCCGTGACGCCGAGCTCCGTCAGGTGCTCGATGACCGCCGGGTGCGCGAGCGCCGCGTAGGTGCCGCGCAACTCCTCGGGCAGCCCCGGGTGGCGCATGGTCAGGCCCTTCACATGGGCCTCGTAGATCACCGTGTGGTGGTACTGGGTGCGCGGCCGGCGGTCGTCGCCCCAGTCGAAGTACGGGTTGATCACGACCGACGTCATGGTGTGCGGCGCCGAGTCCAGGTCGTTGCGCCGCTCCGGGGTGTCGAAGTGGTAGCCGTACACCTCCTCGCCCCAGCGGATCGAGCCGCTGACCGCCTTCGCGTACGGGTCGAGGAGCAGCTTCGCGGAGTTGCAGCGCAGGCCGCGCCCGGGGTCGTACGGGCCGTGCACCCGGAACCCGTACCGCTGTCCCGGCATGACGCCCGGCACGTGCGCGTGCCGTACGAAGGCGTCGCTCTCGCGCAGTTCCACCGCCGTCTCCGAGCCGTCGTCGTGCAGCAGACACAGCTCTACTCGGTCCGCGGCCTCCGTGTAGACCGCGAAGTTGGTCCCGGCACCGTCGTACGTGGCACCGAGCGGATACGCCTCTCCAGGCCAGACCTGCATGGATACGACTCTTCCAGGTGTCCCGCGCCGCCGGGGGTCCCTTGGCTCCGAGTCTGCCGGAAAGTGATGGAACCCCTTGTGACTTATGCCCCTCTTAGCGGGCGACCAGTGCACACCGCGACGAGAGCGGCCGCGTGTGCCGAACCAGTGGGGCAAACACGTACTCCCGGGGACAGGGGGAGTAGGGGGAAGATGTGCGCAAGATAGTGCACCGCCATCTGGGCAAGGTGGTGGCCGGTGCGGCCATAGCGGTGGCCGGGACCGCCGTCATGGTGGGGATCACCCTGCCGGGCACCGCGGGAGCCGATGATTCGGGCGGCAGCGGCCAGAACGCCCGGTCCGCGCAGCAGGCGGGACAGGAGCAGGGCCAGGGCGGCGTGCGGCCCGGCGTCGTCGAGCAGGCACCGGCCGCGGGCAAGACGGGCAAGGGCCGTGACCCGCTGACCGACGACGAGATCTCGCGGGTCGAGAAGATCGCGGTGAACCGTCAGCTGCTCAATTCGAGCGAGAACGTCGACGGGGACCACGGCCCGCAGCGGCTCAGCGTCGACCTCGCCGATCCCGACGCCGACGAGGTGGACGACCCGAACGCGCCGCGCCGGGCCGACGTCACCTTCTACGACTACAAGACCGACACCCTCGTCACCAAGATCGTCGATCTGGCGACGGGGAAGGTCGAGCAGACCTCCACGCAGCACGGCGTCCAGCCGCCGCTGACCCGCGCGGAGAACGCCGAGGCGGCGAACATCCTGATCGCCGACCCGCTGGGCGCGGGCCTCAAGGCCGACTACAAGGACGCCACCGGCCAGGAGCTCACCTCCGCGGACCAGCTGCTGCTCAACGGCGCGGTCTACCGCGCGACTGCGGGGGCCCAGCCCGCCGCGCTGGACAAGTGCGGCGAACACCGCTGCGTGCGGCTGTTCCCGAAGGTCAAGAACGGCGCGTGGATCGACGCCAGGTCGCTGATCATCGACCTGAGCGCGCGCAAGGTCGCCAAGCTCGACCGCGACTGAGCCGCCGCCCGGCCGGCCGCACGCCCTTCAGCTCACCTTTCCAACTTGCTCCTCCTGCTAGGGAGTCATCTCTTCATGCGCGTGAACAGAATCAGCCGTGCCCGCAGGCGGACGGCCGTGGGCCTGTCCGTGGCCGCGCTGGCCGCCGGCGCGACGACCGGCGCGGGACCGGCCGTCGCCCAGCCGAAGACCGCCGGCTCGGCCGCCGCCGCCGAGTGCAGCGCCGCCTACCGGATCGAGCAGAAGCTCTCCACCGGTACGACCTGGCGGATGTGCTGGCGCTACGACAGCAAGGCCGGGCTCGTCCTGGAGAACGTCTCGTACCAGCCCAAGGGCGAGGCCAAGCCGATCCACGTCCTCAACAGCGCCCGGCTCGGCCAGATCGACGTGCCCTACGACGACGGCAGCGTCGAGTACGACGACCTGACGGGCTTCGGCTTCGCTCAGGGCCTGGTGAACCTGGCACCGGGCGAGTGCCCCGGCGGCACCATCAAGAGCGTCAAGGTCCCCGAGGCCTGGGACCCGCAGCACCCGAACGTCAACGGCCTGTGCACCACGACCCGTTCCCGCGGCCACGCCTACCGCATGCAGGGCAACAGCGCGAACAAGGTCTACCAGGCCCAGGGCAAGGACCTGCTCGTCTACACCGTCAACCAGGTCGGCTGGTACGAGTACATGACGGAGTGGCGCTTCCAGGACGACGGCACGATCAACATGAACGTCGGCGCCACCGGCAGCCTCTCCTACGAGGACTACGACGCCGGTGACGGCCGCGGCTGGCCCATCGGCAAGGGCGCCAAGGCCTACGCCACCAGCCACAGCCACAACGTCTTCTGGCGGCTGGACTTCGGCCTCGACGGCTCCTCCAAGGGCAAGGTCGAGCAGTACGACTCCGCGGTCACAGCGCCGCGGCCCGGCCAGGAGGCCCCGACCAACAAGACCACCCGCACCAAGGTCACCAAGGAACTCGCGGGCGACGCCAAGACCTACCGCTGGTGGCGGATGGTCAGCGCCACGGGCAAGAACAAGGACGGGCACGCGCGCTCGTACGAGATCGTCCCCGGGCCCACCACCAAGTACCCGGGACGCAGCTTCACCAAGCACGACGTGTACTTCACCGAGTACAACAAGTGCGAGCAGTTCGCCAGCAACAACCTGGGCAACTGCCCGGCCGGGGCGGGCAAGTCCGTCGACAAGTGGGTCAACGGCCAGACCCTCACGCACCCGATCGTCTGGATGAATGTCGGCTTCCACCACATCGCCCGGGACGAGGACCAGCAGCCCATGCCGGTCCACTGGCAGGGATTCTCCATCGCTCCGCGCGACGTCACGGCTATGAATCCGCTCACTCCGGACGAGCTCGCCTGGCAGAACGGCCACTGGCGGCCCCGCAGTTGAGAAAACGACCTGTCCATCCGGCTGCATCGCCGACCGCTTGCGGAGTACCCTTCCTTGATCGTTGAGACGGGGAGAGCTCGGGGGAGCGGAAGGCGGTGCACGGGTGGGCTCGGGAGGGCTGGAGCTGCCCCCTGGTGACGAGGGTCACGAGGGGAACTCCACGGAGGTCCCGCCCGGCGCGGTGTCCCTGGCGCGGCCCATGGACGCCGGGGCCATCGGGCCGGAACTGGACTGGGACGCCGACGCCTGGCTCGAAGTGCGTACGCGCGCACAGCGGGCCGGCCGGGCCTACATCTGGCTGAACCTCGTCGAACAGCGGTTGCGCGCGGTCGTGGCCGCTGTTCTGCGTCCCATCTACGAACCCGTCCACGGCGACGACTGGGTGGTCGCCGCGGCCGGTCCCGCCGGGCAGGAGTGGGTCCAGCGCGCGGTCGCCGTGCGCGAGGTCAGCCGCCGCAAGGGCTATCTGCTCGACCCGGCCGACGACAACGTCATCAGCTTCCTCACGCTGCCGCAGCTGCGCGAGCTGATGGTGCAGCACTGGCCGTGCTTCGAGCCCTACTTCGACGAACGCCGGGACGTCGAACTCGCCCTGGACGAACTGGAAGTCACCCGCAACGTCGTCTCCCGCAACCGGGCCCTGTCCGAGGCCGTCCTCAACCAGGCCGAACGGGCCTCGGCGCGGCTCCTGGAGATGCTCGGCTCGGGCGGCGACGTGCCCTCCGCGCGCCGGCTGCCCGTCGACGCGGTCGAGGACCTGGTCGGCGACCGGTACGCGGACGTCGTGGCCGTGCATTCCGACCGGGTGCGGTTGATGCGCCAGTTCCCCGCCGAGGACCTGTTCGGCGGCGCCCGCCGCCTCGACGCCATCGGCATCGGCCTGAACCTGCTCGTGCAGAACTTCTCCGGCCGGCGGCTGGTGCGGCTCGCCGAGTCCGGCTGCCGGGTGCGGCTGCTGTTCCTCAACCCGGCCTCCAGCGCGGTCAAGCGCCGCGAGCGCGAGCTCGGGATGAAACGGGGCGAGCTGAGCCGCTCCGTCGAGATGAACATCCTGCACATGCGCCGGGTGCGGTCCCGGCTGCGTGATCCCGGCGCCTTCGAGATCCAGGTGTACGACGAGACGCCCCGCTTCACCGCCTACCTCGTGGACGGCGACGGCACGGACGGCATCGCCGTGGTGCAGTCCTATCTGCGCGGGGCGCGGGGGATGGAGTCGCCGGTGCTGGTGCTGCGCAACGGAAGCCGTCTGGTCAAGTCGGGTGATGTGCCCGGAGCGGACGAAGGCGGTCTCTTCCCGACATACCGCGAGGAATTCGAGTTCACCTGGGCTGATTCACGGCCTGTGTCCTGAACTGTCCGGGCGGACAAGCGGAACGCGATCCTCGGATTGTCAGTGGCGCATGCGATGGTGGAGATCACTGGGGGAAAGCACCACCAAGAAGGGGGGCCGCCCATGGGCTGGCACCAGGAGCTGCTCGTCGGCTTCGACCTGGAGACGACCGGGACCGATCCGCGCGAGGCACGCATCGTCACGGGGGCCGTGATCGAGATCCGGGCCGGGCAGCCCGTGGGGCGGCGGGAGTGGCTCGCCGACCCGGGCGTGGAGATCCCGGCCGACGCGGTGGCGGTGCACGGCATCAGCAACGAGCGCGCGGCGGCCGAGGGCCGCCCGGCCGACCAGGTCGCGGACGCCATCGCGGACGTCCTCGCGGGCTACTGGAAGACGGGCGTGCCCGTCGTCGCCTACAACGCGGCCTTCGACCTCACCCTGCTCTCCGCCGAACTGCGGCGGTACGACCTGCCGTCGCTGTCCGACCGCCTCGGCGGCATCGACCCGGCACCGGTCATCGACCCGTACACCATCGACCGCCGGGTCGACCGCTACCGCCGCGGCAAGCGCAACCTGGAAGCGGTCTGCGCGGAGTACGGCGTCGCGCTCGACTCCGCCCACGACGCCGCGGCCGACGCCCTGGCCGCGGCCCGCCTGGCCCGCGCGATAGCCGACCGCCACCCCAAGATCGCGGCCCTCGGCCCGGCGGAGCTGCACCGCCGTCAGATCGGGTGGTACGCCGAGTGGGCGGCGGACTTCCAGAAGTTCCTGCGCGGCAAGGGGGACGCGGACGCGGTGATCGACGGGGTGTGGCCCCTGCGCGAGCCGGCGGAGAGCCGACCCGCGTGAGGCCGGCCTCGGTGCCGACGCCGCGGGCCTGACGGCACCGGCCCGCGCGAGGGGCTCAGAACGGATACCACCGCACCGTCTCGTCCCCGTCCCGCAGGGACGCCACCCGGCGCCGGAACTCCTCCAGTGCCTTGGGGTTGGCCGGGGCGTGCTGGGCGACCCAGGCGCAGCTGGCCGTCTCGCGGGCGCCGCGCAGCACCGAGCAGCCCTCCCAGGCGCGCACGTCCCAGCCGTAGGTCTGGGTGAAGGAGTCGTAGGCCTCGGCGGGCAGGCCGTAGCGGTCCCGGGAGAGGGCCATGACCACCAGGTCGTGCTCGCGCAGGTCGGCGGAGAAGGTCTCCAGGTCGACCAGGACCGGCCCGTCGGGGCCGATGTGCACATTGCGGGGCAGCGCGTCGCCGTGGATCGGGCCCGGCGGCAGCCGGGGCGTCAGCGCGGCCGCGGCCGCCGCGAAGCCGTCCCGGCGCTCGCGCAGATAAGCGGCGTCCGCCGGGTCGATCGCGTCGCCCGCGAGTCGCAGCCAGCGCTCCACCCCGCCCAGCAGCTCGCGGGGCGGCAGGTCGAAGGAGGGGGCGGGAAGCGCGTGCACGAGCCGGAGCAGTTCGGCCAGATCCCGTGGCTCGGCGGGCCGTACGGGTTCGGGGAGCCGGTGCCAGACGGTCACCGGGTGCTCCTCCACCAGCAGTGGCACGGGCTTGGCCGCCCGTACCGCCGGCACGCCCGCCTCGGCCAGCCATCCGGCGATCTCCAGCTCGCGCCGGGCCCGGTCCAGGAGTTCGGCGTCGCGGCCCACCTTGACCACCAGGTCACCGGCGGCGAACACCGCGTTCTCGCCGAGGGCGAGGAGCCGCGCGTCCGCTGCCGGGCCCGGCACCACGTCCGCATAGGCCAGCACGTTCCGCGCCCGTGCCTCGTCCATCGTCCGCCTCCGTGTCCCGACCTGCGCCGTCCTGCCGTGTCCGGCATCGACCAGTCTCGCATTCGCCCAGGTCGGACCGGGAACGGCGGCCTCAACTTCCGGGACCTGCCGCAGCTCGTGCAGCAGGCGCCCAAGGGCTTCGCCCGGGAGGTGCTGCCCGCTCCCGCGGGCGCAACCTGGTCCTCGACCGCCATCAGCGCTGAGCGGCGCGCAGCGCAAGGGCCTCCTGGAAGTCGGCGCACGCGTCGGTGTACCGCAGGGCCCGGATGGCCGAGGAGGGTGGCACCCGCCGGGCGGCCGACCTCATCGAGGCGGCACTGCGCGCGTAACGGCGTCGCGAGCAACGCACATGACAGCAGGGCCTGTTGGTTCCCCCCGGAAACCAACGGGCCCTGTGTGTCAGGGAGACGTGCGGTCGGATCAGACCCGCACCGGCTCACTCTCGCCGGACCTGACCGGGGCGTGCGCCTCCGGCGACTCGTCGTGGGTCAGGTCGGGCATGCGGTTCAGCCACTTCGGCAGGTACCAGTTGCGCTCGCCGAGCAGTGCCATCACGGCGGGCAGCAGCACACCGCGGATGATCGTCGCGTCGATGAGCACCGCGGCCGCCAGGCCCACGCCCATCTGCTTCATGGACTGCATGGACAGCGTGCCGAAGATCGCGAACACCGCGACCATGATGACGGCGGCGCTGGTGACGACGCCGGCCGTGGTGACCACGCCGTGCTGGATCGCGTCCTTCGTGCTGCGGCCGCGCACCCGCGCCTCGCGGATCCGCGAGACCACGAACACGTGGTAGTCCATGGACAGGCCGAACAGGATCACGAAGAGGAACAGCGGCAGCCAGGTGACGATGGCGCCGACGCCCTCCGCGCCCACCAGCGAGGCGCCCCAGCCGTGCTGGAAGACCGCGACGAGGATGCCGTAGGCCGCGCCCACCGACAGCAGGTTCAGCAGGATCGACGTGATCGCGACGGTCAGCGAGCGGAACGACAGCAGCATCAGCAGGAAGGCGAAGACCACCACGAAGGCGAAGACCGGCACGACCGAACCGATCAGCTGGTCGTTGAAGTCGTGGTTGCCGGCGACCTGTCCGGTGACCGGTGCCTGGACGCCGTCGACCTTGCCGAGCGTGGCGGGCCGCACCTCGTCGCGCAGCTTCTGAAGGTTCTGGCCCGCCTTGTCCATGTCGGAGCCGCCGACCAGCGGCACGGACACCAGGGCCACGTTCTGCGCGTCGTGCAGCTTGATGTCGATCGGACCGCGCGAGGCGCCCGAGTCGATCGCCCGCTGCTTGAAGTCGGCCAGCGCCTGACGCACCTCGGGCGCGTTGATGTCCTTCGCCTTGACGACCACCTGGGCCGGCTCGGAGCCGCCCGGGAAGGCGTCGTTGACCCGGTCGTACGTCTGCACGATCGGCAGCGAGTCGCCGAACTCCTGGTCCAGCGTGAGCTGCGAGGTCTTCATGCCGAGCGCGGGAGCCGTGACCGCGAGCAGCGCGCCCGTCGCGACGACGACCGAGATCAAGGGCTTGGCGAGCACACCCTTGAGGACGGCGGTCCAGAACCGGCTCTCCGAGCCGCCCGCGCGCTTGCGGCGGCGCAGGAAGGGGATCCGGCCCTTCTCGACCCGCTCGCCCAGCAGCGAGAGCAGCGCGGGCAGGACGGTCACCGAACCGACCATGGCGACCGCCACGACCATCAGCGAGGCCAGGCCCATCGCCTCGAACTCGGGGAGCCCGGTGAACAGCATGCCCGCCATCGCGACGCAGACGGTGACACCGGAGACGATGATCGCGCGGCCGCTGGTGGCGGCGGCGATCCTGAGCGCGGCACCCGCGTCGCGCCCGGCCTCCCGCTCTTCGCGCTCGCGGCGCAGGTAGAACAGGCAGTAGTCGACGCCGACGGCCATACCGACCAGCAGCATCACGGAGTTGGCGGTGTCGCTCATCGGCTGCAGGTGACTGACGATGCCCATCAGGCCCATCGTCGCCATGATCGCGGTGACCGCCAGCGCGACCGGCAGCAGCGCGGCCACCAGGGCGCCGAAGGCGATCAGCAGGATGCCGAGGGCGACGGGCACGGCGGAGAGCTCCGCCTTCTGGAAGTCGTCCCCGAAGGCGTCCTTGTACTGCTTCTGCATGCTGGCCGAGCCGATCTCCTCGACCCGCACCGACCCGTGGGCCTTCTGCACGCCCGCGACGGCCTTCAGCACCGGCTCGACCCGGTCGACCGCGGTGTCCGCGTCACCGCGGATGTCGAACTGCACCAGGGCGCTGCGGCCGTCCTTCGAGATGGTCCCGGCGTCGTAGGGCGAGGTGATGCCCGTGACCTTGCCGGTGTTCTCGACCGCCTTCACGACGTCGGTGACGGCGGCCTTGAACGCGGCGTCCGTGGCCTTGACCGAACCGTCCTTCGACTGGACCAGGACCGACTCGCCGGCCGGGTTCTTGATCCCCGCGTCGTCGATGATCTTCGCTGCGGTGTGCGTCTCGCCCTGCAGCTGGTCGGCCTGGTCGACGTCCACCCGGCCCGCCGCGGAACCGAGTCCCATCGCCAGGACGACGAACAGCACCCATATGCCGACCGCCGCCCAGCGGTGCCGTGCGCTCCAGCCGCCGGCCCGGGCGGCTATGCCCCGGACCCGCGTGTCTCCGTTCCCCATGACGGGCTCTCCCCCTTGTGTGCGGTGGCGGTCCCTGCCGCCACGTTGCGCTCCGTACTTCGTTCGATTCGAAGGTATGGGCCGGATAAGAAGATCTCGTCCTGCTGCCCGGTGAAGTCCGGCACCGGCCTCTCACCGCTGAGGAGGATGAAGGCCCCTTACATCTATCCGCGCTTCTCGGGGACGGTGATCAGGGACGGGGTGAGCTCGCACCCGTAGGACGTCCGATCCGTCGGCAGAGATCCACTTTGTGATTACGAAAGCTTGTTGAACAAGTCACAGCTGCGTGTATCGGTTGATCCGGGCCGCCCGATCGGCGAGAGTTTCGCGCAGCCCGGCGACGGGCGGCGGCCGTCGTGCCCACCCCCACGGGGCACGACGGCCGCTCTATGGTGTCCGGATGACGATGTACGCGGCGCTGCTGCGCGGAATCAACGTGGGCGGCAGCAAGAAGCTCCCGATGGCCGAGCTGCGCGCGCTCATGGAGCGCCTCGGCCACGACGCCGTACGCACCCATCTGCAGAGCGGCCAGGCCGTGTTCGCGGCCGGCCACGGCGACGAGGAGTCCCTGGCCGCGGAACTCACCGAGGCGATCGAGAAGCACTTCGGGTTCTTTGTCGAGGTGATCGTGCGCGACCACGCCTATCTGGCGGCGGTGGCCGACGCCTGCCCCTTCCCGGCGGCCGAGCTGCAGGGCAAGGAGCTCCACGTCATGTACTTCTCCGCGCCGGTCACCGCCGAGCGCTTCGCGGAGATCGACCAGGCCGCCCACCTCCCCGAGGAGTTCCGGCTCGGCGACCGCGCGCTGTACCTGTACGTCCCGGCGGGCCTCGGCCAGTCCAGGCTGGCGGCGGTCCTGTCCCGGCCGCGGATCACCAAGGGGCTGATCGCCACGACCCGGAACTGGAACACCGTCATGAAGCTGGTGGAGCTCACGGCCGGGGAAGAGTGACCGTCCGCGGGCCGAGGAAGGGCGAGCAGGAGAGGATCTCGCGGGGTACGGCGAGTCGTGGGTCCTCGTGGAGGTGCCGGTACTCCTCCGTCGTACCGGCCGCGGCAACGGCGTCGATCAGGGCGAAGTCGTCCTCGGTCAGCGACGCGTAGCTCTCCGGTCCCGCGAGCCCCCAGCCGTCCCAGGGCAGTGGCTCGGTGCCGTTGAGGGCCGCGAGGTCCAGGACGACGGAGTTGAACACGAGCCACATGCCCCGCAGTCCGGGATCGACCCAGACCCCGAACGTCTCCGGATCGGCCCGACCTGCCCGGCACGCCCGCCACGCCTGCCCCGCCACGACGAACCGGTCCCGGGGCACGTCCAGCGGGTCGAAGGGTACGTCGTAGAGGTCGGCGGACACCTGGGGGTCGGCCAACCGCCAAGTCCCGTCCGGCCGTTGGTACTCGGTGACCCAGTGGTCGTCGTGGAAGCCGTCGACGAAGTACGTGCCGTAGCCGCCCCGGAGGCGGGCCGGGGTCCCGGTCGCCCGCAGCAGCGCGCACAGCAGGAGGGCGTAGTCGCGGCACGTGCCGACGAACTGCTCGTCGTAGGACCGCTTCTCGGTGAGCGGAGCGTCCTTGCGGGAGCGCAGGATCCGCAGGATCTCCGTGACGTACCGGGACTCGCCGTCGTGGTGCAGCCGCTCCTCGGGGATGTCGTACCCGATCCGCTCGCCCTCCAGCCGATGGAGGATCAGACCGCGTACGACAGCGGTGAGTTCACGCGGATCGCGGGGCAGGCCGACGACGTCGAGGGCGCCCGGGTCGCTGTACGGCGTCTGCCGCAGATAGAGGTCGTCCATGCCCGCACCCTCGACTCTGCCCCAGGGGCAAGGTCAACTGTGCGAGGCTCCTCGGTATGCGCTACATCATCATCGGGGCAGGCGCGGTCGGCGGCACCGTCGGGGGACGGCTGGCCCAGGCCGGGCGCGAGGTCGTGCTCGTCGCGCGGGGCAAGCACCACACGGCGCTGGACGAGCGGGGGCTGCGGCTGCGGGTGCCGGAGGGCGAGCTGACGTACCGGCTGCCCGTCGTGGACGGGCCCGGCCCGCTCGGCGAACTGCGGGCCGACGACGTGCTCGTGCTCGCCGTGAAGACGCAGGACAGCGTGGCCGCGCTGGACACCTGGGGCCCGGTGCCGGTCGCGGGCGGCGGTACGGCGCAGGAGCGACTGCCGCTGGTGTGCGCGCAGAACGGGGTGGAGAGCCCGCGCCTTGCCCTGCGCCGCTTCCGGCGGGTGTACGGCGTCTGCGTCTGGCTGCCCTCGACCCTCGTCGAACCCGGGGTCGTCTCGGCCGCCGGCACCCCGCTCACCGGCATCCTGCACCTCGGCCGCTACCCGCACGGCAGCGACGACACCGCCCGGCGGATCGCCGCCGACCTGGCGGCCGCCCACTTCGAGGCGCCGGTCGTGACCGACGTCGCCCGCTGGCAGTACGCCAAGCTGCTCGGCAACCTCGGCAACGCCGTCGAGGCGATCAGCGGCCCGGTCGAGGACGAGGCCGCGCGGGCCCTGTACGCCCGGGTGCGGGCCGAGGGCGAGCGGGTGCTCGACGCCGCCGGGATCACCCACGTGAGCGCCGAGGAGCAACAGGAGGCGCGCGGCGACAAGGTCACCCTCGTCCCGCTCGAAGGAGCCCCGCGCGGCGGCGGCTCCTCCTGGCAGTCGCTGAGCCGGGGCACCGGCACCATCGAGGCCGACCATCTCAACGGCGAGATCGTCCTGCTGGGGCGCCTGCACGGCGTACCGACCCCGCTGAACGAGCTGCTCCAGCGGCTCGCCAACGCGTTCGCGCGGGAGCGGCGGGCCCCCGGCTCGATGCCCGTCGCCGAGCTCGTCCGGCGGGCGGACGAGGCTGTCGCGTTTGTTCAAGAGGGCTGAGCGCGGCCTGCCTAGCGTGGGGCGCATGACGCACGAAGACATGCACCCGTACATGATCGAATGTGCCGCCGAGGCCGCGCGTGTCGCGCGCGGCGTCCCGGCGGCGCGGCTGGCCGACCCGACCCACTGCCCCGACTGGGACGTGCGCGCCCTCGTCAACCACTGGGTCCTCTACACCTCCTACGGCCTGGAACACCGCGCCCGGCGCACCCAGCTCCCCGAGGAGCTGACCGCCCGCGACTTCACGGCGGACGCGGACTGGGCCGAGGTCTACGCCGCCCAGCTGGACCGTGCCGTCGCCCTCTGGGCGGACCCGGCGGTGTGGGAGGGCGAGGTCGATCTAGGCATGGCGAAGATGCCGGCGGCCGAACTCGCCTCGATGATCATCAAGGAGATGGCGGTGCACGGCTGGGACGTCGCCACCGCCACCGGTCAGGAGTACCGCGTCTCGGAGGGGGCCGCCCGCCTCGTCCACGACGTGGTCGAGACCCACGGCGCTCTCTACCGGCAGTACGACGGCTTCGCCGACCCGGTGCCCGTGCCCGAGGACGCGCCCGTCTTCGACCGGGCGCTGGCGGCGAGCGGCCGGGATCCCCGACTGGGCACGGGAGCGCTCCGCTCCGACTGATCGGATGACTTCTCGGCCAGTCGGAGGATCCGCGTCATTTCCGGTCGCTTTCATTGACTGGCGCATCCAAGTGCTCCTACCTTTCCGGGCGTTGGGTACAGGCTGATCCCACGGGAGGGGTACATGCCCACGCACCGAAGAGCCGCCCTCGTCACCCTCGCCTCCGCCGGCCTCGTCCTCGGGGTGGTGGCCGGGCCCTCGGCCCTCGCCGCCCCGCTGCGGGCCGCCTCCTCGGACGTCCACGTCTCACCCGCCGGCGACGACCACGCCGACGGCACCCCGCGACATCCCGTCCGCACCCTGGAGCGCGCCCGCGACCTGGTCCGCGCCAGGGCCGGGAACCTGAGCGCCGACCTCACGGTCCACCTGGCGCCCGGCACCTACCGCCGCACCGGGCCGCTCGTCCTCGACGCCCGCGACTCCGGCACGAACGGCCACCGGGTGATCTGGCAGGGCACCGGCGACACCGTCATCAGCGGCGGCCGCCGGGTCACCGGCTGGCACCCGGTACCGGGGCGGCCGGGTCTGTGGTCCGCGCGCGCACCTCAAGGGCTCGCCGCCACACGGCAGTTGTACGTCGGCGGAGTGCGCGCCCAGCGGGCCCGCGGGGCCGTACCGGTCACCCTCACCCAGACCGCCACCGGCTACACCGCGTCCTCCGACACCCTCGCCCACTGGAAGCGTCCGGCCGACGCCGAGTTCGTCTACACCAGCGGCGAGGCCCTGTGGAACGTCGAGCGCAACGGGCTGGGCCAGTGGACCGAGCCCCGCTGCCCGGTCGCCTCCGCCGAGGGCACCACCATCACGATGGCCCAGCCCTGCTGGGACAACTCCAACAAGCGGGTCGAGTTCCCCGACATCCCCGGCCGCACCGTCAGCATGGTCGGCCCGGGGCACCTCACCAACGGCGGCAGGCCGTCGTACGTCGAGAACGCCTACGAACTCCTCGACCAGCCCGGCGAGTGGTACCTGGACAAGGGGTCCCGCACCGTCTACTACCTGCCCCACAAGGGCGAGGACCTCGCCCGCGCCGACGTCGAGGCGGCGTCCGCGGAGAAACTGCTCGACGGGCGGGGCACCGCCGACGCCCCCGTCCACGACATCGCCCTGCGCGGGCTCCGGTTCAGCTACGCGACCTGGCTGACCCCCTCCACCCCCGAGGGCTTCTCCGAGATCCAGGCCGGCTACACCATCACCGGCGACAAGGGATGGGCCACCCAGGGGCTGTGCCGGTACGTCGAGGGCGGCACCTGCCCCTTCGCGTCCTGGACGAAGATGCCGGGCAACGTGTCCGTCACACACGGGCGGCGCATCGAGTTCGCCGACGACGTCTTCGCCCATCTCGGCGCTTCCGGGCTGGAGTTGGGGACGGGCAGCGAGGACGCGGCCGTCACCGGCAGCATCTTCACCGACATCTCCGGCAACGGTCTGGAGATCGGCGGTGTGGACGGGCAGACCCCGGCGTCCGGCGTGACGGTGACGAACAATCACCTCTACGGCCTGCCCCGCGAGTACCACGGCGGAGTCGCCGTCCTCAACGGCTACACCCACGACAACACCATCGCCCACAACCAGATCGACCACGTCGGCTACTCCGCGATCTCCCTGGGCTGGGGCGGCTGGCCCGACAAGATCGGCGACCCCGCCACCCCCAACCCGAGCCACGGCAACGCCGTGCGCGACAACCTGATCTTCGACTACATGCAGATGCTCGACGACGGCGGCGGCATCTACACCCAAGGCCTGACCGGCACCTCGATGGCCGACGGCGAGAAGGTCACCGGCAACGTCGTCCACGACCAGTGGGGCCTCGGCAAGAGCGTCTACACCGACAACGGCTGCACCTACGAGACGGTCCGGGGCAACGTGCTCCACCACGCCTCGTACGCCAACGTCGCCTCCCGCCACACCGACTACCGCGACGGCCTCGGCAACAACGACCCGACCCTCGTGCAGGACAACTGGTGGGAGGAGGGCACGGCCGACGGCGACAACAAGGGCCTCGTCACCACGGGCAACCGGATCATGGCGTCCCCCTCCGACGTCCCACCGGAGATCCTGGGCAACGCCGGACTGGAGCGGCCCTACCGCGTCCTGCTGGAGCGCACCGTCGCGGCGCCGTCCGTCCCCGAACCGCCGTCCCGGGTCGGGACGACCACCGCGGGCGTCGACGCCCTGTACGTCACCTTCAACCCCAGCTTCGTGGCCGGGGGTTCACCGGTGACCGGGTACACGGCGCGGGCCTACGACACGTCGGGGGGCAACGTCGCCGAACAGGCCGTCTCCGCAGCGGAGTTCAAGCGCACGGCGCTCGTGCGGATCGGCGGACTGCCCTCGTCCGGCGGGCCGTTCAGGGTGACGGTCACCGCGGCCAACGCCCGCGGCAGCAGTGCCCCGTCCCTCGCCTCGGCACCGCTGGCACCGACGGCCGCGAGCACGCTGCCCGGAGCGCCGACAAGTCCCAAGCTGCGTACGGCGGCAACCGCGGCGACCCTCGCCTGGACCCCGCCGACCGCCACGGGCGACGCGAAGGTCGTCGGCTACCGGGTGACGGTCTCCGACGGCCGGGATCCGATCGGCGTCACCGGCCGGGACGTCCTGGTCACCCAGCCCTCCGCCAAGGGCATGTTCCGGGTGATCGGCGGGCTGCGGCCCGGCACGTCCTACACCGTGACCGTCGCGGCGGTGACGGCGGCCGGCACCGGACCCGCGGCCACGGTCACCGCGACGACCCGAGCAACTGCCCCATAACGGCGGTCTGTTGGCCATTTCGGTTCGACTGCGACGGAAAACTCCCCTGGTGTGACACGTTCGGCGCCGGCGACGCAGTATCAAAAGCGGGATGCGGCATACCGGCTCGGGCGAGCCGGTAGCCGTGTGCCGGCCGGTCGTCCGCGGACCGACGTCACAGGGGAGCGCCGGACCGCGGACGGCCCAACGCCCCGCAGGGCGGGCTCGCCCCGTCAGGCGGGCTCGCCCCGCCAGTCACCGTCCCGTCGTGCCCAGCGCACGGCGGGACGCACCGCGAGACCGGCCGCCGCGAACATCACGCCCAGCAGCGCCCAGCCCACCCTGCCGTGCTGGATCGCGGTCACCGTGACCAGCGCCGGGCCCGCCATCATCCCGGCCGACATCCCCGCACCGAACACACCCTGGTAGACGCCGTGGGCGCGGGCGTCGGCGAGTTCGTAGCCCAGCGTCCAGCCGCCCGCGGCGGCCAGCACCTCGGCGAAGACGTGTACCACCGCGCCCACGGTCAGCGCCAGCACGGCCCACACCGCGGGCAGCCCCGCCGACACGGCGTACACGGCGCAGGACGCGGTGAGCAGCGGGCCCGCCCAGCCCATCGCCCGTACCGCGGAGGGGACTTGGGAGGCACCGCGGGCCACCCGCACCTGGAGCAGCGCCACCAGCACGCAGTTGACGATCAGCAACAGGGCCGCCGTCCAGCGCGGCGCCTCGGTCCGCTCGACGATCCACAGGGGCAGACCGACCTCGATCAGGGTGTACTGCACGCACAGCACCGCGTTCAGCACGGTCACCGTCAGATACGGCAGGTCCCGCACCGCGCGCCAGCGGTCGGCGGCCGGTGCGTCGGCCGCGTGCGGCTGCCGGTCCCGTGCGTGCGGCGCCAGCGGCAGCCGGCGCACCATCAGGGCGGGCCCGAGGAACGACAGCGCGTTCAGCACGATCGCCATCACATACGCGGCCCGCGTGTCGAGTTGGAGCGCCACAGCCCCGAACACCCCGCCCACGCCGATGCCCACGTTCGTGACCATCCGCAGATAGGCGCGCGCCTCCACGCGGGTGGCCGCGGGCAGCACGTCCGCGTAGACCGCGCCCTGCACCCCGCGACTGGCCATCTGCAGCCCGGTCGCGCACACCACCGAGAGAAGGAAACCGGCGTACGAGTCCACCAGGACGTAGGCCGCCGTGGCCACCCCGGTGCCGCCCCACAGCAGCGCCCCCACCTGCCGGGCGCCCCACCGGTCGGCGGCCCGTCCCGCCGGGACGCCCGCCACGACCCCGACCAGCCCGGCGACCGTCATTCCGAAGCCGACCGCGGTGGCGTCGAGGCCGACGATGCGGGTGAAGTACAGGACGCCCAGCGGGAAGTAGAGCCCGTTGCCGAGGGAGTTGACCACGGTGAGGAGCGTGGCCCTGCGCAGGGCCGGATCGGCGGGGAGCAGTCCGGCGGCTCGGGTGGCGCGCTCCGGGCGCGCGTCCGTCCCTGGGCCGGAGGCCGGGGAATCCGGTGTCGTCGTCATGGAACCAGCGAAACCCCGGGCCATGGGATGCCGACAATCATTTAGCGTGGCGCTCAATGATTGAGTTCCGCTTCGCCGTCGACGACCTCGCCACCACCTCCTTCGCCTACTCCCCGCTGCAGGAGGCGGTGTTCTCCCTGCGCTGTCTGCACGACCCGGCCCGCTATCCCCACCACCGGCCCTGGCTGCGCCGCATCCGCCCGCGCATGGAGTCCCTCGACCGCGAACTGCTCACCGCCCTCGTCTCGCCCTGGCTGTGGCTGCCGGACTTCGTCACGCCGCGCCCCGAGCGGGCCCGCCCCGCCTTCGCCGACGAACTGGACCAGGTCCGCGCCACTCCGGTGGACGTGGTCGTCGCCGACTTCCGGGCCACCTACCGCACCGAGGACGCCCTGCCGCCCGTCGTCGCGCGCGGCCTCGCCGACCCCGCGGCCTTCCTCGCCCGGCTCGCGGACGCGGTCGACGCCTACTGGCGCACCTGTCTCGCCGCCGACTGGTGGCCGCGGGTGCAGACCATCCTGGAGGCCGATCTCGCCCACCAAGCGCGGGTGCTCGCGGAACAGGGCGCGGGCGCGCTGTTCTCCGGGCTCGATCCGCGGCTCGTGTGGAGCGACGAGCACCTGTCGCTGACCCGGCCGCCGGACACCGCCCCCTGGCCTTCGGGTGACATCCGCATCGCGGGGCGAGGCCTGGTGCTGATGCCGACGATCTTCGCCAAGGGCGCGCAGACGGTGCTGGACCACTCGCTGCCCCCGGTGCTCATCTATCCGGCACGCGGCCGGGCGATCCTCTCCGAGGAACCGCCCCCGGTCACCGACCGCGCCCTGATCCGGCTCCTGGGCCGCCCCCGGGCCCGCCTGCTCCTGCTGCTCGCGGAACCGGCGTCCACCACGGAACTCGCCCTCCGCCTGGGCGTCACGGCCGGTGCGGTCAGCCAGCACCTGGCCGTCCTCTACGACGCGGGGCTCCTCGGCCGCACCCGCAGCGGCAGGATCGTCCGGTACGCACGGACCCGGCTGGGCGACGAGTTGTGCCGTTAGACACCCGCAGCCGTCAGGCCCCCGCAGCCGTCAGGTGCCTACGGCCGTCAGGCGCCCACGGCGGCCAGCATCGGGGCGCGCGCCGCGTCGTACCGCTCCAGCAGCAGCCGTGCCACCTCCGGCGCCGGGCCGAGCACGTCGGCGAGGACGTCCGCCTCGGCCGCGCCCCGCGCGATGCGGTCCGGCAGGAAGCCGGGGGCCAGGACGTACGGGGCGACGGCGACGCGCTCGCAGCCGAGGGCGCGCAACTCCCGTACGGCGTCCTCGGTGCGCGGGACCCCCGCGGGAAATGCAGCGGAGGCGAACGCAGGTCGCACGGCGCACCAACCGGTGTGCCGCCACTCCCGCGCGATTTCTGCGATCACTGCGATCGCCTCCGGGTCACTGGACCCCGCCGAGGCCAGGACGACCCCGGTCGAGGACTTGTCGGCGGGTGTCAGGCCCGCCTCGTACAACCGTCGCTCCAGCGCCGACAGCAGCAGCGGGGAGGGGCCGAGCACCTCCGCCTGCCGGATCCGCAGCCGTGGCGGCGCGTCCCGCAGCACCGCGGGGATGTCCGCCTTCGCGTGGAAGGCGCGGGTCAGCAGGAGGGGTAGGGCCACGACGTCGCGTACGCCCTGTGCCGCCAGGGACTCCAGCACCCCGTGCACGGACGGGACGTTGAAGTCCAGGAAGCCGGTCTCCACGCGCAGCCCCGGCCGCAGCGACCGCACCCGCCGCACCAGGGCGTGCACGGTCGCGGCGTGCCGCGGGTCGCGGCTGCCGTGGGCGATGACCAGAAGGACCGGCTTGGGGGACATGGGTATCAGCTCTTCACCAGCAGGCCGCGGCTGCGCAGCACCCACCGCTCCAGCGGGCTGAAGATCAGCAGGTCGATGGCGATGCCGACGAACAGGATCAGGAAGATCGCCTCGAACACCATGGCCATGGAGCTGGCGTTGCGGCCGTTCTCCAGCAGCGCGCCCAGGCCGATGCCCAGGTCGGGGGAGGAGGCGATGATCTCCGCCGCCATCAGCGAGCGCCAGGAGAACGCCCAGCCCTGCTTGAGACCCGCGAGGTAGCCCGGCAGCGCGGCCGGCAGGACTATGTGCCAGGCGCCCTTCAGGCCCGTCGCGCCCATCGTGCGGCCGGCCCGCAGGAACAGCGGCGGCACCTGGTCGATGCCGGAGACCAGGCCGTTGGCGATGGAGGGGACCGCGCCGAGCAGGATCACCGCGTACATCATCGAGTTGTTCAGGCCCAGCCAGATCACCGCCGGCGGCACCCAGGCCACGGACGGCAGCGACTGCAGTCCGGACAGCACCGGGCCGATGGCCGCGCGCACGAACTTCACCCGGGCCACCAGCAGACCGAGCGGGGTGCCGATCGCCAGCGCGAAGGCGAAGCCCAGCAGACCGCGCGAGACACTCGTCCAGATGTAGCCGAGCAGCTTGCCTTCCAGCCAGGCGCTCTTGAACTCGTTGCCCACGTCGGCGGGCGACGGCAGCTTCGTCGGATCGTCGACGATCTTGAACGAGATCAGCGCCTGCCACACGACCAGCACCACCGCGGTGGCGACGAGCGGCGGCAGGATCTTGCTGGTGAAGGTCTGCCGGAACGGCGTCCGGCCGGCGACGGCGGTCTCCAGCGCGTCCAGGCCGGCCTCGACGCTTCCCGCGTCCGTGGCGGTCTTCGTCTCAGTGCTGGCCATGACGGCGGATCTCCCCACGCAGTACATCGGTGATCTCAAGGGACAGTTCGGCGACCGGCGCGTCCTCGATGCGCCGCGGCTGCGGGATGTCCACCCGCCACTCACGGGCCACCCGGCCCGGACGGGACGACAGCAGCACCACCCGCTGCGCGAGCCGCACCGCCTCGCGCACGTTGTGCGTGACGAACAGGACGGACAGCCCCGTCTCCGCCCAGATCCGGGTCAGTTCGTCGTGCAGCAGGTCACGGGTGATCGCGTCCAGCGCCGCGAACGGCTCGTCCATCAGCAGCAGCCGGCTGTCCTGCGCCAGCGCCCGGGCCAGCGCCACGCGCTGGCGCATACCGCCGGACAGCTCGTGCACCCGCTTGCCGTACGAGCCCTTGAGCCGTACGAGTTCGAGCAGCTCCTCGGCCCGGCCGCGGCGCTCGTTCTTCGGAACTCCCCCCAGCTTCAGGGCGAGTTCGATGTTCTTGCCCGCGGTCAGCCACGGGAACAGGGCGTGCTCCTGGAACATCAGGGCGGGGCGCCCATGGGTCGCGATGCTGCCGGCGGAGGGCTGGTCCAGCCCCGCCACCAGGTTCAGCAGGGTCGACTTGCCGCAGCCCGAGGCCCCCAGGAGGGTGACGAACTCGCCGGGCGCGACATCCAGCGTGATGTCGTCGAGGACGAGTTGCTGCCCGGCGGGCCCGGCGAAGGACTTCGAGACGTGCTCGATGCGGGCGGCGTACTCGACCACCTCGACGTCATCGGCCTTGGCGAGGGCGGTTGCCATGATCGTCACCTCCTGGGAATCTCGGATCCGGACTTACTTGACGCCGAGACCGGCGTCGTTGACGGAGCGCTGACCCGCGGCCACGAGGACCTTGTTCAGCGGGGCGAGGTCGTAGATGCCGGCCAGCTTCGGGTTCTCGAGGAGACCCGCCTTCACCGCATGCTCAGCCTCGGTGTCGAGCGTGGCGGCCAGCGGGTCGTCGGTGATCTGGATGGACTTCCACGCCGGGTCCAGGACGTCGGCCGGCAGCGCCTTGCCGGAGTCGATCCCCAGCTGCCTGTTGGCAGCGGCCTTCGCCAGGTCCGGGTTGGCGTTGATCCACTTGTTGGTCTCGACCGAGGCCTTCAGGACCGCCTCGACGGCCCGCGGGTGCTCGTTCAGGAACTTCTGCGACACGACGATGTTCGTGATCACGAACTTCTTGTCCGGCCACAGCGCCGACTCGTCGAGCAGCACCTTGGCACCCTCGGCGACCAGCTTGGACGCGGTCGGCTCCGGCACCCAGGCGCCGTCGATCGAGCCCGACTTGTAGGCGTCCGGCGTCACCTTGTTGTCGGTGCGGACCACCGACACATCGCCCCGGCCGCTCTGCGCGTCGACCTTCCAGCCCTGCTCCGCGACCCAGTTCAGGAACGCCACGTCCTGCGTGTTGCCCAGCTGCGGGGTCGCGATCCGCTTGCCCTTGACGTCCTTCAGGGACTTGATCTTCTTCGGGTTCACCACGAGCTTCACACCGCCGGAGGCCGAACCGCCGACGATGCGCAGGTTCTTGCCGTCCGACTTGGTGTAACCGTTGATCGCCGGGGAGGGACCGATCCAGCCGATGTCGACGGAGCCCGAGTTGAGGGCCTCGATCTCCGAGGGCCCCGCGTTGAAGACCTGGTACGCGGCCCGGGTGGCGCCGAGCTCCTTCTGGAAGAAGCCCTTCTGCTTGCCGACCAGGGCGGTGGCGTGGGTGAGGTTGCCGAAGTAGCCGATCTTGACGGAGTCGAGGCCGTCGATCTTCTTGGCGCCGGCGGCGACCTGCGCGCCCGTGGTGTTGTCGTCGGCCTTCGACCCGTAGCCGCAGGCGGCGAGCGCCAGCAGGGGGAGGGCGGCGACCACGGCCAGGCCGCGGCGGTGGAGCGATGAGCGGGAGGCAGGCACGGGAGGGGTTCCTCTCGTTGGCCCGGCGGTCACGGTCCGTCAGATCGTGGCCGGGAGATCGGCAGGTCTTCGCTTGCGGTGGGGGGCGAGGGCGCGCAGGCAGTGCGCGTACGTCACCGCACACATCGCGCGACTCCGCCCTGCCCGCTGCCGAGGGCGCCGCTGCCGACGCGGCCGCCCTCCTTCGCGAACGACGAGAAGAAATCCGTCGACTTCATGGTCAGAAGTCCCAACCGTCGTCTTCGGTCTCGTCCTTGACCGGCTCCGGGGCGGCGAACGACTCGCCGACCATGCCCGCGGTGAGCGTGGTGCCGTCGCTCGGGTCGATCAGGATGAAGGAACCCGTGCGGCGCGAGTCCGCGTAGGAGTCCACCGGCAGCGGTTCGGCGGTACGGATCTTCACCCGGCCGATGTCGTTGGCGACGAGCTGTCCCGGGTGCGGGTGCAGGGACAGGTCGTTGAGCGTGAGCCGGGACGGGATGTCCTTGACGATCGCCTTGACCGTGCGGGTGCCGTGCTTGAGCAGCACCCGGTGGCCGACGGTGAGCGGCTGGTCGGCGACGTGGCAGACCGTGGCCTCGACGTCCTGGGTGGTGGGCGGGGCATCCGTGGCGGGCACGATCAGGTCGCCGCGCGAGACGTCGATGTCGTCCGCCAGCAGGACGGTCACCGACTGCGTCGTCCAGGCCACGTCGACCGGCTCGCCCAGCAGGTCGATACCGGCGATCGTCGTCGTCCGGCCGGACGGCAGGACCGTCACCCGCTCGCCGACGCGAAACGTTCCGGCGGCGATCTGGCCCGCGTAGCCCCGGTAGTCCGGGTGCTCGGCGGTCTGCGGCCGGATCACGTACTGCACGGGAAGCCGGGCGTGGCAGTGCGCGAGGTCGTGGCTCACCGGGACGGTCTCCAGGTGCTCCAGCACCGTCGGGCCGCCGTACCAGTCCATGACGGCGGAGGGCTCCACGACGTTGTCACCGGCGAGCGCCGAGATCGGGATCGCGGTGACCTCCGGGACGCCCAGCTCGATCGCGTACGCCGTGAACTCCTCGGCGATGGCGGCGAACACGGACTCCTCGTAGTCGACCAGGTCCATCTTGTTGACGGCGAGGACCACGTGCGGGACGCGCAGCAGGGCGGCGATGGCCGCGTGCCGCCGGGTCTGCTCGACGACGCCGTTGCGGGCGTCGACGAGGACCACGGTGAGCTCGGCGGTGGAGGCGCCGGTGACCATGTTGCGGGTGTACTGCACATGGCCCGGGGTGTCGGCGAGGATGAACCGGCGCCGGGGCGTGGCGAAGTAGCGGTAGGCCACGTCGATGGTGATGCCCTGCTCGCGCTCGGCACGCAGGCCGTCCGTGAGGAGCGCCAGGTCGGGGCCGTCCTGGCCGCGGCTCGCCGAGGCCCGCTCCACGGCCTCCAGCTGGTCGGCGAGGACCGACTTGGAGTCGTGCAGCAGCCGGCCGACGAGGGTGGACTTGCCGTCGTCGACGGAGCCCGCGGTGGCGAACCGCAGCAGGGTGGTGGCCGAGAGTTCCTCGGTCGTGGTCGTGCTCATGGTTAGAAGTACCCCTCGCGCTTGCGGTCTTCCATCGCGGCCTCGGAGAGCTTGTCGTCGGCGCGGGTGGCGCCGCGCTCGGTCAGCCGGGACGCGGCGATCTCGGCGATGACCTGGTCCAGCGTCACCGCGACCGAGTCCACGGCGCCGGTGCAGGACATGTCGCCGACGGTGCGGTAGCGCACCTTGCGCTTCTCGACGGTCTCGTCGTCCTTCGGGCCGCCCCACTCGCCGGCGGTCAGCCACATGCCGGCGCGCCGGAACACCTCGCGCTCGTGCGCGAAGTAGATCTGCGGCAGCTCGATGCCCTCGCGGTCGATGTACTGCCAGACGTCCAGCTCGGTCCAGTTGGACAGCGGGAAGACGCGGACGTGCTCGCCGGGCGCGTGCCGCCCGTTGTAGAGGTTCCACAGCTCGGGGCGCTGCCGGCGCGGGTCCCACTGGGAGAACTCGTCGCGCAGGGAGAACACCCGCTCCTTCGCGCGCGCCTTCTCCTCGTCCCGGCGCCCGCCGCCGAAGACGGCGTCGAACTTCTCGCTCTGGATCTTCTCGGTGAGCGGAAGCGTCTGCAGCGGGTTACGGGTTCCGTCGGCACGCTCCTTGAGCACACCCCGGTCGATGTAGTCCTGTACGGAGGCCACGTGCAGGCGCAGCCCGTACTTCTCCACCGTGCGGTCCCGGTACTCCAGCACCTCGGGGAAGTTGTGGCCGGTGTCCACGTGCAGCAGCGAGAATGGCACGGTCGCCGGGGCGAAGGCCTTCAGCGCGAGGTGCAGCATGACGATGGAGTCCTTGCCGCCGGAGAACAGGATCACCGGCCGCTCGAACTCACCCGCCACCTCGCGGAAGATGTGCACCGCCTCGGACTCCAGCGCGTCCAGGTGGCTGAGGGCGTACGGGCTGTCCGTGCCCCCTTCGAGCTTCACGGCGGCGGTCATGCCAGTCCCCTTTCGCTGAGCAGGGCGTACACCGACGCCGCGGACTCCCGCACCGTCTGGTTCTGCGACTCGATCCGCAGGTCGGGCGTCTCGGGTGCCTCGTACGGGTCGTCGACCCCGGTGAGCCCCGTGAGCTCACCCGCGGCCTGCTTGGCGTACAGACCCTTCACGTCGCGCACGGAGCACACCTCGACCGGGGTCGCCACGTGCACCTCCAGGTACGCCGTGCCGCCCTCCTCGTGGCGCTTGCGGACCGCCTCGCGGCTGTCCGCGTAGGGCGCGATCACCGGCACCAGGGCCTTGACCCCGTTGCGGGCCAGCAGTTCGGCGAGGAAGCCGATGCGCTGCACGTTGGTGTGCCGGTCCTCCCGGCTGAAGCCGAGGCCCGCCGAGATGAACTCGCGGATCTCGTCGCCGTCGAGCACCTCGACGAGGTGGCCCTCCGCGCGCAGCCGGCCGGCCAGCTCGTACGCGATGGTGGTCTTGCCGGCGCTCGGCAGACCCGTGAGCCAGACGGTGGCTCCGGTCGTCACGTCGTTCTCCTGTATGTCGGTCATCGTCAGCCGTGCAGCCCGCACTCGGTCTTGGCGCGTCCGGCCCAGCGGCCGGCGCGCGCGTCCTCGCCCGCCAGGACGCGGCGGGTGCAGGGGGCGCAGCCGACGGAGGCGTAGCCGTCCATCAGCAGCGGATTGGTCAGGACGCCGTGCTCGGCCACGTACCTGTCCACGTCGTCCTGGGTCCAGCGGGCGATCGGCGAGATCTTGACCTTCCGGCGCTTCTCGTCCCAGCCGACGACGGGCGTGTGGGCCCGGGTCGGGGACTCGTCGCGGCGCAGACCGGTCGCCCAGGCCCGGTAGTCCTTCAGGCCCTCCTCCAGCGGCTGGACCTTGCGCAGCTTGCAGCACAGGTCCGGGTCGCGGTCGTGCAGCTTCGGGCCGTACTCCGCGTCCTGCTCGGCCACCGACTGCCGCGGGGTGAGCGTGATGACGTTGACGTCCATCACCGCCTCGACCGCGTCACGGGTGCCGATGGTCTCCGGGAAGTGGTAACCGGTGTCGAGGAAGACGACGTCCACGCCCTTCATCGCCCGGGAGGCGAGGTGGGCGACCACCGCGTCCTCCATGGAGGAGGTCACGCAGAAGCTCCGGCCGAACGTGTCGGCCGCCCACTGGAGGATCTCCAGCGCGGAGGCGTCCTCCAGCTCGCGTCCCGCCCGCTCGGCGAGCGCCTTCAACTCGGCGTCCGTACGCTGTTGCTGAGCCGTGGTCATATCCGCTCGTCCCCTCCGTCGTCGGCTCGCTCAAGACCCCGGGCCAGCAGGCCGAGGAACTTCAGCTGGAAGGCCCGGTTGCACGCCGCGCATTCCCAGGCGCCGTGGCCCTGTTCACTCGGTCGCAGGTCCTCGTCACCGCAATAGGGGCAGTAGAAGGGAGCGGCCCGCTCACTCACGACAGAGCCTCCTCTGAAGCCCGCGTGACCCAGGTGGCGAACCGTTCGCCGGTCTCGCGCTCCTTCTGGAACCGCTTGAGCACGCGCTCGACGTAGTCGGGCAGCTCCTGAGACGTCACCTTCAGGCCGCGGACCTTGCGGCCGAACCCGGCCTCCAGGCCGAGCGCGCCGCCCAGGTGCACCTGGAAACCCTCGACCTGCCGGCCCTGGTCGTCGAGGACCAGCTGCCCCTTGAGACCGATGTCCGCCACCTGGATACGGGCGCAGGCGTTCGGGCAGCCGTTGAGGTTGATGGTGATCGGCTCGTCGAAGTCCGGGATACGGCGCTCCAGCTCGTCGATCAGCGAGATGCCGCGCGCCTTCGTCTCGACGATGGCGAGCTTGCAGTACTCGATGCCGGTGCAGGCCATCGTGCCGCGCCGGAACGGGGACGGGTGCACCGTGAGGTCCAGCGCCTGCAACCCCTCGACCAGGGAGTCCACCTGGTCCTCGACCACGTCCAGCACGATCATCTTCTGCTCGACGGTGGTGCTCACCCGGCCGGAGCCGTGCGCCTCGGCGAGGTCGGCGATCTTGGCGAGCGTCGTGCCGTCGACCCGTCCGACGCGCGGCGCGAAGCCGACGTAGAACCGTCCGTCCTGCTGCCGGTGCACGCCGACGTGGTCGCGCCAGCGCTCCACGGGCTGCGCGGGCGCCGGTCCGTCGACCAGCTTGCGCTGGAGGTACTCGTCCTCCAGGACCTGCCGGAACTTCTCCACGCCCCAGTCGGCGACCAGGAACTTCAGGCGGGCGCGCGTGCGCAGCCGCCGGTAGCCGTAGTCGCGGAAGATCGAGATGACGCCCTCGTAGACGTCCGGGACCTCGTCCAGCGGCACCCAGGCGCCCAGCCGTACACCGATCTTGGGGTTGGTGGACAGACCGCCGCCGACCCACAGGTCGAAGCCGGGCCCGTGCTCGGGGTGGACGACACCGACGAACGCCACGTCGTTGATCTCGTGCGCCACGTCGAGCAGCGGCGAGCCGGAGACCGCGGACTTGAACTTGCGCGGCAGGTTGGAGAAGTCCTTGTTGCCGATGATCCGGCGGTGGATCTCGTCGATGGCCGGCGTGCCGTCGATGATCTCGTCGGCCGCGATACCGGCGACCGGCGAGCCGAGGATCACGCGGGGCGTGTCACCGCAGGCCTCGGTGGTGGACAGCCCGACGGCTTCGAGGCGTTCCCAGATGGTGGGCACGTCCTCGATGCGGATCCAGTGGTACTGCACGTTCTGCCGGTCGGTGATGTCGGCGGTGCCGCGCGCGAACTCCTGCGACACCTCGCCGATGACGCGCAGCTGCTGGGTGGTCAGCCGTCCGCCGTCGATCCGCACCCGCAGCATGAAGTACTCGTCGTCCAGCTCCTCCGGCTCCAGGATCGCCGTCTTGCCGCCGTCGATCCCGGGCCGGCGCTGGGTGTAGAGCCCCCACCAGCGCATACGCCCGCGCAGATCGTTCGGGTCGATCGAGTCGAAGCCGCGCTTGGAGTAGATCGTCTCAATGCGTGTCCGCACATTGAGACCGTCGTCGTCCTTCTTGAACTGTTCGTTGCCGTTGAGCGGGGTGAAGTGACCCGCGGCCCACTGACCCTCGCCGCGGTGACGGCTCACCTTGCGGCGGGGCGCGGACGCGGCAGGGTTCTGCGGGGTGGCGGCCATGGTTCTACGTCCTTCGGGACAGGCGGAAAGCGGCTCTGACCTGCGCATATGGGCGCATACGGGCATACGCGCGCGTCGTTGCGCAGGGGAGGGGGAAGCAGAAGATGTCGGCGTTCGCCGGTGCGGTCAGCTCGCCGGACAGATGGCGCTGGACATGCGGCCGAGGTCGACGTGCCGCCGACTCACCAAGGCAATTCCAGTTCCAGGCATGACGGAAGCGTGTCATGGCAATCTGGACACAGTCCAGCTTCGTCCGTCATGTGGACACCCTTGTCCCACAATGTGGAACAAGGGTGTCGTCGATCACATAGGCGGTACGAGGTCTTGTCGATGCAGGTCAGGAACGGTATGTGGCGGTTCAGGCAGGGTACGCGCCGGGCCAGGGACCCGGGGTCTGCTTCTCCTGCTCCGGCTCGACCTTGGTGTCGAACAGCTTGAAGCCCCGCCGCTGGTAGTTGTCCATCGCGAACTCGCCGTCCTTGCTGCACGTGTGCAGCCACACCCGCTTGGTGGGGACGCGCTGCGGCCAGCGCTCCGCCAGATCCCAGGCGCGGGCCGTGCCGTACGCGAGCAGGTGACCGCCGATGCGCCGGCCCCGGAAGCCCGGAACGAGGCCGAAGTAGGCGATCTCCACGACACCGTCGTCCTGGGGGTCGAGCTCCACGTATCCGGCCGGCGTGCCGCGGTCGTAGGCCACCCAGGTCTCCACGCCCGGCCGCTCCAGCTGCTCCCGCCACTGGGCGTAGGTCCAGCCGAGCCGGTCGGTCCACAGGATGTCGCCGCCGACCGAGGCGTACAGGAACCGGCTGAACTCGGGGGAGGGGACCTCGGCGCGGACGATCCGGACGTCACCCTCGGGAGCGGTGGCGGCGAGGAGGTCGGCCGGGGACGTCTGCTCCAGGGACCAGGTGGTGACGCTGATGGTGCTCATGCGGGTCAGGGAATCATCTAACCCAGCGAACTGTCGATCGAGCCCAGCGGGACGGAGAAGAGCATCCGGCCCGACAGCGACCACACCTCGTCCCTCTCCTGCCCGTAGGAGAGTGACCCGGGCTCCTGGGCCCAGCACAGGTGTGTCGCGTCCGCGCCACAGCGTGTGGCCCGCGCGCCGTCCGTGTTCTGACGCCACAGGCCGCCGTGGCCGGACCGGGAGTCGGGGACGTGTCCGAGGTAGAAGGCGGGCCGCGCGGACCCGGTCCGGTGGTAGGCCAGCACGCCCCGGATCCCGGCCGCCCGGGTCCGGTACGCCTCGACCGCCTTCACCCGGCCCTCCGCATCGGTGTCGAGCAGGCCCGCGCGGGACGGGTCCACGCTGAAGGCATAGCGCCACAGACGGGCGCGGTGGTCGCTGTCGGCGGGGGTCCACTCGCTCGCGACCAGGCCGGCCGTCGCCGGGCCGCGGTCGAGGGAGAGCGTGCCCGGGCACGGGGCGTCCGTGTCGTCGGACCCGCACGGGCCGGTCGTGAACCGGTAGCTGCCCACCGCGGGCATCACGTACCCGTATCCGTCGGCCGACCAGCCGCCGGGCACCCTGCCGATCGCCGGGGCGGCCACGGTCGTGCGCTGGATGCGGTTCAGGTCGTAGACGTAGAGGGCCTCGGCCGTCCCCCGGCCGGCCGTGACCAGGAGCTTGTCCTGGTACCGGACCATTCCGGAGACGGGCGAGACGAGGCCGCGGTAGTCGCGGCCGTCGACCGTGGGGACGGCGAGCAGCACCCAGCGGTAGGCGAGGCGCGCGGGGTCGGTGGCGTCCACGAAGGCGACCCGGGCCAGTCCGCGCTCCGCGCTCGATCCGGCGGTGGCGCTGTGGGTCCAGCCGGCCAGGATCACCCGGTGCGACTCCCGGGTGCCGGCGTGGGCGGCGTCACCGGAGGCGGTCACCGACGCCGGCCGCCAGTCGGGCGTGGCGGTGTCGGCGGGGTCCCAGCAGTAGGCGCGGGTGGCCGCCGGGGCGACGGGCAGCGTCGCCCGCTCGGCGGAGGTGCAGTCGGCCGCGTCGAGCAGGGCGCGGTCGGCGCTCCTGAGGACGGCGTCGACGCCGACCGGGCGGCCCATCGCCGTGGCCAGGCGGTCGAGCGTGCGCCGCGGTACCAGGTGTTCCCGCAGGCGCAGCGGTGCGGTGTCGGAGGGGGAGGTGAGCGGCTTCAGGGCGCCCGGGTCATTGGCGACCGTGGCCTGTGAAGCGCTGATCATGGTGGCGGCCGCGGTGAGCGCGAGCGCGGTTCCCGCCAGGAAGCCCCGTAGGGCCCGGCCCCGTTTGCGTCGACGGTGTCTTCCGCGTTTGCCGCGTTGCTTCATGCTTCCTCCCGAGGCGGGCCAACTGCGCCTGGTGGTCCGTACGTTGACCGAGGAGCAGGTGGGGTGACCCGTAGAGCGATGCTACGGCAGTCGGGCCCGCCGGACGGTGAAGACCGCGCAATTATGCGGAAGATGCTCCCCGGATGCACCGAATCGGTCACCCTGTTCAGGGGTGGCGCACCGCCGGGGCCGTGGAGTGCGGCAGCAGGTCACGGGGGTCGTCGGGCAGTAGCACCTCGACGTCGACGTCCTCGCAGAAACGATACGGCCGATGGTCCAGGACCGCCCCGAGATACCGCCGTATGCGGGACATCTCGGCACGGACCGTCACCGTGCGGGACGCGTCCGCGAACATGTCCTCGGCCAGGCCGGACGCGCTGCGGCCGGACCGGCGCACGGCCAGCAGGTAGAGCAACTCGGCGTGCCGGGGACTGAGTTCGCGGCACCAGGAGCCCGCGGAGCCGTAGACCGTCACCGACCAGCGGCGCGGCTGGGCCAGGTCCAGGACGACCCGGGTGGCGGCCGGCGGCACCGGTTCGTCCACCAGGCGCACCAGCCAGCCCCCGGCCAGCGGCTCCAGTTGGCACAGGCCGAGCGTCGGCAGCCACCGGCGGCCCGCCGCCGGGGACTTGGGCAGCCCGACGCGCCGGACGTACGCCAGCCCCGTGACCGCGGCGGTCCAGCCGTCCCGGTCCACCACCAGGGCCCGCCCGTCGATCCGGGCCAGCACCGGCGCCCCCACCGCGCGCAGCCGCTCCAGCGCCTCCTGGTGCATCTCCCGCAACCGCGCCTCGGCGAGCCCGGCCACCGAGGCGACCCAGGCGAGCGTGGCCGGATGCATCGTCTCCAACGGTCCGCTGACGTCGACGACGCCGATCAGACTGCCGTCCCTGGGATCGGTGATGGGGGCGCCGGTGCAGGTCCAGGAGGCGTAGGAGCGTACGAAGTGCTCGGCGGCGAACACCTGGACGGGCCGGCGCGCCACGACGGGGGTGCCCACGCCGTTGGTGCCGACGACGTCCTCCCGCCAGTCCGCGCCCGGTTCGAAGCCGATCCCGTCCGCCTTGCGCAGCACCGGCGCGGAGCCCTCGCGCCACAGCACCCGGCCGTCCGCGTCCGCGATCACCATGATGTGCTGGGTGACGTCGGCGACCGAAAGCAGGCCCTCGCGCAGCACCGGCAGGACATGCCTCAGGGGCGATTCCTCCCGTCTGCGCCGGACTTCGTCGGGACTGAGCAGCCCCGTCCGGAAGTCGTGGTCCGGGTCGACGCCGCCGCGCAGCATCCGGCCCCAGGACTGCTCGATCACCGGGCGCGGCGCGATCCGCGCCGGCTCTCCGGCGAGCGTGGCCTCGCGCAGCTCGCTGAGCAGCCGTGCCGCCTGTGCCGCGTCGACGGCGGCGAGTCGTGCCACGTTCAGCGGCGGGTTCGCCACAGGAATCCTCCTGGAACGGACATATGAACACTCGTCTGTCAAGCGGTCCCGGCGGCGGTTTCCGGTCCGACTGCAGCTCTCATACTGCCGTTTGCCCGCGGAGGAGGGATGCACTCCGCGCATATATGCCAGGAACTTGCAACCCCTTGCAACCCTGGTGGACGGGCGGAGGGTGTCTGAAACTTGAGCAGCGCCGCCCCGAGCGGCGTTCGTGGCCTCGAACGGGCCAGGAAGCGGGGGTGGTGCCGTGTCGGCGCAGCACCACCCCCGCGACGCCCGCCAGCGGCCTCGGCGCTGCCCGGCGGTCAGGGCTGCGGCCGGGCCCGAGCCACGATCGAGGCCAGGTCCAGGGTGTCCGGCAGCGTGCCGAAGGCCGCACCCCAGTCGCCGCCCAGCCGGGACGCGCAGAACGTGTCGGCGACCTCCGGCGGCGCGTACCGCACCAGCAGTGACCCCTGGAGCACCAGCGCCATCCGCTCGACGAGCCGCCGCGCACGGCCCTCGACCCGCTCCAGGTCGCCGAGTTCGGTCAGCAGGTTCTTGACCGCCGCGTCGAGCCGGTGGTCGGCGCCCCGCGCCCGGCCGACCTCCACCAAAAAGGCGTCGAGCGCCTGCGGCTCGCGCTGCAGCGCCCGCAGCACGTCCAGCGCCTGGACGTTCCCGGCGCCCTCCCAGACGGAGTTGAGCGGCGACTCGCGCACCAGGCGCGGCATCCCCGACTCCTCGACGTAGCCGTTGCCGCCCAGGCACTCGGCCGCCTCCACCGTCACCGGCGTACAGCGCTTGGTCACCCAGTACTTGGCGGCCGGCACCGCGAGCCGCAGCAGTGCCCGCTCCTGCTCGCCGTCGTCGTCGTAGGCGGCCGCAAGTCGCAGCGCGAGCGCGGTCGCCGCCTCCGACTCCAGCGCGAGGTCGGCCAGGACGTTGCGCATCAGCGCCTTGTCGACCAGCTTGCCGCCGAACGCCTCGCGGTGGGCGCAGTGGTGCACCGCCTGGGCCACCGCCTGCCGCATCAGCCCCGCCGAGCCGAGCACGCAGTCGAGCCGGGTCGCGGCGACCATCTCGATGATGGTCCGCACCCCGCGCCCCTCCTCGCCGACCCGGCGCGCCCAGGTCCCGTCGAACTCGACCTCGCCGGAGGCGTTCGACCGGTTGCCCAGCTTGTCCTTCAGCCGCTGGATCAGGAACGTGTTCCGGGTGCCGTCGGCCAGGATCCGGGGGACGAGAAAGCAGGTCAGCCCGCCGGGTGCCTGGGCCAGCACCAGGAAGCCGTCGGACATCGGCGCCGAACAGAACCACTTGTGCCCGGTCAGCTCGTACGTCCCGTCCTCGGCGAGCGGCCGCGCGGCGGTCGTGTTCGCCCGTACGTCGCTGCCGCCCTGCTTCTCGGTCATCCCCATCCCGAAGACCGCGCCGGCCTTGAGGTGGGCGGGCCGCAGCTCGCGTTCGTAGATGGTGGAGGTCAGCCGCGGTTCCCACGCGGCGGCCAGCTCAGGGTCGGTGCGCAGCGCCGGCACCGCCGCGTGGGTCATCGACAGCGGGCAGCCGTTGCCGGCCTCGACCTGCGTCCAGACCAGAAACCCGGCCGCCCGCCGCACATGCCCGGCCGGGCGCACCCAGGCGGTGGTCAGCCCCGCCGCGACGCCCTTGCCGAGCAGCCGGTGCCAGGACGGATGGAACTCGACCTCGTCGATCCGCCGGCCGTAGCGGTCGTGCGTGCGCAGCCGGGGCGGGTTCTCGTTGGCCTGCACACCCCACTCCTGCACCTGCGCGGAGCCCGCGGACCGGCCGAGCGCGGACAACTCGTCGAGCACCTCGTCGAGCAGACCGGGGTCGGTGTGGCGTTCGACCGCCTCCACCAGGGCCCGGTCGGCACCGAAGACGTCGTATCCGACCAGCGGTGGAGGCTGGTTCGTCACGGTGTGGGTGGTGATGCGTGCCATGTCTGCGAACCTACCCGGGGCGGCGGCGGTGGTCACCAGACTGCCACGAGGTGAGTGCGGTGCGGCGCGGCGGATACCTTTAGGTCGTGCAGCCAGCAAGTGAATCCTCTGAGCGGCCCGCGGGTCGCCTCCACCGGGCCAGAGCCCTGTACCGGAACGTCTCCAAGCGCAGGACCGTCTGGCTGCTGCTGAAGGACACCGTCGACTCGTGCATGGAGTACCGCATCCTCGGTCTCGCCGCCGAGGCCGCGTTCTTCACCCTGCTGTCGGTGCCGCCCCTGCTGCTCAGCCTCATCGGGCTGCTCGGTTATGTCGACGACTGGACCGGCGCCGACACCATCCAGAGCCTGGAGAGCAACCTCCTGGAGGCGTCCCGGACCGTGCTGTCCGACCGGGGCGTGAAGGAGATCGCCGAGCCGATCCTGCACGACGTGATGCGGGGCGGCCGGCCCGATGTCATCTCCATCGGCTTCCTGTTCGCCCTGTGGTCGGGTTCCCGCGCGGTGAACGTCTTCATCGACACGATCACCGTGATGTACGGCCTCGACGGCGTCCGGGGCATCGTCAAGACCCGGGTGATGTCCTTCCTGCTGTTCATCGTGGCGCTGCTGATCGGCTCGGTCGCGCTGCCGCTGATGGTCGCGGGGCCGGACGCGGTGGTGCGGATCGTGCCCTGGTCGGAGACGGTGGTGCAGGTCCTGTACTGGCCCGTCGTGATCGTCCTGTCGATCGTGTTCCTGACGACGCTGTACCACGTGTCCGTACCCGTGCGCTCCCCGTGGATCGAGGACGTGCCCGGAGCCCTGGTGGCCCTCGCCATGTGGGTGCTCGGCAGCTTCCTGCTCCGCATCTACCTGACGAACACGATCGAGGGCGCGACGATCTACGGCTCCCTGGCGGCCGCCGTGGCCGTGCTCCTGTGGATCGGTGTGTCCGCCTTCGCGGTCCTCGTCGGCGCGGCGGTCAACGCCGCCATCGACCGGGTCTGGCCGGCCGCCGCCACGGCCGCGGCCCGCGCCGCCAACGAGCGGCTGCGCGAGGCCCAGGTCGTCGAGTACGTCACCCGTGCCGCCGCCGCCCGCGAGGCCGACCCCGACGACCCGGACATGCCGTCCGAGTTCCCGGAACGCTGGTCCCGCTTCCTGCCCCCGGAGGACGTCACGGCCCGGCTGCGCGCCCATGTGAAGAGCACGCACCACCACACCCACAAGTCCGGCGGGGGCACGGCTCAGACCAACGGGAAGACCACGCACCCCGACCAGTGACCTCGGCGCCTCACCGGGCCGCCGGGGTGGTCCCTTTCGCTCTCAGGGCTTCCACGTTCCGGCCGCCGCGGCCTCCCGGGCGAAGTCCGTGAAGTCGCGCGGCGCGCGGCCCAGCACCTGCCGCACGCCGTCCGAGAGGTAGGCGTTCCGTCCGTCGAGCAGCGACTCGAACACGTCGACCAGGAACTCGACCTCCTCGGCCGGCAGCCCGAAACCGGCCAGGATCTCGCCGTACTCACGCGCGGGAACCGGCCGGTACGTCAGCTCGCGCCCCGCCGCCGCCCCGATCTCCGCGACCGCCTCCCCGAACGTCAGCAGCCGGGCCCCCGAGACCGCCACGGACCGGCCGATGTACCGCTCGCTCGCGGCGAGCACGCCCACCACCACGTCCGCGATGTCCCGCACGTCGACGAACGGCTCGCGCACCTCCCCGGCCGGGAACACCAGCTCCCCGGTCTCCCGCAGCCCCTCCACCAGCGGTCCCTCGCTGAAGTTCTGCATGAACCAGGAGGCCTGGACGACCGTCCAGTCGGCGTTGGACTCCCGCAGCGCCTCCTCGGTCGGCCGCGCCGACTCCTCGCCCCGCGCCGACAGCAGCACCAGCCGCCGTACGCCGAGGGACACCGCCTCATGGGCGAGCAGCCCCACCGCCCGGGCCGCCTCCAGCGACCCCACGTCCGACGGGTGCACCAGATACGCCGCGTCGGCCCCGCGCAACGTGTCCGCCCAGGTCGACCGGTCCGTCCAGTCGAAGCCGTGCGCCCGCGTGGCCGGCCGCACGGTCAGCCCCGCGGCCCGCGCGGACTCCGCCACCCGACGCCCGGTACGACCCGAGGCGCCCGTCACCACCACCGTCATCTTCCGCCTGTCCTGTGTCATGCCATCGAGTCAACCCCCGCGAGTTCTCACCGGCCATCGCTGAACGGCTCATTCCCATACGCGCGCGTCTACGCTGACCCCCATGGACCCCCTCGCAGGCCTCTTGGAGGGCCCACGCGCGCGTGGCGCCTTCATGATCCGGGCGTGCTTCGACCCGCCGTGGTCCGTCCGTGTGGAGGACCACGCCCCGCTGACGGTCATGCTCATGGTGCGCGGGGACGCCTGGATCACGCCGGACGGCGGCGGCGAGCGGATCCGGCTGCGGGCCGGCGACCTGGCCATCGCGCGCGGCCCCGACCCGTACACCTGTGCCGACGACCCGGACACCGCCCCGCAGGCGCTGATCCTGCCGGGCGGTGAGTGCAGCTACCCCGACGGGACCTCCCTGCGGGGCTCCATGGACCTGGGCGTGCGCACCTGGGGCGACCGCCTGGACGGTTCGACGGTCATGCTGATCGGCACGTACCTGATGCAGGGCGAGATCAGCGGCCGGCTGCTGGACGCGCTGCCGCCGCTGCTGTCCCTCACCGCGGACGAGTGGCCCTGCCCGTTCACCCCGCTCCTCATGGAGGAGATCGTGCGCGACGAGCCGGGGCAGGAGGTCGTCCTCGACCGGCTCCTCGACCTGCTGGTGATCGCCGCCCTGCGGGCCTGGTTCTCCCGGCCCCAGGCCGAGGCCCCGGCCTGGTACCGGGCGCTGGCCGACCCCGTCGTCGGCCGTGTCCTGCGGCTGCTCCAGGACGACCCGGCGCACCCCTGGACGGTGGCGTCCCTCGCCGCCAAGGCCGGGGTGTCGCGCGCCGCGCTGGCCCGCCGCTTCACGGATCTGGTGGGCGAGCCGCCGATGTCGTACCTCACGGGCTGGCGCCTCGCGCTCGCCGCCGACCGGCTGCGCGACTCCGAGGACACCATCGCCGCCATCGCCCGCCAGGTCGGCTACGGCAGCGCGTTCGCCCTGTCCGGCGCCTTCAAGCGGGTGTACGGCGTCAGCCCTCAGGAGCACCGGACGCGCGCGGCGTAGCCTGGCGTACGTGTACGAGGAGCGGGCGTCCCGGCTGACCGGCGCCGTGGTGTGGTGGCGCACCCTGGAGGATCCGGTCGTGTGGCCCGTCCTGCCGGACGGTTGCATGGACCTGCTGTGGAGCGAGGGACGGCTGCTGGTGGCCGGCCCCGACACCCGTGCGTACGTCCCCGGGGGCCCGCCCGCGCGCTGGGCGGGCGTCCGTTTCCGGCCCGGCGCCGCGCCCGCCTACCTCGGCGTCCCGGCGCACGAACTGCGCGACCGGCGCGTGGAGTTGGCCGATCTGTGGCCCGCCGGTGCGGTACGACGCCTGCGCGCCCGGCTGGAGGCGGCGCCGGACCCGGCGGCGGCGCTGGAGGAGATCGCGCTGGAGCGGGCGGCGGAGGTCGATCCGCCCGAGGCGTACCTGGGCCGGCTCGTCGCGGCCCTGGAGGCGGGCCGCCCGGTGGCCGCCGTCGCCGACGAACTCGGCCTCGGCGCCCGCCAGTTGCACCGGCGCTGCCAGGGCGCCTTCGGCTACGGGCCCAAGACCCTGGCCCGGATCCTGCGGATGCGCAGGGCCCTCGCGCTGGCCCGGGCCGGGGTGCCCTTCGCGGAGACGGCGGCGCGCGCCGGCTATGCCGATCAGGCACATCTCTCGCGTGACGTGCGGGAGTTGGCGGGCCTGACGCCGAGCGGCTACCTGGCGATCGGCAACGCGTCGACCCCGGCTTGAGGTCGACTCCGGCTTGAGAAGGCTTCCAGAGCGGACGGCCAGACTCTGCACACCGCCACGGCCCCGCGGCCGGACGGCCCGAAGTCTGTCGCCCGACCGGAGAGTTGATCCCCATGTCACTGGCCCCTGTCCAGCACACCGCCGACGGCCTGGAGTCGCTGCGCTCCGGCGTGACGGGCTCCGTGTTCGCGCCGGGCGACCCCGAACTGCCGTACGAGATCGCGGGGTTCAACCCGGCCGTGGTGCACCGGCCGCTCGCCGTGGTGGCCGTCACCGGTTCGCGGGACGTGCAGAACGCGGTGCAGTGGGCGGCCGAGCGCGGTGTCCCGATCGACGTCCGGTCCACGGGGCACGGTGCCGGCGCCTCCGAGGGATCGCTGATCATCAGCACCCGGCGCATGCACCGGGTCACGGTCGACGCGCAGCGGCGCGTGGCACGCGTGGAGGCCGGAGCCCGCTGGCGCGAGGTGGTCGACGCCGCCGCCGCGCACGGCCTCGCGCCGCTGTGCGGCTCGTCCTCCGGGGTCGGCGTCGTCGGCTACACGCTCGGCGGCGGGGTCGGACTGCTCGGCCGTGAGTACGGCTTCGCCGCCGACCACGTGCTCGCGATCGGCCTGGTGACCCCCGACGGCCGGCTGCGGCACGTCACGGCGGACAGCGAGCCGGAGCTGTTCTGGGCCGCGCGCGGCGGACAGGGCAACTTCGGCGTGGTCACCGCCCTCGACATACGGCTCTTCCCGGTGAAGACCCTGTACGCGGGCGGGCTCTACTTCCCCGCCTCGGCGGCCTCCCGGGTGCTGCACGCCTACCGCACCTGGGCGCCCACCCTCCCCGAGCCCGCGAGCAGCTCCGTCGCCCTGCAGCTGCGGCTGCCGCCGCTGGAGGCGGTGCCGGCGCACCTGCGCGGACAGTCCCTGCTCCACCTGCGGTTCTCGCACCACGGCCCGGCGCGGGAGGGGGAGGCGCTGCTGGCGCCGATGCGGGCGGTCGCGGAGCCGATCATGGGACAGGTGGGGGAGATCCCGTTCCAGGCCGTGGACACGGTGCACCAGGACTCGAAGGACCCCATCCCGAGCTGGCACCAAGGGGCCCAGCTGCACTCCCTCGACGCCGACACGGTGGACACCCTGCTCGACGCCGCCGCACCCGAGGCGGACCTGCCGCCCCTCATCGTGGAACTCCGGCAGCTCGGCGGCGCGCTGGCGCGTCCCGCGGCCCCGCCCAACGCGGTGGCGGGCCGCGACGGCGCGTACTCCGTGCACGTGGTCGGACCGATGTTCCCCGGCCTGGAGAAGACCGTTCCGGCGCTGGGCACGGGCGTCCTGAACGCCCTGAAGCCCTGGAGCACCGGCACCGCGCTGCTCACCTTCCTCGGCGAGACCACGCCGGAGGAACTGGCGGCCAACTGGACCCCGGCCGCCGGTGCGCGCCTGCGCGAGGTCAAGCGCACCGTCGACCCCCGCAACCTCTTCCGCTTCGGCCACGCCCTGGGCGTGTGACGAGCGCCGGGCGGCCTACGGAAGCGGCGCGAACAGGTCGACGCCGTTGCCGTCGGGGTCGTGCACGGTGGCGTACCGCTGCCCCCAGAAGGCGTCCCACGGCTTGAGTTCCCCGTGGTACCCGGCACCCACCAGGTCCTCGTACACGGCGTCCACCTCGGCGGGCGAGTCGCACCGGAAGGCGAGCGCCACCCGGCCCCCACCGGCGGGCGCCCGCCACCCGGTATGGAACGAACGAACGGTTTCCTCGGTGTCCAGAGCGAGCACCAGCCCACCGGGCAACTCGGCCTCGACATGCGGCTGTTCCTCGGCCCCCTCGGGAAACACGAGCCCCAGACGACGGTAGAAGGCAAGCGAGGCGGCCAGGTCGGAGGCCACCACACCGATGACGGCGAATCGTGGAGTCATGCCGCCACGGTAGGCCGCCGGCCGGGGCATGGTCTTGAACGAATCGGACGTGAGCGATCCGATACCTTCGGACCGGGTGCGAGGCCTACCGGGATGGAGACGGTCCGTTGATGAACTCGAGTGAGCCGGGGGACTGGGGCGCCGGCGGGGCCGGCGGGGTGCTTGAGCTGAGTCCGGAACGATTCGGCGTCGTCTTCCAACTGGCCAAAGAGCTGCCGAATATGCCGGACTCCGCCCTCGCGTCCGAGGAGTGGACGCGCGCCGACGCGAACGCCTTTCTGGACACCCTCCGCTCGCGCAGGGGCGACCCCCTCTCCATGACCTCGGCCATTGAATTCGCGGCCTCTCCGGAGGAATTGGTGAAGTGGCACCGCATGCTTGAGACGGTCTGCACGGCGTTGGGACCCGAGGAGCTGTTCCTGCGGAGTGGTTACCGCGCGGGGGAGATACGAGAGACGCTCGATGCTTGGAGACAGTCGGTCCGGGCCCGGCCCCGTTCCGTGTGAGCGTGGTGCCGGTGCTCGTGGGAGTGGTGTGTCACCACTCGATGGCGCGTCCGTCGACGGTCGTTCCGGGGTAGAGGTGTTCGGCGGTCAGGGCCAGCATGGCGGGATTGATGCGGTCCAGGTGGCGCAGCACCATCAGATCGGCGAACTCCTTGGCATGGCGGGCGACGGCGGCCACTTCCTCGGTGTCGTGCAGGTACTTGCGGGTCTCGTCCAGGTGGCGGGGGTCGTCGTCGTTGGCGGGGTTCTTGTGTCCGGCGACGACGGCGCGAGGATGGACCGCGGCGATCTTGTCGATGGCGGCGATCCAGTCCGCGCGCCGCTCGGGCAGCGGCCGGGCCTTCTCGCCGCCGGCGAGGTAGAGGTGGACGCCGTTGTAGACGATGTCGCCCGCGACGACGAGGCCGATGGACGGCACGTGCACGAACGTGGTGTCCGGTGCGTCGCTGTCGCCGGCCTCGACGAACCGGACCTCCTCGCCCTCCAGGAGAAAGGTGTGGTCGTCGATCACCTCGGGCAGCACGATGTCCTTGACGATCTGGCCGGGGAACTGGCTGTTCCAGAACTCCATACGCTTTCCGGCGTGGAACTCCGCCAGGGCCACGGTGCCCTCGGTGGCGATCATCCGCGCGTCGGGAAAACGCTTGGCGACCTCGGAGAATCCGAACCAGTGGTCGCCATGCCCGTGAGTGGCGTACATCGCGACCAGGTTCTTGCCCGAGACCACCACCCACTCGGCCACCTGCCGGGACTGCTCCTCCAGGTGCGGGGCGTCGATCAGGATGGCGTCCCGCTCCCCGTGGATGAGCGTCGCCGACATCGGGGACCAGGCCGGCAGCGGCCGGACCGACGAACCATCGGGCAGGACCGCCCGGGGAGGAAGGGTGACGAGGACGTCGTATCCGAGAGCCATGGCTGTCTGCTTTCTGTACCTTCTGCGCCGTATTCCACTGTTTGCGAGGAACAGCAGAAATACTCCCATCCACGGTCCCTGCCCGCGTTTTCACACGCGCCCTGTGGCGCCGTCCCTGGAGGCCCGTCAGCAGAAAGTCACGAACCCCTTCGGCGTTTCCACGGTGAAGGAGAAGCCGACCGGGCCCTCGGTGAGGTGGAGTCCGGTGTTCAGGGCCGTCAGCAGGGTGCGGATCTCGTCCGGGGCGGGGGCCGTGGCCGTGACTTCCACCAGAGGAGTGGTGGGGAGGCCCGAGGTGGTCGGGTGGGGTGAGGTGCCCCAGTCGATGAGGAACGGCACCAGGCCGGAGGGGTGGGCCGTGTCGCTGTCGGTCAGGCGCCATTCCAGAAGGGTGCCGTCGGGTCTGCGGCGGTTCATCGGGTGCGGTGTGCCGGGGTCGTAGCCCTGGGCCCGCGCGGCCGCCACCGCCGCGTCCAGGTCCGGCGGGCTGATCGCCCACGTCACCGTGCGTGCTTCGGTGAGCCCGTCGACGCCGAACGAGTGCGCGCCCTCCGGCAGCGACCGTTCCGGGTCCGGGCCGATGATCTCCAGGTAGCTGCTGCCGCCCAGCGACACCAGGTAGTTGCGAGTGCCGAGGTCCGGGTGGGCACCGCCGACGACCGGTGTCACACCGGTCCGTCCGGCGAACTCGGCGACCGTGGAAGCCAGATCGGGGGTCGCCAGCACGAGGTGGTCCAGGAGCGGGGGGATGGCATTCATTCCGGCCGAGGCTAAGGGCGCCCGTGTCCCCGTTCAAGAGACATGTCCATCAAGTGACATGCGGCAGGATGAACACATGTTCCGTACCGCGAGAGTTCTGCCGGTGTTACTTCTCCTCCCCGCCCTGCTCGCCGTCGGCTGCGGCACCAAGAAGGCCGACGTCAGAGCCGAGGGCGGCGCCTCCGCCACCCCCGACACGGCCCAACTCGATTCCCGTGTACGTGCTTTGGGCGTCGCGCCCGAGCTCGTCTACGTCACCGACGCGTCCGGATTCATGCCCGCCCAGCAGTCCGTCGGTGTGAACGGCGACGACGGCTGGTCCGTCTCCTACTGGTCGAAGGACGGCGGCATCCTCCACCTGTACGTCGACAGCGGCACCGCGACCGCCGCCGGCTGCCCGAAGCAGGAGGAGTGCGTGGCACCCGCGAAGGGTCAACTGGTCCACATCAGTGGGGAGAAGGTCTCCCGCGCGGTCCTGCGCGAGGCGGCTCACGCCGTC
>NZ_JADDRL010000082.1 GCF_021538895.1 Streptomyces olivochromogenes | reverse complement strand
CGTAGTGCCGGTGGAACGGCGAGTCCCGGTACTCCCCCGCCCAGTCCCGGTCGCGGTCCCGTTCGAAGGCCTCGAAGGCCTCCGGCCACTGTTCGAAGCCGAAGAAGGCGAGGGCGTCGTCCGGCTGCCCGTAGTACGCGACCTTGCCGCCCGGCGCGAGCACCAGGAGCCGGTCGCACACGTCGAGGCTGAGGACGCTGTGGGTGACGACGATGACCGTGCGGCCGTCGTCCGCGAGGCCGCGCAGCATCTGCATCACGGACCGGTCCATGCCGGGGTCGAGTCCGGAGGTCGGTTCGTCGAGGAAGAGCAGCGACGGCTTGGTGAGCAGTTCCAGGGCCACGCTGACCCGCTTGCGCTGGCCGCCCGACAGGCTGTGCACGGCCTGTCCGGCGCGCTGTTCCAGGCCGAGCTCCCGGATCACCTCGTCGACCCGCGCCTGGCGCTCCTCCCGCGCGGTGTCCTGCGGGAAGCGCAGTTCGGCGGCGTAGGACAGGGCGGCGCGCACGGTCAGCTGGGCGTGCAGGATGTCGTCCTGCGGCACCAGGCCGATGCGCTGGCGCAGTTCGGCGTAGTCGCGGTACAGGTCGCGGCCGTCGTACAGGACCGTGCCCCGGTCGGCGGGGCGCTGCCCGGTCAGGGCGCCCAGCAGGGTGGACTTGCCCGCCCCGCTCGGTCCGACGACCGCGAGCAGGCACTTCTCCCCGACCGGGAAGGAGACGTCGTCGAGGAGGATCTTGCTGCCGCGGTCGACGGCGACGGTGAGGTCCTGGACGTCGAGGGAGATCTCGCCGGTGTCGACGTACTCCTGCAGCACGTCGCCGACCAGGCAGAACGAGGAGTGGCCGATGCCGATGATGTCGCCGGGGCCGATCGAGGCGTGGGTGACGGGGCGGCCGTTGAGGAAGGTGCCGTTGTGGCTGCCGAGGTCGACGATCTCGTAGGTGCCGTCCTCGTGCGAGCGCAGTTCGGCGTGCCGGCGGGAGACGGACAGGTCGTCGACGACGAGGTCGTTGTCGGGGGCCCGGCCCAGGCGCAGGGTGCGGGCGGGCAGCTCCCGCACATGGGCTGGCCGACGGAAGGTGCTGGTCAGGGCGGGCATCGAGACGGCCGACGGGCGGTCCGCGGCGGGCGCGGCACGGCCGAGCAGGATCGCGCGGGGACCGTCGGCGGGGTTGCCGAAGCGGATCACGCTGCCCGGTCCGACGCCGCGCGCGTGGATGCGGCGGCCGTCCGCGTAGGTGCCGTTGGTGCTGTCCTCGTCCTCCAGCGTCCAGTGACCGTCATCGGTCCGCAGCACCGCGTGGTGCCAGGAGACCCGGGCATCGTCGAGGACGATCTCGCACAACGGGTCGCGACCGACGTGGTAGTCCCGGCCCGGGGTCATCACCGTGGAGCCCGTGTCGGTCTCCAGCACGAGTTCGGGCGCAGTCGGGGCGACCGGACGCTCCGCCATGGCCAGAATTGTACCGATTCGCTCACATGTGCGCCTGGTCGGCGTGGGCCGCGGCGGCCCCGGCCGAGGCTGCTCCGGTCGGCCACTGTCGTGGGTCAGGCGACGGGGACGACGAGCGCCGGGATGGTGCGCTGCATGCGCAGGGCGTCGATGGACTCGGCGAGCAGCTCGTACTCGGTGGTGTCGTCGTGGGCGGCGATCCGCACCAGCCGTCCGCCCGCCAACTCGTCGGCCACGAGCTCCTGTTGGAACGCGTCGGCGCACCAGGCGCGCAGCACGCCGGGCACGTCGGTCACGGTGTCGGCCACCGGGACGAGCGAGCCGTGGGGGAAGCGCGGGTTCTCGGGGAGCGGATCGAGCCGCTCGGCGATCCACAGGGCCCGGTCCCGCAGCCACCACAGCGCCAGTGCCAGGGTGGGCGCGCGGTAGGTGCCGAGCGGTACGCCGATACGCCGTCCGCCGCACGTGCCGTACGCGGTGACATGGCACAGGAATTCGTCGTGCACGATCACTCCCCCGTCGCGTTGCCCGTTTGCCGACCCGGCCTCGCTTTCCGTGCGGCTCGTATGCGGTGAAGTGCCCCTGGCGTTTGAGTATCTTCACTCTTGAATCACTGTCACCATGACTTTCCGGCCAGTCTCCTGGCATATTCACCGCTGTCCCTGGCCGAAATGCGGTGTCGGCGGGGTCGGCGACTGCCGGCGAGGGCCTGACCGCGCCGTCGGCGATGAGTTTCCCCGCTCGCGGCGGTCCCCTCTTCCACAGGGCAGAAGAGAACCACCGCGAGCGGAGGACACCATGCCGATCACCGGAAAAGCGACCGCGGAATTCACCGCCGTCCTGCTCAAGAGCCCCGAGAAAGGCGGCTGGACGTACGTCGTGTGGCCGAAGTCCGTCGAATTCTTCGGCACCCGCGGACTCGTCAAGATCCGCGGCACGATCGACGGACATCCTTTCCGGAGCTCTTTCATGGCCCTGGGCGACGGCACGCACAAGCTGCCCGTGAAGGCGGACGTGCGCAAGGCCATCGGCAAGGCGGAGGGCGACACGGTCACCGTGCGGGCGGAGGAGCGGCTCAGCTCCTGACGGTGTCGCGGTAGCGCCTCGGCGCGACCCCCATCGTGCGTTTGAAGGCGTTGCTGAAGGCGCTCTCGGAGGTGTAGCCGACCGAGCGCGCGAGGGCGGCGACGGGCATCGTGTCCTGCCGAAGGGCACGGGCGGCCAGACTCATCCGCCAGTTCAGCAGGTAGGTCAGGGGCGGCTCCCCGGCCACCTCCTTGAAGCGCACGGCGAAGGTGGTGCGGGACATCGCCGCCGCGCGCGCCAGCTCCTCCAGCGTCCAGGGGTGGGCGGGGTCGCCGTGCATCAGGCGCAGGGCCGGGGCGAGCCGTTCGTCGGCGAGGGCGCGCAGCCAGCCGGGTGGCAGCCCGTCGGCCTCCGTGAGGCAGACCCGCAGCACCTGGACGAAGATCAGCTGGGCCAGCTGGTCGGTCGCGAACAGGGCGCCGGCCCGGCCCGCCGTCATCTCGCCCGCCAGCTGCCCGACCAGCCAGCGCAGTACGGGCGCCTCGGCCGCGTCGGCGCGCACGCGGACGAGCTCGGGCAGCGCCCGGCGGAGCAGGTCGCCGCTGTCCCGGCTGAGGTCGATGTGCCCGGAGACGCACACGACGTCCTCGCCCTCGCCGATCCGGGCCATCCCGGTCCCGGGGTCCACGGTGACCTCCCGCGACTCCAGGGGCTCGACTCCGGGGGCGCCGCACAGCACGTACGGCCGTCTGCCGTCGGAGACCACGAGGTCGCCCTCCACCAGCTCCACGGGTTCACCGCCGCCGTCGCGGACCAGCAGGCAGCGGCCCCGCACCACGGCGTTCACCTTCAGCCGGTCGCGCCCCCGCAGCCGCAGGGCCCAGTCCCCGCCGGCGGTGAAGCCGCCGGAGAACACGCTGCGGGCGTCGGCGACGGTGAGGGCGTCGGACAGGGGATCTCCGGACATGCTCGTACTGTCGCGCAAGTAATGCGGACTCTCAAGCATTCATCGTACGGATCGGCGGTTCTACGGTGGCGGGGAAGGCCCACACCCGACTCCGAGGAGACACCCGTATGACCACCGCACAGCAGCCCCTCCCCTCCGGCTTCGGCCCCGCCTCCACCGCCGACGAGGTGATCAAGGGCATCGACCTGACCGGCAAGGTCGCGATCGTCACCGGCGGCTACTCGGGCATCGGCCTGGAGACGGCTTGGGTCCTGCGGGAGGCGGGCGCCGAGGTCGTCGTCCCGGCCCGGGACCCCGCACGGGCCACGGCCGCGCTGCGGGAGGTGGACGGGGTGGAGATCGAGCGGCTGGACCTGATGGACCCGGCGTCGGTCGACGCCTTCGCCGCGCGGTTCCTGGCCTCCGGCCGCCCGCTGCACATCCTCGTCAACAGCGCGGGGATCATGGCGGCCCCGCTGTCCCGGGACGCCCGGGGATACGAGTCGCAGTTCGCGACGAACCACCTGGGGCACTTCCAGCTGGTCGCCCGGCTGTGGCCCGCGCTGGTCGCGGCCGACGGGGCGCGGGTCGTCCCGGTGTCCTCGCGGGGCATCCGGTTCTCCCCGGTCGTCTTCGACGATCTCCACTTCGAGCGGCGGCCCTACGAGCCGTTCCTCGCGTACGGCCAGTCCAAGACGGCCAACGCGCTGTTCGCGGTGGAGCTGGACCGGCGGGGCGCGGCGGAGGGTGTGCGGGCCTTCTCCGTGCACCCCGGCATGATCATCGACACCGGTCTGGCCAAGCACCTCTCCGAGGAGGCCCTGCGCGCGGCCGGCGCCCTCGACGAACAGGGCCGTCCCATTCGCGACCCCGCCCGGCAGTTCAAGACCGTCCAGCAGGGAGCGGCCACCAGCGTGTGGTGCGCGACCAGCCCTCAGCTCGCCGGACTGGGCGGGGTCTACTGCGAGAACTGCGACATCAGCCCGGTGGTGACCGCCGACGGCGAGGCCGAGTGGCGCTCCGGCTCGGCCCTGCCCGGCGTGCTGCCGTACGCGGTCGACCCGGAGGCGGCCGCCCGCCTCTGGGAAGCGAGCGAGCGCCTCACGGCCTGACCCTCGGCCACGGCCGGACGATCGCGTCGACCCTCTACGGCTCGACGATCGCGTCGATCCGCGCCAGCTCCTCGGCGTCGAAGTCCAGGTTGCGGGCGGCCGCGACGCTGTCCTCGATCTGCCGCGGGCTGCTCGCGCCGACGAGCGCGGAGGTGACCCGGCCGCCACGCAGCACCCAGGCCAGGGCCAGCTGCGCCAGCGTCTGACCGCGGGACTTGGCGATCTCGTCGAGGGCGCGCAGCCGGCCGACGAGGTCCTCGGTGACGGCGTCGGAGTTCAGGAACGGGCTGTCGCTCGCCGCCCGCGAGTCCTCCGGGATGCCGTCCAGGTAGCGGCCGGTCAGCAGGCCCTGCTCCAGCGGGGAGTAGGCGATGGAGCCGACCTGGAGCTCGTCGAGCGCCTCCAGCAGGCCCTCGCCCTCGGGGCGGCGGTCGAGCATCGAGTAGCGCGGCTGGTGGATGAGCAGCGGGGTGCCCAGCTCGCCGAGGATGCGGGCGGCCTCGCGGGTCTGCTCCGCCGAGTAGTTGGAGAGGCCGACGTAGAGCGCCTTGCCCTGCTGGACCGCGGAGTGCAGGGCGCCCATCGTCTCCTCCAGCGGAGTCTTTGGGTCGGGGCGGTGCGAGTAGAAGATGTCGACGTACTCCAGGCCCATCCGCTTCAGGCTCTGGTCGAGCGAGGACAGCACGTACTTGCGCGAGCCCCATTCGCCGTACGGGCCGGGCCACATCAGGTACCCGGCCTTGGTGGAGATGACCAGCTCGTCGCGGTACGGCGCGAAGTCCGCCCCGAGTGCCTCGCCGAGGGCGGACTCGGCGGCGCCGGGCGGCGGGCCGTAGTTGTTGGCCAGGTCGAAGTGGGTGACGCCGAGGTCGAAGGCGCGGCGCAGGATGGCGCGCTGGGTCTCGACCGGGCGGTCGGGGCCGAAGTTGTGCCACAGGCCGAGCGACAGCGCGGGAAGCTTCAGGCCGCTGCGTCCGGTGCGCCGGTAGGGCATGTCGGCGTAGCGGTCGGGGTGTGCGGTGTACAACGCGACTCCAGAGGGGTGGACACAGGATCTACCGGTTCCACTCTTCCCCGGGCCGGGTACAGCGGTCCAACAGAAGAATCCGATGGAATTGTGCGGCTAGGCTTCTTAATCATGGAATTGCGCCACCTCCAGCACTTCGTCGCGGTCGCCGAGGACCAGCACTTCACCCGTGCCGCCGAACGGCTGCTGGTGTCCCAGTCCGGCTTGTCGGCGTCGATCCGGGCCCTTGAGCGGGAGCTGCGGGCGCCGCTGTTCGTGCGCACCACCCGCCGGGTGACCCTGACCGAGGCCGGGCGGGCGCTCCTCGCCGAGGCCGAGCGGATCCTGGCACAGGTCCGGGCGGCGCACGAGGCGGTGGCCGCGGTGCAGGGCGTACTGCGCGGGACGCTGGCGCTGGGCACCGAGCAGTGCATCGCCGGGGTGCATGTGGCGGGACTGCTGGCCGCGTTCCGGCGGCGGCACCCCGACGTGGAGATCCGGCTGCGGCAGGCGGGCTCGGGCGCGCTGGCCGAGGAGGTCGCGGCCGGACGGCTGGACCTGGCCTTCGCCTACCGGACCCGGGCGGACTCGGACCAGCTGCGCTCGGTGTCGCTGACGAGCGAGCCGATGACCGTCCTGTGCCATCCCAGCCACCGGCTCGCCACGGCCGGTGCGGCGGTGGCGCCGGACGACCTCGGCCGCGAGGTCTTCGTCGACTTCCATCCCGACTGGGGCCCGCGCCGCACCACGGACGCCGCCTTCGCCGCGGCCGGGATCCACCGCACGGTCGCACTGGAGGTCAACGACGTGCACAGCCTCCTGGACCTGGTCGACGAGAACCTCGGGATCGCCGTCGTACCCCGGCACTTCCGGCACAAGCGCCCCTCGCTGACGGCGCTGCCGCTGAAGGGCGGGGGCGAGGCGGCGTACGAGACGGTCGCCCTGCTGCCGCCCGAGACGGCCACCAGCCCGGCGGCCCGCGCGCTGATCACCCTGCTCGAAACAGGGGGCCTGGAGACACCCCCGGACGGGGCCCACCCCTCCTGACCTCGGCCCCCCGGCGCCGCAGACTCGTGACCGTCCCACCCGGCAACCACGGTCTGGAGCAGGCGAGATGGCGGAACACACACGGCGGAGCGTGCTGCGCGGCGCGGCGGGGATCGCGGCGGCGGGCGCGCTGACGGCCATGGCGGACCAGCGGGCGATGGCCCGCGAGCAACTTATGACGAACCGTCATTATCCATTCTTAGAAGGGGCGTTCACGCCCGTCACCGAGGAACTCACGGCCTTCGACCTCCCGGTCGTCGGCCGCGTCCCCCGCGAGCTGAGCGGCCGCTTCCTGCGCAACGGCCCCAACGTGCTGGGCCTGGAGGATCCGCGCGCCCACCACTGGATGCTCGGTGAGGGCATGGTGCACGGCGTCCGGCTGCGCGACGGCCGGGCGGAGTGGTACCGCAACCGCTGGGTGCGCTCCTCGCAGGTGGCCCACAAGCTCGGCGAGCCCTACCCGGGCCCGGTCCCGCCGGACGACTTCCCCTGCAACACGCACGTGATCCCGTACCGGGGACGCGTCCTCGCGCTCCAGGAGAGCGGGCCGCTGCCGTACGAACTCGACGAGGAACTCGGCACGGTGGGCACCCACGACTTCCACGGCACGCTGGAGGGCGCGTTCGCCGCCCACACGAAGTACGACGTGTGCGCCGGCGAACTGCACGCGATCTCCTACTACCCGGCCTGGGACCACGTGCGGCACCTGGTCGTGGAGCCGTCGGGCCGCGTCGCCCGCACGACGCGCATCCCGGTGGCGGACGCGCCGATGATGCACGACTTCGCGCTCACCGAGAAGCATGTGGTGCTCTTCGACATCCCGGTCACCTTCGATGCCGCGGCGGCCGAACGCGGCGCCCCGGTGCCCTACGTCTGGAACCGGCAACACCCCACGCGCGTGGGCGTCATGCCGCGCGCCGGCGGCCCGGTGCGCTGGTTCGCCGTCGATCCCGTCTTCCACTCGCACACCCTCAACGCCTACGACGAGGGCTCGTCCGTGGTCGTCGACCTGACGACCTACCCGGCCCCCTTCCATGTCGCGGGCCTCGGCTCGGACGGCCCGAGCGCGGTGGGCACGGCGAAGCTGGAACGGTGGACCGTAGACCTGCGTCACGGACGCGTACGGCAGCGCGTCCTGGACGACCGCCCGCAGGAATTCCCGCGGGTGAACGAGGCGTTGGTCTCCCGCCGGCACCGCTACGGCTACTCGGCCGCGGCGGCCGACATGACGCTCGCATACCTGACGGCCGACGGCGATCCACCCGACCGGGCCTTCTCCAACGCCCTCATCAAGCACGACCTGCTGCGCGGCGCCACCCAGGTGCACCGGCTGCCCAGGGACGCGGCCGCGGGCGAGGCGGTGTTCGTACCGAGGGATCCCACGGACCGGCGGGCTGCCGAGGACGACGGGTACACGCTCGCGTACGTGCACAACCCGGACCGCGGGGCGTCAGATCTGGTGATCCTCTCGGCGCAGGACTTCACGGGCGAGCCGGTGGCCCGGATCCAGCTGCCGGGCCGGGTGCCGCTGGGCTTCCACGGGAGCTGGATTCCGGACGCATGACGGCCCGCGATGCGCGATGGTGGACGCATGCATGCAAGGGACATCCTCATCGACGGCTACGGCCGCATCCAAGAAGAAGTCCATGCCACCCTCGACGGCCTCGGGCCGGACGACCTGCACGCCCGTCCGGCCCCCGCCGCCAACTCCGTCGCCTGGCTGGTCTGGCACCTCGCCCGGGTCCAGGACGACCACGTGGCCGGGGCCTTCGACCTCGACCAGGTGTGGCTGTCACAGGGCTGGGACAAGCGCTTCGGACTCGACCTGCCGCGCCATGACACGGGGTACGGCCACAGCGCCGCGAAGGTCGCCAAGGTGCGGGTCGAGTCCGCCGACCTGCTGACCGGGTACTACGACGCCGTGCACGAGCAGAGCCTCGGGGTGCTGCGCGAGCTGCCCGCCAAGGACCTCGAACGCGTCGTGGACGAGCGCTGGGACCCGCCGGTCACCCTGGGCGTCCGGCTGGTCAGCGTCCTGTCCGACGACCTTCAGCACATCGGACAGGCCGCCTATCTGCGGGGGCTGCTTCAGAGCGCGGCCGCGTAACCCGGCAGGACCACGTCCTCGATGAGGGCGCCTCGCTCGTCGAACGGGATGAACGCGCTCTTGAGGGCGTTCACCGTCACCGTGCGCAGGTCCTCGACCGTCCAGCCCGCCTCCTCGACCAGCAGGGACATCTCCCGGGTCATGGTCGTACCGGACACCAGCCGGTTGTCGGTGTTGACGGTGACCCGGAAGCCGAGGTCCTTCAGGGCGGTGATGGGGTGCTCGGCGATCGAGGTGGCGCAGCCGGTCTGGAGGTTGGACGTCGGACACATCTCCAGCGCGATGCGGCGGTCGCGCACCCAGCCGGCCAGGCGGCCGAGCTTGCCGGCCGCGAGGTCGGGGATGTCCTCGGTGAGGCGCACGCCGTGGCCGATGCGCTGGGCGCCGCACACCTGGAGGGCCTGGTGGATGCTGGGCAGGCCGTGGGCCTCGCCGGCGTGGATGGTGAACGGCACGCTCTCGCGGCGCAGGTGCTCGAAGGCGGCCAGGTGGTCGGCGGGCGGGAAGCCGTCCTCGGCGCCGGCGATGTCGAAGCCGACGACACCGGCGTCGCGGTAGGCGACGGCCAGGTCGGCGGCCTCGCGGACCCGGTCGAACATCCGCATGCCGCAGAGCAGGGTGCCGACCCGGACGGGGGTGCCGGCGGCGGCCGCCTTGGCCATACCGGTGGCGAGGCCCTCCTGGACGGTCTCCACGACCTCGCTCAGCGACAGCCCGCCCTTGGTGTTCAGCTCGGGGGCGTAGCGCACCTCGGCGTAGACGACGCCGTCGGCGGCGAGGTCCAGGACGTACTCCTCGGCGACGCGCAGCAGGCCCTCGCGGTTCTGCATGACGGCGAGGGTGTGCTCGAAGGTGGCTATGTAGCGGACCAGGTCGCCGGAGTTGGCGGCCTCGTAGTACCAGGCGGCCAGCTCGTCCGGGTCGGTGGTGGGCAGCGTGTGGCCGACCGCGGCCGCGAGCTCGATGACGGTGGCGGGGCGCAGGCCGCCGTCGAGGTGGTCGTGCAGGACGGCCTTGGGGAGGCGGCGGATCACGTCGGCGTCTACGCGCGTAGCAGTCATAGCGGGTCTTTCCTTGAGCGGGGCGATTCGATGCGGCGGTGGGAGCGTTCGGCGGAGGGAAGCTCAGTCGGCGGGCTGGAGCAGGTCCCAGCGGTTGCCGTACAGGTCCTGGAAGACGGCCACGGTGCCGTACGGCTCGTGCCGCGGCTCCTCCAGGAAGGTCACACCGGCGGCGGCCATCCGGGCGTGGTCACGGGCGAAGTCGTCGGTGTGCAGGAAGAAGCCGACCCGCCCGCCGGTCTGGTCGCCGATCCGGGCGCGCTGGCCCTCGCCCTTGGCCCGGGCGAGCAGCAGTCCGGTTCCCTGCCCTTCCGGGCCCGGCTCGACGACCACCCAGCGCGAGCCGTCGGGGCGGGGGGCGTCCTCGACGAGCCGGAATCCGAGGGCCTCGGTGTAGAAGCGGAGCGCCTCGTCGTAGTCGTCGACGACGAGGGTGACCAGGGCTACGCGTCTCATCGGGACCTTTCGGTGAGTGTGGTTGACGGGTGAGGTTATACGTAAAACCTCGCGGACGCCAGTCACCTCTTGGAGCGTCCTCGAAGGGGTGGAAGGGGGCCGGCGTGCCGAGGGCCGCTCAGGCCCGCTCGTCGCCCTGCGCGACCTCGACGCGGTGGTGGAAGTCGATCATCCCGGTCGCCGAGGCGACGCACGAGACGGTGGCGCAGGCGATCACCAGGGCCGCGATCCAGGCGGCCGCGCGCGGCGAGTCGCGCCGGTCGGACAGCAGGGCCCGGACGCGCAGCGGAACGGGGCCGGTCGTGGCGGCGGGGAGGAACGCCGGCCGTACGGCGGGCGCGGCCCGGCCCGCGAGGGCCGCGCGGGCGATGGCGCGGGCGGCCAGGCGCCGGTCGCCGACGGCGTCGGCGGCGGCCTCGTCGGCCGCGCGCTCGGCCGCGAGCCGGATGCTCTCGCGGACCGGGCGCAGCGCGGGGTGGCAGTGGGCCGCGAGTTCGGCGGCGGCGAGGAAGTAGTGGTGGCCGCCCGCGTTGTGCGCCCGCTCGTGCGCGAACAGCACCTCGCGTTCGTCGGCGTCCAGGGTGCGCAGCATCGCGGTGGTGACGACGATGCGGTGCGGGCGCCCGGGCAGCGCGTACGCGTCCGGGTGCGGAGAGTCGACCACGCACAGGTCGCCCGCGGCGGGACCGCACCCGGCCGCCGTGCGGGCCACGCGGAGCGCGCGGCTCTGCCGCAGCACCGAGCGCACGAGCGTCCAGGCACCCACCGCGAGGGCTCCTACGGAGGTGGCGGCGGCCGGGGCGACGAAGAGGTCGGAGGCGGTGCGCAGCGGGTGGACGAGTTCACCGAGTGCGGCGAAGACCGGCAGCTTGAGCAGCCCGGTGAGGACGAACGCGCCGAGCGCGGTCACCGAGCAGCCCGCGAGGACCACGGCCGCGGCGGTGATCGTCCGGAGAGCGGCGGCGGGCGCCAGCCGGTCCAGGGCCCGCCGGGCCAGCGGCGGCAGGGCGCACGGCAGCAGGAGCGGCAGGAGCAGCAGGGCCGTCATCGCTCCCCCGGTTCCAGCAGATCACGCAGGACGCGCTCGTCGTCGGGGCTGAGCTGGGCGACGAAGCGGGCGAGCACCGCTTCCCGGTCGCTGTCCCGGTCGAGCTCGGTGTGCATCCGGCGGGCGGTGAGCCCCTGGGCGTCCTGCACGGGGACGTAGGCGTAGCCGCGGCCCTGGCGCTGCCGGTCCACGATCCCCTTCTCGTGCAGGCGGGAGAGGATCGTGGTCACCGTGGTGCGCGCCAGGCCCGCGCCGAGGCTGAGCTGCACCTGGCCGGGCGTCTGGGGCGCACCGGCGGCCCAGAGCGCGGCCATGACGCTCGCTTCGAGCTCACCGGCCGGCCGGCGTTCGTCCTTCGCGTCGGTCATCGGAACGATCCTCACCCTGTCTTCGTCTACAGTCCAGTAGACCGCCTGGCCGATTGTAGTCACCCGGGCGCCCGGTCCGGTCAGCCGTCGGCGCGCAGCCGGTCGAAGAGGTCGAAGAGCTCGTGACCGGCCAGGGCGTCGCGTTCGGCGCGCCGGGGCGGGGACGCCGCGGCGGCGCGCGGTCCCTTCGGTACGAGGGCCAGGACCTCGGAAAGGGCCCGCTCCCCTGCGTTCTTGGGGTCGTACCCCTTCTTCAGGTCGTACGCGTCCGGGTCCGCGACGAAGGCGAGGGTCGCCGCCGAGAGCACTCCGGGCACGTCGTTGCGCCGGGACCCCGTCCCGGCGAGCAGGTTGCGGCTCGCGTCGTGCAGTTCGGCCGGGCGGCGCAGGCCCAGCAGTGCGGGCAGGGTCGCGCCGCCCAGTTCCTCGAAGCCCGTACCGGTCAGGGCGTCCACCACGGCCCGCGCCTCGGCGTCGTGCGCGGCGCCCGGCAGGCCGGCGCTCTCGCCGTCGGGGAGCGCGGCCCGGCAGACCAGCACCCGCAGCGCGAGCGGCGGGTACTCCGCGCTGCCCTCGGCGGCCGCCGGATGGGCGGCGAGCACGTCGATCAGGGCCCATGCGTACGCCACGCCGCAGGCCAGCGTCGCGCACACGTCCGCGAACACCTCGCCGGCCCAGCCCTCCCACACGGCCAGGCGTTCCGGCGAGAGCCGCGCGTGCTCGCGCAGGCGCGTGCGCAGGGGTTCGGTGAGGCCGAAGTCGTCCTCGATGTGGTGGCCGGTCTCGTGGGCGACCGCGAGCAGCGAGGGCAGGTGGTGGCTCGCCGACCAGGGGATGCCGATCACGGGGAACGGCAGGTGCCGGCTGGCCCGGCGGCCGGCCATGGTGCGCTGCCGCCCCGACGGCAGCAGTTCCTCGAAGTCGCTGCCGCGTGCGGCGGCGAAGGGCACGGGATGGCGGTTGAGGAAGGTGAGCGGAGGCTCGCGAAGGGCCTGGCGCGGGGCCGCCGCCCGCCGCACCGGGTCGTAGACGGCCCAGGCCAGCTCGTCGGCCACGTCGAGGAACCGCCGCTGTCGGGGCATGTGCCGCATGGCCCACTTGCCGCGGAAGAAGTCCCACAGATGGTGCAGGTCGAGGACGAGTTCGGGAGCCCTGTCCCGCCGCTCGGCCGCGGGCATGTCCCGGAGCCGGCCGAGGGCGGCGGAGACGACCCGTACCGCGCTCTCGATCTGCGACCGGTGCTTCTCCATCGGACCCCGGGCCTTCGCGGCCTCGGCCCAGTCGGCCAGCTCCGCCTCCAGCCCGGCGAGCAGATGCCGCACCTCGGCCTCGCGGCGTGCGGGATGTCCGGGGTCGACGGTCAGGCCCCCGGTCGTCGAGACATCGCTCATGAGCTCGTCGGCTCCGGTTCCGGGTCGGGTTCGTACACGCGCAGGGCCGCGGGGCTGGCGAACAGCGAGACGCAGAGGTGTTCCAGATGGTCCTCGCCCCAGGAGGCGAGGCCGTCCGCGGCCCGGGCGAGGCCGCGCAGTTCCTCGGACGTCCGCAGCAGCGGCGCGTCCGCCCGCACGGCCCGCGCCACCAGGCTCGTCTGGGCGCTCCTGGCGCCGCCCAGCAGTCCCACCCCGAGCACGGCGGGGGCGTGTCCGGAGGAGAACAGCGACGCCGCGAACAGGTTGCGCAGCATCAGTTGCAGCGGGATGTCGGCCGCCGATCCGGGGCGGGGCGGGTCGAGGACGACCAGCGGCTGGGTGCCGGGGTCGAACTGCCGCAGCCAGGCGATGAGCCCGTCCGGATCCAGATCGGCTCCCGTGACCGTGCGGCTCAGCCGCTCCCGGGGGCTGAGTTCCCCGTACGACAGGTCGAAGCAGGGAGTCGTGCCGCCGCGCAGGCGCAGCGGAGCGCTCACGTGAAGGACGGCGGGAGGCTGCTTGAGCCGCGGGAGGCTGCCCGGCGACCGGAACTCGCGGACGGGCACCCCGTGCGCGGTGTAGGCGCCGACGACCGAGCGCGTGGAGGCGTACGCGGAGGCCGCGAGCGTGCGGTTGTCGGAGGGGGGATCGCAGGCGACGACCACCGCGCTCGGACCGCTCTGTTCCCTGGCGCGGCGCCGGTAGTTCCGCATCAGCACGGCCGCCGCCACCTCCGCGTCGACCACGCCGAGCGGGCCCAGACCGAGCAGGGCACCCGCGGCGGCGAAGAGCGCCCGCTGGGAGAGCGAGCCCCAGACGCCGTCGGTGACCACCTTGGTGACCGACTGGGTGTTGAGGGCCGCCTGTACGGCCCGGACGTCGGCGGTCTCCGCGGCCCGGGGCAGGGTGCGGTACACGGGCACCCCCTGCTCGTGCCGGAATTGGAGTTCCCAGGGGAACGCGTGCGACCAGGGCTCGTCCGCCTGCACCTGCGCGCAGCGGACCGGCGGACCGCCCGTCGACTCCCGCGAGAGCCGCACCCCGTTGTCGTACGCGACTCCCAGCCAGTTCTCGGCCAGCGCGTGGGCCGCGTGCACGAGGGGGGAGGCACTCCCCCACCCGGGGAGCACGCGGTAGACGTGCTCGTGCTCGGGCCGGACCACGACCGGCAGGAACGAGGAGGGCGGGACCGGCTCCGGCTCCGGCGCCGGGTAGCCGAGCACCTCCGACATGCGCTGCGCGGCCCGCAGGACGGACAGGTCCTGGTTCTCCTCGCCGGTGGCGCGCAGGACGGACTGCGCCCAGCAGGAGGGCCGTTGCACCTCGCTGAGGTGCTCGGCGGCGCTGTGCAGCAGTGTTTGCCGGGCCTTCGTGTCCGGTTCCGTCGAGGCCGTCAGCCAGGTCGCGGCGGCGCGCAGCAGGGGCGGTGCCGCTTCGACGTCGCGGCGCAGGGACCGGCTGAGGTCGCCCTCCGGCGCCCCGCCGCAGCGGATCTGGGCCCGGGCCCAGCGCCATCGGGGCAGCGGGTCGTCGCCGGCTGCCTCGCACAGCGCCGGATAGGCCCGCGCCACCAGTCGGGCGGCCTCCTCGGGGCGTCCCGACACCCGCTCGAACTCCGCCAGGCGGGTCAACCGCACGTAGTGGTCGAGATCGGGGCTCTCGGTGTGCAGCAGCGGTTCGAACAGCGGTCGCAGCAGGTCGAGTCCGGGCCGTGGCTGCCGCTCCGGGGTGCGGCACAGGCTCAGCCCGAGGAGCGCGGCGACGCGTGCCGTCGGCGCCTCCACGGCGGAGAGGGCGTCCGCCAGGTCGGGGGCCCGGCCGGGATCGGCCAGCACGGCGGCCACTCCCCCCTCAAGCAGGTCCTTCTGCGAGCCGCGTGGAACGCTGAGCAGCGAGTCGTCGGGCACCTCGAAGCCCCGCTCGGCGAGTGTGTGCCACAACAGCGCGGTCCGCACGGCGAGTTCACCCGAGGTGTCCACGGCCCGCACGAGTTCGAGGGTCTGCGCCGCCCTGCGCAGGTCGCCCATTTCCTGCACGAGGTACTGGGCGTACAGCAGCAGTGACTGCGGATGACCCTCGGGGTAGCCGAGGTCGGACCACAGCGCGGCGGCTCGGTCGAAGGACCGCTCGGCCTCGTCCACCGACAGCAACTGGCCCTCGAACACCCCGCGTTGCAGCGCGGTCCAGGCCAGGCACCGGTACCGGGTGGCATCGCCGATGTCCGCCAGTGCGACGCGGTCCGCCCGGTCGAGCGCGTCGAGGGCCAGCTTGGAGCGGAAGAGGAACTGGTGGGCCTGCGCCTCGTACTGGAGCGCCTCGACCTGGTCGGTGGGCGGCAGCGCGGTCAGGTCGATGTCCCGCAGCGTGCCCAGGGCCGAGTGCGGGGCGTAGGTCTGGAGTTCCACGCGGGCCAGGCTCAGCAGGGCACGGTTCTTGGTCGCCGCGTGCGCTCCCGCCAGGGTCTCCGCCGCCGCCACCTCCCGGTGCACCTCGATGGCCGCGTCGACCCGGCCCCGGTCCTCCAGGACGTGCGCCAGTTGCCGGGAGATCGCGGCCTCGTCCGCGACGCGGCCGCTGGCCCGGGCGCGCGACATCGCGTTGCGGAAGGTGGTCTCGGCCTCGGGGTCGTTCAGCTGGGTCTGGATGGTGGCCAGGATCATCTGCAGGCCCTCTTGGATCGGAGCCGGGAGCTCGCTCTCCAACAAGGTGCGGATCAGCTCGGACGCCTCCTCGTGCTGCTGCCGCCCGACGAGGACCAGGGCCCGCAGCAGGGTGTCGGCCCCGCGCAGGTCGATCGGCTCGTCCGACTCCGCGACCAGTCGCTCGACGCGGGACAGATGGCGCTCGATCTCGCTCCAGGCCGGATCCGAGGAGTTGGCCAGGGTGAGCAGGAACAGGGGGGCGACGCCCGAGGAGTCGTTCGTCCGGCCGCGCAGGACCGCCATCGCCGCGCCCAGGTGAGCCAGGACCACCGTGCGCCGGCCGATGAGGGGCTGCCCGTCGGCCCGCGGCCGGGGCCGGCCCCCGTCCAGGTACTCGTCGCCGAGCAGTTCCTCGCACAGCTCCCGCATCAGCTCCGGATCATCCCCGTCGTACGACGCCGAGAACGCCTCCCGCCACTGGCTCTCCGCGTTCGGATCACCCGCCTGGAACCGGTGGTACGTGGCCTCCTTGACGTACGCGCCCCACTGCTCGGGATCCGATTCGGCCAGGGCGTCGAAGTGGGCTGCGAAGGCGTGGTGGAGCTCCTTGAAGACCTCGTGGCCGGAGATCAGCAGCCGCATCGGCGCCAGGACGTTGATGTGGAAGACGACGGTGTCGTCGTCGCCCGCGTGCCGGGAGACCCAGGAGGACCTGGACGCGTAGGCGAGGAGCCGCTGCCAGGTCCGCTCCAGGTCGTCGTCCGTCGGCTCGGCGGCGGTGAACGGGAAGACGTCCTCCCTGCCCCGCAGATGGTGGGCGTCGAGGCGCGGGTCGTCCACTTCGGACCGGTCGGTGATGCCCTTGGCCAGCCAGGAGCGCATGACGGTACGCACGTCCTCCTTGCGCAGGCGCCGGGGGATCACGCCGTACCGCAGCAGCCAGCGCACCCCGGGGTCGTCGATGCGCTGCACCACCCGCTCGATGAGGTAGCGCACCAACGGCTCCTCGCAGGAGGCGAGTTGCTCGGCGGTGATGTCGGGGTCGTGCTCGATGAGGTCGGCGAGCAGGGCCAGCGCGAAGGGGAGCCCGCGTGCCTTGTCCGTCGCGACCTGCACCAGGCACTGGTCCGTGATGCCGCGCATGCCGGTCAGGTACTGGCGGGCCTGCACCGGGCTGAACGGCCGCACCTGGACGTGCTTGACGTCCCTGCTCGGGAACGCCCTGAGCGCCTCGGGGATGCTGGTGCGCAGGTCGTGGCGGCCGGCCAGGATCAGGCGGAGTCCGCGGCAGCGCTGCAGGAGCGAGCCGAGCATCCGCAGGAGCCGTTCGGTCTCGGGGTGGCCGTGCAGCAGGAGTTCCTCGGTCGTGTCCACGACCAGGACGGCCGGACGGCCGGCCAGGGCCGGGTTGAGACGCTCGGCGAAGGCCGCGAGGAGTTCGTTCTCGACCGCCGAGCTGTCGAGGCGGTCGACGGCGCTCGCGACCTCGCGCGCGGTCTCGGAGGGCCGGCGGTCCAGCAGGATCCGGTAGACGCCGTAGCCGGCGAGCGACTCGAAGAGCCGTCCGGGCAGCCGGCGGCCGAACTGTTCGGCGATCTCCAGCAGCAGGAGCCAGGGATGACGTCCCACGGAGTGCGGGTTCACGACGTCGAAGTCGATGCGGGCGCACGGGACGTCACGGGGTGCGGGCACGCAGTACCGGGCCACCAGCCAGCGCAGCAGCATGGTCTTGCCGGCGCCTCCGGGGGCGTGCACGTGCCAGACCCGGCGCCGCCCGGAAAGCAGCCGGTCGGCGTCGGCGGCCAGTCTCGCGGGCTGCAGGAACTGGGCGGAGCGGGCGTAGTCGGCCGCCCAGTGGTCGCGGGCCCGCACGTATCCGGCCCGGTCCATGCCGAGTTCGGCGATCGCGGGGGGAACGAACGGCAGCCGGTCGGCGTCGCCGAGGATGTCGACGAGATCCTGGCAGGCCGCGAAGTCGCGGCGGGCGTCGGCCGCCGCGAACTGCTCCTCGAAGAGGGCGACGGCCTCGTCGGGTTCGGGCAGCAGGAGGTGCCGTACCGCTTCGGCGTGGTCGCCGTCCGCGCGGCGGCGCTCACCGATCGCGCGGTCGAGGGCCAGCAGTCCGGCGGGGGCCGCCTCGCCGTCGGCGCCGTCACTGATCCAGTCGAGGAAGTACGCGCTGCGGTCGGTCTCCGACAGTGTGTACGTCCCCGGCGCCCCGACCACGGGCTCCACGGCGCGGGCGTCGACCAGTTCCGTCAGGGTGGGCGGTTTGTCCGGCCCTCGCCCGGCGGCCGTGTGCCGCAGGACGTCCTCGTACAGGTCGGCGTCGAAGGAGCGTGCCACGGCGCAGGCGCGCAGCACGGGGGCCCAGTCCGGCGGGCGCAGCGAGCGGGTGATGTCCTCCAGGCTCTCGCCGGCGGCGAGTCGACGGGTGAGGTCCGCCAGTGCGTCCGTCATCGGCCGGCTCCCTGTGGTCGGGCCTCTCGCCATGTCGGCAGGATCGCGCGGATCGACTCGAAGGTCGTGACACTGAAGTGCGGAGCCAGCTGCCCGTTGATCATTTCGAGCAGGTCCTCGATGCCCTCGTCGGGGGGAACGCCGAGGCGTCTCGCGTAGGCGCGGGCGAGCCGCATGAACTGGTCGCTCTCGAAGTCGCCGACGCTCACCCGTCCCAGCATGTGCGAGTCGGCCTCCGGGAGCACCTCGTTCAGCCAGGCGTCGCGGCCGACCACGATGAGCCGCAGCGGGGCGGCGTGACCGTAGGCGACCGGCGAGACCAGCCCCTTGTACAGGACGTTGACGAAGTCGCCCCGCATGATGGTCTCGGCGTGGTCGAGCGCGATCACCATGGGCCGTCCGTCGGCGGCGGTCCTGAGCGCGTCGAGGAACGCGTCCATGATGTGCGTCTTGCGCTTGTCGTAGGGATCCCCTACCTCGTCGTCGAAGGCCAGCCAGGCGTCCTCGGCCGGTTCCGGCTCACCGTCGCCCGGGGTGGCCGAGGCCGCCAGCCGGTTGAGTACGGCGTTGAAGGTGCCGAACGCCGTCTCGGGCAGCCGGCACAACTGGCTCGGGGAGGTGGCCTCCTGGCGGATCAGGCGAAGGACCGAGAGCCAGTCCTTGTGCCGGGTGGGCGGTCCGGCGGCGGCTGCGCCGGCGGGGTGGGCCAGCGGTTCCTTGAGGTCGACCGAGACGATGTGGTGCCCGCGCAGGAACCAGGTGACCAGGCACCAGTTGGTGAGCCAGGTCTTGCCCGTGTGTTCGCTGTTGGTCTGCGAGTGGCCGCCGATCACCAGAACGGGCCGGTCCGTGCCGCTCGGGACGAGCGCCGGGTCGTCCAGCGCCCACCAGGCGCGCCGTCGTTCGTCGGTGCGTCCCACGAAACGGCGGAGCTCCTGGTACTGCTTGCACTGGTCGATGCCCTTGACCGAGCCGCCCGGTGGCGGCAGGTGATCGACGGGCAGGACCAGGCCGGGGGCGGTCCGGGTGAGCAGCACCGGCAACGCCCAGGACCCGCGGCTGGCCGGGCGTCTGGCGAGTTCGGAGCGGGCGGCGGCCACCGCGTCGTCCACGGCGCGGGCACAGCTCAGTTCCGTGTAGAACTTCTCCGCGAAGACGACCGCGGCGTCGGACTCGATGTCGTCCTGCATCGAGACGACGGCCCGGGTTCCCGCGTCCAGGAAGGCCCGGGCCATGCCGCCGATCAGGTCGGCGGGGTCGGCCTTGCCCGCGTGGCAGGCGTTGAGCACCACCAGCGGGGGCTTCCAGTCGGTCAGATCGGCGACATCCCCCGCGGCGAGCAGCCATTCGTCGGGTCCGTCGCGGGTGTCCGCGGGGAAGACGACGACGGGACTGTCCGATCCCGGGCGGGGCATGCCGTGGCCGATGACATGCACGATGTGGGGGCGCAACTCGTCTATGCACGCGGACAGTTGGCCCGCGTCACGCGGTGCGTCGAGGATCTCCAGGTAGGTGCGGCCCGGGGCGGACTCCAGGGCCCCGGATATCGCGGCGATCTCCCGTTCGGCCAGCAGCCGGTCGTCGTCGGGCGGCTGGCACACCACGACGAGCACGCGCAGCGGCCCGAGTTCGCGTAACTCCCCGGCGCCGAGGGGGTCGTCGTCGATGCCGCGTCTCCACAGGAGCTCCTGCCGACGCCACAGCCACTGCCCCCGGTGCCGGAGCAACTCCCAGGGCAGGCAGCGCAGTTCGAGGGGCTCGACGTCCAGCCGGACGCGCAGGGGCCGGCGCGCGGTGCCGCACTTGCGCAGATCGGCCCAGTGCTCGTCCAGCCCTGTGCCGAGCAGCGCCCCGTACAGCTTGTCGCCCGCGTGCTCCCGGTCCTTGTCACCCACGCCGCGGTCGAAGACCGTCATGAGGTCCTCGGTCCGCTCCAGGACGCCCAGAGGTGCGGCCCCCACCTCGCGGCCGTCCACCGAGAGGGTGACGGTGGTCCTGTCCGTGCCGTTCGCCGCGCCGACGAGCCGCAGGACCGCTTCCGTCGGCGTCTTCGCCGTGTCGTGTGCCATGGTGCCCCCGTGGACCGCTAGTGCGTGGCGTCGTGGGGCGGCAGCGGCTGCTCGTCCGGCTCCACCGGTTCCAGCACGGCTTCGGGATCGTCCTGCGCCTCTTCCAGCAGGATCGGTGGTACGGGCACCTGCGCGGCGCCCCGTCCGGGCTGACGGGGGCCGTAGTCCTTCTTGACCTTGCCGAACCAGTTCTTGCGGAGGCGGACCACCCGGTAGAAGGGGGTGACGTCGGTCGCGAGCCACTCCAGACCGATGTGGCGGCGCCAGGCCACGGCCGCGGCGGCCGTGACGTCCGCGAGGGTGGGCACGCCGGGCCCCGCGCCGGCCTGGAAGCGCAGTTCGGCCTCGCTCGCGGCGTCCGTGGCGGTCAGGACGACGCCGGAGGCGGCGGTGACCACGTCGGTGACGGCGAGCAGGGTGTCGTCCCAGTCGTCCCAGCCGCGGCCGACCAGTGCCGCGGCCAGGGCGCGGGTGTTCTCGACACCGTTCTCGGTCAGGCCGCGGTAGACGACGAGGGCGGTGTCGCCCTTCTCGAAGCCGACGCGTGCGCCGAAGTCGGCGGCTGCCAGGGCGCTGAAGCCGTCCGCGGCGGCCCCGGCGGCCTTGAAGGTCACGGACGCGGAGCCCCGCGCGTCGTAGGTGTAGTCGTTGTGCGGGGTGCCCGGGCGGGCGGTGAAGGGGACGCCGTGGTCGGTGAGGCTGCCGGCGCTGCGAATGTCGCCGTCGGCGTTCTCCAGGACCTGTCCCAGCTCGACGCGCCGGGAGAGCGGCCAGGACACCCACCACTTCTTCCATACGTCGTCGACGGCATGCCGATACAGCTGGTAGGAGTCCTTCATGTGCGTCCCCCGCGTCGTGCTCTCCCCGTGTGGTCCCGGCAGCGTACTGCGCCGGACGGCGGCGGGTAACGGAACCGGTCAACTCCGTTACGCTGTGACGTTTTTGCTGCCGGGACCGTGCCGTGCGCCTCAGCCCAGCGGCTTTTCCAGCACCGCCTTGCGGTGGCTGAACGTCTCGATCGAGTAGCGGCCGTGGTAGCTGCCGGTGCCGCTCTCCCCCACGCCGCCGAACGGCAGGTCGGAGACCGTGAGATGGGCGAGCGGCAGGCCGTGGCCGAGGCCGCCGGAGGAGGTCTCGGCGGCGATCCGGCGGCGGGTGTCGTCGGACTCGGAGAAGACGTACAGGGCCAGGGGCTTGTCGCGGTCGTTGATGAAACCGATCGCCGCGTCGAGGTCCGGCACGGTGACGAGGGGCAGGATGGGGCCGAAGATCTCCTCCCGCATGACGGGCGCGTCGGGGTCCACGTCCGCGAGGACGGTGGGCGCGATGTACTTGCTCGTCCGGTCGCTGCCGCCGCCGACCGCCACCCGGCCCGAGTCGAGCAGGCCGCTGAGCCGGTCGAAGTGCCGTTCGTTGACGATCCGGCCGTACCCGGCGCTCGCCGCAGGGTCGGTGCCGAACAGGGCCTCGACGGCCCGGACGAGGGCGCGTTCGAGGGCGGGGGCGGTCTCCGGGTCGGTCAGCACGTAGTCGGGGGCGACACAGGTCTGGCCGGCGTTGAGGAACTTGCCGCGCGCCAGCCGGTCGGCGACCACGTCCAGGTCGGTGCCGCGGTCGACGAACACCGGTGACTTGCCGCCGAGTTCGAGGGTGACGGGAGTGAGGTGCTCGGCGGCGGCGCGCATGACGACGCGGCCGACGGTGCCGTTGCCGGTGTAGAAGATGTGGTCGAAGCGCTCGGCCAGCAGGGCCGTGGTTTCCGGGACGCCGCCCTCGACGACGGCGACCGCGTCCGTGTCGAGGTACGCCGGGACGAGCCGGGCCAGCGCCGCCGAGGTGGCCGGGGCCAGCTCGCTCGGCTTGGCCACCACCGCGTTGCCCGAGGCGAGCGCACCGACCATCGGGGCGAGCAGGAGCTGGGCCGGGTAGTTCCACGGGGCGATGACGAGGACGACGCCGAGCGGGTCGTACTGCGTCCAGGCCGTCGCGTCGTCGCCGAGGTGCGCCGGGACGGGCGCGGACTCGGGGCGCAGCCACTGGTCGAGGTGGTCGAGGGTGTGGTCGATCTCCCGGATCGTGAAGTCGATCTCGGTGCGGTACGCCTCGGCGGAGCTCTTGCCGAGGTCCGCGTGGAGCGCGGCCGCCAGGTCGGGGCCGCCCTCCGTGAGCATCTCGCGCAGGCGGCGCAGCTGGCCGGTGCGCCACTCGACGGGCCGGGTGCGGCCGGTGCGGAAGGTGGCGCGCAGCCGGGCCACGACGTCGGCGGGCTGCTCGGGGGTGGAGTGGTTCACGATGCCTCGCTGGTGATGCTCGAGCCCTACGGCTTCGGAGTACGAACAGTCAGATGTAAAGGCCAACCTTTCAGGAACGAAAATATATTCCCAGGCCCGGTCGGGCGCGCGGTACCGGGTCGTCGCGTCCGCGCTCCCCGCCGTACCGGATCGGGAAGAATTCTCCGCATGACCATCGCAGCACATCCGCTCGTCTCCCGTGCCCGACGGCTCGCGGACGACCTGCTCGCCCCGCGGGCCGGTCAGGTCGACGAGGAGGGCGTGCCCGCGAGCCACATCGATGCCGTCGGACGCGCCGGGCTGCTCGGGGTGAGCGCGCCGCGCGAGGACGGCGGGGCGGGCGCGCCCGACGCGGTGGCCCGGGAGATCGCGGAGATCCTGGCGGGGGCGTGCTGCTCCACCTGGTTCGTGCAGACGCAGCACCACACGCCGGTGAAGTTGCTCGCGAAGTCCGAACTCCCCGTGCGGGGGCGCCTGTTGCGTCCGCTGGCGACCGGCGAGCTGATGGCCGGCATCGCCTACGCCCATGTCCGTCGGTTCCCCCGCGTGCCGGTGCGGGCCACGGCGGAGCGGGGCGGCTGGCGCTTCGACGGAACCGTGCCCTGGTACACCGGCTGGGGCCTGAACGACGTGATGCTGCTCGCGGGCGTCTGCGAGCGGGGCGACGTGGTGTTCGCGTTCGCCGACGCGCGCGAGCGGCCGGGGCTGCGGCCCTCGCCGCCGATGCGGCTCGCCGCGCTCACCGCCGCCCGGACCGTGTCCCTGGAACTGGACGGCCTGTGGCTGCCCGAGGAGTCCGTGGTGCTGCGCACCCCGCACGAGAGCTTCGCCCGGATCGACATCCCGCGCAGCACCAACACCTCCCCGGCCGTGTTCGGGGTGGCGTACGCGGCGCTGCGCGACCTGGAGAACGCCCCGCAGGGCGCGGAGCCGGCGGCCGCGCTGCGCGCCGACCTGGACGAGGTGCGGCGGCGGGCCTACGCGCTCGCCGACCACCCCGTCCCGCACGAGCGCATCGAGGAACGTCTGAGCCTCAAGACACGGGCGTACGACCTGCTGCGCGCGGCGACCACCGCGGCGGTCGTGGCCGGCGGCGGGCGCGCCATGGACCTGCGCAGCCCGGCCCAGCGGCTGGCCCGGGAGGCGATGTTCCTGCTCATCCAGGGCCAGACGGCCGAGGTACGCCGGGCCCATCTGGCCGCGCTGACCGCGACGCGGCAGGGCGGCGTGTCCTGGCCCTAGGCGGCCTCCTCCTCGGCGGGCACCACCACGAGGAACGCGTCGGAGTTCAGGTCCATCACCACGGTCGCGGGCTCCCCCTCCGCGCGCCGGGCGGCCGCGTACTCCTCCGCCGGCCATGATCCGCGCGGAGCCCCCGCCGGAAACCGTTCCAACACCTTCGCGCTCATAGCGGCGATTCACCTCCGGCGTCGACGCGTGGCCGGTCCGCCCGGCCCGCCTCCTCCTCTTCGCCTGCCCCGGATCGACGCGGACATGTCCAGCTCAATTTCGGTCGTCGGCGGCGTGCGCATCCGCGCGGGGCGTCCGTGTGGAAGTGACCCATGGGGGACACCGACACGGAGGATCCAAGACCCATGGAGCGGAACCACATGGCACCGGAGCACATGGCGCGGGACCACACCGAGCCTGGCAACACGGCACGGGAGTCCACCGAGCCGGACCGCATGGCACGGGAGTCCACCGAGCCGGACCGCATGGCACCGGACTCCATGGCGCGGGAGCACATGGCGTCGGACCACACCGGCGCGGCAGGCCCGCGGTGTCTGGTGACGGGCGCCACCGGGTACATCGGGGGCCGGCTCGTGCCCGAGCTGCTCGCCGCCGGGTACCGGGTGCGCTGTCTGGCGCGCTCCCCCGGCAAGCTCCGCGACCACCCGTGGGCGGGCGACGTGGAGGTGGTGCGGGGCGACGTCACCGATGCCGCGTCGGTCGCCGAGGCGATGCGGGGCGTCGAGGTCGCCTACTACCTGGTGCACGCCCTCGGCACGGGCCGGCGGTTCGAGGAGACCGACCGCCGCGCGGCACGGATCTTCGGGGACCGGGCCCGGGCCGCCGGCCTGCGCCGCATCGTCTGCCTCGGCGGTCTCGCCCCGGCGCGGGTGCCCGACCGCGAGCTCTCGCCCCACCTGCGGTCCCGCGCGGAGGTCGGCCGCATCCTGCTCGACTCGGGCGTGCCCACGACCGTCCTGCGCGCGGCCGTGATCATCGGCTCGGGCTCGGCCTCCTTCGAGATGCTGCGCTACCTCACCGAGCGCCTGCCCGTGATGGTCACCCCGAGCTGGGTGCGCACCCGCATCCAGCCCATCGCCGTACGGGACGTGCTGCGCCTGCTCGTCGGCAGCGCCCGCATGACCGCCGACGTCAGCCGGGCCTTCGACATCGGGGGCCCGGACATCCTCACGTACCGGGACATGATGCTCCGCTACGCGGCGGTGGCGGGGCTCCCCCGTCGGGTGATCCTCCCCGTGCCGGTCCTCACGCCCCGGCTGTCCAGTCACTGGGTCGGCCTGGTCACGCCCGTCCCCGCGTCCCTCGCCCGCCCGTTGACCGAGTCGCTGCGCCACGAGGTCGTCTGCCGCGAGCACGACATCGCCGGGTACGTGCCCGACCCGCCGGGGCACCCCATCGGCTTCGACGAGGCGGTGCGGCTGGCCCTGCGACGCGTCCGCGAGGCCGGCGTCACCACCCGCTGGACCTCCGCCGCGGTCCCCGGCGCGCCCAGCGACCCGCTGCCCACCGACCCCGACTGGGCGGGCGGCAGCCTCTACACCGACCGGCGCGAGGCGAAGGTCGACGCACCGGCCGGCGACCTGTGGCGGGTGATCGAGGGGGTCGGCGGCGACAACGGCTGGTACTCCTTCCCGCTCGCCTGGGCGGCGCGCGGCCGGCTCGACCGGCTGGCCGGCGGGGTCGGGCTGCGCCGCGGCCGCCGGGACGCACAGCGGCTGCGGGTGGGCGACTCGCTGGACTTCTGGCGGGTCGAGGAGATCGAGCCGGGGCATCTGCTGCGGCTGCGCGCCGAGATGCGGCTGCCGGGGCTGGCCTGGCTGGAGATGTCCGCCGAACGGGACGGGAACGGCGGCAGCCGGTACCGCCAGCGTGCCCTGTTCCATCCGCACGGGCTGCTCGGCCACGCCTACTGGTGGAGCGTCTCCCCCTTCCACGCCGTCGTCTTCGGCGGCATGGCCCGCAACATCGCCCGGGCGGCGGGCCGCGGCCCGCTCACCCCGAGGAAGGAAGGCGCACCCGGTCGTTGACAGCCGCATCCGCCGGGCCCGCCGGGGCGGAATCAGCTCACCGTCAGCACCCGTCCCACCCGGAGTCGCCTCATGAACGTCTCGGTCGTCCTTTTCACCTCCGACCTGCGTCTGCACGACCACCCGCCGCTGCGGGCCGCCCTGGACGGGCCGGGGCGGCTGGTGGTGCCGCTGTTCGTCCGTGACCGGGCGGTGGACGACGCCGGCTTCGCGGCCCCCAACCGGCTGGCGTTCCTCGCCGACTGCCTGCGTGACCTGGACGCGGAACTGCGCGAGCGCGGCGGGCGATTGATCGTACGGTCCGGTGACGTCGTGGACGAGGTGGGCAAGGTGGCGGCCGAGGCGGACGCCGACGAGGTGCACATGGCGGCCGACGTCAGCGCCTACGCGCACCGCCGGGAGGCACGGCTGCGGCAGGCCCTGGAGGCCGAGGGACGTCGGCTGCACGTCCACGACACGGTGACCACGGCGGTCGCTCCGGGCGCGGTGACCCCGGCCACCTCCGACCACTTCGCGGTGTTCACGCCGTACTTCCGGCAGTGGGCGCGGCAGCCGCTGCGCAAGCCGCTCGGCGCACCCCGCGCGGTACGGGTGCCGGACGGCGTCGGGTCCGAGGACCTCCCCACCCGCACGGGGCTTTCGGGGCTGTCCGAGGGGCTGGCCCCCGGCGGCGAGAGGGTGGGCCGGAAGCGGATGACCGCCTGGCTGCGCCGCGGTGTGGCGCACTACGAGGACCGGCACGACGACCTGGCCGGCGACGCGACCTCGCACCTCTCGCCGCACCTGCACTTCGGGACGCTCTCCCCCGTCGAGCTCGTCCACCGGGCACGCCAGGCGGGCGGTCCGGGCGCCGATGCCTTCGTCCGGCAGCTCGCCTGGCGCGACTTCCACCGTCAGGTGCTGTCGGCGCGGCCGGGCGCGGCCGGCGCCGACTACCGCACCAAGCGCGACCGTTGGCGCTCCGAGCGGACGGCCCGGGACGACGTCGAGGCCTGGCGGGAGGGCCGTACCGGCTATCCGGTCGTGGACGCGGCCATGCGCCAGCTCCGGTACGAGGGCTGGATGCACAACCGGGGCCGCCTGCTGGCCGCGAGCTTCCTGACCAAGACGCTCTACGTCGACTGGCGGGTGGGCGCCCGGCACTTCCTGGATCTGCTGGTGGACGGGGACGTGGCCAACAACCAGCTGAACTGGCAGTGGATGGCGGGCACGGGCACGGACTCCCGCCCCAACCGCGTCCTCAACCCCGTCACCCAGGGCAAACGCTACGACCCGGACGGCGCGTACGTCCGGCGCTGGGTGCCCGAACTGGAGGGAGTCGAGGGCCCCGTGGTGCACGAGCCGTGGAAACTGTGGGGCCTGGACCGCGCCGCGATCGACTACCCGGACCCGATCGTCGACCTGTCCGACGGGCTGGCCCGGTTCCGGCGGGCCCGCGAACGCGACTGAGGGGGCCGCGCGGGCGCCCGGGGCACGGCCGGTCAGCGCGGCGGCGCGGCGCTCCGTGTCCCGGCCAGGGTGTCGATCGCGTCGCGCAGTGCCGTCGGGCGCAGCATGCCCCTCGCCGGCCGGCCGGACCAGCCCGGTCCGGCCAGCAGGACGGCGGGCCGCCGCCGCGCGCCCCGCACGCCCCACTCCGTGGCGGCCACGTGCTGGGCCAGGGGCGGGCTCGCCGTCGAGCGCGCCTGTGCCCACAGGACCACGGCGGCCGGCCCCAGGCGCCGGACCGCAGCCGTGAGTGCCTCGACGGGCACGGCGGCGCCGAACATCCGTGTGGGCAGGCCGAGTTCGCACAGTCCGGCGTTGAGCGCCTCCAGTGGCAGGGTGTGCTGCTCGCCGGGTACGCAGGCCAGGATCACCGGCCCGGGAGCCGTGGCGTCCGCCGTCGTCCCGGGCGGCCGGGTGTGCCGGCGCAGCACGGTGGAGACGTGCCACGACAGAAGGTGCTCCACCTCGACGTAACGGTCTCCCGACGAGGCCCATTTGCGTCCCACGGCGTGCAGGGTCGGCACCATCACCTCCTGCCAGGCGACGGTGACGCCGTATTCGGCCACGGCGGAGGAGAGTTGCTCGTCGACGGCCGCGGCGTCCAGGCGCACGGCGGCGCGGGCCAGGCCCCGGCACTCCTGGCGCACGTCACCGAGCGGCAGGCCGCCCGCCGCCCGCGAACGCGGAGCCGGTCCGGCGCCCCTCGGCGATCTGTCTGCCCGGGACGGTCCGTCGGGTGGCCGTGCGGCGGGCTCGGTGCCCTCCTTCGCCGCGCGGGCCGCCTCGGCGGGCGGTACTCCCGCGGACGTCAGCCGGCACATCGTCTCCAGCTTCGCCACGTCGCGGGGCGTCCAGCGCCGGTGCCGGCCGTCGGCGCGCTCGGCGGGTCCGAGGCCGTAGCGGCGGTCCCAGGTGCGCAGGGTCGTGGGCGAGACGCCGAGCCTGCGGGCCAGGGCACCGGTGGTCAGCCCGGCGTCGCCGGACGGGGCGGCGGGGCCCGGACCGGACCGCTCCGGCTCGCTCACCAGCGCGTACTCACCCATACAGCGACTATACGACGCAGAATCGACGCAAGTTGAGGCCTTGCCTCACGCGCTCGCACGATGGCGACAGCGCCCCACGTGAGGAGCCGTGATCATGACGCCCTGTCGGGCCGCCCCCGCTCACCCACCGCCGTACCCCGTCGCCACGACGTCGCCGCGGGCCCCGGCCGAGGAGTCGTTCGCCGACGAGGAGATCGCCCGCGGTCTGGTCGCGGGCGAGGACGCCTGTCTGGCCGCCGCCTACCGGCGCTGGTCCGGGCTGGTGTTCACGCTGGCCAGGCGTTCGCTGGGGGACGACGGCGAGGCGGAGGACGTCACCCAGCAGGTGTTCCTCGGCGTGTGGCGCGGGCGGCACGGATACCGGCCGGAACGCGGTCCGCTCGGCGCCTGGATCGTCGGTATCACCCGGCGCAGGATCGCGGACGCGCTGACCGCGCGGACTCGGCGGGGCGACCTGGTCACAGCGGCCGGGTCGGCCCTCGGCACCGGGGACGCCAGGACCGGGCAGCCCGAGGACGCGCTGGACCGCGTGCTGGTCCGGCACGAGCTGGCCGGGCTTCCTGCGGCCCAGCGGCGGGTGCTGTGCCTGGCCTTCTACGAGGACCTGACGCAGCCCCAGATCGCCGCCCGCACGGGCTGGCCGCTGGGCACGGTGAAGAGTCACGCGCGGCGCGGGCTGCACCGGTTGAGGCATCGCCTCGAACAGCAGACACGGACCGAAGAGCACGCGTACGCGAACGCTTGAGCCTCACAGGAACATGAATTCGACGCAGAAGCGATGCAGAGATTGATACCACCGATCCCGTACTGCCTCTATATATAAGGGCGGAATAAGGGCAGAATGGGTGGATGCGGCGTTTACGGTGCCGCAGCAGACGCGGTCAGGCCTGCAAGTCAAAGGAGACCAGCCATGGCCAACGTCTCTCCCAGACACGACATAGCGAGCCACCCTGATGTCTCCGAAATGCGGGCACGCTACGCCCGCATGCTCGGCGGTCGTGATGTAGCGCTCGTGGACGGACCGGTGTTCCTGCTCGGTCTGTACTGCGCGGCATCCCCGTGGATCCTCCACTACACGGCGAGCCAGCCGGCGCTCGCCACCCACAACCTGATCATGGGTATCGCGATCGGCCTGCTGGCCCTGGGATTCACCACCGCTCCGGCTCGGATGTACGGCCTGAGCTGGGCCATGTGTGCCCTCGGCGTCTGGATGATCATCGCGCCATGGATCGTCGGCACCAGCCCGGACACCGGCGTCATCCTCAACAACGTCATCATCGGCGCGCTGGCCGTGGTCCTCGGGTTGCTGTGCGCCATGACGGCGGCGAAGGCCACCCCGGTGGCCCCCATGCCATAGAAGAGAACAACGAGGAAAGGAACAATTACCGCGAGGCCGGTGCGCGAAAGCGAGCCGGCCTCGCCGTGTCCGGACGACGTTCCCTCCTCGCCGCGGCCGGTCGGCGTTCCGGCCCCGCCGCGGCCGCTCAGTGCGCCGGCACCTGCCACGGCGCCTGCGGCATCGGGCTGCCGGTCTCCAGGATCGACTTGAGGTTGGACAGCACCGCCGGCCAGCCCTGCGCTACGTCCGCGCGCTCACCCTCGTCGCCCAGGTCCTCGTGGGTGACGGTCAGGCGGACGATGTCCTCGTGCGGCCGGATCTCGAAGGTGACCCGGGAGTACTTGTCCTCCTGCCCCTCGGTCTCGGGGGACGTCCAGGTCGTGACCAGGCGGGTCGGCGGTTCGCTCTCGACGACGGTGCCGACCACGTCGGCGATGCCGGAGCCGTCGGTGCGCAGGTGCTGCCAGCGGGAGCCGGGCTTCCAGTCCGAGACGTTGCTGTGCCCCCAGTAGACGGCGGTGAGCTCCGCGTCGGTGAGCGCCTCGAAGACCTTCTCCGGGGAGCTCGCGATGTAGGTGACGTAGACGAAACTCGGCTTGTCGGTCATGGCTTCCTCGGCTTGTCGCTTCAGTGCGCCGAGCGCGCGCAGGCGCGGGCGCTCGAACTTGTCGATCCACCGTTCCTGGATCTCGTGGAGCGGCACGGGGTTGAGGTAGTGCAGCTTCTCCCGGCCCCGCCGCACGGTGCTGACCAGGTTGGCGGCCTCCAGGAGGGCGAGATGCTGGGTCACCGACTGGCGTGTCATCTCGATGCGCCGGCACAACTCGCCCAGCGTCTGGCCGTTCTGCTCGTGCAGCCGGTCGAGCAACCGTCTGCGCGTCTCGTCGGCAAGCGCCTTGAAGACCTTGTCCATCCCGCTGTCGTCGTCCTCTGATCGCACACTCGAAGTTATGCAGTCGATTACTTGCATGTCAAGCCGGGCGGCGGCCGAAAAGGCCGCCCCGGCCGGACGTGAGCCCGGCCGGGACGGCCTCGCGAGCGATGGGGTCCGCGGCGCGCAGCGGGACGGTCGAGGTCAGGCGCCGGCGGGCTCCGTGTCCGGCGTGGGCGCGGTGAGGAACTCCTCCGTGATCTCCCTCGGCCCGAACGGCCACACCTTCTCCAGCCGTGCCCAGATGACGAAGGCCACGCAGCCGAGGGCCACCCAGGCCAGGGACCACTCGATGGGGTGGCGGCCCGGGGAATTCTTGTCGGCGTAGCCGTAGATCACGCACCAGCCGACGAAGGCAAGGATGCTCGGGAGGGGGTAGAGCCACATGCGGTAGGGGCGGCGCAGGGTCGGCTGCCGTTTGCGCAGGACGGACAGGGCCACGATCTGGGACAGCGCCTGGACGATCACCATCACCGTGGTCAGCAGCTGGATCAGGGTGGCCAGGTCCGTGTGGCGGCCGATCAGGAACCCGATCGCGGTGATCACGCCCATCGTCGCCAGGCCCAGCATCGGGAAGCGGTGGCGGGGGTGCAGCTTCGCGTAGGGGCGGAAGAAGACGCGGTCGCGGGCGGCGTCGTAGGGCACCCGCGAGCCGCCGAGGAGCCCGGTGAACACCGAGGCGAACGCCGTGATCAGGATCAGTACGGTCACCGTGTCGGCGGCACCCTTGCCCCAGGTCTTCTCCAGGACCGCAGAGGCCACCGAGGTGGCGGCGATGTCGTCCGGGTTGCTCATGCGCTGCCAGTCGATGACGCCCAGCGTGCCGATCTGCAGCAGCAGGTAGATCGCCATGATCCCGAGGATCGAGAAGATGATGGACCGCGGCAGCGTCCGGCCCGGGTCCTTGATCTCGGCGCCCATGTAGGCGGTGGTGTTGTAGCCGAGGTAGTCGTAGATGCCGATGGTCAGGCCCGCGGCGAAGCCGAGCCAGAAGTGGTTCGAGGTCAGGTCGAAGGCGTGCGCCGGGTAGGTGAAGGCCAGGTCCGTGCTGAAGTCCGTCGCCGCGGCGACGATCACCAGGAGCACCGAGGCGATCATGACGGCCCACATCACGGCGGTGATGCGGGCGATGTGCTCGATGCCCCGCCAGAGCAGGATCACGACGAGGGCGATGACGCCGAGGCCGATCAGGTCGCCCGGGGTCTGGCCCAGGTCGGGGGCGAGATAGCCGAGGTACTGGACGAAGCCGACCACGCCGGTGGACATGATCAGCGGGATGAAGAGCATCGCCGTCCACACGAACAGGAACGGCATCAGCCGGCCCGTGCGGTACTGGAAGGCCTGGCGCAGATAGACGTAGCTGCCGCCGGAGCCGGGCATCGCGGCGCCCAGTTCGGCCCAGACGAGACCGTCGCAGAGCGCCAGCACCGCGCCCGCGACGAACCCGATGACCGCCTGGGGGCCGCCGAACGCGGCGACCATCAGCGGGATCGTCACGAACGGGCCGATGCCGCACATCTGGCTCATGTTGATGGCGGTGGCCTGGAAGAGGCCGACGCGACGGACGAAGCCACCCGAGGGTGGCGGACTACCGGACATTGGGGGCTCCTGACGCGTTGCACGGCGAGGTCTGCCGGAGGAGGCGGGATGGCCGATAAAGTTAAGGAGCCTTACTAGATGCGTCAAGTATGCGACAGGAATACGTGAGAATGGTGCGATGCCCGCCAGCGACGCCATAGAGCAGCACGAACAGCCCTGGAGCCGTCAACGGCTGCGCAGCGCCAACGAACGGCTGCTCCTGGACCGGCTGCGGGACCACGGCGCCGCGTCCCGGGCCCAACTGGCCAGGGAGACCGGTCTGTCCAAGCCGACGGTCTCCAGCGCGCTCGCCTCGCTGGAGGCGGCCGGGCTCGTGCACGAGGTCGGCACCCACGCCCCCGAGCGCGGGCGGGTCGCCGTCCTGTACGCCCCGGACCCGGCCGCCGGTTACGCGCTCGGCATCGACATGGGCCGCAGCTGGCTGCGGGTCGCGCTGGCCGACCTGGACGGCACGGTGGTCGCCCGCTCCGACGTGCGCAACCCCGCCCGCGGCGCGGACGCCCTCACCGACCTGCTGGTCGGCACCGCCCGGCAGGTCGTGGCCAACTCCGGGGTGGACCCGGCACAGGTGGCGCACGGGGTAGTGGGCACACCCGGCGTCTACGACGAGAAGCAGCGGCGCGTCAGGTATGCGATGCATCTGCCGGGCTGGGGCCGCGCGGGGCTGCTCGACCGGCTGCGCGCCGAGCTCGGCATACCGCTGGAAGTGCACAACGACGCCAATCTGGCCGCCCTGGGCGAGTACACCTTCGGGGTCGGCGCGGGCAGCCGGCTGTTCGCGTACATCCTGATCGGGACCGGTCTCGGCATGGGCGTCGTCAGCGAGGGGCGGCTGTTCACGGGCGCGCACGGGCTGGCCGGGGAGATCGGTTTCCTGCCCTGGCCGGGGCAGCTCAAGCCGGAGCGGCTGGAGGACGCCGTGTCGGGGGTGGCCGTCGTCGAGGCGGCGCGCCGGTTCGGGATGAGCGGGCAGCTCACCGCCAAGGCCGTGTTCGACGCGGCCCGGCAGGGCAACGAGGCCGCGGTCAAGGCGGTCCGCCTGGAGGGCGAGCGGATCGCGCACACGGTGGCGGCCGCCGCGGCGGTGCTCGACCCGGATCTCGTGGTCCTGGGCGGCGGGGTGGGCCACAGCGTGGACCTGCTGCTGCGGCCGGTCCGGGAGCATCTGCGCACGCTCACCCCCCTGCGCCCGAAGATCGCGCCGAGCCGACTGGGTGAGGACGCGGTCCTGCTGGGCGCGGTGGCGACGGCGTTGGGCACCGCACGGGAGATGGTGTTCGAGCACAGGACGGCCGTGTCCTGAACATCTGCCGCCGGGGCCACGGTGATTGACACCGCCCACCCGGCGCCCTAGCTTGAGGCGGGTTAGTAAAGTTTCCTAACTTTACGAGGCTGGAGACCGCCGTGTTCCCTCGCCCCGCCCCCAGGCGCCGCCTCGCCACCGCGGCCGTGGCCCTGGGCCTGCTCTGTTCGCTGTCCACCAGTGCCTGGGCCGGGTCCCGGGATCCGGCCCCGACACGGGCGCACGCCCGGGTCACCCGCGTCCCCTCCGCCGCCGGCAGCAGCACCCCGCTGTCCGGCTACGCGATCCAGTCGACGGCGAAGGTCGGAGACTCCCCGGAGGCCGTCTCCTCCCCCGGCTATCCGGCGACCGGCTGGTACCCGGCCGGCCCCCGCTCCACCGTCCTCGCGGCACTGCTCGCGAACGGTCTGTACGCGGACCCGTTCTACTCCACCAACCAGCAGAAGATCCCCAAGGCCGACTTCCAGGTCCCGTGGTGGTACCGGACCGACTTCATGGTCGCCGACACCGCCGAGCGCACCTACCTCGACTTCAGCGGCGTGATCTCGGCGGCCGACGTCTATGTGAACGGCCGCCAGGTGGCCAAGGCCGCCGATGTCGCCGGCGCCTACACCCGGCACGAACTGGACGTCACCTCGCTGGTCCGCTCCGGCACCAACACGGTCGCCTTCCGCATCCGGCCCAACGAGCCGAACAAGAACCTCACCATGGGCTGGATCGACTGGCTCCAGCCGCCGCCCGACGAGAACATGGGCATCGTCCGGGACGTCCTGGTCCGCCGCGGCGGCCCGGTCGCGCTGCGCGACGCGCACGTGGTGAGCAAACTGGCCGTCCCCTCGCTCGCCACGGCCGACCTGACGGTCAAGGCACAGGCCCGCAACGACTCCGACGCCCCCGTCACCACCGAGGTCTCCGGCAGCGTCGGGGGAACGTCCTTCGCCAGGACCGTCACGCTCGCCGCGCACGAGACGAAGACCGTCACCTTCACCCCGGCCGACTCCCCCGGCCTGCACCTCACCTCGCCGCGGGTGTGGTGGCCGGCGGGCATGGGCGACCAGCCCCTGTACGGCCTCGACCTGACCGCGTCCGTCGCCGGTACGCCGTCGGACTCCACGCACGAGACCTTCGGCATCCGTGACGTGCAGGCGCCGCTGAACTCCGACGGCGCCCGCCAGTACCGGATCAACGGCCGCAAGCTGCTGATCAAGGGCGGCGGCTGGTCGCCGGACGAGTTCCTGCGCTGGGACCGGACCTATGTCGAGGACCGGCTGAAGTACGCACTCGACCTCGGCCTCAACACCATCCGTCTCGAAGGGCACATCGAGCCCGACGAGTTCTTCGAACTGGCCGACCGCTACGGCGTCCTGACCCTGCCGGGCTGGGAGTGCTGCGACAAGTGGGAGGGCCAGGTCAACGGGAGCGGCGAGTCCGGCGACAAGTGGACCCCGGCCGACTACCCGGTCGCCAAGGCGTCGATGGCCGCCGAGGCCGCCCGGCTGCGTGACCACCCGAGCGTGATCTCCTTCCTGATCGGCAGCGACTTCGCACCCGACGCGACGATCGAGAAGAACTACCTGGACGCCCTGCGGGCCGCCGACTGGCCGACCCCGGTGGTCTCCGCCGCCTCCGCCAAGTCCTCGCCGCAGCTGGGCAGTTCGGGCATGAAGATGACCGGCCCCTACGACTGGATCCCGCCGAACTACTGGTACGCCAAGCGCGAGGGCGGGGCCACCGGCTTCAACTCCGAGACCAGCGCGGGCCCGGACATCCCCACCCTCGACACCCTGCGCCGGATGATGTCACCGGCCGAGCTGGACACCCTCTGGAAGAACCCCAGCACCAAGCAGTACCACCGCTCCCCGTCGCCGGTCTTCGGCACGCTGAAGATCTACGACAACGCCCTCGCCGGCCGCTACGGCGCCCCGACCGGCCTCACCGACTACGTACGCAAGGCGCAGCTCGCGCAGTACGAGAACGTCCGCGCGCAGTACGAGGCCTACGAGCGCAACCAGACGGACGCCTCGAAGCCGTCCACCGGGGTGATCTACTGGATGTTCAACAGCGGCTGGACGTCCCTGCACTGGCAGTTGATGGACCGCTATCTCGACCAGGGCGGCGCCTACTTCGGCGCCAAGAAGGCCAACGAGCCGCTGCACATCCAGTACTCGTACGACAACCGCTCGGTCGTCGTGGTCGACAACCGGCACGGCTCCGCGACCGGACTGACCGCGCGGGCCACGCTGTTCAACCCCGACGGCACGCAGAAGTACGACAAGACCGTCACCGGGGTCACGGTCGACGGGGACGGGGCGCACACCACCGCGCTGACGCTTCCCGCGTCGGTGAGCGGGCTGTCGACGACGTACCTGGTCCGCCTGGTCCTGACCGACTCCTCGGGCAAGGAGGTGAGCCGCAACGTGTACTGGCTCTCCACCAAGCCGGACACCCTCGACTGGGCCGGCACCGACTGGTACTACACGCCGACGACGAGCTACGCCGATCTGAAGGGGCTGACGTCGATGGCCCAGGCGCCGGTGTCGGCGACCGCGACGACGACGTCGACGGGCTCCTCGGACGGGACCTCGACCACCACGGTGACCCTGCGGGCCACGGGGAGCGGAAAGACCCCGGCGCTGTTGACGGACGCCCATCTGGTCGACGCGCAGGGCCGGCCGGTGCTGCCGGTGCGCTGGTCGGACAACCAGGTGAGCCTGTGGCCGGGCGAGTCGGTGACGCTGACCGCCACCTACCGGACGGCCGATCTGCACGGATCCGCACCACGGGTGAGGACCTCCGGCTGGAACACGCCGGAGACGACGGTCCCGGCGGCGTGACCCGGTGGGGCCCGGCCGACGAGGCCGGGCCCCTTCGGCGTCAGCTGACGTTGAGCGCCGTGTCGTCGAGGACGAAGGACGTCTGCAGGGTGGAGCCCTCGGTGCCGGTGAACTTCAGGGTGATGCTCTGGCCGGCGTAACTCGCCAGGTTGAAGCTGCGCTGGGTGTAGCCACTGGCGGCGTTGAGGTTGGAGTAGGTCGCCAGGGTGCCCAGGACGGTTCCGGAGCTGTTCAGGACCTGGACCTTGAGCGTGTCGTACGCCGTGCTGGTGCTGGTCTCCGCGGTGTCGACGTGCAGGTAGAAGCTGAGCGTGGCGGTGGTGCAGCCGGACGGGATGGTCACCGGCTGGGAGAGGGTGTCGGTGGTGGCGCTGCCGTAGCCGTCCAGCCAGGCGTAGTACGAACCCGTGCGCGCCGACTCGCCGGTGGAGTTGGTGACGACGCCGCTGCTGGCGCTCCAGGTGGTGTTGCCCGACTCGAAGCCGTTGTTGCCGAGCAGCTGGGCGGCGGTGCAGGTGGAGCCGCCGCCACCGCCTCCGCCGGTGCTGCCCGAACCGGCCAGCCACGCGGTGGCGTTGAGGGCGAGGGCCGCGTTGGTGGCGCCGGAGTCGTTCCAGCCGTCGTACAGGGTGTTGCCGGACTGGCCGGTGCCGTCGTCGATGGGCGAGCTGTCGCCCCAGAAGGCGACGCGGCCGCTGCCGAAGGTGCTGGTGAGGAAGAAGGCACCGGTGTTGCCGGAGTAACCGCTGCGGTAGAGCAGGCCCTTGACGGAGGAGTTGTCGGCGGGCTTGAGGGTGGCGGTGGTGCCGCTGGCGATCAGGCTCTTGGTGACGGTGCCGAAGGAGCCGTGCAGCACCGGGTCGGTGCTGTCGCTGATGGCCGCCGGGTAGCCGGAGCTGATGCTCAGCGAGTCGATGGAGAAGCCGAACGGGTCGGTCGAGTCGACGCTGTTGTTGGTCATCAGGTCGTTGAGGATCTCGACCGCGTCCTGGCCGTCGTTGTTGCGGTCGGCGCCGGTGTGGTCGGAGATCATGAACAGACCGCCGCCGTTCTTCACGAAGTTCATGATCGCCGTCTTCTCGGCGGTCGTGAACAGCGTGTTCGGCTCGGGCAGGACCAGCGTGTCGAAGTTCGACAGGTCGGTCGTCGAGGAGCCGCCGTAGCTGAGGCTGGAGCCCGACGGCAGCGTCTTCAGGCTGTAGCCGCCGGTCTTCTGCAGGGAGACGCCCCAGGAGGACAGGGCGCCGGTCCAGTCCGTCTCGGCGGACGGGGAGGAGTCCTGGCCGAGCGGGTCGGGCTGGCTGGTGGAGATGATCCAGTCGGCGTTGCCGGCCGTCTCGGCATGGGCGTTGTCGAACAGGATGCGGTGCGTGGTGGCCGCGTGGGCGGGTGCGGCACCGGTGCCGAGCTGCAGGGCGGCTCCCGTGACGAGCAGCCCGAAGCCGGCCAGGGCCGTGGCGAATCTGCGGGGGGATCTTCTGGAACCGAGCATCCGGCGAACCTCCGTGAGCGGTGGGGTAGAGGCGGGGCGGGCGCCAAGTCTGCGCGCGTAGAACCCGGTTGAGCGTTCTACACGCGTCGATTGATTGAAAGGTACATGACGTGTCGGGCCGGTGAACAGAAAGTCCCGGCAATGACCGGAGCGGACTGGCCCCGGATTTCGGGGGCACATTGGACATCAGCGGGTATCGCGACGAAGAGGGGCGGAGATGGAAATCTCGGGCATCATCAGTGCCATCGTCATCGGCATCATCATCGGCGTGCTGGGACGCCTCGTCGTCCCCGGCCGTCAGCACATCGGCGTCCTCTGGACGATCGTCGTCGGCATCGTGGCCGCGCTGCTGGGTTCGGCGATCGCCGCCGGGTTCGGGGTGGCCGACACCAAGGGCCCCGACTGGATCGAGTGGTTCATCCAGATCGGACTCGCGGCGGTGGGTGTGGCGTCCCTGGACCGGGCGCTGTCACGCCGCTGAACCGTCGGAAACACCAGAAACGCCCTGCCGTGCGGGCGACACGGTGCGGGCCCGCCGACGCGGCTCCCCTCGGCGTCGGCGGGCCCACAGCCTCGACCGAGCGCCGAACACGGGGGAGGAAGGGCGCTTGCGGGAGGCTGTCCCCCGGGGTCGTGGCGACCCCCACACCCTCAGGGTCGCAGCGCGGTGGCGTCGACGCGTGGGGCCAACAGGCCCTGAACACCGGGCCGTTGGACCCTTTCGGGGGACAGACCTGCCGGGCTACGGCTCGTACACGTACGGCGTCGTCGTGCTCAAGGGCTGGAAGCCCAGGCGTTCGAGGATGGGGCGGCTCTGGGTGGAGGCGTCGACCTGGAGGTAGCGGTAGCCGAGGGCCGCGGCGGTGTGGGCGCGGTGGGCGACCAAGGCGCGGTAGAGGCCCCGGCCGCGCCACGCCTCGACGGTGCCGCCGCCCCACAACCCGGCGAACCGGGCGCCCGGGACCAGCTCCAGGCGGGCCGCGGCGACCGGCTCCTCGCCGGCGAGCGCCACGACGGCGACGACCGTGTCCGGGTCGGCGGCGAGCCGGGCGAGCAGCCGGTGCCGCAGCCGCGTCCCGTCCGTGCCGAACGCCCTCTCGTGCACGTCCACCACGAGGTCGACGCCCGCCGCGTCGGCGGCGGGCAGGAGGCGGACGCCGGCGGGTGGCCGTGCCTCGACGGTCAGCGTGCCCGTCTCGGCGATCATCAGCGTCTCCTCGGGCTCCGGCCGGAATCCCGCGGCGGTGAGCCGCGCGCCGAGGTCGTGCGGGAGGTCGTGGCCGTACAGCTTCCACTCGAAGTCGCGGCCCAGTGAGGTGAAATGGGCGATCTGCTCTTCGATCGCCCGGTCCGCGCCCGCCCGGTCCAGTCCCGACCAGACGACGCCGTTCCAGCCGTGGGCGTCGGCGACCTGCCGCACCACGTCGCCGGCGCGCTCGATCCGGGCTCCGGGTCCGTCGGGCCGGGCGCCCTCGCGCATGTCACGGTCGTACAGGGCGAGCACCGAGGCGTGATCCATGCGCTCACTCCAGCATCCTGGGCGGGCCCGGGCAACGGGATTACCCGTCGACGCTGTTCCCGTCGACCGGGCGTACCGCGGCCAGGTAGGCGCTCAGCCGGTCGTGGTTGCGGGCCAGGCAGTCGATGCGGGCCTGGATGCGGTCGAGGTGATCGCGCAGCAGCGCGGCCGTCCCGGGGGTCACGGACTCGGGGGGCGGATGGATCTCGCCGGGGCCGGAGAGGTACGGCAGGATCGCGCGGATCATCTCCGTGGTGAGGCCCGAGTCCAGCAGTCCGCGGATCTGCTGGACGTCCTGGACGGCGGACTCGGCGTAGGTGCGGTAGCCGTTGCCGGTCCGCTCGGGGTGGAGCAGGTCCTGTTCCTCGTAGTAGCGCAGCAGCCGGGTGGGGACGCCTGTGCGGCGGGACAGCTCGCCGATCCTCATGGCTCCCTCCGGGGCCGCGCTTGACCTTCACACTGATGTGAGGCTCCGACCATGCTCGCATGTCCACCGCTTCCCGGGTCAGGGGCACTCCCCTGCCCGCTCCCCCGCCCGCTGCGCTGCCGTGGCCGGGCCTGCTCGCACTGTCGGCCGCGGCCTTCACCGCCGTCATGACCGAACTGCTCCCGGCCGGGCTGCTGCCGTCGATGGCCCCGGCGCTGGGCGTCTCCGAGGCCCGCGTCGGCTTCCTGGTCACCGCGTACGCGGCCGCCTCCTTCCTGGCCGCCGTCCCGCTCACCGCGGCCTTGCGCGGGCTGCCGCGCCGGCCGGTGCTCGTCGGCGCGCTGTTGGGTCTCGCCTGTGCGAACGCCCTGGTCGCCGTCTCGTCGTCGTACGCCCTCACGTTCGCGGCCCGGCTGCTGGCCGGGGCGATGGGCGGCACGCTGTGGGCGATGCTGGTCGGGTACGCGGCCCGGATGGTGCCCGCCGAGCGGCGCGGCCGGGCCATCGCGACCGTGCTGGCCGGCATCACCCTCGCCCTGTCCCTGGGCGTCCCCGCCGCCACCGCGCTGGCCGGGGTACTGCCCTGGCGCACGGTCTCCGTTCTGCCGGCCCTGCTCGCGGCCCTGGTGGCGGGCTGGGCCCGACGGCGGGTGCCCGCCTTCCCCGGCGAACCCGCGCACGCGCGCGTGCCGCTGCTCCGGGTCGCCGGGCGCCCGGGGATCCGTCCGGTCCTGTCCGTGACGCTGTTCCTGCTGCTGGGCCATCAGGTGATGTACACGTACGTCGCCCCGTTCGCGGCGCACGCCGGATTCGGTCGTACCGGCCCGCTGCTCGCGGTGTTCGGATGCGCGACGGTGGCCGGGATCTGGGTCACCGGGGCGCTGGTCGACCGTCATCTGCGGGCGGCCCTGCTCACCGCGCTGACCCTGTTCTCGGCCGTGCTGGCGGTGCTCGGTCTCGCCGCCGGTACGTCCGGTGCGCTCGTCGGGGCGGTCGCCCTGTGGGGGGTGGCCTTCGGTGGCGCGCCGACGCTGATCCAGACCGCGCTCGTCGACGCCTCCGGCCCCGCGGACGCCGATGTGGCGACCTCACTGCAGACCACCGTCTACAACGCGGGGATCGCGGCCGGTTCGCTGCTCGGGGGCCTGACCCTGGACGGCCTAGGTCCCGGCGCGCTGCCCTGGACGGCGCTACCACTGGTCACGGCCGCGCTGGTCATAGTGGCCGGGGGACGATGGTACGCCTTTCCGGTACGGCGCGGCGGCCCTGCCGGGCCCGGCAGATCGCGGCCGCGACCGGATGTCCCGGACCAGTCCCCGGCTCCCGACGCCGCACGAACGCCGGGGAGCTCGGCGGCGGCGCGGCCTCGCGGTGCCGCGCCGCGGAGGTGAACCGCCGGGTGGGGCAGCTGCGTTCGAGTGGTCACGGCCGCCCTCGTCACGGTCGCCGAGAAACGACGGCACACCTTTGCCGTCCTGCGCGGCGGCCGGGAAGCGCCCGTTCAGGCGCGCCCGAACGCCCCCGGCATCGCACCAACGCCAGGCGGCTCAGCGACGGCCCGACCGCCCGGCGCCCCGCCGCCGACAACAACCGCCGTACGCGTCAGCCGAGTTCGAGTAGTCACGGCCGCGCTCGTCACGGTCGCCGAGAAACGACGGCACGCCTTTCCCATCCTGCGCAGAGGCCGGGAAAAGCCCGTTCGGGCGCGGCCCCGACCAGATGCCCCCGGCACCGCACCAACGCCAGGCGGCTCAGCGGCAGCGCGACCGCCCGGCGCCCCGCCGCCGACGTGAACCGCCGTACGCGTCAGCCGAGTTCCAGGGTCGTGACGCCGAACACCCGGTCCTGGGCGAAGTCGCGTACCGGGCCGGTGTACATGCGGGCGGTCTCGAAAGAGGCGGTGAAGCCGGCCGCTTCGGCGAGGGCGACGCCCGCTGCGTTCGTCTCGGGCACGTCGACGGCGACCTCGCGTCCGGCGGCCTCGGCAGTGAGGGCGGCGAACAGGGCCCGCGCGTCGTCGGGGCCGTCGGCGAACAGCGGGCCGATGCGCAGGCTGTCGCGCCCGGGGCGGATCACGCCGTAGCCGGTGAGGCGTTCGCCGTCGGTGCGGACGAACGTCCGGTGGCCAGCGCCGGTCAGCCATGCGGCCAGGAAGCGGGGCCGGTCGGCCGGGTAGCAGGCGCTGTCGTAGGCGGTGACGGCCGCGAGGTCGGCGGGGCCGGCCGGGCGGACGCGCTCGGGCGTGGCGGCCTCGGGGGCCGGGCCGGTGAACCGGATGGTGCGGTAGGCGAGTTCGAAGCCGGACTGACGGTAGTTGTCCTGCTGGGCGACGACTCCGTCGAGGCCGACGGTGCGGTTCCCGGCGTGCGCCAGCGCGGTCTTCCAGGTGGTGATGCCGTGGCCGCGGCCGCGCTGGTCCGGCCGGACCAGGTAGCAGCCCAGGAAGGCGTAGTCGGGGCCGTAGTTGACGACGGATATGGCCGAGACCGGCTCCCCGTCGATCCGGCCGAGGAAGAATCCGTCGGGGTCCTGGGCGAAGAAGGCGGGGCCGTCGGACAGCCCGGGGTTCCAGCCCTCGTCCGCCGCCCACCTGCTGATCACCGGCCAGTCCTCGATGGTGGCCCGCGTGACGACGAGGTCCTGGGGGGCCAAAGAGGTCATCGGTGCGCTCCAATTCCGTAGATGCGGGGGCGCGGTGATCGACCGCGCCCGCAGCATCCTTCCCGATCAACCGGCCTCGCGCCACGACGGGTTCGAGCCGTCGAGGCTTCAACAAGTCCTGTTCGCTGGGGCGTTGACGTAGCCGGAGGCCCCGCCGGCCGCATGCCCGGCGGGGCCTCCCGCGCTGTCGACCCGACCGGGGTCAGCGGTCCCCATTCGGCCGGAACCGTCGGTACAACACCACGCCGGTGATCAGCAGCGCGCTGCTCGCGGCGACGGCCGGGGCGGTCAGGTCCGCTCCCGTGTGGGCGAGCGTGGCGCCCCGGACCGGCGGTGCC
>NZ_JADDRL010000081.1 GCF_021538895.1 Streptomyces olivochromogenes | reverse complement strand
GGGGAAGAGGAGCACGCCGTCGCGCTGCATCTCGTACAGACGGTGCACGCCCGTCGTGGTCTCCTCGGTGACACCGCGGATCTCCGAGGCCAGCTGGGTCCACTTCTGGGGGTTCTCGCCCAGGGTGCGGTGCAGGAGCTGGAGGATGACGCGGTGCTCGTCGGACTCGGCGGTCTCCAGGCCGGGGACCTTGCCGTCCTTCTCGTACTCGACGCCCTTGTGGACGAGGAGGGTGGCGTCACCCCCGTCGTCCAGGATCATGTTCGGACCGCCCGTGGGGCTGTCCGCCCAGGTCAGCGCCTGCTCGGTGCACCACCAGTACTCCTCCAGGGTCTCGCCCTTCCAGGCGAAGACCGGGATCCCGGCGGCGGCGATGGCGGCGGCCGCGTGGTCCTGGGTGGAGAAGATGTTGCAGGAGGCCCAGCGGACCCGGGCGCCCAGGGCGACCAGGGTCTCGATGAGGACGGCGGTCTGCACGGTCATGTGCAGGGAGCCGGTGACACGGGCGCCGGCGAGGGGCTGAGCCTCGGCGTATTCCTTGCGGATCGCCATGAGGCCCGGCATCTCGTGCTCGGCGAGGGTGATCTCCTTGCGGCCGAACGCGGCCAGGGAGAGGTCGGCGACCTTGAAGTCCTGTCGGTTGTCGACAGTCGTCATTGCGAGCTGCTCCTCGGGATGGGGTCGAGGTGGGTACGGCTGGTCTGCGCGGCGGCGGACAGGGGTGCCCGAAAAGAGGGCACAGGCATGCCCACGTACGCGCAGCGCAGTCCGTCGGAGGCCCTCTCTCCCTCGGACGGTCCGCTGTGGGACCGCCCGACCGCCATCAGCAGCGACGTCTGGCTCCGTCCCAAGCTACACCGCGGGCCCCCGCGGTCCCCAGTCCGGCAGCGAACACATCACGCCGATCACGGTGTGTGACCGGGAGCCGAGACGGGCCACCTGGGGTCGCTTCTGAGGTTGGAGTGACGGGTGTGCACAGGTAGTTCACAGTGGCCCGATATCCTCGCGCGCCGCGGATGGGCCGCAAGGGGAGGATCGGATGGCGGGCAAGGGACGGGGACTCGGAGTCTCGGCACTCGTGGTGGGGCTGCTGGGGTTGTTGCTGGCGATCGGCACCTTCGCTCACCTGCGGTCGGCGTACGGGGCCTCCACCATGTCGGGCAGCAGCATGCGGCCGACGTACGACACGGGTGACCGGATCATCTGGGAGCACGTCGACGGGAGCGAGGTGCGGCGCGGCGACGTCGTGATGTTCACGCCGCCGGAGTCCTACGGGTTCGACGGGATCCTGATGAAGCGGGTCATCGGTGTGGGCGGGGACCGCGTCGCGTGCTGTACGACCGTGGGCACGCAACAGCGGGTGACGGTGAACGGGAAGCCGATCGAGGAGCCGTACGTGTACGGCGGTGACGCCGACGGCGCGCACCAGTCGTACGACGTGAAGGTCCCAAAGGGGCGGCTGTTCCTGCTGGGCGATTACCGCGCGAACTCCAATGACTCGCGTTTCCACGCGACCGACCACGGCGGCACGGTGTCCGTGGACGCGGTGCAGGGCCGCGTGACGGACGACCGCAGGACGCCCGCGCTGCTCGGTGCGGCGCTGGTTCTCGGGGGCGTCCTGGTCCTGGTCGGTATCGGGCTGGGGATCGGGGCGTGGGCCGTGCGGCGGCGGAAGGCCGTGCAGGCGCCGCCCTCGCCGTGGCCGGTTCACTAGGAAGACGAGAACGGCCGTGGGGCCCGCCGATTCGCTCGGCGGGCCCCACGGGCGTGACTGGGGTCGGTGACGGACTCAGTGTCCGGCCGGGTGCGGCGTCGGGCCGCCCGGGGTGGCCGCCGGGTCCGGGCCCTTGGCGGCCTCGGCCTCGCTGTAGATGTCCGGTTCGAGGTAGATCACGCGGGCGATCGGGACGGCGGCGCGGATGCGGGCCTCGGCGGCGTTGATGGCCTTGGCGACCTGGGCGGCCGTGTCGTCGTGCCGGACGGCGACCTTGGCGGCGATCAGCAGCTCCTCCGGGCCGAGGTGGAGCGTGCGCATGTGGATGAGGCGGGTGACGGTCTCGCCGTCGACCATGGCGGCCTCGATCTGCTTGACGACGTCGAGGCCGGCGGCCTCGCCGAGCAGCAGCGACTTGGTCTCGGCGGCGAGGACGAGGGCGATCGCGACGAGCAGGACACCGATGCAGACGGTGCCGATGCCGTCCCAGACGCCGTCGCCGGTGAGCAGGGACAGGCCGACGCCGCCGAGGGCGAGGACCAGACCGATCAGCGCGCCGAAGTCCTCCAGGAGGACGACCGGCAGCTCGGGGGCCTTGGCGCGGCGGATGAACTGTGCCCAAGAGAGCTTGCCGCGCAGCTCGTTGGATTCCTTTATGGCGGTGCGGAAGGAGAAGCCCTCGGCGATGATCGCGAAGACGAGGACGCCCACGGGCCAGTACCAGTGCTCGATGTCGTGCGGGTGGCTGATCTTCTCGTAGCCCTCGTAGATGGCGAACATGCCGCCGACCGAGAAGAGGACGATCGAGACGAGGAAGGCGTAGATGTAGCGCTCGCGGCCGTAGCCGAAGGGGTGCTGCGGGGTCGCCTCGCGTTCGGCCTTCTTGCCGCCGACGAGCAGCAGGAACTGGTTGCCGGAGTCGGCGACCGAGTGGACGCCCTCGGCGAGCATCGACGACGAACCGCTGAACGCGAACGCCACGAACTTCGATGCCGCGATCGCGAGGTTGGCGCCGAGTGCCGCCACGATCGCCCTGGTGCCGCCTGACGCGCTCATGTGTCCGCGTTGTCCCTTCGCCTACATCCGTCTACGCCGCCGACCGGGCCCGCGCCTTCGGCTTTGCCCGCCCTTTGCCGGTGGGCCATTGTTGCAGCCCTTCCCGGCGACGCCGCTTCAGGTATCCACAAGCCCAGTCAGACAATCACAAGGCGCGGTCAGACAATCACGGTGGCCCGGAAGACCGTGCCCTCTCCGGTCACCTCGGCCTTCTCGCCCGCCGGGACGAAGACCGACTGGCCGGGGGTCAGCCGGTGCTCGCCCGCCCGCACGGAACCCGCCGTGCAGAGCAGGATCTGCGGGGTCGCGAGGGTGAGGTCGTGGGCGGCGGCGCCCTCGGGCAGGGTGTAGCGGGACAGCCGGAACTCGTCGATGGGGGTCTCGTAGACCTCCTCGCCCTCGAAGGACGCCTCGGGGCGCAGGACACCGGGGTCGCCGGCCTCGAAGTGAACGATGCGCAGGAGTTCCGGGACGTCGACGTGCTTGGGGGTCAGGCCGCAGCGCAGGACGTTGTCGGAGTTGGCCATGATCTCGACGCCGAGGCCGTTCAGGTAGGCGTGCGGGATGCCGGCGCCGAGGAACAGGGCCTCGCCGGGCTGCAGGCGGACGTGGTTGAGGAGCATCGCGGCGATGACGCCCGGGTCGCCCGGGTAGTGGTGGGCTATCTCGCCATAGGGGGCGTAGTCGCCGCCGAGGCGGGTGCAGGCGGCCGTGACCTCGGCGACCGTGTGGGCCATCTCCTCGGGGTCGGCGCTGAGGATCGCGGTGAGGACCTCGCGCAGGGCCGCGTCCTCGGGACGCGCGTGCAGCAGATCGACGTACGGCTTGAGGGAGTCGACACCGAGGCCGTCGAGCAGGTCGGCGGTCTGCCGCGGGTCGCGGAAGCCGCACAGGCCGTCGAACTCCGTGAGCGCGCAGATCAGTTCGGGCTTGTGGTTGGCGTCCTTGTAGTTGCGGTGCGGGGCGTCGACGGGGATGCCCCGCCGCTCCTCGTCCGCGTACCCCTCCTTGGCCTGCTCCAGGTTGGGGTGCACCTGGAGGGAGAGCGGGGCGCCCGCGGCGAGGATCTTGAGCAGGAAGGGCAGCCGGGGACCGAACTTCGCCACGGCCTTCTCGCCCAGCTCGCGCTCCGGGTCCGCGTCGATCACCTCGGCGAGCGTCCCGCGCGCGGTGCGCGAAGGAGCGCCCGGGTGAGCGCCCATCCACATCTCCGCCTGCGGCTCGCCGGTGGGCTCCGCGCCGAGGAGCTGCGGGATGGCGGTGGGAGAACCCCAGGCGTAGGGGCGGACGGTGTTCTCAAGGCGGTCCATGTACTTCTCTCTGCCGGTTTTCTCTGCGTACGACACCGGTTCGCCGGGAGTTCGGTCGGCGCGCCGCGCCACACGGAACGGTCGGGGCGTCGTGGTACAGATCACGCCCTCGAAGCGAGCGCCAGGTAAACGGCGGCGAAATCCGTGACGGCGATCAGCTCGGCGAGGGTGTCGAGTTCGTCGCCGGGCTCCGGCTCCAGCTCACTGATCGGCGTGTCGTGGCTGAGGGCCAGATCGCGGGCGGTCGGGGCGGCGGTGAGGCCACCGATGGGGCGGTCGCGAAGCAGCACCACGCGCGCGTGCAGCGCCGGGGCCTCCTCGACGCGGTCACGGAAGAAGTCGTCGGGGTCGGCGCTGGCGGCGAGCGAGCCCGCCAGCAGGGCGCTGTGCGCGGCGAGTGCCAGCGGGAGTTCCTCGACCAGGGCGGGGCGGCCGCCCAGTTCGGCGAGGGCGGCGGCGAAACGGCGGCCCGCGGCGCCGGCCGAGGTGCCCTCCGTCCAGATCACCGGGAGCGCGTCGGCGAGTTCGGCGGCGAGGGTCTTGGCGGGGTTGCTGTAGGTCGCGATGGCCGGGCCGCAGCGCTCGGCGATGTGGTCGAGGCGGTCGGCGACCTGCTCCAGGGCCTCGGGCGGGGCGGCGAGCAGACCGACCCGGTCGAGGAGCGCGAGGAGCGGGGTGAGCAGCGCCCACAGGACGCCCGGGGAGGACGCGGCGAGGGGCTCGTCGTGGTCGTAGGGGGCCGTCGCCATCGGGACGAACAGGCCGTGGGCACCGGAGACCGCCTCGGCCAGCGGGGTGCCGGCCGGGGCCACGGCGGCGACCGAACAGCCTCGGCGGTAGGCCTGCTCGGCGAGCAGGGCGAGGCTGGGCTCGGTGCCGTCCGGGGTGGCGATCAGCAGCAGGTCCACGGAACCGGCCCAGCCGGGGAGTTCCCAGCGCAGGGCGCCGGCTGCCGGGGCGACGCCGGTGGGGGCCAGACGGGTGACGGGGCTGCCGGCGCCGGCCAGCGTGCCGAGGAGGTCGGCGGCGTGCGTGGCGGCGGCGCCGGGGCCGGCGATCAGGACCGCCCGGGGGCGGCCGTCCGGCTTGAGGTCCTGGACGCCGGCCTCGACGGCGTGCCGGGCCGCGGTGCGGACCCGGGCGCCCGCCTCCGCGGCGCCGCGGAGCAGGCCTCGTTGGTCGGCCTCCGCGAGGCCCTCCGGGGTGTCGAGCAGCGCTTCGTCGAGCATGGGCGGCAGCCTCCGATCGCCGGGGGTCCTTGAGGGGCGGCTCGTTTGTGTGGGGCGGGTGCCTGCGCGGGGCCCTGTGCCCCGTCGTCGCGCCGGGCGTGCGGCCTCGTGGTCGTACGAGGCGCTCGCGGGCCTACGCGGGGCGGCGGGCCTCGTCCACCAGGAGGACGGGGATGCCGTCGCGGACGGGGTAGGCCAGGCCGCAGTCCTGACCGGTGCAGATCAGCTCGGCTTCCTGCTCCGAGAGGGGAGCGTGGCAGGCCGGGCAGGCGAGGATCTCCAGGAGGCCGGCTTCGAGCGGCATGGGGTGTCCCTTCGGGCGGGTGTCGGCGTGCACTGATGTGCCTGGTCAGCGTACCGCCGTGGGGAGCTGGGCGGAGGGCTTGGGCGAGCAGGGGCGGGGCGCCGGGCCGTCTTGGGCGGCCCGGCGCCGGCGTCAGCCGCGGATGATCGCGAGCGCCTCGTCCCTGATCTTGTTCATCGTCGCCTCGTCGCGGGCCTCGGCGTTCAGGCGCAGGAGGGGCTCGGTGTTCGAGGGGCGGACGTTGAACCACCAGTCGGCGGCGGAGACGGTGAGGCCGTCGAGGTCGTCGAGGGTGACGTCGTCGCGGCCCTCGTAGGCGGAGCGGATCGCGGCGAGGCGGCCCGCCTGGTCGGCGACCGTGGAGTTGATCTCGCCGGACCCGGCGTAGCGGTCGTACTGGGCGACGAGGGCGGACAGCGGGCCGTCCTGGCCGCCCAGGGTCGCGAGGACGTGGAGGGCGGCGAGCATGCCCGTGTCGGCGTTCCAGAAGTCCTTGAAGTAGTAGTGCGCCGAGTGCTCACCGCCGAAGATCGCGCCCGCCCTGGCCATCTCCGCCTTGATGAAGGAGTGACCGACACGGGTGCGCACGGGCGTGCCGCCGTTCTCCCGGACGACCTCGGCGACCGACCACGAGGTGATCAGGTTGTGGATGACCGTGCCCGCGCCGCCGTTCCTGGCGAGTTCGCGCGCGGCGACCAGGGCGGTGATCGCCGACGGGGACACGGGAGCGCCCCGCTCGTCGACGACGAAGCAGCGGTCGGCGTCGCCGTCGAAGGCGATGCCGAGGTCGGCGCCCTCCTCGCGGACCCGCTTCTGCAGGTCGACGATGTTGGCGGGGTCGAGGGGGTTCGCCTCGTGGTTCGGGAACGTGCCGTCCAGTTCGAAGTACATCGGGACGAGGTTGAGGGGCAGGCCGGCGAAGACCGTGGGGACCGTGTGGCCGCCCATGCCGTTGCCCGCGTCGACGACGACCTTCAGGGGGCGGATGGAGGTCAGGTCGACGAGCGAGCGGAGGTGCGCCGCGTAATCCTCCAACGTGTCGCGCCGGCTGAGCGTTCCCGGCTCGGCGGCCGGCTCCGGGGCGCCCGACTCCAGCCACCGCTCGGCCAGTTCACGGATCTCGGCGAGGCCGGTGTCCTGCCCGACCGGGGCCGCGCCCGCACGGCACAGCTTGATGCCGTTGTACTGCGCGGGGTTGTGCGAGGCCGTGAACATGGCGCCCGGCAGGCCGAGTGCGCCCGAGGCGTAGTAGAGCTGGTCCGTCGAGCACAGGCCGATCTCCGTGACGTCGACGCCGCGTGCGGCCGCGCCGCGCGCGAAGGCGCGGGACAGGCCGGGCGAGGAGGGTCGCATGTCGTGGCCGATCACGATCGCGGTCGCGGCGGTCACCTGGACGAAGGCCGCGCCGAAGAGTTCGGCCAGCGGCTCGTCCCACTGGTCCGGGACCACTCCGCGTACGTCGTACGCCTTCACGATCTGCGACAGATCAGCAGCCACGGCCAACCCTCCTGAAAGTCCTATCGGTCGCCACAAACTACCCGCCCCGGACGGCGGCCCGCTGGGCGGACACCCTGTGGACTCCGAGCCGTGACGTCAGGTCAGGCGCGGCACCCGGGACCCGGGCACGGCGGCCGGCTTCGTACGGCGGGACACGCGCGTACAGGGCACGTCGCAAGCGGGAGGGACGTCCCGCGCGCGGGAACGCGGAAGGAGCGTGTCACACGCGAGAGGGAGGGGTCGCTCAGTTGTCCGGTGAGCGCAGCACCCGCAGGTGGCCGCGGCGGGCGACCTCCATCGGGTCCGCACCGCGTCCCCCGCCGCCGGCCTCGGCCGCGCGCTCCTGGGGGCGGGCCGCCTCGCGCACGGCGTTGGCGAGCGCTTCCAGGTCGTCCCCGGTGGGCCGGGCCGGCGCGGAGCCGTCGAGGAGGCGGACGACCTCCCAGCCGCGCGGGGCGGTGAGGCGCTCGGAGTGCTCGGCGCACAGGTCGTAGCAGTGGGGTTCGGCGTAGGTGGCGAGCGGGCCGAGGACCGCGGTCGAGTCGGCGTAGACGTACGTCAGCGTCGCGACGGCGGGTCGGCCGCAAGCGGTGCGCGAACAGCGACGTACAGGGCTCACGACGATGGACGGTACCGCACTCTTGAGCGGGCCGCGACGACTCTCCACCAGGTCACCCCACCGTGTCGTGTGGCGAGACGCCGCACACACCCATCGAAACGCACCTCGCTGACCTGCATGGACGGCCCTCCGTCCGACCTGGGGCGGGTCCGCTTCTGGTCAGCACTCGGTACAAACAGCGTCAAATGCCTTGAGCTCGACGGTCTCGGAGAGATACGGAAACGAGCCCAACGTTGGCCGGAATGGTCATCCCGCGACATGCCTGGTTGCCGCATGGGGGTCGGGCGGCCGAGCCGCGCGAGGACTACGCTTCACCGGTGATGGACAACCGTGTACCGCCCCGTGCCGCCGGCCCCGGGCCTCGTCGTCGTGATCGCCACGGGCGGGGCATGCGCGGACCGATCGCGCCGCCCCAGGTGCCACTCGCGGCGAGCCGTGCCGAGGCGTTCGCGGATCTGGTGCAGGACTCCGTGGAACGTCTTGAACGGCGGTGGCCGCAGCTGGCCGACATCGACTTCCTGGTGCTGGAGGTACCGCGCCTGGAGGGGCGGCCGGAAGACGTGTGGAGCGACGAGGCCGTACCGCTCGGGGGGACGATTTCCGCGCGCGACGGACACCGGGCCCGGGTCGTGGTGTACCGGCGGCCCGTCGAGATCCGCACGAAGGGGCGGGACGAGCGCGCGGCGCTGGTGCACGAGGTGGTCGTCGAGCAGGTGGCCGAGCTGCTGGGGCTCACCCCCGAGACGGTGGATCCCCGGTACGGGGAGGACTGAGCGCGGGCCGCACGGCCGGCCCCGGAAGCCCGTGGACGGCCGCGCCGCGCGCTACCGCTGCAGGATCGACAGGTCCTGGTCCGCCTGCGGTACGGCCACCGTGCCGCGGTCGTCCGGGAGCGTCTGGATGGTGAAGCCGGGGACGCCGTTCTCGGTCGCGGAGAGGGTGCGGGCCGCGTAGACCGGGCCACCGTCGAGCGGTTCCACCGTCAGGGCGTAGGTGCCCTTCAGACCGGACGGCACCGGGGCGTCGATGTTCTGGGTGGTGCCGGACTTGATCGTGTAGGTCTTCGAGACCGGCTGACCACCCTCGCTGCCCGCCGACGCCGTGACCTTGACCTTCGCGGCACCGGTGGGGGCCGTGAGGGAGAGGGTCGTGCCCTTGGCGCTGTTGTCGGCGGAGGTCGCGCGCGTGCCGACGGGGGCGGTGGCGGGGATGAAGGCCGTCTCCTGGTTCGCGCCCTTGCCGCGGACGACCCGCAGCGCCGCCACGACGGGGACGGACCGGCCGCTGGGGCTCAGGATCAGGGAGCCCGCCTCGCCCCGGGTGACGTCGCCCAGGTCCACCGCCGTGGTCATGCCCGACTTCACGTGCAGCGTCTCGTTCCCGGCCGGGGTGATCTGGCCGTCCGGGGAGGCCAGGCGGACCTTCAGGTCCGCGTCGGCGTCCCCGGGGGTGAAGGCGATCAGACGGACGGACGTGGCGTCCTTCGGGATACCGGGGAGGACCAGGTCGCCGGCCGGATCGGCGGAGGCCGCGAGCCAGTCACCGCCGAGCTTGTCGTCCAGAGCCTGCACGGCCGCGCCGACCCGCCCGCTGCGGACGCTGACGTGCACGGTCAGGTTGGTCTCCCGCGCGGCGGCGAGCGTGGACAGCAGGACCGGCTCGCTGGAGTGCGGCTGGACCGTGATGCCCTCCCCCACCGTGGACTTGATCGCGCCGTCCTTGCCGTAGAGCTCGATGTCGACCACGGCGGGGCCGTCGTCCGGGTTGGTGAGGTGCACGTAGTCGGTGCGGGCGGCGTCCGTGCTGGCGCCCGGGAACCAGAACTCCGTGTCCGGGGCGGTGCAGTTGACGCCCTGCAGGCCACGGCCGGTGCCAGCGGCGATCTCCGTGGTCTCCTGGACCGTCCAGCCGGGCGCGAACTTCCCCTCGGCGGTGCCGACCAGCGCGGGTGTGTCGGAGCCGGAGCTGTCGCCGGTGGCCGGCGTGCCGGGCGTCTTGGGGGTCACCAGGGACTTGGGCGCCTTCTTCTTGCCGTTCTTGTCGCCCTTGCCGTCCTTCGAGCCGCCCGGTGCCTGCGTCGACTCCTCCGTGGCGGACTGGAGTTCGGCCTTGCCGCCGCCGTCCGTGCCCTTCGTGACGGGCGTGAACGACGTGTACGAGGTCTCGGCGATGTCGGAGAGGCTCGGCGCCGGGCACAGCAGGCTGGTGCGCTCCACGGGCAGTTGGGCCGCCGCCTCGGCGCTGTGCGTGCCGGACGCGTCCGGCTTGCTCACCGCGGCGAAGCCGGTGACGGCCGCGAGCGCGGCCGTGCCGGCGATCAGGGACAGGGTGGTGCGCTTCACTGCTGGCTCCCGTCGGGGCGCTCACTGCCGGTGCCGTGGGGGTGGGACTGCGCCGGGTCGTACGCGGGGTCGTAGCCCTGCTGGTACGTCGGGTCGTACGACGCCTGCTGCGACTGCCCGCCGTAGGCGTACGGGTCGTACTGCCCGTTCTGGCCGTTCTGGTACGGGTCCTGGTACGCCTGCTGGTCGTAGCCGCCCGGCTGGTACTGCCCGGCGTCCTGGTACTGGTCGGCGCCGTAGCCGCCGTACGCGTCGCCCGCGTAGCCGGTCGTGTCCCACTCGCCGTACGACGCCTGGTGCGGCACCGCGGCGGGTGCCTCCTCCGGAGGAGGAGGCATGGCGTCGAGCCCGGACTCGTCCGTCTCGGCGGCCCCCTCGGCCTCGGCCTGGGCGCGCAGGCGGCGGGCCCGGCGGCCCTCGCCGGCGGTGGCCTCGGCGGGCACCGGCAACTCCTCCTCCGGGAGGTCGTCGTCGATGTCGCGGCGCCTGCCGGGCAGGGCGAGCACGACCAGGACGACGGCGAGCGCGCCCTGCGCCCACAGCCAGCCGGTGTGGCTCATCGGGTCGTCGTAGGCGACGTCCAGCCTGCCGCCGCTCGCGGGGAGTTCGAAGCCCTGGGCCCAACCGTCGACCGTGGTGCGGGTGAGCGGCTTGCCGTCCAGGGTGGCGGTCCAGCCCGGGGCGGTGGAGTCGGCCAGGCGCAGGATCCGGCCGTCGGAGCCGGTCGGGACCGTGGTGTGGATCTCGACGGGTCCGGCGGCGACGGCCTGCGGGGTGCCCGAGCCGGCGGCGGACACGATGGCGGCGCGGGAGACCTGCTGGTCGATACGCCACAGGGCGCTGCCGTCCTGCTGGCTGAGCCGGGACAGGCCGGGCGTGGCGTCCAGGACGCGGCTGACCTCGCGGGGCGCGCCCTTGTGGACGAGGACGTAGCGCACGGCGAAACCGCCGAGCTGGTTCACCTGGTCGGCGCCGGAGCCGGCGACGAGGTTGGCGACGACCTTGTCGAGCTTGCTGTTCTCACCGTCGGCGGCGGCGAGTTCGGCGTCGCCCATGCGGGCGCCGGAGCCACGGACGAGGGTGTACCGCACGCGCGCGTCGGAGTCGCTGTCGAGGACGAGAGTGCGGGCCTGGTCGCGGGTGTTGCTCTCCTCGGCGACGAAGGCGGGCACCTGCACCGGGTCGCGCCGCTCGACCGGGCCGTCGGCGCCGCGGATCATCCAGCCGGCGGCGAGGAGCAGCGGGCCGGCGGCGGAGGCGAACGCGATCAGCGCGGCGACCGGCTGACGCCAGCCGAAGCTCTGCTCGGCCACGCGCGCGCGTGCCCCGTCGGCGCCGAGCGCGGCGGCGGCCAGGAGGGCGAGGGCGTAGACGAGGGTGGCGGGTCCGGCCCAGGTGGACTTGTTGGACAGGACGGCGAAGACGAGGCCCACCAGGGCGACCGCCCAGGCCGTCCGGACGGCCCACTGCCGCTCCGTGCGCATCAGCGCGGCCAGCGCGGCCAGGACGACGCCGATGAGCATCAGGCCGTCCATGGTGCCGGGGCCGCCCGGGCTGGCGCCGAGCAGGTCGAGGGCGGAGGCGGCCGAGGAGCCGTACTCCAGACCGGCCTCCTTGAAGAAGCCGAACGGGAGCAGCGTCAGCGACCAGGGGGCGAGGACCAGGAGCGGGATGCCCAGCTGGACCAGGAAGCGCAGGCCGTGGGCGACGAGGTCGGCGCGGCGCACGGCCAGCACGCCGATCCCGAGGACCAGGGCGATGGGCCACACGATCGGCGTGAACGCGGTCGTGAGGGTCAGCAGCAGCGCGTACGCCCAGGTGGCGCGCCAACTGCCGCGCGCGCCCGAGGCGTGCGCGAGGCCGGCGGCGGCGACGCCCGCGCGGGCCAGCAGCGGCAGCAGCACGGCGAGGACGGCGGTGCCGATGCGGCCGGCCGCGAGGGCGCCGGTGGCGGCGGGCAGGAAGGCGTAGGCGACGGCCACCCACGCGCGCAGGAGCCGGGAGGTGACGAGCGGCCGGGAGGCGAAGTACGCGGTGAATCCGGCGAGCGGCACCGAGCCGATCAGTAGGACCGTGACCGCGAGGCCGGTCGAGCCGAACAGCACGGAGGCGAGCATCGCCACGATCGCGAGGTAGGGCGGAGCGGACGGGGTGCCGCCCGCGCCCACGGGATGCCACGAGTCCAGGTAACGGGACCACAGCTCGCCGGAGTCGCCGGGGGCGGGCAGCAGGGCGCCGCCGGTGAGCGCGCCGCTGCCGAGGAGTGCGCGGCAGGCGCCGAGCGAGACGAGCAGCAGCACCAGGAAGAGCACCGGGCCGGGCTTGCGGGCGATGCGCTTGAGGCGGGCGAACTGCTCGATCTCCAGGAAGTCGGCGTCGTCGCCGCCGGGGCCGGACTCGACGGAGCCGCCGTGCCGGCCGGCCGAGGAGACCTCCGGGTCGGAGCCGCCGAAGAGGTTTCCGGCGACCTGTTCCACGGTGGCCCGCACGGTCGCGCCGGGCGGCGGGAACAGGGGCCGCAGCTCGTCCTTGTCGATCTGCGGGCGGCCGCGCCTGCGCCGTCCGGCGAAGATCCGTCCGGGCCGCAACAGGGTGCCCAGCAGGCCGCGGATCTCGTCGACGGCCTGTCCGGGGACCTTGCCGACGAGGTAGGCGACGGTCCGCAGGAGCGTGCCGAGCACGAGGCGCAGCAGCACCCAGGGCAGCGTCGCCGCACGCGTGTTGACGAGGAGGGTGTAGACGGCGCCCGCCTTGTCGACCTTGTGCGGGGAGGCGGCGGTGCGGCTCACGCAGTCGACGGTGCGGCGTTCGCGGGAGGCGGCCTCGGCGTGTCGTACGACCGCTTCCGGGGCGACGAGGACACGGTGGCCGGCCGCGTGCGCGCGCCAGCACAGGTCGACGTCGTCGCGCATCAGGGGCAGCCGGCGGTCGAAGCCGCCGAGCTCCTCGAAGACGTCGCGCCGGATGAGCATGCCGGCGGTGGAGACGGACAGCACGGGCCGTACGTGGTCGTGCTGGCCCTGGTCCTGTTCGCGGCGGTCGAGGCCGGTCCAGCGGCGGCCGGAGTTGGCGATGGTGACGCCGACCTCCAGGAGCTGCCGGCGGTCGTACCAGCCGCGGAGCTTGGGGCCGACGACGGCCACGTCGTCGCGGCCGAGTTCCCTCTCGTTCTCGACGATCCGCAGCAGCTGGGCGAGGGCGTCGGGTTCGGGGGCGCAGTCGTCGTGCAGCAGCCACAGCCACTGGACGGGCTCCCCGTGCGGGAGCTCGGGCATGTCGTAGGCGTCGTCGCGCCACGTGCGCGTGACGGGGTCCCAGCCGCTGGGGCGCTTGAGGTACGACAGCTCGTCCGGGGTCAGGACCGGTGCCGTGCGGATGGCCTCCTCGACGGCCTGGCCGAAGCCGGTGCGCCGGGCGAGGTGCAGCACGCGGTCGGCGCCGAGCGCGTCGGTGACCAGCTGGGCGGAGGCGTCCGCGCTGCCGGTGTCGGCGGCCACGGCGTACTGAACGGGGCGCTCCTGGCCGAGCAGCCCGTTGAGCGCGTCGGGCAGCCAGCGGGCGCCGTCGTGGGCGACGAGGACCGCCGTCACCACGTGACGCGGGAACTCAGGGGCGGCAGCGGGGTCTTGATGGGCTGCCGTATGGCTGTGCACGGACATCGAGGTACGGGCCCCGGTTCGATGGACTGCGGTGGACACCTGTGCCCCGAGGGGGCAGCGGGACGTCTCGGACGAGCGACCACACTATCGGCTGGGCATGACGACGGCCCGCCGCCTGTGGATAACCCACCGACTACGGGCCGTTCGTTACGTATGTACGGAGAGGTCCGGCGCGCCCCGTCAGACGGCGGCCTTCTTCAGCCGGCGCCGTTCGCGCTCCGACAGGCCGCCCCAGATGCCGAAGCGCTCGTCGTTGGCGAGGGCGTACTCAAGGCACTCGGAGCGGACCTCGCAGGCGAGACAGACCTTCTTGGCCTCTCTGGTCGAGCCGCCCTTCTCGGGGAAGAAGGACTCGGGGTCGGTCTGGGCGCACAGCGCGCGCTCCTGCCAGCCGAGTTCCTCGTCCGCGTCGTCGACCAGCAGTTGCTGCACCAGCTCGGTCATGTGCGCCCCTCGTCTGTCTTTCGCGTCCCCGTGTCGCAGCCGATACCGATTTGGGCTGAACGACACGAGTGAAATTACAAGTGTGCTGCTCCGGGCGAGTCAAGCCGGGATCTGCTATTGGGCCCGTTATTCACTCTGCGGAACCAAGGCCGTGCGGAAAGTGTTCAAATCGGCATAAACCTTGACACGCAGAACGAGCCCTGTGGGGGGCACCAGCTCCGCACAGACCTGTACGGAGAAGGACGCCCTGGAGTTCGATCGCGTTCCAACGAGGCCGCCGCGCCCGGATGTGCGCGATGTGTCCTGGCGAACGAATGAACAAACCTTTCATCAGGGAGATGAACCGGATGAGGTGAAACATGTCCCACATTCCGGGCGTCGAGTTGACAGTGCGGGTGTGAACCGCTCTCCTTGTGGGCATGCTCGCGAACTTGGCGCTCACCTCGACCCGCACCGCCGGGTCCCACGGTGCTGCCCGCGCTCGCTGTAGCTGTTGTTGCTGTTCCAGCTGTTGAGCCAAGCGCGCTCCGGCTGCCCTGAGTCCATCCCGACTCGGCTGCTGTCCCCTTCCCGCCCTCATCCCGGGCGCCCCTCCTGCCCGTGATCCGGGCGGACGGTACGCGACACCCCAGCCAGCCCCCCACTCTTCACCGAGGAACCTCACACCCCGATGAACAGCGACAACGACCTGCAGATCGCCGGCGACATCCTCGAAGTGCCGCACCTTCTCCAGCCCCCGCGCGAGCACCCGGCCACCGTCGCCGAGTTCGTCGGCCTGGCCCGTGCCATCGCCGCCGACCGCTCCCAGTGGGAGCACCTCGTCCGCTACGACGCGACCACCCGCTGGTACCACCGCCTGCGCACGGGCCCCGGCTACGAGGTGTGGCTGCTGTCCTGGGTGCCGGGGCAGGGCAGCGAGCCGCACGACCACGGCCGCTCCTCCGGTGTCCTGACCGTCCTGGAGGGCACGCTGACCGAGCGCACCGAGCGCGGCACGTGCGCGTTGGAAGCGGGCGCGCAGCGGGTGTTCGCCCCGGGCTATGTGCACGAGGTCGTCAACGACACGCTGGAGCCGGCGGTCAGCCTGCACGTGTACCACCCGGGCCTGACCGAGATGCCCATGCACACCACCCCGCACTGCGAGGCGCGCAGCGAACCGCGTCCGGTGACTGCCTGACGCTTTGTCGTACCCGCCTGCCAGACTTCTCCCATGCGCATTGTGGTTCTGGCAGGCGGCATCGGTGGTGCCCGGTTCCTGCGCGGTCTGAAGAAGGCCGCGCCGGACGCGGACGTCACGGTCATCGGCAACACCGGCGACGACATCCACCTCTTCGGGCTCAAGGTCTGCCCGGACCTCGACACGGTGATGTACACGCTCGGCGGCGGCATCAACGAGGAGCAGGGCTGGGGGCGGGCCGAGGAGACCTTCCACCTCAAGGAGGAGCTCGCGGCGTACGGGGTCGGCCCGGAGTGGTTCGGGCTCGGCGACCGGGACTTCGCCACACACATCGTGCGGACGCAGATGCTGAGCGCCGGGTATCCGCTGAGCGCGGTGACCGAGGCGCTGTGCGACCGCTGGAAGCCGGGCGTCAAGCTCGTCCCCATGACCGACGACCGCGTCGAGACGCACGTCGCGGTGGAGATCGACGGGGAGCGCAAGGCGATCCACTTCCAGGAGTACTGGGTGAGGCTGCGGGCCTCCGTCCCGGCCGAGGCGGTCGTGCCGGTCGGCGCCGAGCAGTCGAAGCCGGCGCCGGGGGTCCTGGAGGCCATCGCGGAGGCGGACGTGATCCTCTTCCCGCCGTCCAACCCCGTCGTCTCCGTGGGCACGATCCTCGCGGTGCCGGGCATCCGGGAGGCGATCGCCGAGGCGGGCGTGCCCGTGGTGGGCCTCTCCCCCATCGTCGGGGACGCGCCCGTGCGCGGGATGGCCGACAAGGTGCTGGCGGCGGTCGGCGTCGAGTCCACCGCCGCGGCCGTGGCCGAGCACTACGGCTCCGGGCTCCTCGACGGCTGGCTGGTCGACACCGTGGACGCGGGTACGGTCGAGCGGATCGAGGCGGCCGGCATCCGCTGCAGGGCCGTACCGCTGATGATGACCGACCTGGACACGACCGCCCGGATGGCCCGCGAGGCGCTGGAGCTCGCGGAGGAGGTGCGCGGAGCGTGAGCGGCGGGGTGACCGAGGGGACGGCCGGCGCGGTGGCCGAGGACGCCGCCGCGGCGAGCGGTGCGGGCGATGCGGGCGGATTCCGGGTCTGGGCCCTGGACGGGCTGCCCGAGGTGCGGCCGGGCGACGACCTCGCCAAGCTGATCGCGGCCACCGAGCCGGGACTGGTCGACGGGGACGTGCTGATCGTCACCTCGAAGATCGTGTCCAAGGCGGAGGGCCGGATCGTCGAGGCGGCCGACCGGGAGGCGGCGATCGACGCCGAGACCGTACGGGTCGTGGCGCGGCGCGGGGCGCTCAGGATCGTCGAGAACCGGCAGGGGCTGGTGATGGCCGCCGCGGGGGTCGACGCCTCCAACACCCCCGCGGGGACGGTGCTGTTGCTGCCCGAGGACCCGGACGCGTCCGCGCGGGCGATCCGGGACGGGCTGCGCGACACCCTCGGCGTCGACGTCGGGGTCCTCGTCACCGACACCCTCGGGCGACCCTGGCGCACGGGGCTCACGGACGTCGCGATCGGCGCCGCGGGCGTACGCGTGCTGGACGATCTGCGCGGGGGCACGGACGCGTACGGCAATCCGCTCAGCGCGACGATCGTCGCGACGGCGGACGAACTCGCCGCCGCGGGCGACCTCGTCAAGGGCAAGGCGACCGGGCGCCCGGTCGCCGTGGTGCGCGGGCTGCCCCACCTGGTCGCCGAGGACCACGGGGACGGAGCGCGGACCCTGGTGCGCGACGCGGCCACCGACATGTTCCGGCTCGGGACCTCCGAGGCGGTCCGGGAGGCGGTGACCCAGCGGCGTACCGTACGGGCCTTCACCGACGAGCCCGTCGACCCCGGAGCGGTACGGCGGGCGGTGGCCGCGGCGGTCACCGCGCCGGCGCCGCACCACACGACGCCGTGGCGGTTCGTGCTGCTGGAGTCGCAGGAGTCCCGGACCCGGCTGCTGGACGCCATGCGGGACGCCTGGATCGCCGACCTGCGCCGGGACGGCAAGAGCGAGGAGTCGATCGCCAAGCGGGTCCGGCGCGGGGACGTGCTGCGCAACGCGCCGTACCTGGCGGTGCCCTGCCTCGTCATGGACGGCTCGCACACCTACGGGGACGCGCGGCGGGACGGGGCCGAGCGGGAGATGTTCGTGGTCGCCACGGGCGCGGGCGTGCAGAACTTCCTGATCGCGCTGGCCGGTGAGCAGCTCGGTTCCGCGTGGGTGTCGTCGACGATGTTCTGCCGGGACGTGGTGCGCGAGACGCTCGGGCTGCCGGAGAACTGGGATCCGATGGGGGCGGTGGCGATCGGACGTCCGGCCGAGGACCCGCGGCCGCGCCCGGCGCGCGAGGCCGGGGCCTTCATCGAAGTGAGGTGACGTAAGGGGGCGTGAGGGGGCGTGAGGTGAGGCCACCGGGGCGTACGACCCCCTAGGCTCGAAGGGCGAACCTCGTGGCTCGCCCCACTCACCTCGCTCGCCTCGGTCACCTCCTACCGCTCCGGCACCACTCCGCTCCGGCCTCCCTGGGATCTCATCCGTGTCAGGACGTTTCGCTCCGCGGCCCACGCGTACGACCGTGCGCGGTGGCCATGTCGCCGTGCCCGCGACGCCGGGGCTGCCGCGGCAGGCCGTGGCGCCGGGCCGGGTACGGACCTGGGCGCCGGCGGGGCCGCTCGACCTGGGGCTGGTGCTCGGGCCGCTGCGGCGCGGACCCGCGGATCCGACGTTCCGTACGACGCCGGACGGGAGCGTGTGGCGGGCCAGCCGGACGCCCGCCGGTCCGGGGACGCTGCGGGTCGCGGCGCACGGCGGTGAGGTGCGCGCGCAGGCGTGGGGGCCGGGGGCGCAGTGGCTGCTGGAGGGGCTGCCGGACCTGCTGGGTGCCGCCGACAATGCCGACGCGTTCGCGCCGCGGCACCGGCTGGTGGCGCTGGCCCGGCATCGCCGACCGGGACTCAGGCTGACGCGGACCGGGCTGGTGCTGGAGTCGTTGATCCCCTCGATCCTGGAGCAGAAGGTCACGACCGACGAGGCGTACCGGGCCTGGCGGCTGCTGGTGCGGAAGTTCGGGGAGCCCGCCCCGGGGCCCGTGGACGGGCGGTTGTGGGTGATGCCCGAGCCGCGGACCTGGGCGCTGATTCCGTCCTGGGAATGGCATCGGGCCGGCGTCGACAACAAGCGGGCGTCGACGATCCTGCGGGCCGTGCGGGTCGCCGCGCGGCTTGAGGAGGCGGTCCGGATGGAGCCGGCGCAGGCGCAGGCGCGGTTGGAGATCGTGCCGGGGATCGGGCCCTGGACGTCGGCGGAGACCGTGCAGCGCAGTCATGGGGCGCCGGACGCGGTGACCGTCGGGGACCTGCATCTGCCGGGGATCGTGGGGTGGGCGCTCGCCGGGGACCGGCACGCGGACGACTCCGTCATGCTGGAGCTGCTGGAGCCGTATGCCGGGCAACGGCATCGGGCGGCCCGCTTGATCCTGCTGAGCGGGAAAACGCCGGCGCGGAGGGCCCCACGGATGCCTCGCGGCGATATCGGCCGGTTGTGAGCTGCGTTCGGGTCGGCTTCGGGGGTGCTCGGAGCTGCCGCTGGGCGGGGGTGGGTCGCGCGGCCCGGCGCTGACGGGGCGCCGCTGCGCCCACCCGTGCCGCCTGGGGGTCCCCCCTGCTCGAAGAGCTTGGGGGAGGCACGATTGCCCGCAGCTACGGCTAGAGCAGGGGGTTTGAGGGCGCAGCCGCCAAGGACCGGACCCCCAATCACCCACCCTTTACTGATCGGAAGAGAAGCGGAGCGCCCCCGCCGGGATTTGCGCGTCGCACCACACCCGTACGCCCTCGCGGAGTTCGTTGTCGGCGCCGACGACCGCGCCGTCGCCGATGACCGTGCCGGTGAGGACGGAGCGTTCGCCGACGCGGGCGCGGGTGCCGATGAGGGAGTCGGTGATGACGGCGCCGGGGCCGATCACGGCGCCCGGCAGGATCGTGCTGCCGAAGACCCGGACGCCCTCGGCGACGAACGCGCCCTCACCGACCACCGTGCCGCCGGTCAGCTTGGCGTCGGGGGCCACCGTGGCCGTGGGCAGGACGAGACGGTCGCCGCAGCGGCCCGGGACGGCGGGTGACGGGGCCCGGCCCAGGACCAGGTCGGCCGAGCCGCGCACGAAGGCCGCCGGGGTGCCCAGGTCCAGCCAGTACGTCGAGTCCACCATGCCCTGCAGATGGGCACCGGCCAAGAGCAACTCGGGGAAGGTCTCGCGCTCCACCGACACCGCGCGGCCGCACGGGATCGTGTCGATGACCGAGCGCCGGAACACGTACGCCCCGGCGTTGATCTGGTCGGTGACGATCTCCTCCGGCGTCTGCGGCTTCTCCAGGAAGGCGAGGACGCGGCCCGTGTCGTCGGTGGGGACCAGGCCGTAGGCGCGCGGGTCCGTGACCTTCGTGAGGTGCAGGGACACGTCCGCGCCCGTCGACGCGTGCGTGTCCACCAGCGCCCTGATGTCCAGCCCGGTGAGGATGTCCCCGTTGAAGATCAGTACGGGGTCGTCCGGACCTGAGTGGAGACGGGAGGCCACGTTGCGGATCGCGCCGCCCGTGCCGAGGGGTTCGTCCTCCGTGACGTACTCGATGTGCAGGCCGAGCGCCGAACCGTCGCCGAAGTACGGCTCGAAGACCTCCGCCAGATAGCTCGTCGCGAGCACGATGTGGTCCACGCCGGCCGCTTTCGCCCGCGCCAGCTGGTGCGTGAGGAACGGGACTCCGGCCGCCGGAACCATCGGCTTGGGAGTGTGCACCGTGAGCGGACGCAGCCGGGTGCCTTTGCCGCCGACCAGGAGGATCGCTTCTGTCACCTGTCGTCTCTGCTTCCTGCCGGGACCGGCCGAACTGTGTTCCGGCCGGCCAGTGTATGCAGACCGTGCGACGGCGCCCTCGATGGCCGCGCGGTGTTCCGCGTCATCCGCGTGCGGTTTCCCCCGGCTGCCCCCGACGGCGGTGAACGCGCGCCCCGGCCTCGGCGCCCTGGGTGGCGAGCCGCGGTGGAACGGGCCGAGCCGAGCCTGGCGTGGAGCCGCCTGCTCGGGCAGTCCGTGGCGAACCCGTCCCGATGGCCGGAGATCACGTTCAGTCGTACGTTCTTCCCCTTTTGGGAAGAGATTGCCACCGCCGGACTTCAGGTATGTCTTTCCTCGCGGATTGGCCCCGTAGAGCCCGAGCTTCCCTCCGCACGTGGTAGCGGTGGATACCGCGAATGACGCACGGGGCCTGCGAGCAGCCGCACTTGTCACCTCTGTCTGATCTGTCTGATCTGTCCGAGCCAGTGGCCCCGCCACCCGGTGCCCGGCTTGGGCGCCGCGTACGCTTGCGCGGGTGAATGCCACCGATCGCACCCCTGCCGACCTGCTGCGTTCCGCGCTCGCCGCGGACCCCGGACGCCCCCTGGTGACCTTCTACGACGACGCCACCGGCGAACGGGTCGAACTGTCCGTGGCCACCTTCGCCAATTGGGTGGCCAAGACGGCGAACCTCCTCCAGGGCGACCTGGCGGCCGCGCCCGGCGACCGGGTCGCGCTGCTGCTGCCCGCGCACTGGCAGACCGCGGTGTGGCTGCTGGCGTGTTCGTCGGTGGGCGCGATCGCGGACGTGGCGGGCGACCCGGCGGCGGCCGACGTCGTGGTCAGCGGTCCGGACTCGCTGGAGGCGGCGCGGGCCTGCCGCGGGGAGCGGGTCGCCCTCGCGCTGCGGCCGCTCGGCGGGCGCTTCCCGCAGCCGCCGGAGGGTTTCGTGGACTACGCCGTCGAGGCGCCGAGCCAGGGCGACCGCTTCGCGCCGTTCGCGCCGGTGGATCCCGAGGAACCCGCCCTGATCGTGGCCGGGGCGGAGTACACGGGGGCCGAGGTCGTCGAGCGGGCGCGCGCCGACGCGCCCTCGCTGGACCTGACGGGGCCCGGGTCCCGGCTGCTGTCGGGGCTGCCGTACGACACCTGGGAAGGCCTCAGCGCGGGGCTGTACGCGCCCCTGGCCGTCGGGGGGTCCGTGGTCCTGTGCCGCCGTCTGGAGCAGCTGGGCGAGGACGCGCTGGCCAAGCGGATCGAGAGCGAACGAGTGACCGCGTCCCGGCACTGACTGTCACCCACTCGGAGTAACACCGCCCGCCCTCGGCGCCCGCTCGGGGCCATGGTCGTAAGAGCAGGACGACACGCTCGTACGCCATGAGGGGTGGCCCAGACGTGACCGACACCGCAGGTACGCCTTCTGGAGGCACCCTCGGTCCCGGCGCGGGTGCCTCAGCCACCGGCGACGGGCTCATACGCAGGCGCCGGCGACGCTGGGTGCGGGGCGCGGCCCTGGGCCTGGGCGTCCTGGTGCTCGCGGCCGCCGGCGGCGGCTGGGCCGTGTACGCGAAGCTCAGCGCCAACATCACGCCCGACGAAGCGGCGGCGGCCGAGCTCGCCCGGTACGAGCGGGAGCGGCCCACCGCCCTGGTGCGCGGCGCGCAGAACATCCTGCTGATCGGGTCCGACACCCGGGCGGGGGACGGCAACGGGAAGTACGGCAAGGACCTGGGCAGCGAGCGGTCCGACACCACGATCCTGCTGCACCTGGCGCACGACCGGCGCAGCGCGACCGCCGTGTCCATCCCCCGCGATCTGATGGTGGACGTGCCGGGCTGCCTGCGGGCGGACGGCCGCCGTACCGCGCCGACCTTCACGATGTTCAACTACGCCTTCGCTATGGGTGGTTCGGCATGCACCATCCGTACCGTCGAGAAGCTGACCGGCGTTCGGATCGATCACCACGTCGTCGTGGACTTCCACGGGTTCAAGGAGATGGTCGACGCCGTCGACGGTGTGCAGGTGTGCCTGAAGGCGCCCATCGACGACAAGGCGGCCAAGCTGAAGCTGCCCGCGGGCCGGGTCACCCTCGACGGAGAGCAGGCGCTCGGTTACGTCAGGGTCCGCAAGTCGCTCGGCAACGGCAGCGACACCGACCGGATGGACCGGCAGCAGCAGTTCCTCGGGGCACTGGTCAACAAGGTGCGCAGCGGTGATGTCCTGCTGAACCCGGTGAAGCTCTATCCCGTCCTGGACGCGGCCACGTCGGCGCTCACCACTGATCCGGAACTGGCGAGTTTGCGCGGTTTGTACCAACTGGTGCGCGGGCTGCGGGACATCCCCACCGAACATGTGCAGTTCTTGACCGTTCCGCGGGAGTCGTACGTCTACGACCTCAATCGCGATCAACTCGTGGAGCCCGAGGCGGAGAAGCTGTTCGCGCTGCTGCGCGCCGACAAGCCGGTGACGGTCGCGAAGTCGATTCCAGGGGAATCGACAACAAAGAGTGGTAATTCGGATAGCAACGGGGACGCTTCCGACACCCCCTCCACCGCTCCCACGTTCCGCGGAAACACGGCCGCCGAGGACAGCTGCGAGTAAAGCACCCACCAAGGCCGCGAACTTCGCTTCAGGAAAATGCGGCGGATTGCCCGGTTGTAGGGACGTGGAATTTGTCACCGCCGTCGCTTGACGCTGAACTGGGCGGATAGTGTGAGCGACCCGGTGCACCCAACCACGAGAACCTTCTTGGAGCCGTGCACTGATTGACCGAGACCCGAGCGCCTTTGTAGGGGGGAAGGCGCCGCGTGGCCCCGACGGAGGATTCGGACAACCGTGGACGCGCAAAGCCGTGGGCGGGCGGACAACATCGATCCCGCAGACCAGTGGGTGCTCAATCCGAACACAGGCGAATACGAACTGCGACTGAGCCCTTCCACACCGCAGTCGGCGGTACCCGGTCCCCGTAGATCCGGAACACGCGGCTCTGGCCGTCCCGGTGGCGGGCCGCGGGACCGGGCCGGCGCACCGGGGCGGGAGGGGCGCCAGGCGCCGGGCCGGGAGACACGCCAGGCACCGGGCCGGGACACGCGCGAGCCGGGCCGGGAGACTCGTGAGTCGCCCGACGGTGACGTGCCGCCGCAGCGCAGGCGCCGCGGCGAGCCCGAGCCATTGCCGGGGCGCCGCAACCGGCGGCCGGTGAAGAAGAAGTCGAAGGTCAAGAAGGTCCTGATGTGGACCGGCGGCACCATGGCGTTCGTGCTGATCGCCGCGGGCGCGACCGCCTACCTCTACCTCAAGCACCTGGAGGGCAACGTCACCACGACGGACGTCGGTGACGCGGGCTCGAAGGGGTTCAGCAAGGACGAGGCCTTCAACATTCTGATCATCGGCACCGACAAGCGCACCGGCAAGGGCAACGAGGGCTACGGCGACCAGGGCAGCGTCGGGCACGCCGACACCAACATCCTGCTGCACGTCGCCAAGGACCGGACGAACGCCACCGCGATGAGCATCCCGCGCGACCTGATCGTGAACGTGCCGGACTGCCCGACGAAGCAGGAGGACGGCACCGACAAGGTCATCCCGGGCACGCGGAACGTCCGCTTCAACACCAGCCTGGGCCAGGACGGTCGCGACCCGGGCTGCACGATGCGCACCGTCCAAGCGGTCACCGGCATCCACGTGGACCACTTCATGATGGCGGACTTCAACGCGGTGAAGACGTTGACGTCCGCGGTGGGCGGTGTGCAGGTCTGCCTCGCGCACCCCGTCAACGACAAGCAGTCGCACCTCAAACTGCCCGCGGGCAAGTCGGTCGTGGAGGGCGAGCAGGCCCTCGCCTTCGTCCGCACCCGGCACAGCTTCGGCAACCAGGGCGACCTCGACCGGATCAAGGTGCAGCAGCAGTTCCTGAGTTCGCTGATGCGCAAGATGTCCTCCGGCGACACCCTGACCGACCCGACCAAGCTCGTGGAGCTGGCCGAGGCCGCCACCAAGGCGCTGACCGTGGACACCGGCATCGGCAAGGTCAGCACGCTCAAGGACGTGGCCCTGGAGCTGAAGAAGGTGCCGACCAAGAACATCAGCTTCCTGACGGTGCCGGTGATCGACAACCCGGCGGAGAAGGTCCACGCGACCGTCGTCGTCAACCAGACCACGGCGCCCGAGGTCTTCGACGCGATCAAGAACGACGTCTCCTTCACCGAGGTGAAGAAGAAGCAGAAGGCCCAGAAGGACGCCCAGGCCGCCCGCCTCAAGGGCACCAAGGCCGCGGCCTCCGAGGTCCGGGTGCGGATCCTCAACGGCGGCGCCCCGTCCGGCAGCGCGCAGGAGACCCTCCAGTGGCTGCAGAACGACGAGGGCGTGCTCAAGTCGGAGAACGCGGGCAACGCCCCGGCGGCACTGGGCAGGACCACGCTGGAGTACGGGCCCGACCAGGCGGCCCAGGCACGCAGGCTGGCCGCGATCATGGGTCTGTCCGGATCCGCGATGAAGCCCGGCAAGAGCGTGACCAACTCCCAGGGGCTACCGGCGATGACGCTGACTCTGGGCAAGGACTTCAAGGGTGCGGGCGTGTCCCTCACCGCTCCGTCGAAGGCGCCGGAGGTCGACAAGTCCACGGCGGACAAGGTGAAGTGCGCCTCGTAGGTAACCCAACGGGCCCCTCGTGCGTCTAACCGGACGCGGGAGGGGCCCGTTGTCAGGCGCAGGGTGGGGAGGGCAGGTCGTTGGCGCAGAGCAGTGTGCGGGGGGAGGTTCCTGCGGTGGAGGACACGATGTCACTCACGCCACAGGAGCCGGGTAAGTCCGACGGACAGGGCCGGCACGGCGGAGGCGGGCGGCGCAGAGGCGGCCCGAAGGGGGACGGCCCACGGCGCAGACGGCGCGCGTTGCGCTGGTCGGCGACCGTGCTGTCGGTGCTGATACTCGGCACGGCCGGCGCCGGATACCTGTACTACCAGCACCTCAACGGCAACATCCAGAAGGGCCGCCGGGACATCGGCGACTCCAAGGCGTCGAAGACCGCGCCCAACGCGGCCGGCCAGACGCCGCTGAACATCCTGCTGATCGGCTCCGACAGCCGTAACTCCGCGCGGAACCTGCAGCTCGGCGGGTCCCGGGAGAACGTCGGCAGTCCGCCGCTGGCCGACGTGCAGATGCTCATCCACCTCTCCGCGGACCGCAAGAGCGCCGCGATGGTGAGCATTCCGCGCGACACCCGGGTCGAGATCCCCAAGTGCACGGACCCGGACACCGGCAAGGTGTACCCGGCGACCGACGACATCATCAACACGACGCTGGCCCGTGGCGGGGCCGGCTGCACGCTGGCCACCTGGCAGAACCTCACCGGGGTCTACATCGACCACTGGATGACGATCGACTTCGCCGGCGTGGTGTCCATGGCGGACGCCATCGGCGGCGTCGACGTGTGTGTGAAGCAGAACGTGTGGGACCACTCGACGCCCAGGGTGCGCGGTGGCTCGGGACTGAAGATGACGGCGGGCACGCACAAGGTCAAGGGCGAGAAGGCCCTGCAGTGGCTGCGCACCCGGCATGCCTGGGGCAGCGACCTGATGCGGGCCAGGGCCCAGCACATGTACCTGAACTCGATGATCCGCACGCTGAAGAAGCAGAACGTCTTCACCGACACCGGGCGGCTCACGGACCTGGCCGAGGCGGCCACCAGCTCCCTGAAGGTCTCCGAGGAGATCGGCACGGTCAAGAAGCTCTACGACCTGGGCATGGAGCTCAAGTCGGTGCCGACGGACCGCATCACCTCGGTGACGATGCCGAACGTCGAGGACTCGCGGAACATCGATCACGTCGTGCCGGACGGCGCCAACGCCGACAAGCTGTGGCAGATGCTCCGCGACGACGTGCCGCTCGACAAGAACGGCAAGAACGACAAGGGCACGGACGCGAAGAAGAAGACCGGCAAGGGCCCGGCCGCCAAGCCCGCCTCGGTCGACGCGAGCCGGCTCGGTGTGACGGTGCAGAACGCCACCGGGACCTCCACCGAACCCGCGGTCGGCGGCCGGGCGAACGCCATCACCCAGGAACTCGCCGGCAAGGGCTACGCGCGGGCGACGGCGGACCGGACGGCGGCCCTGTCCGAGGACAAGACGGTCGTGCGCTACCCGAGCGCCGAGTTGGAGGGGGACGCGCAGCGCGTCGCCAAGGCGCTGGGCATCCCGCTGAGCGCGGTGCGGAAGTCGACCGATGTGTCAGGTGTCACGGTCGTCGTCGGCTCCGACTGGCGTACGGGCGCGGCGTATCCTAAGCAGTCCGCGCCGAAGGCGGGCGACCTGCCCAGCAACTCCGACGCCATCAACGGCTCGGACACCAAGCAGTGCATGGACGTCTACAAGGTCTACCAGTGGTAGCGCCTTCTCCCTAGGACACCCGGTGCCGGTGCCCGCACGCCGTGCGGGCACCGGCGAACCGCGTCTTCGTGCGCACAGGTAACTCTTACCTGTCTGCAGAACAATGCGGGCACGCCCGGGCCCGAAGGCCGGGCACCAGTGGCATGAGCGGGTGGGAGGGCAGGCAGTGGTGCGAAGCAGTGTGCGGGGCGAGGCTCCCCCGTCCGGCGACACGACCGGCGGCACGACGTCCCCCACGCGGCAGCGCCAGGACTCCCCGGCTGACGGTGACGGTGGCCGGCACGGCGGCGGGCGACACGGTGGCCGCGAGGACACCGGCGACGACCGCAGGCCGCGCAGACGCCGCGCCCTGCGCTGGTCGGCGACGATCCTGGCGGTCGTGATACTCGTCACGGCCGGGGCCGGATACCTCTACTACCAACACCTCAACGCGAACATCAAGAAGGACGCCCTCAACATCGGCGACGCCAAGGACAGGGCGGCCGCGTCGAGGGCGAACGCGGCGGGCCAAACCCCGCTGAACATCCTCCTCATCGGCTCCGACGCGCGGAACACCGAGGAGAACCAGAAGCTCGGCGGCGCCAAGGACACCTTCAACACGCCGCCCCGCGCCGACGTCCAGATGCTGGTGCACGTCTCGGCGGACCGCTCCAACATGTCGGTGATCAGCATGCCGCGCGACACCCTGCTGCGGATACCGAAGTGCACGGACCCCAACAGCGGCAAGGTGTACGAGGCGAGCACCTCGTTCGCGATGACGAACGACTCCCTGGGCCGCGGCGGCCCCGGCTGCACGGTGGCCACCTGGGAGAAGCTCACCGACATCCACATCGACCACTTCATGATGGTCGACTTCGCCGGCGTGGTGTCCATGGCCGACGCGATCGGCGGCGTACCGGTGTGCGTGGACGCCAACGTCTACTCGCACACCGCCTCCGGCCACGGTTCGGGCCTGAAGCTGACGAAGGGCACCACCTCCATCAAGGGCAAGCAGGCCCTGCAGTGGCTGCGCACGCGCTACGGGTTCGAGGACGGCAGCGACATAGCCCGGACCAAGGCGCAGCACATGTACATGAACTCGATGGTCCGCCAGCTGCGCGCCAACGCCACGCTCAGCAACCCCAACAAGCTGCGCAAGCTGGCCGAGACGGCCACGAACGCGCTGACGGTGGACGACGGGCTCGGCACCGTCGCGAAGCTCTACGACCTGAGCACGGAGCTGAAGAAGGTCCCCACCAAGCGCATCACCATGACGACGATGCCGTGGGTGTACTCCTCGGACGGCAACCGGGTGCTGCCCAAGCCCGCCGACGCCGCGAAGCTGTTCCGGCTGGTGCGCGAGGACATCGCGCTGGACGGCAAGGACAAGAAGAAGACCACGAAGCCGAAGACGTCCACGGACCCGGCCGCGCCGGACGACGAGATCGCGGTGCAGGTGCAGAACGGCACGCGCGGCGACAGCGGGGTGGCCGTCACCGGCCGCGCGGGCGCGATCACCCAGCTGCTCGTCGGCAAGGGCTTCGACAAGGCCGTGGCGGACCCCTCCGCGCAGCTCGGCGAGGAAAGGACGGTCGTCCGCTACCCGAGCGCCGACCTGGAGGGCGACGCGCGGCGGGTCGCCAAGGCGCTGGGCATCCCGGCCGGCCAGGTGAAGAAGTCGACGGACGTGTCCGGGGTCACGCTCGTGGTCGGCGCGGACTGGCGCTCCGGCACCGAGTACGTCGCCGTGGCGGACGACAACAGGACGCCGGAGTCGGCGAGCGCCCTCAACGGCGCGGACACCACGGCCTGTATGCACGTCGACCCGAACTACACCTGGTAGTCCGGGCCGGGGCGGGCGGTGCTCAGCGGGAGGTGAGCACCGCCGGACGACGGGACGCGATGACCTTCTTCGCCAGCGCCTTCGGGCTGGTGAGGAAGCCCCAGCCCCACGACATGTGCATGGTGGCGAGGGCCACGGGGATCTGCAGCCGGGCCTTGAGCGGCAGCCCCTTGCCGGCCGGTACGGAGCCGAGCGCGATCGCCGCGAGATAGCCGCCCGGGATCAGGAAACCCAGCGGGGTCAGGGCCGCGCCGACCACGAGTCCGGCCGCGATCGCGCACACCGCGACCGGCGGGGCGAGATAGCGCAGGTTGATGGAGCCCTCGTGGTAGCGGGCGACGACGTGCCGCCAGCGGCCGTAGTCCTTGTACTGCTTGGCAAGGGCGCGCACGCTCGGCCGCGGCCGGTACGACACCTTCAGCTCGGGCGAGAACCAGATCAGTCCGCCCGCCTCCCTGATCCGGAAGTTGAGCTCCCAGTCCTGGGCGCGGATGAACTCCTCGTTGTAGCCGCCCTGTTGTTCCAGGGCCGCGCGCCGGAAGACGCCGAGGTAGACCGTCTCGGCCGGTCCGGCCGAACCGCCGGTGTGGAAGGCGGCGTTGCCGACCCCGATCTTCGAGGTCATCGCGGCGGCGACCGCGTGCTCCCAGTCGTTCTCGCCCTCGGCATGCATGATGCCGCCGACGTTCTGCGCGCCGGTCTCCTCCAGGAGCCGTACGGCGGTGGCGATGTAGTTCGGCGAGAGCATGCCGTGACCGTCGACGCGGACCACGATCGGATGACGGGAGGCCTTGATCGCGGCGTTGAGCGCGGCGGGGGTGCGGCCGGTCGGGTTGGGGACGGTGTGCACGCGCGGGTCGTCCCGTACGAGCTCGGCGGCGATCTCGTCCGTGCGGTCCGTGGACGGACCGAGGGCGATCACGACCTCCATCTCGCCGGCGTACTCCTGCGCGAGGATCGCTTGGACGGCTCCGCGCAGATGCCGCTCCTCGTCGAGGACGGGCATGATGACGGACACGGCGGGGAGCTGCACGTCGGGATTGGCGTTCATAGGGGGCTCACGTTACCGCGAACGGGGGACACCGGTGCGCGCCGCCGGTCCGCCGCCGCGGGCTGGAGATCGTATGGGCCTACGGTGCTCACGATCCCACGTACGGCCCCGCCCCCAGCGGAGGTTCCATGCCCGCTCCACCGCCCCGCTCCCCCGCACGGCCGCGACAGAGCCCCCGGCCGCCCCAGCCGCGGCGTGCGCCGCAGTCATCCGTACGGCGCAAGCCGCCGCGCAGACGGCCGCGCTGGGCCATGCGGGCGGTGACCACCCTGTCCGTGGTGGTGCTGGCCTCGGCCGGGATCGGGCACGCGGTGGTCACCAGCCTCGACGCGGACATCGCCCGGGTGGATCCGTTCAAGGACATGAAGAACCGCCCGCGCGGGAGCCACGGCATGAACGTGCTGCTGGTCGGCACCGACGGCCGCGACAAGATCACGGAGCAGGAGCGGCGCCGGTTCCGGCTGGGCGGGGCGCCCTGCCACTGCACCGACACGATCATGATCGTGCACATCTCGCAGGACCGGGAGCGGGCGAGCGTGGTGAGCCTGCCGCGCGACTCGTACGCCGAGGTGCCCGAGCACGTCGACGAGGCGACCGGGCGGTCGCTGGCGCCGCACCCGATCAAGATCAACGCGGCGTACGCGGAGGGCGGGCCGCAACTGACCGTGCGCACGGTCGAGAACATGACCCATGTGAAGATCGACCACTATCTGGAGGTCGACTTCACCAGCTTCATGCGGACCGTGGACGTGCTCGGCGGCGTGCGGATCTGCACCGCGCAGCCGATGAAGGACTCGTACACCGGCCTGGACCTGCCGGCCGGCACGCACACGCTGATGGGCGGGCAGGCCCTGCAGTACGTCCGGTCCCGGCACATCGACGGCGCCTCGGACCTCGGCCGGATGAAGCGCCAGCAGCGGTTCCTGGCGGCGCTGATCGAGCGGGCGACCTCCTCGGGGGTGCTGCTGAATCCGATGAGGTTCCGGGACGTGACGCGGGCGGTGCTGGGCTCGGTGCGCGCGGACAAGGGCTTCGGCGCGGACGAACTGCTCGACCTCGGCCGGGCGATGCGCAGCTTCTCCCCGTCCTCGTCCGAGTTCACCACCGTGCCGATCGGCCGGCTGGGATACCCGGTGAAGGGGATCGGCTCGACGCTGAAGTGGGATCCGGCCGGGGCGGACCAGCTGTTCCAGGCCCTGCGCGACGACAAGCCGCTGGCCCTGAAGCGCCCGCGGCACGAGCACGGCCCGGCGGCCGTGCCGGTGGAGGTGGCCCCCCAGCAGGTCCGCGTCCAGGTGGAGAACGGCACCGCGACGGCGGGGCTGGCCCGGCGGATGGACACGGCCCTGGCCGCGACGGGCTTCGCCACCACCCGGCAGCCGGTGACCTCCACGGAGCACTCCGTGCGCCGGACGGTGATCGTCTACGACCCCCGCTGGGACCGCTCGGCCAGGACCCTGGCGGCGGCCCTGCCCGGCAGCGAACTACGGCCGACGCCGGGCCGTGGGCCGGTGCTGCGGGTCATCGCCGGCGCGGACTTCAAGGAGGTACGCAAGGTGAAGCCGGACACCCTGGACCAGGGCCGAGCGGGAGTGGTCCACGGCGACGAGGTGGTGTGCCCCGGCAACGCGTGATCCAGGGCGTTCCCGGGGCGCCGGGCCCGCGTCACCGGCGCGAGGCAGCGGGCAGACTCCAGGGCCCGTCCCGGGTACCGGGCCCGCGTCACCGGCGCGAGGCAGCGGGCAGAGACCCGAGGCCTGCCCGAAGCGCCGGGCCCGCATCACCGACGCGAGCCACCGAGCAGGACCCAGGCCCGTCCGAGGTACCAGGCCCGCATCAGCGACGTGAACCGCCGAGCAGAACCCAGAACCTGTCCGAGATACCAGGCCAGCGTCACCGGCGCGAGCCAGCGGCGCACCCAGAACCTGCCCGAGTGCCGGGCCCGCATCACCGACGTGAGCCGCCGGGCAGAGCCCGAGGCCTGTCCGAAGTGCCAGGCCCGTCACCGGCGCGAGCCGCCGGACACAACCCAGGACCTGCCCGGGGTGCCAAGCTCCGCGTCATCGACGTGAGCCAGCGGGCAGAACTCAAGGACCGCCCGAAGTGCCGGACCCGCATCACCGGCGCGAGCCGCCGGGCAGAGCCCAAGGGCTGCTCGACGTGCCAGGCCCGCGTCTCCGACGGGATCCGTGGGGCGGGCCCTAGTCCTCGAAGCCCTCCGCTGCGCGCCTCTCGCGGAGTTCTCTGATTTCGCGGCGGCGGGCCAGGCGGTGGGTGCGGCGGATCTGGGCCTCCTGGTAGCGGCGCTTGTCGCGTTCCGTCTCCGGGAGGACCGGCGGGACCCGGCGGGGCTTGCCGTCGGCGTCGACGGCCGCGAACACGAGGTAGGCGGAGCCGACCTGGGTGGGCGGGGTGGACTCGTTCCAGCGCTCGGCGAGGACCCGTACGCCGACCTCCATGGAGGTCCGCCCGGTCCAGTTGACCTGGGCCTTCACATGGACCAGGTCGCCGACCCGGACCGGTTCCAGGAACGCCATCTCGTCCATGGACGCGGTGACGGCGGGACCGCCGCAGTGCCGGCCGGCCACCGCGCCCGCCGCGTCGTCGACCAGCTTCATGATCACACCACCGTGCACCGTCCCCAGAAGGTTGGTGTCGTTGTGGGTCATGATGTGGCTGAGGGTGGTGCGGGACGCCGAGGTCACCTTGCCCGGAATGTCCGGATCTATGTCCGGAACCTGGTCTGTCATGGCCTCCACCTTATGCCGAAGCAACATGCGCGGACTTTGTGTCATCTTCGCAACAGCGCTGCCCTGATTTTTCGACGCCCCTTGTCGAGCACACAGTCCGTCCCTGCACACTGGGGCCCATGAACGATTGGCCCGAGCGATGGTCCGACGACAACGGCAACCGCTACGGACGCGGCAGTGCCAACGCGCAGCCCGAGAGCGCGCGGGTGATGCGCCAGGTCCGGCGCGGCCCGGCGGCCCCGTCCGGGCGCCAGGGCGGGTACGGCAACGGCGGCCCGTCCGCACCGCCGTACGGCGCCGGTGTCCCGCAGCAGCCGACGTACTCCGACGGTCAGGGGTACGACGACGGCTACGGTGACTACGACAGCGGCTACAACACGGGCCAGGTCTACGGCGGCGGCCCGGGCGGCGGCGACGGTACGCCCGACTACGGTCCGCGTCCCGCCCCGAACTGGCGGCGCCGCCTCAAGTGGACGGCGATCACCCTCGTGACCGTCCTGGTCGTCACCTCCGTGGCGACCTATTTCTGGGCCGACTCCAAGCTCCACCGTGACGTCGACCTGTCCAAGGTCATAGACCGGCCCGAGACGGGCGACGGCACGAACTACCTGATCGTCGGCTCCGACAGCCGCAAGGGCATGACGGCCGAGGACAAGAAGAAGCTGCACACCGGCTCCGCCGAGGGCCAGCGCACCGACTCGATGATGATCCTGCACGTCGGCGACAGCGGCGACACGCTGATCTCGCTGCCACGTGACTCGGACGTGGTGATCCCGTCGTACAAGGGATCGGCGTCCGGGAAGGTCTACCCGGCCCGGGGCCGCCACACCAAGCTGAACGCGGCCTACGCCGAGGACGGCCCGACGCTGCTCGTGCGCACCGTCGAGTTCAACACCGGCCTGCACATCGACCACTACGTGGAGATCGGCTTCGGCGGCTTCGCGAAGATCGTGGACGCGGTCGGCGGCGTCGAGATCGACATCGACAAGGGCTTCAAGGACAAGTACTCGGGCGCCGACTTCAAGGCGGGCAAGCAGACGCTGAACGGCGAGCAGGCCCTCGCCTTCGTCCGCACCCGGCACGCCTTCGCCACCTCCGACCTCCAGCGCACGAAGAACCAGCAGAAGTTCCTCTCGGCGCTGGCCCACCAGGTGGCCACCCCGTCGACGGTCCTGAACCCCTTCAAGTTCTACCCGACCATGGGCGCGGGCCTGGACTCCCTGACCGTCGACAAGGACATGAGCCTGTGGAACCTGGCCTCCATGTTCTGGGCGATGAAGGGCGTCAACAGCGGTGACGGCACCTCGCTGAACATGCCGATCTCCGGCTCCACCGGCGGCAACCTCGTCTGGGACAAGGCGAAGGTCAAGACGCTGGTCAACGAGCTCAACAACGACGAGAAGGTGACCGTCACCGGTAACTAGGGGGTGTCGTTTGGATCAGGCCGGCCGTGACGAACGGTGCGGATCGGCCGACCCCGAGCGGGGTCTGGTGCGTGCAGCTGCAAGGCGGAGGAGGGAGTCGACGCGGAGCGTCGGCGAGTGACGACAACGCGGCAGATGTGCGTGCCAGACCCCGCGACGCCGGGATGATCCAAACGACACCCCCTAGGGCCGATCCGTCCTAGGCCGTCGCGGCGGCGAGCAACGACACATGGGGAAGGGCCAGGTGCCCTTCCCCATTCGTTTCCGGGGCGGCGAACTCGGCGCACAGCCGCTCGTACTCGTGCCTGATGCGTACGACGGTCCCGGCGTCCTGCGACGTGACGACCAGCCCGATGGTCGCGAGGCCGTCGGCCGCGGCGCCCCACCACTCCTCGACGGTGGTGCGGTGGTCCCAGGCGAGTTCGCCGGCGTCGGCGTCGGCGAACCCGGCTTCCCGCAGAAGCCCCGCGAGGCCGTCCGGGGTCCGGGCGAAGTCCTCGGCCGGATCGAGCCGCGGCAGGTACGCCGGCGGCACGGCCCCGCCCGCCGTACAGGCCCGGCCGAGCAACTCCTGCCCGGCGCCGCGCCGGGCGCCCCAGGTCGTCAGGGCGACCCGCCCGCCGGGCCGCAGCACCCGGCGCAGCTCGGCCAGCGCGGCACGCGGGCGGCCGACGTGGTTGAGCACGAAGTTCCCGACGACGGCGTCGAACGCTCCGTCCGGGAAGGGCAGTTCCGGAAGGACGGCGACCTCGGCGGCGATCCCGCGCCGTACGGCGGCCGCCACCATGCCCGGATCCGCGTCCACGGCCCGCACCAGCGCCCCGCGCTCCCGCGCGGCCACGGCCGCCGTGCCGGTCCCGGTGCCGACGTCGAGGACGCGCGTCCCGGCGCCCACCCGCGCGGCGTCGAGCAGCGCCTCCACGGGGTACGCGCACAGCCGGGCGAAGCTTCTGCCGTAGGCCTCGGCCCGGCCGTCCCACATGGCTCGCTCGGCGGCGTCGAAGGCTTCGGTGGCGCTCGGAGAGATCGTCATGGGGTGAGCCTGCCGCAGGGGGCGTCGGAAAAAGATCAAGGGCGCCCCGTGAGGCGCCCTTTGGTGGTGCCGGGGTGGGTCACATACGGGCGCCCGCCATCGCGCGGCACATGTCGGCGCAGCGGCGACACGCCTCGGCGCAGCGCATCATCTGGGGATCGTCCGGCATCGCCATACACGCCTCGGCGCACATGTCGCACGCCTTGGCGCACATCGCGCACATCTCGGCGGACATGGGCGAGCGGCGCATCATCATGTCGGCGCACATCCGGGTCATCTCGGAGCAGTCCATGAGCGCGCGCATGATCTGCATCTGGGCCTGACCGCCCATCTGCATGCAGGAGCTCATGGTCTCCTCGCAGACGGTGTGGCAGGACATGCACGCCTCGACGCAGTCCTGCATCTGCTTGCTCATGGCGCTCATGGTTCCGGGCTGGGTCATGGCTCCTCCTGAGAGGCAGAGGGGCCCAGGGCGGGCCCCATGTGGTTCCGTCCTACGCCCGACCGCCCGGTAGTGCCATTCAGGAGACGCCCGTGGCCCTCCGTCCGGGCGGGACGAAGGGCCACGAAGCCGCGAAGAAGGCGTGCCCTACGGCAGGTTGCGGGCCATGACGATCCGCTGGACCTGGTTCGTACCTTCGTAGATTTGTGTGATTTTCGCATCACGCATCATGCGCTCCACCGGGTAGTCCCGCGTGTAGCCGTAGCCGCCGAGGAGCTGGACGGCGTCCGTCGTGACCTCCATCGCCACGTCCGAGGCGAAGCACTTGGCCGCGGCGCCCTGGAAGGTGAGGTCGCTGTCGCCGCGCTCGGAGGCTGCCGCGGCCTGGTAGGTGAGGGCGCGGGCGGCGGCGATCTTCATGGCCATGTCGGCCAGCATGAACTGGACGCCCTGGAAGTCGGCGATCGGCTTGCCGAACTGCTTGCGCTCCTGGACGTAGCCCTTGGCGTAGTCGAGGGCGCCCTGGGCGACGCCGAGGGCCTGGGCGGCGATGGTGATGCGGGTGTGGTCCAGCGTCTTCATCGCCGTGGCGAAGCCGGTGCCCTCCTCGCCGATGATGCGGTCGGCCGGGATGCGGACGTTGTCGAAGTAGACCTCGCGGGTCGGGGAACCCTTGATGCCGAGCTTCTTCTCCGGGGCACCGAAGGAGACGCCCTCGTCCGACTTCTCGACGACGAAGGCGGAGATGCCCTTGGTGCGCTTGGTCGGGTCGGTCACGGCCATGACCGTGTAGTACTCGGAGACGCCCGCGTTGGTGATCCAGCGCTTCACGCCGTTGAGGACGTAGTGGTCGCCGTCGCGGACCGCCTTCGTCGTCATGCCGCCCGCGTCCGAGCCCGCCTCCGGCTCGGAGAGGCAGTACGAGAACATCGCGTCGCCCTTGGCCAGCGGCGCCAGGTACTTCTTCTTCAGGTCCTCGGAGCCGGAGAGGATCACCGGCAGCGAGCCCAGCTTGTTCACCGCGGGGATGAGGGAGGAGGACACACAGGCGCGCGCCACCTCCTCGATCACGATGACCGTGGCGAGCGCGTCGGCACCGGCGCCGCCGTACTCCTCGGGTACGTGCACGGCGTGCAGGTCGTTGGCGACGAGAGCGTCGAGCGCCTCCTGCGGGAAGCGGGCCTCCTCGTCCACCGCGGCGGCGAACGGCGCGATCTTCGCCTCGACCAGCGAGCGGACGACATCGCGGAGCATGTCGTGCTCCTCGGACGGGCGGTACAGGTCGAAGTCAGCCGATCCGGCCAAGGTCTCTCACGCTCCAAAGACGCAGTGATTAATGGCGTGGCATTGATGCTAATTACCGTTAAGTAACTCAAATTTTAGGGCCCGGCCCCGGGGACGCCTACGTGAGCTTGGCGACAGCGGGAAAGTTGCCCTGCACAGGGCCCGGATATGCTCGGGCCCGCACCACCGCCGTCCCGTCTGCTGGAGCACTTCATGAGCCTCAAGATCACCGTGATCGGCACCGGCTACCTCGGCGCCACGCACGCCGCGGCCATGGCCGAGCTGGGGTTCGAGGTGCTCGGACTCGACGTCGTGCCCGAGAAGATCGCCCTGCTCCAGCGGGGTGAGGTGCCGATGTACGAGCCCGGCCTCGAAGCCCTGCTGAAGAAGCACGTGGCGGGCCTGGAGGGGTCCTCCGGGCGGCTCCGGTTCACCATGGACTGGGCCGAGGTCGCCGCCTTCGGCGACGTCCACTTCGTCTGCGTGAACACCCCGCAGAAGCACGGCGAGTACGCGGCCGACATGTCGTACGTCGACAACGCCTTCGCCCTCCTCGCTCCCCATCTCACCGGCCCCTCTCTCGTCGTCGGCAAGTCCACCGTGCCCGTCGGCTCCGCCGAGCGCCTCGCGGCCTACCTGGCCGAGCACGCGCCCGCCGGTGCCGACGCCGAGCTGGCCTGGAACCCGGAGTTCCTGCGCGAGGGCTTCGCCGTCGCGGACACGCTGCACCCCGACCGGATCGTGGTGGGTGTGCGCAGCGAGCGGGCCGAGAAGCTGCTGCGCGAGGTCTACGCGACGCCGGTCGGCGAGGGCACGCCCTTCGTGGTCACCGACTTCCCCACCGCCGAGCTGGTAAAGACGTCCGCGAACTCCTTCCTCGCCACCAAGATCTCCTTCATCAACGCGATGGCCGAGGTGTGCGAGGCCGCGGGCGGCGACGTCGTGAAGCTGGCGGAGGCCATCGGCCACGACGACCGGATCGGCAAGAAGTTCCTGCGGGCCGGGATCGGCTTCGGCGGCGGGTGCCTGCCCAAGGACATCCGGGCCTTCATGGCGCGGGCCGGCGAGCTGGGCGCCGACCAGGCGCTGACCTTCCTGCGCGAGATCGACTCCATCAACATGCGCCGCCGCGGCCAGATGGTCGAGATGGCCCGCGAGGCGCTCGGCGGCGGCTCCTTCCTGGGCCGCCGGGTCGCGGTCCTCGGCGCCGCCTTCAAGCCCGACTCGGACGACGTCCGGGACTCGCCCGCGCTCAACGTGGCGGGCCAGATCCACCTCCAGGGCGGCCAGGTGACGGTGTACGACCCGAAGGGCATGCACAACGCCCGCCGGCTCTTCCCGACCCTCGGCTACGCCGACTCCGCGCTGGACGCCGTCCGGGGTGCCGACGTGGTCCTGCACCTGACCGAGTGGCGGGAGTTCCGCGAGCTGGACCCGGCGGCGCTGGGCGAGGTCGCGGCGGCGCGGGTGATCCTCGACGGGCGCAACGCCCTCGACCCGCAGGTGTGGCGGCAGGCCGGGTGGACGTACCGGGCGATGGGCCGTCCCACCGCGTAGGGGCGGCAGGCGTACGCGTGACGCCGGTTCGGCCGAGGCTCAGTCGGCCGAACCGGCGTCTTGTTGCATTCTGCACCACGCGACCCCGGCATGGCCGGTGAACCTGCTGTGGCTTACGGCTCTTTGGCCCGGTACCGCCGCATCTTCGCGCGCGCCCCGCACACCTGCATCGAGCACCAGCGGCCGCGGCCGGCCGGGCTGCGGTCGTAGTACGCCCAGTGGCAGGTCACGGCCTCGCACGCCTTGAACCGGCTCCAGGTGCCCGCGACCAGCGCCTCGGCCACGGCGGCGGCGACCCGGGAGAGCAGGGGGCCGTCGCCCGCGGGGGCAAGGCTCGCGGAGCCGTCGCTCGGGTCGATCGCCAGGTACAGCGGGGCGCCGGCGAGCAGGTCGCCCAGCGGGGTCACCTCGCGGTGCGGCGGGTGGCCCGCGTGGGCCAGCAGCGTGGCGCGCAGCGACTCGCGCAGCTCGCGCGCGCCCGGCAGCTCGTCCTCGGTGAGCCCGAAGGGGGCCCGGCCGTCCGGTGTGTCGAGCAAGTCGCCGCCGCTCGCGATGTCGAGCGTGTTCAGCAGGGCCTCGATCAGGGCCAGGCCTCCCGGCGCGGGCGATCTCTCACTCATGCCTGCAAGTTACCTCCCGAATTCACTTGCGACGTTACCTCCACTACGGGAGCATGCGGTAACCGTTACCGGTTGCCCGCTGCTATGGGTAACCCGCTCCGTGGAGGAAGCCATGGCACTCGCCAAGCTCGGCCCCGTCGTCCTGGACTGCCCCGACCCGCGCGCGCTCGCCGGCTTCTACGCCGAGGTGCTCGGCGGCACCGTGGAGGGCGAGGGCGAGTGGGTGGACCTCCGGCTGCCCGGCGGACAGGCGCTGGCCTTCCAGGCCGCGCCCGGCTTCGTACCGCCGCGGTGGCCCGCGGCCGATCACTCGCAGCAGTTCCACCTGGACCTGGTGGTGGAGGACCTGGACGCGGCGGAGAAGGGGGTGCTGGAGCTCGGCGCGCGGCCGCTGGACACCGACGACCGCTCGCGCGGCTTCCGTGTGTACGCGGACCCGGCGGGGCATCCGTTCTGTCTGTGCGCCGGCTGACAACAGGGCGCCGGGTCGACGTGGGAGGAGGTGGACGCCGCCCACGAGAAGGTGCTCGCGCTGGGCGCGCGGCTCCGGATCCCCTCTCCGTCCGGCTCCGGTCCGTCTGTCCGTCCAGCTCCGCGATCTTCGCGGTCGAGGCCTCGCGGCGGAGCTGGGCAGCGCGGGCCGTGCAGTCGGCGGTGCGCAGCACCCGCTGGACGTTGCCCCAGGTCAGCAGGCGAGCTCGATGTCGGACCAGCCGCGGTGGAGCAGCTCGGCGATCAGGTGCGGAGAGCAGGAGGCGTCGGTGAGGTCCTGGGGGTGGGCGGCGCCGGAGTCGTAGGTGCCGGACAGGCCGACGCTCTCCGGCCCGGCGACCGTCCGCACGTGGTCGAGATGGTCGGCGACGTCCCGGACGCTCGGGCCGGTCTGCTCGGCGGTGAGCGGCACCATGCACAGGCCCTGTGCGGCGCCCAGCTCGGCGAGGAGGTCGTCGGGGAGGTTGGCGAGGTGCGGGCGCAGGGCGCGGGCCGCGGAACGGGTGCACATCACCGGTGTCCTGGAGAGCACGACGGCCCGGCCGACCGTGGCGTCGGAGGCACCGGAGACGTCGGCGAGCACGCCGAGCCGGTTCATCTCCCGCAGGACCTCCTCGCCGAACCGGGTCAGCCCGGCCCCGCTCGCCCTGACCTGCGCTGCCGCGCCGACAGCGACGGCTCGGCCCCTTCTCCCGGGCCGAGCCGTCGCTCACTCTGTCCCGGCGCGCTCCCCGCGCCGGATCCGGCGCTCAGCCGTCGAGTTCCTCGATCCTCGCGCGGGAGGGCGCGCGGGTCGCCCGCAGGTCCCGGGAGACGTCCTCCGCCGCACCGAGCACCCGTACCGAGTTCTGCCAGGTCAGCTTGGCCAGGTCGGGCTTGGACCAGCCGCGGTCCAGGAGTTCGGCGATCAGGTTGGGGTAGCCGGAGACGTCGTTCAGGCCGTCGGGGGTGAACGCCGTGCCGTCGTAGTCGCCGCCGATGCCGAGGTGGTCGATGCCGGCGACCTCGCGCATGTGGTCGAGGTGGTCGGCCACCGTCGCCACCGTGGCGATCGGGCGGGGGGTGCGCTCCTCGAAGGCGGCGTGCACCTTCATCGCCTCGGCGGTGGTGTCGAGGTGGTGGAAGCCGTGCGCGCGCATGTTCTCGTCGGCCGCGGCCGTCCAGTCCACGGCCGCCTGGAGCACGAACTTCGGTACGAACGTCACCATCGCCACGCCGCCGTTCGCGGGCAGCCGTTCGAGGATCTCGTCCGGGATGTTGCGGGGGTGTTCGCACACGGCACGGGACGAGGAGTGCGAGAAGATCACCGGCGCGTCCGAGGCGTCGAGCGCGTCGCGCATCGTCGTCGCCGCCACGTGGGAGAGGTCGACGAGCATGCCGAGGCGGTTCATCTCCCGGACGACCTCGCGGCCGAAGGCCGACAGACCGCCGACGTTCGGCTCGTCCGTCGCCGAGTCCGCCCAGTCGTTGTTGTCGTTGTGGGTGAGCGTCATGTAGCGCACGCCCAGCTCGTACAGCCCGCGCAGGGTGCCCAGCGAGTTGTCGATCGAGTGGCCGCCCTCCGCGCCCATGAGGGAGGCGATACGGCCCTCGGCGCGCGCCGCCTCCATGTCGGCGGCGGTCAGCGCGGCCCGCAGGTCGGCGGGGTAGCGGTCGATCAACTGCCGCACGCAGTCGATCTGTTCGAGCGTGGCCGGGACCGCGCCGGGCAGGTCCGAGCGCACGAACACCGACCAGTACTGCGCGCCCACGCCGCCCTCGCGCAGCCGCGGGATGTCGGTGTGCAGGTGCGCGTTCTGGTGGGCGGCTATGTCGCGGGCGGCGAGGTCGTAGCGGACCTGCTCGCGCAGCGCCCAGGGGAGGTCGTTGTGGCCGTCGACGACGGGGAACTCGCGCAGGAGTTCCCGGGCTTCCTCCAGCGGGGCCATCGGCGTCACTTCCCCGAGCCGAAGCCGAAGCCGCTCGCGCCCTCGACCTTGGCGCGCAGGCGCTTGCCCTTCTCGGTGGCCTGGTCGTTCAGCTCCTGCTGGAACTCCCGCATCCGGCCGAGCAGTTCCTCGTCGTGCGTGGCGAGGATGCGGGCCGCGAGGAGACCGGCGTTGCGGGCACCGCCCACGGAGACCGTCGCGACGGGGACGCCGGCCGGCATCTGCACGATCGACATCAGGGAGTCCATGCCGTCGAGGTACTTCAGCGGGACCGGGACGCCGATCACCGGCAGCGGGGTGACCGAGGCGAGCATGCCGGGCAGGTGGGCGGCGCCGCCCGCACCGGCGATGATCACCTTCAGGCCGCGCCCGGCGGCCTGCTCGCCGTACGCGATCATCTCGCGCGGCATGCGGTGCGCGGAGACGACGTCGACCTCGTACGCGATCTCGAACTCGTCGAGGGCCTGCGCGGCGGCCTCCATGACGGGCCAGTCGGAGTCCGACCCCATGACGATGCCTACAACTGGGCTCATTCGGTGATGGTGCCTCTCAGGTAGCCGGCAGCGTGACGGGCGCGCTCCAGCACGTCGTCCAGGTCGTCGCCGTAGGTGTTGACGTGGCCGACCTTACGGCCGGGCTTCACGTCCTTGCCGTACATGTGGATCTTGAGCTTGGGGTCGCGGGCCATGCAGTGCAGGTACGCGGAGTACATGTCCGGGTAGTCGCCGCCGAGGACGTTGACCATGACCGTCCACGGGGCGCGCGGGCGCGGGTCGCCGAGGGGCAGGTCGAGGACGGCGCGGACGTGGTTGGCGAACTGCGAGGTGATCGCGCCGTCCTGGGTCCAGTGGCCCGAGTTGTGCGGGCGCATCGCCAGCTCGTTGACGAGGATGCGGCCGTCGCGGGTCTGGAACAGCTCGACGGCGAGGTGGCCGACGACACCGAGTTCCTTGGCGATGGTCAGGGCCATCCGCTCGGCCTGCAGCGCGAGGCTCTCGTCGAGGTCGGGGGCGGGAGCGATCACCGTGTCGCAGACGCCGTTGACCTGCTGGGACTCGACCACCGGGTAGGCGACGGCCTGGCCGTGCGGGGAGCGGACGACGTTGGCGGCGAGCTCGCGGACGTAGTCGACCTTCTCCTCGGCGAGGACCGGGACGCCCGCCCGGAACGGGTCGGCGGCCTCCTCGGCGGTCTCCACGACCCACACGCCCTTGCCGTCGTAGCCGCCACGGACGGTCTTGAGGACGACCGGGAAGCCGTCGCCCTCGGACGCGAAGCGGACCACGTCCTCGGGATCGGACACGATCCGGTGGCGGGGACAGGGAACGCCGATGGCGTCGAGTTTGGCGCGCATCACCCCCTTGTCCTGGGCGTGCACGAGCGCGTCGGGGCCGGGGCGCACGGGGATGCCGTCCGCCTCCAGGGCCCTGAGGTGCTCGGTGGGCACGTGCTCGTGATCGAAGGTGATCACGTCACAGCCGCGAGCGAAGGCGCGCAGTGTCTCCAGGTCGCGATAGTCGCCGATGACGACATCGCTCACGACCTGGGCCGCGGAATCCTGTGGGGTGTCACTGAGGAGCTTGAACCTGATGCCGAGCGGGATGCCCGCCTCGTGTGTCATACGAGCGAGCTGGCCCCCGCCGACCATGCCGACTACCGGGAACGTCACGCCCCTAGGGTATCGGCCACGCCGCGCGGGCCGGATTCCGTGCCTCTTACCCCACTTCTTACCTGGGCTTTTCCTGTGTGTTGCCCGTCCGTGGCCGGATGCGCGGGCGGGACGGGGAGGGGGGTGGTTAGCATGACTGGGCTGACGAAACCTACGGACGGGGACTGCACGATCATGGAACGTGGTTCCTCGGGGCTGGACAGGTTCGTCCACGAGGTCGCGAAATTCGGCGCCGTGGGCGCCCTGGGCACGGTCGTGAACTTCGGCGTGTCCAATCTGCTCTGGCACCTGACCAGCCTGCAGGCCGTACGCGCCAACGTGATCGCCACGGTGGTCGCCATCGCCTGCAACTACGTGGGCTTCCGTTACTTCACGTATCGGGACCGTGACAAGGGCGCCCAGAGCCGGGAGCTCACGCTGTTCCTGGCCTTCAGCGCCGTCGGCCTGGTGATCGAGAACGGCATCCTGTACGCGGCCATCTACGGCTTCGGCTGGGACAGCTCCCTGCAGCGCAACATCTTCAAGGTCGTGGGCATCGGCATCGCCACCCTGTTCCGCTTCTGGTCCTACCGCACGTGGGTGTTCCGCACCCTCCCCACCCACGAGGCCGTCGCCGACGCGGAATCCTTCCTGGAGGAAGAGACGAAGACCCGCAAAGCGACCCAGCGGGCCTGACCACGCCCTGAGCAACGCCTGCCCCACCCAACGCCCCGACCGAGCAGGCTGCCGGGCAGGCCACGCCGACGGTCGCACCGCTGGACCCGGCGACCGCGCGGCCAGATCCGGGTCGCCGGGCCGACCGCCCCGGCCGCAGCACCGCCGGATCCAGCCACCACACCCTCACACCGGCTGTCTCAC
>NZ_JADDRL010000080.1 GCF_021538895.1 Streptomyces olivochromogenes | reverse complement strand
GGAGCCCGTGCGGTGGGCCCGGCGGGAACACGGAGCCGGGCCGGAGGGTGCCACTGCGGACGCGCCGTCGGGACCGTTGCGACTGGGCTGGCGGGACCGTTGCTGCTGGCCTGGCGGGGCTACGGCAGCCAAGCCGGTAGGGCCACCACAGCCGGGCCGGCGGGGCTGGCGGTGCCGTTGCGGCCGGGCTGGTGGGAGCGGTGCGGCCAGGCTGCGGAGCCCACGCGGCCGGGCCGGCGGGACGGTTGCGGCCTAGCTGACGGCTATCGCGCAGCCAAGCCGTCAGAGCCCCTACAGCCGGACCGGCAGGGGCTGGAGGTGCCGTTGCGCCAGGCTCATAGCAGCGCTGCGGCCAGGCTGCGGAGCCCACACGGCCGAGAAAGCGGGAACACTGCGGCCAAGCTGACGGCTATCGCAGCCAAGCCGGCAAGGCCACCAGAGCCAGACCGGCAGGGCCGACGGCGCCGATGCGGCCGGGCTGGCGGGAGCAGTACGGCCAGGCTGCAGGGCCCACCCGGCCGATACAGCGGGGACCGTTGCGGCCGGACCGGCGGCTATCGCAGCCAAGCCAGCAGACACCACAACCAAACCGGCAGGGCAGCCGATGCCGATGCCGCCAGCCTCGTGAGAGCAATGCGGCCAAGCCCGCGGACCCCACCCGACCGAGCCCGCGGCAGCACTACGGCAGGCCTACGCAGCCCACCCGCCGTGCCAGCATGACCGATGCGGCCAAGCTGACAGCTATCGCACAGCCGAGCCGACAGGGCCACCACAACCAGACCGACAGGTCAGCCGCTGCCGATGCCGCCAGCCTCGTGAGAGCAATGCGGCCAAGCCCGCGGACCCCACCCGACCGAGCCCGCGGCAGCACTACGGCAGGCCTGCACAGCCCACCCGGCCGCGCCCACGGGGACCCCCTTGCCGCGCCCGCGGGCCCCTCACTGCCAAGCCCGCGGAGCCATCGCTGCCAAGCCGGCGGAGCCCCCTGCGCGCCGGCGGGACAATGGTCGGTGGACCGGGCGTGGCGACACCCCCGTGCAGTCCCACCTCGTCGGCAGAGCCGCCGGCGGTGTTCCCGTCGTGCGCGTAGCGGAGCGGAGTGGGAGGGTGATCGAAGTGTGGCCGGGAGGTCAGGGCCTCGACACCGGACCGACACCTACTGTTCGGTGTCCGCTAGACGGACCGCATGGGCCCAAGGCACTGGGTGCCGGATACGGTGGTTGCACCATGAGCGCTACGCAGACCTCCGAGGTCCCCACTCTCCTCGTCAAGATTTTCGGCAAGGACAGGCCGGGCATCACGGCCGGCCTCTTCGACACCCTTGCCGCCTATTCCGTCGACGTGGTCGACATCGAGCAGGTCGTCACCCGCGGCCGTCTCGTCCTGTGCGCGCTCGTGACCCAGCCACCCGCCGGACTGGAGGGCGACCTCCGGGCCACCGTGCACAGCTGGGCCGAGTTGATGAAGATGCAGGCGGAGATCATCTCCGGGCACGGCGACAACCGCCCGCGTGGTCATGGCCGCTCCCTGGTGACCGTCCTCGGTCACCCCCTCACCGCCGAGTCGACCGCCGCCATCGCCGCCCGGATCGCCAAGGCCGGCGGCAACATCGACCGTATCTTCCGGCTCGCCAAGTACCCCGTGACCGCCGTCGAGTTCGCGGTGTCCGGCGTGGAGACCGAGCCGCTGCGCACCACCCTGGTGTCCGACGCGGCCGCGCTCGGCGTCGACATCGCGGTCGTGTCGGCGGGCCTGCACCGGCGGGCCCAGCGCCTGGTGGTCATGGACGTGGACTCCACCCTCATCCAGGACGAGGTGATCGAGCTCTTCGCCGCGCACGCCGGCTGCGAGGACAAGGTCGCCGAGGTCACGGCGGCCGCGATGCGCGGCGAGCTGGACTTCGAGCAGTCGCTGCACGCGCGCGTGGCCCTGCTGGAGGGGCTGGACGCCTCGGTGGTGCAGAAGGTGCGCGGCGAGGTGCGACTGACGCCGGGCGCGCGCACCCTGATCCGTACGCTGAAGCGGCTCGGCTACCAAGTCGGCGTCGTCTCCGGCGGGTTCACGCAGGTGACGGACGATCTGAAGGAGCGGCTGGGGCTGGACTTCGCCCAGGCCAACACCCTGGAGATCGTGGACGGGAGGCTGACGGGCCGGGTCACCGGGGAGATCGTGGACCGGGCGGGCAAGGCGCGGCTGCTGCGCCGGTTCGCGGCCGAGGCCGGTGTCCCGCTCTCCCAGACGGTGGCGATCGGCGACGGCGCCAACGACCTGGACATGCTGAACGCGGCGGGCCTGGGCGTGGCCTTCAACGCCAAGCCGGTCGTCCGCCAGGCCGCGCACACCGCGGTGAACTTCCCCTTCCTGGACACGGTCCTGTACCTGCTGGGCGTCACCCGCGAAGAGGTCGAGGCCGCGGACATGCACGACGAGGACTGAGCCGCCCGCGAGGCAGCGGCGGAGGGGCCCGGCACCACCACGGTGCCGGGCCCCTCGCCGTGTGCCGTCACGCGGACCGGGTCACTCGGACGGCGCCCAGTAGTCGGCCAGTGTGCCCACGCCCGGCTCCAGGCCCTTCCAGGAGCCGTCGAAGGTCACGACCGCGAAGGCGGCGGCGGGGAAGCCCCGGCGGCTCATCCGATCGCGGGCGTCGCCCTCGGCGGAGCCGGGGAGGATCTCGGCGAGACCGTGCACGCTCGGGTTGTGACCGATCAGGATCACGTTCTGCACGTCGTCGGTGATCTCGTTCAGCGCGGCGATCAGCTCGCCGGGCGAGGCCTCGTAGAGCCGCTCCTCGTAGACCGTTCTCGGCCGGTGCGGGAGCTCGTGGACGGCGAGCTTCCAGGTCTCGCGGGTCCGGACGGCGGTGGAGCACAGGGCCAGGTCGAAGGGGATGCCGCTGTCGGCCAGCTTGCGTCCGGCGACTGCGGCGTCCATGCGGCCCCGCTCAGCGAGCGGCCGCTCGTGATCGGTCACCTGGGGCCAGTCTGCTTTCGCATGCCGGAAGAGGACAATCCTGCGGGGTTCTGCGACGCTCATGCGTCTCAGCTTCGCATGAAACATGCCACACGGCGCAGGGAGTTGACATGCGATTTCTCCCCGCGAGGCCGCCCTGGGCCTAGGGCCTGTCGTCACATTCCCGTCGTCGCCCGAAGGGCGGCCCTGCGGCGTCCGGTGCGTGTTCTCGGTGTGCCGGACGGAAGTCCTCGTACTGGACGTACTGGGGCTTTCGCCCGGTGCGGCGAGTGGGGGTCCCCCCTGCTCGAAGAGCTTGGGGGAGTGCCAGGCGTCGCGGGGCAGACGGGAATGTGACGACAGGCCCTAGCGCGCGATCAGCTCCTGCACCCGCTCGACGAGGTGGGTGACCGCCGGGTCGCCGGTGGCCGCCTGGGCGTGGGACGGGTTGAGTATGAGCAGGAGCAGGGCGACGAAGGCGAGCGCGGGCAGGGCGAGCGCCCACCAGGGCAACCGGATGTCGACGCCGCCCGTGGTCGCCGGGTGGGGCCGGGTGTGGGTACGGGCCGACATGCTCGCCTCCGCTGCTCTCCGAGTGGTCCGCGGCCGCGTCCCGCGGTCACATCTCGAAGCTACGGAATCCCCGGTCGCCAACCCATCCGGTGATCCACCCACTTGACCCTGACACTCACCCCCTAGGGGATGGTGGTGCTAGCCCCACCATGGGCCGCGAGGCCGAGGTCAGGGGGACGCGAGGGTCGCGATGACGGCGATGACGACGAAGATGGCGAAGAACGCGCCGAGGACGATCAGCAGCTTCTTCTGGCCGTTCGGGGGGTTCGGGTCGAGCACTGGCATGGGGTCAGTGTCGCACCCTTCTCCCCCGCGCGACCGGCCGGGGCCGGGCGAGGCCGGGCGAGGCAGGAGCGAGCTCCGGGGGCGGCAGCCCCTGGGGAGATGCCGGGCGGGGTCAGCGGCCCGCCTCGTCCTCCACCGTCCGGTCGCGGCCCGCGAGGACGCCCACCGCCATCTGAGGGATCATGAGGCCGGCCATGAGCGCGATCGGGATGCCCCAGCCGCCGCTGTGCTGGTAGAGCACGCCGACCAGGAGCGGCCCGGGGATGGAGATCAGGTAGCCGGTGCTCTGCGCGAAGGCGGAGAGCTGGGCGACGCCCGCGCCGGTCCTGGCCCGCATGCCGACCATCGTGAGGGCCAGCGGGAAGGCACAGTTGGAGATGCCCAGCAGCACGGCCCAGGCCCAGGCACCGCCGGCCGGGGCGAAGTACAGGCCCGCGTAGCCGGCCAGGCCGCAGGCGCCGAGCGCCAGCACGATGGGCCCCTGGTGGGGCAGCCGGGTGGCCAGGCGCGGGATGACGAAGGCCAGCGGCACACCCATCACCATGGTGACGGCGAGGAGGACGCCCGCCGTGCCGGCGGGGACGCCCGAGTCGCGGAAGATCTGCGCCATCCAGCCCATCGTGATGTACGCGGCGGTCGCCTGGAGCCCGAAGAAGACGGCGAGCGCCCAGGCCGTACGGCTCCGGGTGATCCGCAGTGCGGGCGGCTGCTCCGCACGCGCGCGTGGCCGCGGTACGGCCGCCCCGTGGGAGGGCGCCGCCCCCCGGTCCCGGATCAGCCCGAGCCACGGCAGCACCGCCACGGTGGCGAGCACCGCCCACACGCAGAGCCCCGACCGCCAACTGCCGCCCAGCGCCTCGGTCATGGGCACGGTCACCGCGGCGGCGGTCGAGGTGCCGAGGGCGAGGGCCATGGAGTACAGGCCGGTCATGGAGCCGACCCGGTCCGGGAACCAGCGCTTGACGATGACCGGCATCAGGACGTTGCTGACCGCGATGCCCATCAGCGCGAGGGCGCTGGCCGCCAGGAATCCCGCGGTCGAGCCGACGTACGGCCGTATGAGCAGGCCCGCGGCGATGGCGGCCATGCCGGCGCAGACCACGGCGGGCGCTCCGAAGCGGCGGGCGAGGCGGGGTGCCATGACGCCGAAGACGGCGAAGCACAGCGGGGGCACCGAGGTGAGGAGGCCGGCCACGCTGCCGCTCATGCCGAGCCCGTCGCGGACCTCTTCGAGGAGCGCGCCGAGGCTGGTGATGGCCGGGCGGAGGTTGAGCGCGGAGAGCACGATGCCGACGACGACCAGGCGGGTCGCCCACGCGCGCGGGGGCGCTGTCGCCGCCTTCGGGGCCGCTGCGCCGTCGTGGCCGGGGGTCGTGCTGTCGTCGGTCGTGGACGTTCGGGCCCGGGTTTCCTCGCTCACCATGAGACCCATCATAGAATCATGGGATGATTGGTTGTCCATCCCCGGGCGGTCTCCTCCCGGTCCTCCCGTGCGAAGGTGTGCCATGCCCCTGAGCCACCCCCGCCGTTCGGCGCTGTCCGAGCAGGTCATCGCCGAGCTGCGGAACCAGATCACCTCGGGCGAGTGGCCGGTCGGCTCGCGCATCCCGACCGAGCCGGAACTGGTCGAGCAGCTAGGCGTCGCCCGCAACACGGTCCGCGAGGCGGTGCGCGCGCTCGCGCACAACGGCCTGCTGGACATCCGCCAGGGCTCCGGCACCTACGTGGTGGCGACCAGCGAGCTGGCGGGCGTGATGCACCGCCGCTTCGCGGAGGCCGACCCGCGGCACATCGCCGAACTGCGCTCCACTCTGGAGTCGGCGGCGGCGAAGCTGGCGGCCGAGCGGCGTACGGAGAAGGACCTCAAGCAGCTCGACGCGCTCCTGCTGCGGCGCGAGCAGACCTGGGAGTCGGGGGAAGCGGAGGCCTTCGTGGCGGCGGACGCGACCTTCCACCTGGCGGTGGTGTCCGCCTCCCACAACGAGGTGATGACCGCGATGTACGCGGATCTGGGCGAGGTACTGCGGGACTGGCTCCGCGCGGACGTCGGCGAGGTGCTGACGCCGGAGACGCACATGGATCACACGCGGCTGGTGGACGCGATCCGGACGGGCGACGCGGAGGCGGCCGCGGCCGAGGCCGCGAGCTATCCGTTCCTGTGCCGTCCGGCGCGCCTCAGCCCGCCTTCTGGTGGCTGATCCACGCCGAGCGGACGTCCTTCCAGCACCGGCCGCTGAGCCGGACGGTCATCGCCGGCCCGGCGTCGACCGGGTCGCCGTCGGTGTCGAGGTCCCACCAGCGGGCGCACTCGATGTGCAGCCGCACGCGATCGGTGTCGACATAGGGGTTGTGGCAGTACGCCACGACATGGGAGCCGCTGACGGTCGTACGGCACTCCGCTCCGAACAGACGCGGTGCCGACGGCCCCTTCACGCGCGTGTGCGGCGCCGCCTCGTACGGCAGGGAGAGCACGAGCGCGAGGGCCACGGTCGCCGAGGCCAGGCTGCGGGACAGGCGCACAAGGGGACCTCCTCGGCCGTGCTGGGGAGGGAATTCGCGAGGTGAACTCGTATTCCAGGGTGCGGCGTCGGCCCCCTGCCCCGCCCGGTCGGGTACGCCGAACGAGTGACGCCCCGCCGCCCGCGGGCGCGGGGGACGGGGCGTCGAGGCGTTCCGGAGATCAGGCGCCGATGGCGTGCAGACCGCCGTCCACGTGGATGATCTCGCCGGTGGTCTTCGGGAACCAGTCGCTCAGCAGGGCGACCACACCGCGGCCGGCCGGCTCCGGGTCCTTCAGGTCCCACTCCAGGGGGGAGCGGTTGTCCCACACCGAGGCCAGCTCGGCGAAGCCCGGGATGGACTTGGCGGCCATGGAGCCGATCGGGCCCGCGGAGATGAGGTTGCAGCGGATGTTCTGCTTGCCCAGGTCGCGCGCCATGTAGCGGTTGGTCGCCTCCAGGGCGGCCTTGGCCGGGCCCATCCAGTCGTACTGCGGCCAGGCGAAGGAGGCGTCGAAGGTGAGGCCGACGACCGAGCCGCCGTTCTGCATCAGCGGCAGGCAGGCCATGGTCAGCGACTTCAGGGAGAACGCCGAGACGTGCATGGCCGTGGAGACCGACTCGAACGGCGTGTTCAGGAAGTTGCCGCCGAGGGCGTCCTGCGGGGCGAAGCCGATGGAGTGCACGACGCCGTCGAGGCCGCCGAGCTCCTCGCCGACCACGTCGGCCAGGCGGCCGAGGTGCTCGTCGTTGGTGACGTCGAGCTCGATGACCTTGGTGGGCTTGGGCAGCTTTTTGGCGATGCGCTCGGTCAGCGTGGGCCGCGGGAACGCGGTCAGGATGATCTCGGCACCCTGCTCCTGGGCCAGCTTCGCGGTGTGGAAGGCGATGGAGGACTCCATCAGCACACCGGTGATCAGGACGCGCTTGCCCTCGAGAATTCCGCTCATGGTGATCAGTGACCCATTCCCAGTCCGCCGTCAACGGGAATGACGGCTCCAGTGATGTACGAGGCGTCGTCGGAGGCGAGGAACCGCACCGTCGCGGCGATCTCCTCCGGCTGCGCGTACCGGCCGAGCGGCACCTGCTTGACGATGCCCTCTCGCTGCTCGTCGGTGAGCACCTTGGTCATGTCGGTGTCGACGAAGCCGGGCGCGACGACGTTGAAGGTGATGTTGCGCGAGCCCAGCTCACGGGCGAGGGAGCGCGCGAAGCCGACGAGGGCGGCCTTGGACGCGGCGTAGTTCGCCTGGCCCGGGCCGCCGTACAGCCCGACGACCGACGAGATGAGGACGACGCGGCCCCTCTTGGCGCGCAGCATGCCGCGGTTGGCGCGCTTGACGACGCGGAAGGTGCCGGTGAGGTTGGTGTCGATGACCGAGGTGAAGTCCTCCTCGGACATGCGCATCAGGAGCTGGTCCTTGGTGATGCCGGCGTTGGCGATCAGTATCTCGACGGGGCCGTGCTCCGCCTCGATCTCCTTGTAGGCCTGCTCCACCTGCTCGGAGTCGGTGATGTCGCACTTCACGGCGAGGAAGCCGGCCGGCGGCTCACCCGAGCGGTACGTGATCGCAACCTTGTCGCCGGCGTCGGCGAAGGCGCGGGCGATAGCGAGGCCGATGCCCCGGTTGCCTCCGGTGACGAGAACCGAGCGGCTCAACGGATCACCCTTTCGATAGCGGTCTGGCACATCCGCCCGGACACCTGGATGACAGGCGGCTTTATCAAAAACCTATCGGTACGTCCGCTCTCGCAAAGAAGCGGGCACCGACAGTGGCGCGGGGGCGCCACTGTCGGATCCCTACAGAAAGTCCGGATGCCGGGCCGAAATCTGTGGTCCGGGCACCCGCTCGCGCGACATGATCGGAGGAACAGGCCACGACAGCAGGGAGACCTCCGTGCCTCATTCCATCGACGAAGCCTTCACGGCGCTTCCGCTACGGGCCCTGGCCGACGCCGCGCTGGCGCGCGCGCGTGCGCTGGGGGCCGAGCACGCGGACTTCCGGTTCGAGCGGGTGCGCAGCGCGTCCTGGCGGCTGCGGGACGCCAAGCCGGCGGGTACGTCGGACACCACCGACCTCGGGTACGCGGTGCGGGTCGTGCACGGCGGGACGTGGGGCTTCGCGTCGGGTGTGGACCTGAGCCTCGACGCCGCCGCCAAGGTGGCCTCGCAGGCCGTGGCGATGGCGAAGCTCTCCGCGCAGGTGATCAAGGCGGCGGGCTCGGACGAGCGGGTGGAGCTCGCCGGGGAGCCGGTGCACGCCGAGAAGACGTGGGTCTCGTCGTACGAGATCGATCCGTTCTCCGTGCCGGACGAGGAGAAGTCGGCGCTGCTGACGGACTGGAGCACGCGGCTGCTGGCAGCGAGCGGCGTCAACCACGTCGACGCCTCGCTCCTGACCGTGCACGAGAACAAGTTCTACGCCGACACCGCGGGCACGGTGACCACGCAGCAGCGGGTGCGGCTGCACCCACAGCTGACCGCGGTGTCGGTCGACGAGTCGAGCGGCGAGTTCGACTCGATGCGCACGATCGCGCCGCCGGTCGGGCGCGGCTGGGAGTACCTCACCGGCACCGGCTGGGACTGGGACTCCGAGCTGGAGCAGATCCCGGAGCTGCTCGCCGAGAAGATGCGGGCGCCCAGCGTCGAGGCGGGTCTGTACGACCTCGTCGTCGACCCGTCCAACCTGTGGCTGACCATCCACGAGTCCATCGGCCACGCCACCGAGCTGGACCGCGCGCTCGGCTACGAGGCCGCGTACGCCGGCACCTCCTTCGCCACCTTCGACCAGCTCGGCAAGCTCAGGTACGGCTCCGAGCGGATGAACGTCACCGGTGACCGGACCGCCGAGCACGGCCTGGCGACCGTCGGGTACGACGACGAGGGCGTCGAGGCGCAGTCCTGGGACCTGGTGAAGGACGGCACGCTCGTCGGCTACCAGCTGGACCGGCGCATCGCGAAGCTGACCGGCTTCGACCGCTCCAACGGGTGCGCGTTCGCCGACTCCCCCGGGCATGTGCCGGTGCAGCGCATGGCCAACGTGTCGCTCCAGCCGGACCCGGCGGGGCTGTCCACGGAGGACCTCATCGGGGGGGTGGACCGGGGCATCTACGTCGTCGGCGACCGTTCCTGGTCCATCGACATGCAAAGGTACAACTTTCAATTTACCGGGCAGCGCTTCTTCCGGATCGAGAACGGCCGGATCACCGGCCAGCTGCGGGACGTCGCCTACCAGGCCACGACCACCGACTTCTGGGGCTCCATGGCGGCCGTCGGCGGCCCGCAGACGTACGTCCTGGGCGGTGCCTTCAACTGCGGCAAGGCCCAGCCGGGGCAGGTGGCCGCCGTGTCGCACGGGTGCCCCTCCGCCCTCTTCAAGGGCGTCAACATCCTCAACACCACCCAGGAGGCCGGTCGATGAGCGCGCGCACCAACCAGGCGGACAAGCCGCACGAGATCGTCGAGCGCGCGCTGGAGCTGTCCCGGGCGGACGGCTGCGTCGTCATCGCCGACGAGCACTCCACCGCCAACCTGCGCTGGGCGGGCAACGCGCTGACCACCAACGGGGTCACCCGCGGCCGTACGCTCACGGTCGTCGCCACGGTGGACGGCAAGGAGGGCACGGCGTCGGGGGTCGTGACCCGCTCAGCCGTGACCGCCGAGGAGCTGGAGCCGCTGGTGCGGGCCGCCGAGGCCGCCGCGCGCGGGGCCGGCCCCGCGGAGGACGCGCAGCCGCTGGTCACCGGCGTGCCTCAGTCGCCGGACTTCACGGACGCGCCGGCCGAGACCTCGTCGGCGGTGTTCGCGGACTTCGCGCCGGCGCTCGGCGAGGCGTTCGCACGCGCGCGGGCGGGCGGCCGCGAGTTGTACGGCTTCGCCAATCACGAGTGCGTCTCCACCTATGTGGGCACCTCGACCGGGCTTCGACTGCGGCACGACCAGCCCACCGGCACGCTGGAGCTGAACGCCAAGTCCCCTGACCGCACGCGCTCGGCCTGGGCGGGTCGCGCCACCCGGGACTTCAAGGACGTCGACCCGGGCGCGCTCGACGCCGAGCTGGCCGTACGCCTCGGCTGGGCCGAGCGGCGCGTGGAGCTGCCCGCGGGCCGCTACGAGACGCTGCTGCCGCCGACCGCGGTGGCCGACCTGCTGATCTACCAGCTGTGGTCGGCCTCGGGCCGGGACGCGGCCGAGGGCCGGACGGTGTTCTCCAAGCCGGGCGGCGGCACCCGGGTCGGCGAGAAGCTGACCGAGCTGCCGCTGAGCCTGCGCAGCGACCCGAACGAGCCGGGTCTGGAGAGCGCCCCGTTCGTCGTGGCGCACTCCTCCGGCGGCGACCAGTCGGTGTTCGACAACGGACTTCCCGTCCAGGCCACCGAGTGGGTCGGCGGCGGCGATCTGAAGCACCTGACCACCACCCGGCACAGCGCGGGCCTGACCGGGCTGCCGGTGGCGCCCGTGATCGGGAACCTGATCCTGGACGGCGGCCAGGACCGCTCCCTGGAGGAGATGGTCGCGGCCACCGAGCGCGGGCTGCTGCTGACCTGCCTGTGGTACATCCGCGAGGTCGACCCGGCGACGCTGCTGCTGACCGGCCTGACCCGGGACGGCGTCTACCTCGTCGAGAACGGCGAGGTGACCGGCGAGGTGAACAACTTCCGGTTCAACGAGTCGCCGGTGGACCTGCTGGGCCGGGCGACGGAGGCCGGGCGCACGGAAAAGACGCTGCCCCGGGAATGGAGCGACTGGTTCACTAGGGCTGCGATGCCCGCGCTGCGGGTGCCCGACTTCAATATGAGCTCTGTCAGCCAGGGCGTATAACCTCGTACCTGATTACGAGACCACTCAAGGAGATACGAGAACCGTGACGGACATCGTCGACGAGCTGACGTGGCGGGGGCTGATCGCCCTCTCCACGGACGAGGACGCATTGCGCAAGGCGTTCGCGGACGGTCCTGTCACGTTCTATTGCGGTTTCGACCCGACCGCGCCCAGCCTGCACCTCGGCAACCTCGTGCAGATCCTGACGATGCGGCGGATCCAGCGGGCGGGCAACCGCCCGCTGGGTCTGGTCGGCGGCGCCACGGGCCTGATCGGCGACCCGAAGCCGACGGCAGAGCGCACGCTGAACGATCCGCAGGTGGTAGCCGGCTGGGTGGCGCGGCTGCACGGCCAGATCGAGAAGTTCCTGGACTTCGAGGGACCGCATGCCGCGACCATGGTCAACAACCTGGACTGGACCCAGGGCCTGTCTGCCATCGACTTCCTGCGCGACATCGGCAAGCACTTCCGGGTCAACAAGATGATCGCGAAGGAGGCCGTCTCCCGGCGGCTCAACTCCGACGCGGGCATCAGCTACACCGAGTTCAGCTACCAGATCCTGCAAGGCATGGACTTCCTGGAGCTGTACCGGAGGTACGGCTGCACGCTGCAGACCGGTGGCAGCGACCAGTGGGGCAACCTCACGGCGGGCGCCGACCTGATCCACAAGGTCGAGCCGCACGTCGCGGTGCACGCACTGGCCACGCCGCTGATCACCAAGGCGGACGGCACCAAGTTCGGCAAGACGGAGTCCGGCACGGTCTGGCTCGACCCGGAGCTCACCACGCCGTACGCCTTCTACCAGTTCTGGCTGAACGCCGACGACCGCGACGTCTCCAAGTTCCTGCGCATCTTCAGCTTCAAGTCCCGTGAGGAGATCGAGGAGCTGGAGAAGCAGACCGAGGAGCGTCCGCAGGCCCGTGCCGCGCAGCGGGCGCTGGCCGAGGAGCTGACGACGCTAGTGCACGGCGCCGACCAGACGGCCGCCGTGATCGCCGCGTCCAAGGCGCTGTTCGGCCAGGGCGAGCTGGCGGACCTGGACGAGCGGACGCTGGCCGCGGCCCTGTCCGAGGTGCCGCACGCCCGGGTCGCCGAGCTCGCGCCGGTGGTGGACCTGTTCTCCGAGGTCGGCCTGGTGGCCAGCAAGTCGGCCGCGCGCCGCACGGTCAAGGAGGGCGGTGCCTACGTGAACAACGCGAAGATCACCGCCGAGGACGCGGTCCCCGCCGAGGCGGACCTGCTGCACGGCCGCTGGCTGGTGCTGCGCCGGGGCAAGAAGAACCTGGCGGCGATCGAGGTCGTCGGGGCCTGAGACAACGGCGAAGGGCGGCTCCCCGAGGGGGGCCGCCCTTCGCCGTGCCGGACCGTCGTCAGGTCACCCGCTGCTGTTTCCTCTTGCCCCACAGGGCCATGTACGCCATGTCGCCAAGGGCGACGATGATGATCGCGGCGATGAGCTGGAAGAGGTGCCGGGTCCAGTCGATGCCGCGGGTCTGGGCGACGCCGAACGCGGCGGCGATCGCGTTGCCGGCGACGGCGCCCAGGATGCCGAAGATCGTGACCAGCCAGAGTGGGCTGTGCTGCTTGCCGGGGATGATGGCCTTGGCGATCAAACCCAGCACGAATCCCACGATGATCGCCCACAACCAGCCCATGGCTGCCTCCTCGTACGGCTCGACGTGAGCATTACGGCCAGTGTCGACCGGTCAGCCGTACGGCGCACGTCGGGTACGGCTGTACGACGTACGGGCGTACGCAGCGCTGCGCAGGATGTTCGCCCGGACGGGAGGTGCCCCGGTCTCGAAGGCGGCGCAGCCGCGGCGTAACGTGGACCGTGTCCCGGTCCGGCTCCCCGTACGGGTGGGGCGCGTTCGCGGGCCGGGGAGAGTCCGATACGGGCGGATGGTGGAATGTGATGCGGAAGCAGCATGGCGGCGGCAACGTCCAGGTATTCCGGATCACCGGGGCCCGAACAGGGCTGGCCGAGGACGTGCGCGGCCGGCAGCGCCGGTACATCATCTCGATGACGGTACGCACCGCCTCGGTGATCCTCGCGGCCACCCTCTGGAACGTCGAACGGCACGTCGCGCTGGTGGCGTTGGTGCTCGGAGCGCTGCTCCCCTATGTCGCCGTGGTCGCCGCCAACGCGGGCCGGGAGCGGCCGCCGTCGCTTCCCTCGACCTTCGTGGCCGTGCCGCCGCGGCCGATGCTCGCCCCGCCCGAGGCTCGGGACACGCCCGCGGAATCCGTCCCGGAGGACGTTCCGGGGGACTCGGCGGCCGGGATGCGGGGCGAGTCGGCCGACCCGGTGTGACCATCGCCGACACCGGGCAACCGGATGGCGGCTCCGCTCAAAGCTCAAGAAAAGCTCAGATCAATCATGCTGTTCCGGTGCCGGGCGGCGTGTGTCCCATGACATACTGCGTACGCGCTCCGCATCCCCCGTCGGAGCGACGGACCGACGCCGGGCAGCTCCCCCCGTGGCTGCTCGGCGTCGCCTTGTTTGCAGCGCTTCTGAACGCATCCCTGTGAGACGAACCCGTGAGTGACGAGACCCCGATCTGCTCCGCCAAGGGCTGCCGTGCCGACGCCGTGTGGGTGCTGGCGTGGAACAACCCGAAGATCCACACCCCTGACCGCCGCAAGACCTGGCTCGCCTGTGACGAGCACCGGGAGCACCTGTCGCAGTTCCTCGGGGTACGGGGCTTCCTCAAGGACGTGGTCCTGCTGAAGGAGTGGGAGACACGCGAGGCCCCGGAGGGTTCGGGTTCCTAGGGGGTGTCGTTTGGATCATCCCGGCGTCGCGGGCCCTGGCACGCACTCCCCCAAGCTCTTCGAGCAGGGGGGACCCCCAGCCGCGTTGTCGTCACTCGCCGACTCCCCCAAGTTCTCGACTTCGCTCGAACAGGGGGGGACCCCCATCGCGTCGACTCCCTCCTCCGCCTTGCAGCTGCACGCTCCCCCAAGCTCTCGACTTCGCTCGAGCAGGGGGCACCCCCATGACCCCACTCGGGGTCGGCCGATCCGCACCGTTCGTCACGGCCGGCCTGATCCAAACGACACCCCCTAGCCGCCGATCGCCGACATCGGCCGGTCGGGCTGGAGGAACGACGGGTCGTCGAGGCCCGAGCCCGCCTTCTTGCCCCACATCGCCAGGCGCCAGATGCGGGCGATCTCCTCGTCGGGGGCGCCCGAGCGCAGGGCGGCGCGCAGGTCCGTCTCCTCGGTGGCGAACAGGCACGTCCGTATCTGGCCGTCGGCCGTCAGGCGTGTGCGGTCGCAGGCGGCGCAGAACGGGCGGGTGACGGAGGCGATGACGCCGACGCGGTGCGGGCCGCCGTCGACCACCCAGCGTTCGGCCGGTGCCGAGCCGCGCTCCCCCGTGCCCTCGGGCGTGAGGTCGAAGCGGGTGCGCAGGGAGGTCAGGATGTCCGCGGCCGTCACCATGCCCTCACGCTTCCAGCCGTGCTGGGCGTCCAGGGGCATCTGCTCGATGAAGCGGAGCTCGTACTCGTGCTCAATCGCCCAGGCCAGGAGGTCCGGGGCCTCGTCCTCGTTCAGGCCCGGCATCAGGACCGTGTTGATCTTCACCGGGGTGAGGCCCGCCTCGCGGGCTGCCTGGAGGCCGTCGATGACGTCCTGGTGGCGGTCGCGGCGGGAGAGCGCCTTGAAGACGTCCGGGCGCAGGGTGTCGAGGGAGACGTTGACCCGGTCCAGGCCCGCCGCCTTCAGCGCGGCGGCGGTGCGCTTGAGACCGATGCCGTTGGTGGTGAGGGAGGTCTGTGGGCGCGGTTCCAGGGCCGCGACGCGCTCGACGATGCCGACCAGACCGGGGCGCAGCAGGGGCTCGCCGCCGGTGAAGCGGACTTCCTCGATGCCCAGCGTCCGCACCGCGATGTCGATCAGGCGGACGATCTCGTCGTCCGTCAGCAGGTCGGACTTGGCCAGCCACTGCAGGCCCTCCTCCGGCATGCAGTACGTGCAGCGCAGGTTGCACCGGTCGGTGAGCGAGACCCTCAGGTCGGTGGCCACTCGGCCGTAGGTGTCGATGAGCACGTGGGCCCCCTCCCGCATCCGGACCAATTGTTTTCCGTCACCTGCGAGCCTACGTGACACCACTGACACTGGCCGAGGCCCGATACCACTAGGGACGAAGCGGCCGCGTCGTAGGACCGTACAATGCCCACGACGCGGCCGTCCGTGCGAAGCGCTCAGTGTGCTCCGGTGCCCGTCAGGGACCGCACCTCCAGCTCCGCGTACTTCATGGTGTCGGGCTCCTCCTTCGACAGGAGGGTGCCGACGACGCCGAGCAGGAAGCCGACCGGGATCGAGACGATGCCGGGGTTCTCCAGCGGGAACCAGTGGAAGTCGGCGTCCGGGAACATCGACGTGGGCTTGCCGGAGACCACCGGTGAGAACAGCACCAGTCCGACGGCGGTGACCAGGCCGCCGTAGATCGACCACAGCGCGCCGTTGGTGGTGAACCGCTTCCAGAAGAGGCTGTAGAGGATCGTCGGCAGGTTGGCGGAGGCGGCGACCGCGAAGGCGAGGGCCACCAGTCCGGCCACGTTCAGGTCGCGGGCCAGGGCGCCCAGCAGGATGGAGACGGCGCCGATGCCGACGGTGGCGTAGCGGGCGGCGTTGACCTCCTGCTTCTCACTGGCCTGGCCCTTCTTGATGACGTTCGCGTAGATGTCGTGGGCGAACGAGGAGGACGAGGCCAGGGTCAGTCCCGCGACGACCGCGAGGATCGTGGCGAAGGCGACCGCGGAGATGGTGGCGAGCAGGATGGCCCCCCAGTTGGAGTCCACTCCGCCCAGGTGCAGGGCGAGCAGCGGGGCGGCGGTGTTGCCCGCCTTGTTGGAGGCGATGATCTCGTCCGGCTTGATCAGCGCGGCGGCGCCGAAGCCGAGGGCGAGCGTCATCAGGTAGAAGGCGCCGATCAGGCCGATCGCCCAGATGACGGACTTACGGGCGGCCTTGGCGGTCGGCACGGTGTAGAAGCGGATCAGGATGTGCGGCAGGCCCGCGGTGCCCAGGACCAGGGCGATGCCGAGCGAGATGAAGTCCAGCTTCGTGGTGCCCGTCGCGCCGTACTTCAGACCGGGCTCCAGGAAGGCGGCGCCCTTGCCGCTGTTGTCGGCGGCCTTGCCGAGCAGATCGGAGACGTTGAAGTGGAACTTCAGCAGGACCAGGAAGGTCAGCAGCAGGGCCCCGACGATCAGCAGCACCGCCTTGACCATCTGGACCCAGGTGGTGCCCTTCATGCCGCCGATGGTCACGTAGACGATCATCAGGACGCCGACCAGGGCGACGATGCCGATCTTGCCGCCGTCGCTGGTGATGCCGAGCAGCAGGGAGACCAGGACGCCCGCGCCCGCCATCTGGGCCAGCAGGTAGAAGATCGAGACGACGATGGTGGAGGTGCCCGCCGCCGTCCGCACCGGGCGCTGGCGCATCCGGTAGGCCAGCACGTCGCCCATCGTGTAGCGGCCAGAGTTCCGCAGCGGCTCGGCGACCAGGAGCAGGGCGACCAGCCAGGCCACCAGGAAGCCGATGGAGTAAAGGAAGCCGTCGTAGCCGAACAGGGCGATGGCGCCCGCGATGCCGAGGAAGGACGCGGCGGACATGTAGTCGCCGGAGACGGCGAGGCCGTTCTGGAAACCGGTGAACTGCCGTCCGCCGGCGTAGAAGTCGGCGGCGTCCTTGGTCTGGCGGCCCGCCCAGACCGTGATGACGAGGGTCGCGGCGACGAACACCGCGAACAGGGAGATGATCAGCGGCCGGTGCTCGCTCGCCTCTCCGGCCGCGAGGGTGATCGCGGGGTTGATCGCGGGGCTCATGCTCCGGCCTCCATACGCGACTTGATGGCTTCGGCCCTGGGGTCGAGTTCGGTCGCGGCACGCCGCGCGTACCACCAGGCGATGAGGAACGTGGTGAGGAACTGGGCGAGCCCCAGGACCAGGGCCATGTTGATGTTGCCGACGACCTTGGTGCCCATGAAGTCGCCCGCGTAGTTGGAGAGCAGGACGTACAGGAGGTACCAGGTGATGAAGCCGACGGTCAGCGGGAAGGCGAAGGAGCGGTAGGAGCGGCGCAGTTCACCGAACTCCGCGCTCTGCTGCACCTCGGCGAACTCCTCGGGGGACGGGAGCCGGTGTTGCTCCTTCGCGGGGGGCGGTGTCTCGGTGGCCACGGAGTCTCCTCGTGCTGCGGGTGGATTTGCGAAGGGGAAGCACGATCGTGCTCGTGCTCCCTGTCGGAGGTCACGGCGCCACGCGAGGAGCGGTTCAAGTCCTATGAGTTCTTTCGGAAGTCATCTTGACCAAGTCATTGCTGGCCGATGAGACAGGGAGATAGCTTCGCCGTGCACCACCCGTCATGTACCCGCCCGAGCACCACACCTGTGCCCGGGCGGTTTCGTTTCAGGATGATGTGGAGATCCCATGGCTCATCTGCGCTCCAGACGCCGGCTCGCACTCGCCGTACCGGTCGTGCTGTCGCTGACCGCCTCGCTGGGCTTCCTGCCGTCGGGGGCCGCGGCGGCCCCGCTGACCGGCACGGCGACCCAGGCGACCGACGGCCCGAACCTCGCCTATGTGGTCAATACCGGAACGGACCACCACACGATCGCGTCGGTACAGAAGGCGATCACGGCGCACGGCGGAACGATCGTGGTGACGTACGACCGGATCGGCGTGATCGTCGTCCACTCGTCGAACCCCGACTTCGGCAAGGAGATGCGCGCGGTCCGCGGCGTGCGGTCCGCCGGTGCCACCCGGACGGCGCCGCTGAGCCCCGCGGGCACCACCGACGAGGGCGCGGTGCAGGTCCTGTCGAAGGCGGAGGCCGCGAAGGTGGCACGGGGTTCGGCGGCCGGGGAGGAGCCGCTGGAGGCCGACCAGTGGGACCTGCGGGCGATAGGCGCCGACAAGGCGGCCACGATCAACCCCGGCAGCAGGAGCGTGACCGTCGGTGTCATAGACACCGGCGTCGACGACACCCACCCGGACATCGCGCCGAACTTCTCCGCCTCCCAGTCCGCGAACTGCGTGAGCGGCAAGCCGGACACGACGTACGGCGCCTGGCGGCCGGCGGACGCCGACCACTACCACGGCACGCACGTGGCGGGTGAGATAGCCGCGGCCCGCAACGGGATAGGCGTGGCGGGTGTCGCTCCCGGCGTGAAGGTCGCGAGCATCACCGTCGCCCAGCCCGACTCGACCCAGCTGTTCTACCCGGAGAGCGTCGTCTGCGCCTTCGTGTTCGCCGCCGACCACGGCGTCGAGGTCACCAACAACAGCTACTACGTCGACCCGTGGCTGTACAACTGCATGGACGACCCGGACCAGCGCGCCATCGTCGACGCGGTCAACAGGGCCCAGCAGTACGCCCAGCGCAAGGGCACGCTCAACGTCGCCTCGGCGGGCAACTCCAACGACGACCTCGACGCGGACGCCCTCGTCGACGCCTCCAGCCCCGACGACTCGACGGCCACGACCCGCACGGTCGACCCGCACGAGTGCTTCGACGTGCCCACCCAGCTGCCCGGCGTGGTCACCGTGAGCGCGGTGGGCGTCAAGGGCGCCAAGTCGTACTACTCCAGCTACGGCATGGGCGTCGTCGACGTCGCGGGCCCGGGCGGCGACAAGTACCAGATCCCGGACACGCCGTCGAAGAACGGCCGCATCCTGTCGACGCTGCCGAACAACCAGTACGGCTTCCTCCAGGGCACCTCCATGGCCTCCCCGCACGTGGCCGCCGTGGCCGCGCTGCTGAAGTCCGCCCACCCCTACGCCACTCCGGCCGCTCTACAGGCGCTGCTCAAGGCCGAGGCGGACAACCCGGGCTGCCCGGCGGAGCCGTACGACGGCAACGGTGACGGCGTCGTGGACGCGACCTGTGTGGGCGGCAAGCGGGTCAACGGCTTCTACGGCTGGGGCGTCGTCAACGCACTGCGTGCCGTCAAGTAGGGCCCGAGGCACGGGACTTCCCGCACGGCCCCCTCGTACCGCGAACGAACTGGAGACACAGACACATGACAGCGCCTCACCCGCGCTACCGTCGCGCCATGGCGATCCCGGCCGGGATGGCCCTGGCGACGGCCCTCGCGTTCCTGCCCAACGTCACGGCGTCCGCCGCGGACTCCACGACGACGGTCACCAGTGACGCGACCTCGCTCAGCTATGTCGTCAACGTCCACCCCGGGTACGCGCTCTCCGCACATGTGCGGAAGGCCATCGCCGAGGCCGGTGGCACGGTGGTGATCTCGTACGACCGGATCGGCGTGATCGTCGTCCACTCGTCGAACCCCGACTTCGCGAAGACGATCCGCACGGTGCCCGGCGTCGAGTCGGCGGGCGCCACGCGTCACACGCCGCTGCCCGCGCAGTCGACCACCGACGTCGGCACCCCGAAGGTGCTCGGCGCGGAGCAGGTCGCGAACGCGCAGGCCGCCGACGGGCAGGACCCGTTGGAGCCGCTGCAGTGGGACCTGCCCGCCATCAAGGCGGACAAGGCGCACGAGAAGTTCCTCGGCAGCAGGGACGTCACCGTCGCCGTCATCGACACCGGCGTCGACGACACCCACCCCGACATCGCGCCCAACTTCGACCGCGACGCCTCCGCCAACTGCGTGTCGGGCAAGCCGGACACGACCGACGGCTCTTGGCGGCCCAGCGCGTCCGAGAGCCCGCACGGCACCCATGTGGCCGGTGAGATCGCGGGAGCGAAGAACGGCGTCGGCATCACGGGCGTGGCGCCGGGCGTCAGGGTCGCGGGCATCAAGGTCGCGAACCCGGACGGCTACTTCTACACGGAGGCCGTGGTCTGCGGCTTCATGTGGGCGGCCGAGCACGGCGTCGACGTGACCAACAACAGCTATTACACCGACCCGTGGTACTTCAACTGCAAGGACGACCCGGACCAGAGGGCGCTCGTGGACGCCATCACCCGGGCCTCGCGGTACGCGGAGAAGAAGGGCACCGTCAACGTCGCGGCGGCGGGCAACGAGAACTACGACCTGGACGCCGACTCGATCACCGACCCGGTCTCCCCGAACGACGGCACCCCGTCGGACCGGGTGATCGACCCGCACAAGTGCTACGACATACCGACCCAGCTGCCGGGTGTCGTCACGGTCGCGGCGACCGGCGCCAAGGGCCTCAAGTCGTCCTTCTCCAACTACGGCTTCGGGGTCATCGACATCGCCGCGCCCGGCGGCGACTCGACGGCGTACCAGAAGCCGGCGCCCCCGGCGACGAGCGGCCTGATCCTGGGCCCGCTGCCGGGCGGCAAGTGGGGCTACATGGCCGGCACGTCGATGGCGTCGCCGCACGTGGCGGGTGTGGCCGCGCTGATCAAGTCGACCCACCCGCACGCGCCCGCGGCCCTGGTGAAGGCGCTCCTGTACGCCGAGGCCGACGCCACGCCGTGCACGGATCCGTACGACATCAACGGCGACGGCAAGGTCGACGCGGTGTGCCAGGGCCCGAAGAACCACAACAGCTTCTACGGCTGGGGCATGGCGGACGCACTGGCCGCCGTCACCAAGTAGAGCCTCCGCGCACAAGACCCGGGCCGGGCGGCACGACCGCCCGGCCCGGGCGTTTTCCGCGGCCGCCCCTCTCAGGTTGATTGAATCAATACTGCATAGTGCAGTCATGACTGGAATCAAGTTCGCATGGGACGCGGTGGGCGGCGATCCCGCTCTGCTCTCGCGGGTGGGCACCGTCGTACGCCGGGAAGCGCTCGAAGCGAGGCTGCCGGTACGGGAGTTGGGGCGCGCCTGTGTGGGGGCGTGTGCGCTGGCCGCCGCCGAGTTGGGGGCGCGGCGGGCGGGGCTCGCCGAGGTGCCGGAGGTTCGGGTCGACGACGCGGCGGTCGCGGCCGCCTTTCTCAGTGAGCGGCTGCTGCGGGTCGACGGGCGGGCGCCGGTCTCCTTCGCACCCCTGTCCCGGCTCTGGCGGACGGCGGACGGCTGGGTGCGCACCCACGCCAACTATCCGCATCACCGGGCGAGACTGCTGGACGCGTTGAAGCTGCCCCGGCACGCCTCGCCGGAGGACGTCGCCGCCCGGTTCGCCGAGCGCTCCGCGCGGGAGGCGGAGGAGACCGTGTACGGCGCCGGAGGCCTCGCCGTCGCCCTGCGCACCCCCGAGCAGTGGGCCGCGCACGAGCAGTCCGCGGTCCTGGCCGGACGGCCGCTGGTCGAGCGCGTACGACTGGACTCGGCACCCGCGCGCGTGCTCGCGCCGCTCGCGGACTCCGCTCCCCTGCTGCCCGCCGCCGGACTGCGTGTGCTGGACCTGACCCGGGTCCTGGCGGGCCCGGTCGCCACCCGCACCCTCGCCCTGCTCGGCGCGGACGTGCTGCGTCTGGACGCGCCCCGGCTGCCCGAACTCCCCGACCTGCACGCGGACACGGGCATCGGGAAGCGGTCGGCGACGCTGGACCTCGCGGCGGATCGGCGGACCTTCGAGGAGCTGCTGGCCGCGGCGGACGTCGTGGTGACCGGCTACCGGCCGGGCGCCCTGGACCGCTTCGGGCTCTCCCCCGAGGCGCTCGCCGAGCGGCGGCACGGGCTGGTCGTGGCCCAGGTGTCGGCCTGGGGCGCGTACGGACCGTGGGCCGGGCGGCGCGGCTTCGACAGCCTGGTGCAGGTCGCCACCGGCATCGCGACGGTCGAGGGGTCCGCCGAACGGCCCGGCGCGCTGCCCGCGCAGGCCCTGGACCACGGCACGGGCTATCTGCTGGCGGGTGCGGTGCTGCGGGCCCTGACCGAGCAGTCGCAGGACGGCGGCAGCAGGTGCGTACGACTGGCCCTGGCCCGGACCGCGCGCTGGCTGACGGAGGAGGTCGAACACGAGGAGGCGGGCGACGTCGTGCCCGACGGGCGGAGCACCGCGCTGGATCCTCGGTTCGGCGAGCGGGACAGTGTCTTCGGGCGGGTGCGGTACGCCCTGCCCGCCGTGTCCTTCGTCGGCGGACCCGTCGACTGGGCGCGGCCGCCCGTGCCCTGGGGGACGGACGCGCCGGGCTGGGACTGAGCGGGCGGGTGGCCGGATCCGTATCAAGGGGCGGAATTCCCATCTCCCGGTTGCTTTCCGGTACTTGCCCCGTTTTGTAGCGGCTGGCCAAGATCCAGGGGTGACGTTGATACGACCGACGGTCAAGGCGGACGGCACGAGCAGGAGCGGCGGCCGGCCCGGGGCGCTCCGGGCCGTCGCCGCCCTGGCCCTGGTGACCCTGGCCGCGCTGATCGCCCTGCTGGGCCCCTCCACCGCGCTGCACGGCACCGGCGAGGCCGCGGCGCCCGGCGTCGGCGGCATCGCCCTGCTGCGCATGGTGCTGTTCGCGGCGCTGTGTGTACCGGCGGGCGAGCTGTTCGTGAACCGGCTGGCCCGCCGGCTGCCCGGCGGCCCCGCCGCCGTCCCCCGCAGCCGGGCCCCGTACGCGGCCGCCGCCGGCTTCGTCGCGGCGCTCGGGCTGGCCTCGGTCGTGGCGACCGGCAACCTCGTGCCGAGCGGCCTCTCCCAGATCGACGTCGGCGGCCTGTACGGCACCCGGGACGGCGCGCTCGCGCTCCTGGAGGTCAACGCGTTCTTCGTGGCCGGCCTGTGCGCGCTCTCGCGCCGGCCCGGCACCCAGGTCTGGCCGCTGGCGGCGATCGTGGGCGCGGAGGCCCTGCGCGCCCACCCCACGACCGAGCACAATCCCCTGTTCGGCTCCTCCCTGACGCTCGTGCATCTGACGTGCGCGGCGCTATGGGTGGGGGCCCTGCTGCAGGTGCTGCGGACCCTGCGGCTGTGGCGCGGCGGGACTGAACAGGCGGGCACCGTAGACGCAAGCGTCGCGCTGCTGGGGCTCTACGCGCGCGTGGCCGCCCTCCTGCTCGCGGCCATCACCGCCACGGGCGTGTGCAGCGCCCTGCGCAGGATGCCGGCGGCCACCGTGCTGGACCAGCTGACGACGACGGCGTACGGGCGCACCCTGCTCGCCAAGGTGACCTTCGTGACCGCCGTCGCCGTGCTCGCCGTATGGGCCCGGATCCGGCTGCGCCGGGCGCCCGATCCGCTCACCGCCTACACGCCCGCGCGCGCCGAAGTCGTCGTGCTGGGCGTGGTGGTGGCGGTGTCGGGACTGCTGACGGCGCTGCCGCTGCCGATCCGCTGGTCCTGATCAGCCGTTGGTCATCAGCACCTTCAGCGCGGTGCGCTCGTCCATCGCCTTGTAGCCCTCCGGTACGCCCTCCAGGCCGACCGTCATGTCGAAGACGGGCGAGGGGTCGATGGTGCCGTCGAGGATGTCGGGCAGCAGCTGCGGGATGTACGTGCGGACCGGTGCGACGCCGCCGCGCAGCGCGATGTTCCGGTCGAACATCACGTCGAGGTCCAGGCCGGTGCCGCTGCCGTGGGGCACGCCGACGAAGCCGATCGCGCCACCGTCGCGGGCGATGTCGACCGCCGTACGCATCGACTGCTCGGTGCCGACGGCCTCAACGACCGCGTGCGCGCCCTGGCCGCGGGTGAGCGCGCGGACCGCCTCGACGGCCGCCTCCCCGCGCTCGGCGACGACGTCGGTGGCGCCGAAGCGGCGCGCGATGTCCGTACGGGCCTCGTGGCGGCCGAGCGCGATGATCCGCTCGGCGCCGAGCCGCTTGGCGGCGAGGACGGCGCACAGGCCGACGGCGCCGTCCCCGACGACGGCGACGGTCGCGCCCGGGCGGGCGCCCGCGCCGAGGGCGGCGTGGTGGCCGGTGCCGAGCACGTCGGAGAGGGTCAGCAGCGCGGACAGCAGGCGCTCGTCGGAGGCCGCGTCCTTGGGCAGCTGGACGAGGGTGCCGTCGGCGAACGGGACGCGCACGGCCTCGCCCTGGCCGCCGTCGTAGCCGACGGAGCCCCAGAAGCCGCCGTGCTCGCAGGAGGTGGTCAGGCCCTCGCGGCAGTAGTCGCAGACCCCGTCGGACCACACGAAGGGCGCCACCACGAGGTCGCCGCGCCCGACCGTGCCCACCTCGGAGCCGGTGTCCTCGACGAGGCCGAGGAACTCGTGCCCGATCCGCTGCCCCGGCTGCCGGGACGCCTCGCCGCGGTACGCCCACAGGTCGCTGCCGCAGATGCAGGCCCGCAGCACACGCACCACCGCGTCGGTGGGCAGCTGCACCACGGGCTCGGGCACGTCCTCCACACGCATGTCGAAGGGGGCGTGGATGGTGGTGGCGCGCATGGCGAGGATCCTTCTCGTGCGAGTGCGGGGACCGGTGCTCAGGGGGTGCTGTGCTCGGTGAGTGCGGTGCTCAGGGGGTGATCGAGGAGCGCACTTCACGGTACGCCGTGGCCGGCGCGGGCGGCGCGTCGAGGGTGCCGCTCACGATCAGGTACTGCGCCGCGGCGTAGGTGAGCATGATCCAGAAGTCGGGCCGGGGCGCCTGGGGCCAGCCCGCGATACAGGTCGCGATCATGGTGTCGGAGAGCATGAAGAGCGCGCCGCCGAGGCCGGCGACCGGGCCGAGCCTCAGGGCCGCCGAGCAGGCCATCGCCGTGAGCAGGGCGCTGTAACCGGCGACCGGGACCCTCAGGTCCGCGGGCAGGTCCGGCCACAGCAGGGTGACGGTGGTGGCGAGGGCGACGGCGTAGAGGGGGACGAGGCGACGGGCACGCGCGCGTGGGGCGGGGAAGCGGCCGAACAGGACCAGGTAGCAGACGTGGCCGGCCGCGAAGCAGGCCATGCCCGCCATGAACGCGGGGTCCGCGTCGGACAGCAGCAGCACGTCACCGCCCCAGCCGCACAGCAGCCCGGCGATCAGGAGCCGGGGCGCGCCGCTCGCGAACGCGTAGGCGGCGAGCAGGGGCATGAGCAGCACCTTGGCCACCATGTGTCCGGTGTGGAGGCCCGCCGCCAGGGAGGCGAGGTCGACATCGGCGACGAGGGCGAAGGCGATGACGAGCAGACGGGGCGATCTCACGCGACAGCGGCCTCCCCGGTCGCGGCCGTACCGGCCGAGGGCCCACCGGCCGCGGTCTCGTCCCCCGTCGCCCGCGGCTGCCAGCCCGGCCCCCGGAACACCCGTCCGGCCCGCTCGCCCCAACCCGTGGCCCGCTTCAGGTCCCTGGCGATGGCGGCGTACTCGTGCGTGGCGACCTTGATCAGGTTGTGCGTGCCGATGTTCTTGGTCAGCCCGTACACGGGGCGCTCGGCCTCGGGCACGAAGGACCCGAAGAGCCGGTCCCAGACGATCAGGATCCCGCCGAAGTTGCGGTCCAGATAGCCGCCCTGCGAGGCGTGGTGCACCCGGTGGTGCGACGGCGTGTTGAAGACGAACTCAAACCAGCGGGGCAGTCTGTCGATCCGCTCGGTGTGGATCCAGAACTGGTAGACGAGGTTCACCGAGGAACAGAAGGCGAGCGCGGCCGGGTGCACGCCGACGGCGATCAGCGGGACGTAGAACGGCCAGGAGGTGAGGCTCGTCCAGGGCTGGCGCAGCGCGGTGGAGAGGTTGAACCTCTCGCTGGAGTGGTGGACGACGTGGCAGGCCCACAGGATGCGGATCACGTGGTGGCCGCGGTGGGACCAGTAGTAGAAGAAGTCCTGGGCGAGCAGCATCAGGAGCACCGTCCACCACAGGACGGGCACGCGCAGCGGGGTGGCCGCGTGGACCGCCGTGTAGATCACGACGATCGGGATCTTCCACAGCGCGTCGAAGAAGAGGCTGCCGAGCCCCATGGAGACGCTGGTGGCGGCGTCCTTCGCCGCGTACCCGGCCGCGTCCTCGTCGGGATGGAGGCGGTAGCTGATCATCTCGACGACGGTGAGCAGCACGAAGGCGGGTATCGACCAGACCACGGCATCCGGGAGGTTCGGCATGGGTGCACGGTAGAGGCGCCGGCCGACCGCGGCTAGGGCTTGTTACCCAGAAGTATTTCGGGCCGGCGCCCCGCGCGGGTCTAGACCCCGGCCACGCCGAGCAGCGTTCCGGCGGCGTACGTGACCCCCATGGCCAGGGCGCCGCCCGCCACGTTGCGCAGCACCGCCCGCCTCGGGCGCGCCGCGCCCAGTCGCGCGCTGCTCCAGCCGGTCAGGACGAGCGCGCCCAGTACCGAGACCACGGTGACCAGGACCCGTAGACCCGCCGGTGGGAGGACGATCGCGAGGAGCGGCAGCAGGGCGCCCGCGGTGAAGGCGAGGAAGCTCGCCCAGGCCGCGTGCCAGGGGTTGGTCAGCTCGTCCGGGTCGATACCGAGCTCCACGCGCGCGTGGGCCCGCAGCGCGTCCCGCGCGGTGAGCTGCTCGGCCGCCTCCCGCGCCACCTCCCGGGACAGCCCGCGCTCCTCCAGCAGCCCGGTCAGCTCCGCCAGTTCGGCCTCCGGCTGTTCTCTCAGTTCCCGCTTCTCCAGGGCGAGGGCGGCCTTCTCCGAGTCGCGCTGCGTGGAGACGGACACGTACTCCCCCGCCGCCATCGACATCGACCCCGCGAGCAGTCCCGCCAGGCCCGCGGTCAGCAGGGCGGAGCGGTTGTCCGTCGCTCCGGCCACGCCGACGACGAGCCCCGCCGTGGACACGATCCCGTCGTTCGCGCCCAGAACGGCGGCCCGCAGCCAGTTGAGCCGCGAGCCGAGCGCACCGCCGTGGGCTTCGTCATGGGTTGGTTCCACAGCAGGGAGCATCGCACCCCGGACGTCACCTGGCACCCAGCGACGCCGCCGGAGGTCGCCCGACACCCACCGACGCGCCTTACGTCACCAGACCCGTACCGACGCCGCCGGACGTCACCAGACCCGTACCGACGCCCCGCGGGCGAACACCGGACTCGTCGCGTCGGCCGGACCTTCCTCCAGGGGTCGCGCCACTTCCTCGACCGTGGGGCCCACCTTCGCCGCGATCGGGTCCAGGTGGGACAGGTCGAAGCCGTACACGCGGGCCGCGTTGCCGCCGAGCATCGCGGCGACCTCGTCCCGGGGCACGCCCGCGTAGACGAAGCGCAGGCCCTCCCGGGAGTACGGGTAGGTGCCCTCGTCGTGCGGATAGTCGCTGCCCCACATGATCTTGTCGACGCCGATGCGGTCGCGCAGCGGCACCTCGTGCGGGCGCATGAAACTGGCCCCGACGAAGCAGTTCTCGCGCCACACCTCGGACGGGGCCCGGCCCATGCGGTCCGCGAGACCCGTGCCGAACTTCGCCTCGGCGGTCGGGGCCGTGGACGCCTTCGTCGCCGCCGCGACCAGGCGCCCGTGGTAGTAGTCCAGCATGTCGAGCACGCCGGGGATCCAGCCCGAGCCCTGCTCGGTGAGGACCAGCCGCAGCCCCGGATGGCGGCGGAACGCGCCGCCGAAGACCAGGTGCCACAGCGCCCGGTGGGAGAACCAGGTCGTCTCGACCATGAAGACGGCACGGGCGGCCGGTTCGTCGCCGAGCGGCGGGGAGGCGGAGCCCGCGTGGTGGTTGACCGGCATGCCCAGTTCCGCGCTCACGGCCCAGATCGGGTCGTACGACGGCGAGTGCAGCTCGGGCAGTCCGGAGCCGGGGGGTGTGCCGGGCAGCATCAGGCCGCCCTTGAGGCCGGCCGACGCCGCCCACCGGATCTCCTTGACCGCCTCGTCGACGTCGTTCAGGAGGATCTGGAAGACGCCCGCCCGGCGGCCCGGGGCGGCCGCGCAGAAGTCCGCCAGCCAGCGGTTGTGGGCGCGCAGTCCGGCCCAGCGCAGCGCGAACTCCCCGGCGGTCGGCGCCGGTGCCATCAGCGAGCCGGACGGGAAGAACGGCGGGATCGTGTTCGGGAACAGGACCTCGGCGACGATCCCGTCCCGCTCCTGCTCGGCCAGGCGCCGTTCGGAGTTCCAGTTCCGGTCGGCCGAGTCGGCGAGCAGGTCCTCGTACGGGTTGACGTAGGTGGCCGCCCACGCGTCGAACTCGTCGTGGTACCGCTTCTCCAGGTACGGCTTGTAGTCCAGCAGATCGGCCCCCGCGTGGCAGTCGGCCGAGATCACCGTGTAGCGGTCGTCGCTCATGTGGTCACCCCCAGGACCGGGAAGTCGTTGTCCGTCAGCCAGTGGCGGCCCACCGCGCGCGAGCGCGCCCAGGACGCCTCGACCGCCGCCTGGTCGTCCGGCTGGCCGAGGTCGGCGGGCGTGGGGCCGATGCGGCGGGCCAGCGGGGTGAGCGCCGCGACGTCGAAGCCGAAGACCTCCGCCGCCGCCAGGCCCAGCATGCGGCGCGTCTCCGTCACCGGGATGTCGTGGAAGGTCCGCCGCAGCCACGCGCGCGTGTCGGGCCAGGTGCCCTCCGGGTGCGGGAAGTCGCTGCCCCACAGGATGTTGTCCACGCCGATCTCGTAGCGCTGGGCGAGTTCGCGGCGCTTGGTGTTCGTCGCGCAGATGAAGACCTGGCGGTCCAGGTACTCGTGCGGCGGGCGCCTCAGCTCCTCGAAGGGGGACAGCTTCTTGCCGCCGTGCGCGCCGAGGTAGAGGCGGTCCATGAACCAGAGCAGGTTCGGCAGCCACCAGCAGCCCGACTCGGCGACGCCGAACCTCAGGCCGGGGTGGCGCTCGAACACGCCGGACCACAGCAGGAACCAGAGCGGCCGGGCCGGCCACCAGGTGACCTCGGAGACGTAGATCCCCAGATGGTCGCCGTACTCGTGCCGCGGCGCCGCCCCCGAGTGGGTGATCACGGGCATCCCGCACTCGGCGGCGGCCGCCCACACCGGGTCGTAACGGCGGTCGTGGTACGGCTCCTTGTCGACCCACATCGCGGGGATCATCAGCGCGCCGAGGCCCGACTCCTTGGCGCGGTACACCTCGGTGACGACCTGTTGGGTGGGGGCCGTCACCGGCAACAGGGCGACGCCGCAGTGGCGTTCGGGATGCTCGGAGACGAAGTCCGCCAGCCAGCGGTTGTGCGCCCGCGCGCCCGCCATGCCCAGCTCCGGGTCGTGGTCGCCGGACAGGCCGAGGCCGACCCCGAACGGCGCCACGGTCCCGCTGTCGACGGCGTCGGCGTCCGGGAAGACCACCTCCGCGGCCACCCCGTCCCCGTCGAGCTCCTTGACGCGCTGCGCGGCGTCCCAGCCCCCGCGCAGCCCCTCCTCGTTGTCCCGGAACCACTTGCTCGCGAACGCCTCGTTGCGGATGCCGAGCCGCGTCATCTCCTCGCGGCGCCGGTCGCGCCCGGCGAGGAACTCGTCGAACTCCCGGTGGAAACGGGCGTCCAGATAGGGCCGGTACTCCTCGGTGGGCAGCCCGGCGTGGCAGTCGGAGGAAATGATCAGGTACGGGTCCTGTCCGGTCACTACAGCCCCCTGTCAGTCCAGGATGAAGTGTTCGAGGTACGACGGGTTCGCCCGGTCGAGCATCGACCGGGACCGTGCCCGGATCTGGGCGTCGCTGTGCTCGCCGGCCGGCAGCAGCCAGAAGCGGTCCGCGCGGACGCCGTCCACGACGAGCTCCGCGACCTCCTCGACGGGCGTGAACCGCACCTCCCGGCCGGCTTCGCGCATCGCGGCCTCCCACTGGCCGAGGGTGCGGTACGGGGTTCTGCGCGGCTTCTGCTTGGCGTACCGGGCGGGGCGGTTGCGGTGCGACTCCCACAGGCCCGTGCGCAGCATGTGCGGCCCGGGGAAGAGCACCGAGGCGCCCACGCGCGCGTGCTCCGCCTTCAGGTGGGCGTACAGGGACTCGGTCATCGTGACGACGGCCGCCTTGGTGACGGCGTACACGGAGGCGGTGGGCAGGGGCGCGATGCCGCCGTCGCCCGACGAGGTGTTGACCACGTGGCCGGGCTCGCCGCCGGCGAGCATCCGGGGCACGAACGCCTGGATGCCGTGGAAGACGCCCCACACGTTGACCGCGAACGCCCACTGCCAGTCGTTCGGTTCGTGCTCCCACATCCGTCCCTCGGCGCCCGAGCCGACCCCTGCGTTGTTGCACAGGACGTGGACCGCGCCGTACGTCCCGTAGGCCGCCTCGGCGAGTTCCAGGACCTGTTCGCGGACGCCGACGTCGACCACGCGCGCGTGCACCTCGGCTCCCTCGGCGCGCAGGTCCGCGGCGGCCTTCTCCAGGGCGGCCTCCTCGACGTCGGCGAGGACCACCTTCAGGCCCTCGGCGGCGAACCGCCGGGCCATCGCGAACCCGATGCCGCTCGCCGCTCCGGTGACGACGGCGACCTGTCCCACCCGCAGCTCCATCACGCGCCCCCGTCCTCGGGAGGCGCGTCGAGGATCTGCCGAGGATCGTCGTAGCGCTGGTGGACGTACGGCAACAGGGCCCGCGCGTCGACGCGTTCGACGACCCGGCCGTGCTGGGTGCTGGTCTTCTCGCCGACCGTGATCTCGACGAGGTGCCGCACCGGCAGGTCGGCGACGGGGTCGTACAGGGACTCCCGCAGGACGACGTCCCCGGTCACCCGCTCCAGCCGGCGCGCCTTCTCGTCGCGTTCGCAGTACACCAGGACCGGGTCGCCGTCGAAGCCCGAACCGTCCACCGCGGGCAGGAACTTGAAGTAGAAGTCGGTCTTCCGGGCCGGTTCCGGCAGCGGCAGCGGGCCGCTCACCGCGCCGCGCACCTCCACGAAGGCGATGCCGTGCCGGGCCATCGAGGCCCGTACGACGAGGCCGTCGCGCTCGACGACGACCTCGCCGAGTTTCTTGGGCTCCCCGAACACCTCGCGGCCGCCGGTGAGGGCGCGCTCGTGGGTCATCGGCATGACGAGCGGGTACCAGCCCTCCACCGCCTCGTGGGCGGCGGCGACCGCGAACGAACCGGCGCCGAGCGGGTATCCGGGCAGGTCGACCTTGCTGATGTTCACCCGCACGAGGGGCCGTGCCGTCGGCTTGAGCGGGGGTGGCAGGACCGCCGCCACCGCGTCCGGATCGGTCTCCCAGACGGCCACCACCCCGGTGGACCAGATGTCGGGGAGCTTCGCGCCCGCGGTGCGGGAGGCGGTGATCTCCGCCTCGGTCCGTGCGCCGTACCGTACGCGTGCCATACGCCGTACCGCCCTTCCGTCGACCGTCATCGCCGGGCGCCAGCACGCTTGCACCGGGCGGTGAAAAGGTCCATAGCCGCGCGCACGGGCTTTCGTGACTCGGTGCCGGTGTTCGAACGGGCGGCCCCGGCAAGGCGGCTGAGGCGCCTGCGGGACGGCGCTGTCGGTCGCGGCCCGTATCCTCAATGACCATGCTCGAAGACCGCACGACCGCAGCGTCCTCCCCCACCCGGTGGCCGGCCGCGTACCCGAAGGGATACGCGGTCGTTGACGTGGAGACCACCGGACTGGCCCGGGACGACCGGATAATCTCCGCGGCCGTCTACCGGCTGGACGAGCGCGGCGAGGTCGAGGACCACTGGTACACGCTGGTCAATCCGGAGCGCGACCCGGGCCCGGTGTGGATCCACGGTCTGACGAGTGACGTCCTGGAGGGCGCGCCGCTCTTCGAGGACATCGCGGAGGAGTTCGCGAGCCGTCTGGCGGACCGGGTGCTCGTCGCGCACAACGCGGTCTTCGACTGGCAGATGATCGCCCGCGAGTACGCGCGCGCCGAGCGCGAGGCGCCGGTGCGGCAGCGGCTGTGCACCATCGCGCTCTCCAAGGAGCTCGGTCTGCCGCTGCCCAACCACAAGCTGGAGTCGCTGGCGGCGCACTTCGGTGTCGTGCAGCGGCGGGCGCACCACGCGCTGGACGACGCGCGCGTCCTGGCGGAGGCGTTCCGGCCCAGTCTGCGGGCCGCGGCGGCGGGTGACGTACGGCTGCCGCTGCTGGAGTGCCGGCCGCTGACCGAGTGGTCGGACCGGACGGCGCCGCGGATCGGCCGGCAGGCGAACGGGGGGTACGGCGGCTACCGGCCGACCAGTTGGCGCCCGTCCCGCAAGCGGCCCGCCTGCCCGTACCCCAACCCCGGGCGGTACGAAGAGGGCAAAAGGCTCAAGCAGGGCATGCGGGTGGCGTTCTCCGGGGACACCTCGGTCGAGCGCGAGCTGCTGGAGGACCGGGCGACCGAGGCGGGGCTGCACGTCGCCACCAGCATCTCCCGGCTGACCAGCCTGCTCGTCACGAACGACCCCGACTCGGGGACGTCGAAGGTGGTCAAGGCGCGGCAGCACGGGACACCGGTGGTGGACGAGGCGGCGTTCGGGCAGCTGCTCGGAGACGTGGAGCCGGCGGCGGGGAGCGGTGTGGCGGCCACGGAGAGCGCGGCGCCTCAGGCCTGACCGTACGGACGGGTGATTGCTTCGCGACTCGCCCGGCGCCCGCTCGCCCGAGCGACGGCGACCGCTCACCCTGTGGCGCATGGCGAAATGCGAAGTTTGCGGCAATGACTACGGAATGACCTTCGAGGTCCACGCCCAGGGCTCGGTGCACGTCTTCGACTGCTTCTCCTGCGCGATCCACCGCATGGCCCCCGTCTGCGAGCGCTGCGACGTCCCGATCATCAGCCAGGGCGTGGAGGCCGACGGCAGCTTCTACTGCGGCGCCCACTGCGCCCGCGCGGAGGGGAAGGTGGGAATCGTCGACCGCGTCTGAGGACACCCCTGCGCGAACACCCCACGGTCCGAGTTGTACGGTCGTGGGGTGTACCGCTTCCTGTTGACCCGGCAGTGGGTGATCCTCACCCTGATCGCCCTGGCTCTGATCCCCACGATGATCAGGCTGGGCTTCTGGCAGCAGCACCGGTACGAGGAGCGCAGCGCGCGCAACCAGCTGGTCTCCGACGCGCTGGCGGCCAAGCCCGTCCCCGTGGAGCGGCTGACGTCCCCCGGGCATGTCGTGACCCGCGCGGAGAAGTACCACGGCGTCACCGCGACCGGCACCTTCGACACCGAGCACGAGGTCGTGGTCCGGCGCCGGGTGAGCGCGGACGACCAGGTCGGCTTCCACGTCCTGACCCCGTTCGTGCTGACCGATGGCAAGGTGCTGCTGGTCAACCGCGGCTGGATCCCGGCGAACGGGGTGCAGACCGCCTTCCCGAAGATCCCCGCCCCGCCGAGCGGCCGGACCACCGTCATCGGGCGGCTGATGGCCGACGAGACGACCGCCGCGAGCGGCATCAAGGACGTCAGGGGACTGCCGGCCCGGCAGATCATGCTGATCAACAGCGAGCAAGAGGCGCGTCGGCTCGGCGCCCAGGTGCTCGGCGGCTACATCCAGCAGACGGCCCCCGAGCCCAAGGGCGACACGCCCGAGCAGATCTCCGACCCGGGCAAGGAAGACGCCCCGCTGAACTACGCGTACATGATCCAGTGGTGGCTGTTCGCCGCGGGCGTCCCCGTCGGCTGGTTCGTCCTGGTCCGCCGCGAGGCACGGGAGCGCGCGAAGGCGGCGTCCGAGGAAGCGGCCGCGGAGGCGGAACCGGCCGCGGTGTGAGCCGCCGCGGCGGGTCACCCGCCCGGCCCCGCTCCCTGATTGTCCGCCCGGTCCACCGGGAACCCGGAACCCCGTGCACCCCCGCATCGAGGACTACGCCCTCATCGGCGACGAACAAACGGCGGCCCTGGTCGGCAAGGACGGGTCCATCGACTGGCTGTGCCTCCCGCGCTTCGACTCGGCCGCCTGTTTCGCCAAGCTGCTGGGCGACGAGGAGAACGGCCACTGGCGCATCGCGCCCAAGGGCGCGGGCACCTGCACCCGCCGCGCGTACCGCCCCGACACCCTCGTCCTCGACACCGAGTGGGACACCGAGGACGGCCTGACCCGCGTCACCGACCTGATGCCCCAGCGCGACCGTGCCCCCGACGTCGTCCGCATCGTCGAGGGCGTCAGCGGCCGCGTCACCGTACGCAGCACGCTCCGCCTGCGCTTCGACTACGGGGCGGTCGTGCCGTGGATGCGCAGATCCGGCGGCCACCGCGTCGCCGTCGCGGGCCCGGACTCGATCTGGCTGCGCAGCGAGCCCACCGTGCGCACCTGGGGCCAGGACTTCGGCACGCACTCGGAGTTCACCGTCGAGGAGGGCGAGCGGGTCGCGTTCGTGCTCACCTGGCACCCCTCGCACCATCCGCGTCCCCCGCTCGTCGACCCGTACGACGCGCTGCGCGCCAGCGTCCGCGAATGGCGGCGCTGGACGGCCCGCTGCCGCTACGACGGCCCGTACCGGGACGCCGTCGTCCGCTCCCTGATCACCCTCAAGGCCCTCACCTACGAACCGACCGGCGGCATCGTCGCCGCGGCCACCACCTCGCTCCCCGAGGAGATGGGCGGCGTGCGCAACTGGGACTACCGGTACTGCTGGCTGCGCGACTCCACCCTCACCCTCGGCGCCCTGCTCTCGGCCGGCTATCACAAGGAGGCCGAGGCCTGGCGCGACTGGCTGCTGCGCGCGGTCGCCGGCAACCCGGCGGACCTGCGGATCATGTACGGCCTGGCGGGCGAGCGGCGGCTGCCCGAGTTCGAACTGCCCTGGCTGTCCGGCTTCGGCCGCTCGGCGCCGGTGCGGATCGGCAACAGCGCGGTGGACCAGCTCCAGCTGGACGTGTACGGCGAGGTCATGGACTCGCTGTGGCTGTCCCGCCGGGCGGGCCTGCCCACCAAGCCGCACATCTGGTCGATCCAGGCCGCGCTGATGGAGTGGCTGCGGGAGGAGTGGCGGCAGCCCGACGAGGGCCTGTGGGAGGTGCGCGGCGGCCGCCGTCAGTTCGTGCACTCGAAGGTGATGGTGTGGGTGGCCGCCGACCGTGCCGTACGGACCCTGGAGGAGCACCCGCACCTGCACGGCGACCTGCACGGCTGGCGGCAGATGCGCGACGACGTGCACCGGGAGGTGTGCGAGAAGGGCTACGACCCCGACCGGAACACCTTCACCCAGCACTACGGCTCGCAGGAGCTCGACGCCGCCCTGCTGCTGATCCCCCGCTGCGGCTTCCTGCCCCCACAGGACCCGCGGGTGATCGGCACGATCGACGCGATCAGGCGGCAGCTCGGCCACGGCGGCTTCGTGCGCCGCTACGACACGGAGGACTCACTCGTGGACGGGCTGCCGGGCGGGGAGGGCTCGTTCCTCGCGTGCTCGTTCTGGCTCGCGGACGCGCTGCACATGACGGGCCGTACGCAGGAGGCGCGGGAGCTGTTCGAGCGGCTGCTGAACCTCACCAACGACGTAGGGCTGCTGTCCGAGGAGTACGACCCCAGGACCCGCCGTCAGCTGGGCAACTTCCCGCAGGCGTTCAGCCACATCGGCCTGGTCAACACGGCGCTCGCCCTGTTCGACGGCGAGGGGGCAGGATAGGGCCATGGATCTTGGACTGAAGGACCGGGTGTACGTCGTCACCGGGGCCACGCGCGGACTGGGCAACGCCGTGGCGCGCGAGCTCGTCGCCGACGGGGCGAAGGTGGTCGTCACGGGGCGGGACGAGCAGCGGGTCGCCGACGCGGCGGCCGAACTGGGCCCGAACGCGGCCGGGGTCGCCATCGACAACGCCGACCCGCAGGCACCGGAGCGGCTGATCGCGGCCGCCCGCGAACGCTTCGGCGGCTTCGACGGCATCCTGATCAGCGTGGGCGGGCCGGCGCCCGGGTTCGTCGCCGACAACACGGACGAGCAGTGGCGGACGGCGTTCGAGTCGGTGTTCCTGGGCGCGGTGCGGCTCGCCCGCGCGGCGGCCGCGGACCTGGAAGCGGGCGGGGTCATCGGGTTCGTGCTGTCCGCGTCGGTGTACGAGCCGATTCCGGGGCTGACCATCTCCAACGGGCTGCGGCCCGGGCTCGCCGGGTTCGCCAAGTCCATCGCCGACGAGCTGGGGCCGCGGGGTGTCCGGGTGGTGGGTCTGCTGCCGTCGCGGATCGACACGGACCGCGTGCGGGAGCTGGACGCGCTGTCCGCGGACCCGGAGGCGACGCGCGCCGCCAACGAGTCGCGGATTCCGCTGCGGCGCTATGGGACGCCGGAGGAGTTCGGGCGGGTGGGGGCGTTCCTGCTGTCGCCGGCCGCCTCCTATCTGACCGGGATCATGGTGCCGGTGGACGGCGGGATGCGTTCCGGGTTCTGACGGGCGCGGGCCGGGCGTCGTCGCCCGCGCGACCGGTCAAGTGACCCTTTCCGCACGGTGCTTGACCGCCGCCAGGCGTACTTCCGCCGGGAGCTTCGCCAGGCCCGTCGACTCGCGGGCCCGGGTCAGGGACTCGGCGGTGAGGTCGTGCAGGGCCGTGCCGGGGTCCACGTCCGGGTCCAGCTGGAGCCAGACGTGCGCCCCGGGCGCCTCGCGGCGGCCGGTCAGGGTGGCATGGGCGTGCGCCACTCCGTCCAGGCGGTCCGCGTCGGCGGTGAGGACGTCCACCAGGGCGCGGCCGCGCAGCAGCGCGCCCTCGCCGTCGCCGGTGTCGACGAGCACCTCGGCGAGGCGGCGTCGGCGCAGCACGGCGGCGAGCCACCACAGGGCGAGCAGGACGAGGACGGCCAGCGCCGCGATGACGGTCGGCCACCACCAGCCCTCGTCCCGCCACCGGGTCCGTTCGGCCTGACTGAGCAGGACGTCGTGCCGCCCGTGGTGGATCCACCAGGACGGGGGCCGCACGCCCAGGCCGACGGCGAGCACCGAGCCGCCGAGCACGACCAGCAGCAGTCCGACGACACCGAGCAGTACGCGGTTGACCGTCCTCAGCACCGCCCTCACCCCTTCCGTCCGGGCCGCGCGACGTGCACCGACAGCCCGGGCGGCCGGGTGAGCCCGAGCCCCCGGATCGCGTCGGCGAGCGTCAGGTCCAGGTCGGCGCGGACGTCGTCGAGTTCACGGAAGTGCGAGACCGCGCGGACGTCGGCGCGTCTGCGCCGCATCCGCACCCGTACCGACCGCACGCCGGAGACCTCCATCGCGCGGTCGCGCAGCACCAGGGCGGCCGCGTCGCGGTGCAGCACGGCCCGGACGTCGGCGTGCGGCGGCCGCATCGGCAGCCACTTGCGCAGGCCGGGCGTGACGGCGAGCACGATCAGCCACAGGCCGAGGGCCGCGGTGACGCCCGCGCCGACCAGCACCCAGGTGTCGTCGAGGGGCCTTTCGGCGAGTTGCCGGGCCAGTTCGCGCCGCCAGTGCATGGCGGGCCGGTGGGCCCGTACGGCGGCGATGTCGTAGAGGAAGGCGGCCGCGCCGATCAGGAGCAGCAGGGCGACGATGCCCGCGGGCACGCGGCGCACCGACCAGAAGCGGCCGCCTCGGCCGTCGTCCCCGGCCGCGGCCGGCGGTGGCTCGTAGGCGGCCGCCGAGGCCGCCTGGTCCAGCCCGGTTCCGGTCTCCTTCTCGACGGCCGGAAGCCGTCGGGTGGTGGTCTCGGTGCCCTGGGACTCGCTCATCGCGCCCTCCCGTGTGCCGCGCCGTGCACGGGTACCGGGTGCAGCCGCTCCACCTGGACGGCCACCTCCGGCACCTCCATGCCCACCAACGCGCCTACCCGCTCGACCACATGCCGACGCACGGCAGCGCAGCGCGCGCCGATGTCGCAGGGATAGTCGAGTTCGAGGTGCACCCGGATCCGGGCGGTGGCGACGGGTCTGTCCCCCGCCTGACCGGAGCCGAGCGCGTGCGGGTGCACGACGACGCTCGCGTGCGGTGCGGCGGCGTCCTCGGTCAGCGGTCCGACCGCCTCGCGCGCCGCCCGTGCGGCGACCTTCGCGACGACCCGGTCGGCGATCCGCAGCGCGCCGCGCTCGCCCGGCGCGACGACGGTCACGGGTCCGCGGACCTCCCCGGCCCCGCCGCTCACGGCGGTCACGGTCGTCGGTCGCGCCGGTCGGTGCGGATGCGGAAGAAGTCACCCGGCTCCAAGTCCCCCTCCAGGAACCGGCCGACGACGAATCCGACGGCACCAAGCGCCGCCACCAGGAGGAAGGCACCGAACCCGCCGAAATATCCGGCGAAGCCCAGCGCCATTCCGGCGATCATGCCGACCACAGCCATGCTCATGCTGCGCTCCTCAGCTCCTCAGCCGTGCGTTGTCTCTCCTCAGCCGTGCGTGTCCGGTCGCCCGTCGTCACTGGATCCGGGGTTCCGGCTCTTCTTCCTCTTCCTCCGGAAGCTTGACATCACTCACCGCGAGATTGACCTCGACGACCTCAAGTCCGGTCATCCGCTCCACGGCCGCGATGACGTTCTCGCGCACGGCCCGGGCCACGTCGGCGATCGGCATGCCGTAGTCCACGACGATCTCCAGGTCGATTGCGGTCTGCACCTCGCCGACCTCGGCCTTGACCCCGCGGGTCACCGACTTCGTGCCGCCCGGCACCCGGTCGCGCACGGCCCCGAAGGTCCGCGCCAGCCCGCTGCCCAGGGCGTGCACGCCGACCACGTCCCGCGCCGCCAGTGCGGCGATCTTCTCCACCACCCCGTCGGCGATGGTCGTACGTCCCCGGGTCGCCGGGTCCCCGCCACCGCGCTTGGTGGCCTTACGGGTCTGTACCGGGGGCTCCGCCGCGCTCTCGGGGCTCGTCGTCCGGTCCCGCTCCGTCATCTCGGTCATCGCCGTACGTCCCTTCCCGTCGTCGTCCCCTTCGACCACGGTAAGTGGGGATGCGCCGCGGCGCGCCGGGGATGCGGCAGGCTGGAGCAATGACGGCGGACCGATGGACACAGGCCGTACGGCACCAACTGGGCCTGGGCAGACTTCTCCCGCTCGGCGGACCGGGCGACGGGGCGTGGATCGCGGAGGCGGCGGCCGAGGCGGTGCTGCGGCGCGCGGCGGCGGGTGTGGCGGGGGCGCGGCTCGGCGCGCTGCGGATCGCTCTCGCGGATCCGGACGACACCCACGAACCGGCCGTGCCGCCACCGCCGGGGGCGCTGCCCCCGGGCCCGCTCCGGGTGACGGCGGACTTCGCGGCCACGGCCGACGAACCGCTGCCGGCGACGGCCTCGCGGCTGCGGCTGACGTTGGCGACGACCGCGACGGAGCGCCTCGGCCTGACGGTCGTCGAGGTGGACCTACGCGTGACGGACCTGCTGGAGGAAGAGGCAAAGCCCCCGGCGGTCCGCTCCCCGGAGCCTCCCCGCGCCCGCGAGACCAAGGACCCGGACGAGTCCCGAGCCACCGAGGCGGCCCTCGCCGTCCCCGGCGTGACCCACCTGACCGGCGTCCTGGGCCGGGCGGTACACATCGAGGAACACCAGGACACCGAGACCGCCCTGCCACGCCGCCACGTACGCGTGGAGGCGGCGACGTCCACGTCCCACCGCCCCCTGGCCGTGGCCCGGGACATCCGCAGGGCGGTACGGGAGGCACTGAGCGATCCGGGAGATCATCCGACGGTGACGGTGGTGGTGACGGTGGTGGGCGAGCCCGGGTGACGAGAGCGGCTGAGCCGTGGTGACAGCGCTCGGCGAGCCGGGGTGACCTAGGTCGGCTGGCCGATGGACGCCAGGTGGCCAGGGCGGTGAGGGCCGGTTGGTCGGGGCGTGGGCGGCGCATACTGGTCGGCCGGGGCGCAGCCCACGGCCGTCCGCCGGGGCGCGGCCCACGCCGGGGCGGCGCCTGCAGATCCGCCGGGGCGACGCATGCCGGTAGGCGAGGCCGGCGCACGCCGGTCAGGTGGCACGGCGCACACCAATTGGCCAGGGCGCGGCGAACGGCTGTCCGCCGGGCGGCGCACGCCGGGTGGTCGGTGCAGCGCACGCCATTCGGCCAGGGCGGGCTCGGCGCATGCCGATCCGCCGGGCCGGCGCATGCCAGTCAGCCCGCGTGGCGTGCGTGCGGTGCGTCGGACCGGTGGGCGTACGTCATTCGCCCACGTCGGCCAAGTCCCGCAGGCGGCGGGCCTGGGCGGCGCGCTCCGCGGTGCGTTGGGCGTCGTAGTCGCGGCCGGTTGCTCCGCGCAGCAGGGCCTTGGTCTCGACGACCGCGTCCCGGGGCGCGGCGAGGAGCGCCGCGGCCAGGTCCCGCGCCGCGCCGTCGAGTTCCGCGACCGGCACCGCGAGGTTGGCCAGCCCGGTCGTCACGGCCTCCTCGGCGTGCACGTACCGCCCGGTCGCGCAGATCTCCAGCGCGCGGGCGTAACCGACGAGCCCCACCAGCGGGTGCGTGCCGGTCAGGTCGGGCACGATCCCCAGGCTGGTCTCGCGCATCGCGAACTGCACGTCGTCGGCGACCACGCGCAGGTCACAGGCGAGGGCGAGCTGGAAACCGGCACCGATGGCATGCCCCTGGACAGCGGCGACGGACACGATGTCGTTGCGCCGCCACCAGGTGAATCCCTCCTGGTACTCGGCGATGGTCGCGTCCAGCTCGGCGTCGTCACGGCGCGCGAGTTCGAAGAACGTCGGCTCGCCCGGGATCCCCTCCGGGGTGAACATCTGTCGGTCCAGCCCGGCAGAGAAGGACTGGCCCTCGCCACGCAGCACGACGACCCGGACGGAGCCCGGCAGCAACCGCCCGGCCTCGGCCAACGCCCGCCACATCGCGGGGCTTTGGGCGTTGCGCTTGGCCGGGTTGGACAGCGTCACCGTGGCGAGCGCGTCGTCGACGGTGAGCCGTACGCCGTCCTTGTCGAGTACAGGAGCGAGGTCCTGGTCGGGCGAAGCCATGGGGCGCCTCCGATGGGTGCGGTCATCCTGCGCACCGTACGACATCGCGCCGCACGACGACACAGCTAAGTGACTGCACAGTAACCACCCGGCCGATCAGCGAACCGACCGGGTGGCCACCATCGAAGCCGATGGGCCGCCCGAGGTCAGGACGATGCGGCCTTCTTGCCCCGGGTCGCTCCGCCACGCCCACGCAGCGTGACGCCCGACTCGCTGAGCATCCGGTGTACGAAGCCATACGAGCGGCCGGTCTCCTCGGCCAGCGCCCGGATGCTCGCACCGGAGTCGTACTTCTTCTTCAGGTCTGCCGCGAGCTTGTCGCGCGCGGCGCCGGTCACCCGGCTGCCCTTCTTCAGAGTCTCGGCCACCCGTGCCTCCTCATGGGAAGTGCGCTCTGGTCCCCTCATGATCACCCCTCCGGGGCGTGATGGCCACCCATTCGGCAAGGTCCGTGAGACAAGCTTGTGACGACAGGAGCGCATCCCCACAAGCGGAATCCAGAGTTCCGATCGACGTCATCCCTGCGTCCCGGTGGGTTCATCGATGAAGTGCCAGGTCAGAGACGCGGCGCGGCCGACCCCTTGTCGACAAAGGGATCGGCCGCGAAATCGATGTACGACACACCTCGATACGAGGAGATCTCACACAGATGATGGATCACCGATGGGCCGAATGATCCATACGCTGTGGATCATCCATTCGATCAAGCGAGGGCGACGAGATCCGCGTAGTCGGCGCCCCACAGGTCCTCGACACCGTCCGGGAGCAGGATGATCCGCTCCGGCTGGAGCGCCTCGACGGCACCCTCGTCGTGGGTGACGAGGACGACCGCGCCCTTGTAGGTGCGCAGGGCGCCGAGGATCTCCTCGCGGCTGGCGGGGTCGAGGTTGTTCGTCGGCTCGTCCAGGAGCAGGACGTTGGCGGAGGAGACGACCAGCGTGGCGAGGGCCAGGCGGGTCTTCTCGCCGCCGGAGAGCACACCGGCCGGCTTGTCGACGTCGTCTCCGGAGAAGAGGAACGAGCCCAGCACCTTGCGGACCTCGACGAGGTCCATGTCGGGGGCGGCCGAGCGCATGTTCTCCAGGACCGTGCGGTCGGGGTCGAGGGTCTCGTGCTCCTGGGCGTAGTAGCCGAGCTTGAGGCCGTGGCCGGGGACGACCTCGCCGGTGTCGGGCGTCTCGACGCCGCCGAGGAGGCGCAGCAGGGTCGTCTTGCCGGCGCCGTTGAGGCCGAGGATGACGACCCGGGAGCCCTTGTCGATGGCCAGGTCGACGTCGGTGAAGATCTCCAGGGAGCCGTACGACTTCGACAGGCCCTCGGCCATCAGCGGGGTCTTGCCGCAGGGCGAGGGCTCGGGGAAGCGGAGCTTGGCGACCTTGTCGGACTGGCGGACCGCCTCCAGGCCGGAGAGCAGCTTGTCGGCGCGGCGGGCCATGTTCTGCGCGGCGACGGTCTTGGTGGCCTTGGCGCGCATCTTGTCGGCCTGCGCGTTGAGGGCGGCGGCCTTCTTCTCGGCGTTGGCGCGCTCGCGCTTGCGGCGCTTCTCGTCGGCCTCGCGCTGCTGCTGGTAGAGCTTCCAGCCCATGTTGTAGACGTCGATCTGGGAGCGGTTGGCGTCCAGGTAGAACACCTTGTTGACGACCGTCTCGACCAGGTCGACGTCGTGGGAGATGACGATGAAGCCGCCGCGGTAGGTCTTCAGGTAGTCGCGCAGCCAGATGATCGAGTCGGCGTCGAGGTGGTTCGTCGGCTCGTCGAGCAGCAGCGTGTCCGCGTCCGAGAACAGGATCCGGGCCAGCTCGATACGGCGGCGCTGACCACCGGAGAGCGTGTGCAGGGGCTGGCCGAGCACCCGGTCGGGCAGGTTGAGCGCGGCGGCGATGGTGGCGGCCTCGGCCTCGGCGGCGTACCCGCCCTTGGTGAGGAACTCGGTCTCCTGGCGCTCGTACTGCTTGAGGGCCTTCTCGCGGGTGGCGCCCTGGCCGTTGGCGATGCGCTGCTCGTTGTCGCGCATCTTGCGGATCAGGACGTCGAGGCCGCGCGCGGAGAGGACGCGGTCGCGGGCGAGGACGTCGAGGTCGCCGGTGCGGGGGTCCTGCGGCAGGTAGCCGACCTCGCCGGACCGGGTGACGGTGCCCGCGGCGGGGATACCGTCGCCGGCCAGGACCTTGGTGAGGGTGGTCTTGCCGGCGCCGTTGCGGCCGACGAGACCGATGCGGTCGCCCTTGGCGACACGGAACGAGGCGTTCTCGATGAGGATGCGGGCACCGGCGCGCAGCTCGATACCGGAGGCGGAGATCACGGACAGACTCCAGGGCGGACTGGGATTGGCGGGTGGGCGGCTGAGGACGTTCCCGCCGTCTAATGCGCGAGGAGAATGGCCATGGGCCAAGTCTAACGGGGCGAGGCAAGCGCTTTTTCTGCGTGCGGGCGTTCGAGACGGTCGCCGGGGCGGTCGTTGGCCAGGGGTCTGCGGTGCGGGGCGATGCGGCCGAACGCGTCGAGGGCGATGACCTGCGCGGTCCACGCGCCCTGGGCGCAGGGCTGGGCGACGAGGAGCGCGCCCGCGTGACGAACGGCACGTTCGGGCCGGAACGCGCATCCCCCGCGCGCGGGCAGCATCCAGCGGAGGTCGCCGTCGGAGGTGCGATACGCGGTGACGCGGTCCGGGGTGACGACGGCGAGGACGCCCGGCCCCATCGGGCGCAGGACCCCTCTCCCGCCGTGCGCACGGAGCCAGCCGCCGGCCCCGGGCAGGGCCCGGTGCCAGCGCACGCGGTCCCCCCGGCCGCCGGTACCGGTGACCACCCCGTCGTCCCAGACGGCCATCGCGACCCCCCGCACCCCCACCACGGCGACGGGCCACCGCCCCTCCCGGGCATATCGCCACCGCACGTCCTCGTCCGAGGGCCCGTACGCCTCCACGGCGGCACCCCGCACCCGCACCGCCGGGGCGGCCACCGCGCCGGGCCCGGTGACGGTGAGGTGATCTCCGTAGGGGGTGGGGCGGATGTGGTGGGCGGCGGCCGGCAGCAGCGCTGCGAGGAGGCCGACCGCGAGGACGGCGATTCCGTCCCTCGGCCGAACGGTCACCTGTACCCCCACCCCCTGCGACGCCGGCCTCGGACAGGCGCAGAGCGTAGTCAGGTGGCGAACGCATGGGG
>NZ_JADDRL010000008.1 GCF_021538895.1 Streptomyces olivochromogenes | reverse complement strand
AAAGGCGCGGGCAGCCCTGCCGCCCGGCCGTCCCGGCACAGCCCGGCGCAGTCGCGTCCGTATCCGCGCGCCCCTCTCCGTGAGCCGCGGTCGTCGTCGCGGCCGCAGGCGGGTCGCCGCCGCGCGCAGCGCGTCGTACGGGCCGCCGGGGAATCTGCCGATCAGGACCGCCAGGAGGCCGATCAGCGCCGCCGCAACGCCGCCCCGGGCCCCCGCGTCGAGTCCCACCAGGAGGGCCGCGGCGGCCAGGGCGCCCAGGGTGCTGTCGGCGCCGAGGACCACGACCGCGGCGAACCACAGCAGTCCGCGTACCGGGTCGTACGCGCCGGGGTCGAAGGCGCGCACTCCCATGCCCAGCATGCCCCCGCCGAGGGCGGCGAGGGCGGCGCCCGCGACGAACGCGAGGAGCTTCAGGGACGGGACGGGCACGCCCGCCGCCGAGGCGCCCGACTCGTGGTCCCGCAGGGCGGCGAGCGCCCGCCCCGTACGGCCGTGGCGCAGGGCACGCGTCGCCGCCAGCGCGAGGGCCAGCAGGGCCAGTTCCAGGACGTAGTACGCGCGGTCCCCGTCGAAGCCCGCCGGGCGGTCCAGCGACAGCCCGGAGGTGGCGTACGGCTGCGCGAACACGAAGCGGCTCACCCCGACGCCCACCGCGAAGGTCGCCACCGCCAGCGCCAGGCCGCGACGGCTGATCGCCGGCCAGCCGGTGAGCAGGCCCAGCGGTGCCACCAGGGCCACCGCGACCGCCAGCGCCGCCAGTTCGGGCAGCCGCGGCAGACCCGGGAAGCGGCCCGCCGCGAGCAGCGCCGTGAACAGGGCGCCCAGACCGGCGTACGCCGCCTGCCCCAGGGAGATCTGGCCGCCGCGCCCGGTGACCACGACCAGGGACAGCAGCACCACGCCCAGCGCCGGCACCTGGACCGAGGTGTGCAGGTCCGAGCCCGCGAAGCCGAGCGGCAGCAGGAACAGCACCGCCGCCACCGTCCGGGCGCCGGGCGGGGCCGGCACGCGCGCGGTGGCCGGGCGCGGCAGGGCGTCGCGCGTGCCGACGCCGGGCAGCACCAGGGCCGCGACGAGCAGCGCCACGACGAAGAGGTTCGCCCCGACCGCCTGCAGCAACGACGCGCCCCAGCCCGGTGGATGCCACCGCGTCAGCTGGCTCTGCGCGACACCGATGCCGAGGGCCGCCACCACGGCGGCCGGCAGGCTGCGCATCCGCGCGGCCACCGCGACCGCGACCACCTCCATGACGAGCAGGGGCAGGCCGTACGGGTCGAGGCGGACGTACGGCGCCAGCAGCACGCCCGTCAGCCCGGCCGTGAACGAGCCGAACGCCCAGCCCGCCGCGGCCACCCGGTCCGCGTCGATGCCGCCCAGCACGGCCAGCTGCCGGTCGTCCACCACCGCCCGCAGCTCCCGCCCGAACCGCGTCCAGCGGCTCACCGCCCCGACGCCCGCCGCGAGCAGCAGCGCCACCGCCAACTGCCCCCAGGGATCCGCCGACACCAGCTCCGGCGCGTCGTCCCGCGCCCCCTGCCCCCACACCAGCGCGGCCCCGCCCACCAGCAGTACGAACACGCCGATGGATGCCACCAGCGTCTGCGCCGGATCGCCGCCCGGCACGGACAGCGGACGGAAGACGAACCGTTCCAGCAGCACACCGATCCCCGGCGCCAGGACCAGCAGTGTCACCGCGGCACCCAGCCACAGTGGCCGGCCCCAGACGACCACCCACTGCCGCAGCACGTACGCGCACACCATCGCGACCGCCCCGTGCGCGAAGTTGAGCACGCCGGTCGCGCGGTACGTCACGATCAGGCCGATCCCGGTGAGCGCGGCGGCGCTGCCGACGGAGAGACCGGCGAGCGTGAGGTCGTACGTGAGGGAGGACATCAGTCCCTCGCGGCGGCCGGCTCGCATATCGGGCACAGGCCCAGAGCGCCGCTCGTCAGCAGCTTCCCGTCCACCGGGACCGCCTCCGCCTTGCCCGCCACCAACGGGCAGTCCGCGCGGTGGTAGAGCGTCCCGCCCGGCACCATCAGCGTCTCCCCGCTGACCGCGAGGGGCGCGGCCGCCGCCCGCGCCGACTCGTCCGCGTCTACGGGTTCGGCGGCCACCAGCAGCCCGTACAACTCCTCCACCCGCGCGGCGGCGAGCGCGCCCCTGCCGTGCGTGAGCAGAACCGATCCTGCGACGATCAGCGCGGCGCCCGGGACCGTGCAGGAGGCCAGGTAGGGCAGTTGCCGCTCGGCGAACCGCTCGCCGGAGACGCCGTACCACCCGACGACGCACAGCACCGCGCCCGTGGCGAGCGCGGCCCAGCCGGCCCACAGGACGGGGTTCGTGGTCCGCAGTCGGCCTGTCCGCATCGCTGGCTCCCAGGCGTCGCGTGTCTGTCCTTGTCGGCCAATGGCTTGCACTATGCCTTGTGCAAGCCGACCCTGAAAGCTCCGGGCGCGCACTGCCCGGACCGACATCCGGTGGTGAACGGGATGGTTCTCGGGAGCGACCTCAGGCGGGGGAACAGGACGACGACACGCGGCCGGGCGGCGGCGGGACGGGGCACGGCGCTGACGGCCGCCCTGGTGCTCCTCCTCGGGCCCGCCGTGACGGCGTGCGGAGACGACAGCGGCGGCAGCGACGGCGCGCCCCCCACGCCGTCCGTCGAGCCGACCGGCGGGACCGGGCAGAGCGGGGAGACCGCGCAGACGTCGAGCGCCTCCGCGACCGCGCCCGCCCGACCGGCGGCCGCCGTCTCGTTGATCGAACGGAACTGGCAGAAGTTCTTCGACCCGGACACGTCGGCCAAGGACAAGCAGGCGGTCCTGGAGAACGGCGCCGCGATGGCCCCGGTCCTGCGGGCGTTCAACGGTGACCGGCGCGGCGGTCAGGTGGCGGCGAAGGTGACCGAGGTCGCGTTCACCTCGCCGACCGAGGCCACCGTGACGTACACCCTGACCCTGAACGGAGCCACCGCCCTGCCCGACGCCTCCGGGACCGCCGTCCTGGAGCACGGCACCTGGAAGGTCTCCGACAAGACGCTCTGCGCGCTGGTCCAGTTGAGCGGCAATGCCTCGGCGTCGGCCCTCCCGGGCTGCTGAGGCCGCCGTAGCGGTGCTGCTGCTCCTGACGGGCACGGCCTGCGGCAGCCGCCTGCCCGAGCGCGACTTCGAGCACGGCGCCCGCACACCCGCGCCGAGCGCCGCCACGCCGCTGCGGGTCGGCATCGTCACCAGCGCCACCAGTCCGGTCGGCGGCAACGCCTTCACCGGCCCGCGCGACGGCGCCCGCGCGTACTTCGACCGCCTCAACGCGCGCGGGGGCATCGACGGCCGCCGTGTCGAGGTGCGCCTGTGCGACGACGGCGGCAGCGGGGTGGGCAACAACGACTGCGTGCACCGGCTGATCGACGAGGACGGGGTGGTCGCCCTGGTCGCCACCGCGTCCCTGGACTACGCGGGCGCCGCACGCGTCTCCCACGCGCGCGTGCCCGACATCGGCGGCCAGCCCATCGGCGCCGCCTACGACACCTGGCCGCACCTGTACGGCATCTACGGCAGCTCGGCACCGCGCGACGGCACACCGGGCTGGAGCGGGAAGCTGTACGGCGGCACGGAGGTGTACCGCTACTTCAAGCGCGTGAAGGGCGCCCGGACCGCCGCGGTCGTCTCCTACAACCAGGCCGCGTCCGCCGCCTACGCCCGGCTCGTCGAGCGGGGCCTGAGGGCCGAGGGCTACCGGGTGGTCACCGAGCAGGTGGACTTCGCGCTGCCCAACTTCCGCGCCGTCGCCGCCGACCTGAAGGAGCAGGGCGCGGACCTGGTCTTCGACGCCATCGACACGCACGGCAACGCCCGGCTGTGCGAGGCGATGGACGACGCCGGCGTGCGGGTCACCGCCAAGGTGACGAACGTCCAGAACTGGACGTCCACCGTCCCGGAGGACTACAAGAACGCCCCGCACTGCCGCAACGCCCTGTGGACGACCGGATCCAGCCGCAACTTCGAGGACGTCACGCGGCCGGCCGTACGCGCGTTCCGGGAGGCGACGAAGGGGCTGAGCACCCACTCCCAGTGGCAGCTGGAGGGCTGGGCCGCGGCGATGTGGTTCACGGACGCGGCCAGGTCCTGCGCGAAGAGCGGCGTCACGCGCGCGTGCGTCGACGGCTTCGTGAACCGCGCCCGGGGCTACACCGCCGACGGCCTGCTGCTCCCCGTACGGTTCGAGCGCCTGAGCGGGCCGCCGACGTCACACCGCGCCTGTCTGTCGGTGGCCCGCTGGGAGGACGGCAGGGGTTGGGTGTCGCAGGGCGACATGAACCGCACCTGCTTCGACGTGCCGCAACTGCCGTACACGCCCTGATCCTTCAGGACACGGGTTGTCCGCATCGGCTGGCAGACTCGACCACATGTTGGAGACCTCGGCACGACTGCTGCGCCTGCTCTCGCTGCTCCAGGCCCACCGCGAATGGTCCGGCGCCGAGCTGGCCGATCGGCTCGGCGTCACCGCGCGCACGGTGCGCCGGGACGTGGACCGGCTGCGCGAACTGGGCTACCCGGTCAACGCCAGCCCCGGCACCGGCGGCGGCTATCAGCTCGGGGCCGGGGCCGAGCTGCCGCCGCTGCTGCTGGACGACGACGAGGCGGTCGCCGTCGCCGTGGGCCTGCGCACGGCCGCCGGTCAGGGCATCGAGGGCATCGGCGAGAGCTCCGTACGGGCCCTGGCGAAGCTGGAGCAGGTGCTGCCGAACCGGCTGCGCCGCCGCGTGGGCGCCCTGAACGCGTTCACCGTGCCGATGCTGCGCGGGTCGCGGTCCTCCGCCGTCGACCCGGCCCTGCTGACCGAGCTCGCCCACCTGTGCCGCGACGCCGAACGCCTGCGCTTCGAGTACCGCGGCCACGACGGCACCACCACCCGGCGTACCGTCGAACCGCACCGCCTGGTGTGCACCGAGCGCCGCTGGTACCTGGTCGCCTGGGACCTCGACCGGGCCGGCTGGCGGACGTTCCGCGCCGACCGCATCACGCCGAAGCCGCCGCACGGCCCGCGCTTCACCCCGCGCGAGCCGCCCGCCGAGGACCTCGCCGCGTACGTCTCGCGCGGCGTCTCCACGCGCGCGTACGCCGCGCACGCCGTCGTCCGGCTGCTGGTGCCCTTGCACGAGGCCGCCGAGCACATCTCCCCGTCCGCCGGGACGCTGGAGCCGGACGGCGAGGACGCGTGCGTCCTGCGCACCGGGGCCGCGAATCTCGACGTGATGGTGATTCACGTGATGATGATGGGGTTCGAGTTCGAAGTGCTGGAGCCGGCCGAGCTCACCGAGACGATCCGGACGGCCCGGGACCGGCTGTCGCGCGCCCTGGAGCGCGGTGCCCCACCTCCGCATACGTCCCTGCGCCGCCCCGGCGGTTCTGTGTCGAAGCGGTGAAATTCTTATGCGCTGTCAGCTCTCCGGTTCCTCTGGATTCCCTCTGGAATCGCGCTGGAGAGCCGCCTCTCTCTCGGCACTTCCGGCGCTTTCCGCCGGGCTATTCGAAGAGCTGTCCCGGCGCCTGGGAATTTCGTTCGAATGCGCCGGTAAGGCGTACGGAACCGTTCGTCCGAGTGACGGAGTTGGGCCGGAACGCGTGTCGTGATCCTGTGACAGAAGCGTGACCGGAGGGGGATCCGGGCCATACGCGGTTCTTACCTTCCGACCCGCCGCTTGCGTCTTCCGTCCCACCGGATACGGCTTCCGTGAGTGACGGAGAGGGCCTAGCGTGGCGGCATGGCACCGATTCCCACTCCCCCCGCGGAGCCCCAGGACAGTCCGGACGGGTACGTCGGCCTCGACTCCGAGCATGCCGAGCGGCTGGCGCGGGAGCGGGGGTGGTCGGCGGTGCGGTCGCTGCCGCCGGGCGCGATCATCACGATGGAATACCGCGTGGGACGGCTGAACTTCGAGGTGCGGGACGGCCGCGTCGCGCGCGCCTGGAAGGGCTGACCGGACGACGGCGAAGGCCCCGGCTCCTGAGCGGGAGCCGGGGCCTTCGTCGGTGCGGGGTCGGAGGTGCGTACCGGACCCCGCCAAGTGACGTCCGTCAGCCGCCCGTCACGGGGCGGGCCGTCGGGGCGGCGCCGCGCGGCACCCGGTCCGAGTGCGGCGGGCGGCGGCTGCCCGCCGGGGTGACCGGGCTGCGCTCCGAGCGGGCCGTGTGCGGGCCGGGGGCCAGGTGGATCGGCGCCCGCGGCGAGCGGGCCGACGCGACCGGCTCCCGCTCCGGGGCCGCCGTGACCGGTTCGGCCGCACTCTCGGCCATGGAGGTGCGCGGCTTGAGGGCCACGGGCGTGACCGGCGCCGGCAAGGACAGCGGACGGCCGCGGCGGGCGCGCCAGATGTCGCGCAGGTCGAAGATCCCGACCTCCGCCCGGGCGATCAGCGGCTCGAACCATGGCAGCGCCAGCAGGATCAGCAGTCCCGCGGCCCAGCCCAGCAGCACGTCGCTCAGCCAGTGCGTACCGAGGTAGACGGTGGCCATCCCGACCCCGAGCGAGGTCACCGCCGACAGCGCCGACAGCCAGCGGCGCGCTCTCGGGGTGGAGGCCAGATACGCCAGAATGCCCCAGGTCACCACGGCGTTGGCGGTGTGGCCGCTGGGAAATATATCGCCGCCAAGACCCATCTCGTTCGAGCCGATCACGGTGGCGTAGTGCGGTCCGAGGCGGCCCATGCCGAGCTTCGCGGCGCCGACCGTGATGTTGAGCAGCAGCAGTGAGGCGCCGAGGGTCAGCAGCGGGCGGAGCGTGTGCTGCCGCCAGGAGCGCCAGCCCAGCCAGGCCGCGACCATCACGGCGGTGGGGCCGCGCTGGCCGAGCACCACGTAGTAATCGACGAACCAGTGGATCCCGGACCACTGCTGGTACGGCCGGAAGAACATGACCTGCCAGTCGAGCCGCACCAGCCATGAACTGGTCACCACGGCCCACACGATCGCCATGTAGAAAGCCAGGGTCGAGGAGAACAGCACGACCCGGTGCCGGCTCATCTTCGGCACATCGATGTGGGCCGGTCGTTCCGGCTCACGGTCCAGCCTGGCGAACACCCGGTCCAGACGGGTGAGGTTTCGTTCGGTACGCACCCAATCGACGTTACAGCGAGTGAGCTCAGGACCCGGTCGAATCACCGGCTTTGTGATGACGATGTGATGTGGGAAACCTCTCAGGAGGCGTCCCAATTCCGGGGATTCGGCAATCCCGGTGAACGGATCGCGTCAATTCCTTTGATCATGCCGGGTGGTCGTTATATGGCGCTTATGAATTCGTTCACCGGAGCATGGGCTGGATTTACCCGGCTGCTCATCGAGCGCCCGGAGATGATCATGGGGGACCGGAGCCGTTCAGCCAGAACGCGCCGTAGACCGCCGACGCCACCGCGACACCGGCCGTGACCAGCGCCGATCGGGAGGTGCGCAGCCGGGCCAGGGCCAACGCGAGGGGCAGCAGCAGGGGGAAGGCGGGCAGCAGCAGCCGCGGCTTCGAACCGAAGTAGCTCGACGCGCACAGGGCGAGCGCGGTGACGACACCTGTGTACACCAGCAGCGGAAGCGGCTGGCGCTGTCGGACGCCGGTGACGTACAGCCAGATCACCAGGCCGACCCCGATGATGAGTCCCAGCCCGGCGAGGGCCGTCGGAAATGACGTGAACTTGTCGATTACGAAGCGTGCGAAGGCGTATCCGCCGTCGAAGCCGTTGCGCCAGCCGGCCTGCACGTCCAGATAGCCGAGCGGGCCCTTGCCGGTGCGGTGGCCGACCCACAGGACATAGGCGGCGGCGCCGAGGGGGGCGAGCAGCATGCCGAGGGCGCGACGCCAGACGGGTGCGCCGGTTGTTGCGGAAGGAGCGTGTGTTCCATCCTGTGCGCCGTCCGCTTCCGGAACACGCCGAGCGTGGACGGCGCTTGCCGCGGCGGGAGCGCGTTCCTCGTTCCGCGCGCCGTGCGTGGCGGCCATGCGTCGGTCTCGCACGAACGGGACAAGGCCCGCCGCCCACACCGCGGCGACCACGGCCAGCCCCACCGGCCGGGTCAGCCCCGCCAGCGCGGCCAGGGTGCCCGCGGTCACCCACCGGCCGGTCAGTACGGCGTACAGCGACCAGGCCGCGAGGGCCGTGAACAGCGACTCGCTGTACGCCATCGACTGCACGATCCCGACCGGCAGCACCGCCCACAGCAGTACCGCGCAGACACCGGCCCGGCGGCCGTACACGTGGTCCGCCACCGCGAAGATCCCCCAGGCGGCGGCGAGCGAGGCGCACAGGGCGACGACGAAGCCGGCATCGGCGTACGACAGCGGCGTGAGCGCGTGCAGCAGCCGCTCCAGCCAGGGCAGCAGCGGGAAGAAGGCGAGGTTGGAGTGGACGTCGCCGTTCGGCAGGCGCACCTCGTAGCCGTAGCCCAGCTCGGCGACCCGCGTGTACCACAACGCGTCCCACCGTGCGGTCAGCAAGGTGTACGCGCTCTTGCCGCGCGCCGCGCTCCACAGCGCCAGCACGATCAGGCCCAGGGCGCGCACCGCCGCGTACCCGAGCAGAGCCGGGGCCGCGCGGCGCAGGGAGGGGGCACGAGGTGGTGCCACGTGCGTTGCAAGATCGGTCACGGGCTCGATTATCGACGCCCGCGGGAACCGGACCGATCCCCGGGGCGTGGTCAAGACCAGGGGGCAGTGGCGTACGCCACACGAGTTGAGTGTGACGTGTGAGAGGTCCGCCACGCTCGGGCGGAACGAACTCGCGTACGCTGACGAGTCACTCGCGTTCGTTGGCGCGGGCCGGAGACACCGCTCCTCTCCGGCCGTACGACGGGGAGTCCCCGCCCTGCCGATCCGCCGCACGCGAGGGTTCATCTGGGAGGTACGTACATGTCCGGGACGACCACGGCTGCCGTTCGGCCGCTCCGTCGGGCGGCCGGGGCCGGTGCCAACCGCTGGGTCGTTCTCGTCGTCCTCTGCGTCAGCCTGCTCCTGGTCGCCGTCGACGCGACCGTACTGCACGTGGCGGTGCCCGCCGTCACCGAGGACCTCAAGCCCGGCGCGATAGAACTGCTCTGGATCGTCGACGTCTATCCGCTGGTCTGCGCCTCCCTGCTGATCCTCTTCGGCACGCTCGGCGACCGGGTGGGCCGCAGAAGGATCCTGCTCATCGGCTACGCCCTGTTCGGTGTCGCCTCCGCGGCGGCGGCCCTCGCGCCGAGCGCCGAGGTACTGATCCTCGCGCGGGCGCTGCTCGGCGTCGGCGGCGCGATGATCATGCCGGCCACGCTGTCCATCCTCCGCCAGGTCTTCCCCGACCGCCGGGAACGGGCGCTCGCGATCGGCATCTGGAGCGCGGTGGCCGCGGTGGGCGCGGCCGTCGGCCCGCTGCTCGGCGGCTTTCTCCTCGAACACTTCTGGTGGGGCTCGGTCTTCCTCGTCAACATCCCGCTGATGCTGATCAGCCTGCCGGTCGGGCGGCTGCTGCTGCCCGAGTCGACCGGCGAGCGCGACGGTCCCTGGGACGTGGTCGGCGCCCTGATGGCGGCGGCCGGGCTGTTCGGGCTGGTGCTCGGCGTGAAGCGGCTCGGCGGCGGCGAGTCCGCGGTGAGCGTGTTCACGCTGGTGCCGCTGGTGCTGGGCACCCTGCTGCTGGTGCTGTTCGTCCGGCGCCAGCGACGGCGTCCGTATCCGCTGGTGGATCTGCGGATGTTCAGGCGGCCCGCGTTCATCACCTCGGTGGGCTGCATCGTGCTGGCGATGCTCGCGCTGGTGGGCCTGGAGCTGATCGCGGCGCAGTACCTGCAACTGGTGCTGGGCCTCTCCCCCCTGCAGACCGGCCTCAGGCTGCTCCCGCTGACGATCGCGGCGATGGCCTCGGGGCTGGCGGGGGCCCGGATGCTGCGGCGCTTCGGGCCGCGGCGGATGGTGTGCTTCGGTTTCTGTCTGACCGCCGCGGCGGTGCTGACGCTGACCGCGATGGGCGGCGACGACAACGCGCCGCTGCTGCTCTTCGGATTCCTCCTGCTCGGCTTCGGCCTGGAGACGACCCTCTTCGGCGCCTACGAGTCGATGCTGAGCGAGGCGCCGTCGGAGCAGGCCGGCGGAGCCGCGGCGATCGGCGAGACCTCGTACCAGCTGGGAGCCGGTATCGGCATCGCGCTCCTCGGCAGTGTCATGAACGCGGCCTACACGCCCCGGCTCGCGGACGTGCCCGGGGTCCCGGCGTCGGCGTCGGTGTCGGCGGGGCATTCGCTGGGGGAGGCCTACCAGGTCGCCGACCGGCTCGGCGGGTCGGCCGGGGACGCCCTGCGCCGGGCGGCGCGCGACTCCTTCGTGCACGGCCTGCACCTCACCCTGCTGGTGAGCGCGGGCCTGCTGCTGCTCGGCGCGGTGATGGCCCTGCGGCTGCCGCGGGTGATGCAGTGCGAGGGCGCGCCGGTGGAGGTTCCCGCGCCCCGCGGGCCGGCGAGGACCCGCGTCTCGGCGTGACCGGTCGTCGCCCACCCGCTTCCGCGCCGCCCGCACGGGCGGGGCGCGGGGTGCGAGAGTGGGGGCTGGACGTGCGGGGCGGTGCGCCGTAGCGTCTGGGCCGAGTCGTGACTAGCGGTGCTAGTTTTTCCCCTGCCGGAGGGTGGTTCATGTCCTCGTCCTCTAAGTTGCCTCCGTTCGATCCCGCCGATCCCCTCGGGATCGACGACCTGCTGGATCCGGAGGACCTGGCCGTCCGCGACACCATGCGGAGCTGGGCCGCGGACCGCGTCCTGCCGTACGTCGCCGAGTGGTACGAGAAGGGCGAGCTGCCCGAGATCCGGGAACTGGCCCGCGAACTCGGCTCCATCGGCGCCCTCGGGATGTCGCTCAGCGGGTACGGCTGCGCCGGCGCCTCCGCCGTGCAGTACGGGCTCGCCTGCCTGGAGCTGGAGGCGGCCGACTCGGGCATCCGGTCGCTGGTCTCCGTACAGGGGTCCCTCGCGATGTACGCCATCCACCGGTTCGGCAGCGAGGAGCAGAAGCGGCAGTGGCTGCCGAGCATGGCCGGCGGTGAGGTGATCGGGTGCTTCGGGCTCACCGAGCCCGACCACGGCTCCGACCCCGCCTCCATGCGGACCTATGCCAAGCGCGACGCCGGCGACTGGGTCCTCAACGGGCGGAAGATGTGGATCACCAACGGGTCGGTCGCCGGCGTCGCCGTCGTATGGGCGCAGACCGACGAGGGGATCCGCGGGTTCGTGGTGCCCACCGACGCCCCCGGGTTCTCCGCCCCGGAGATCAAGCACAAGTGGTCCCTGCGGGCCAGCGTCACCAGCGAGCTCGTCCTCGACGACGTACGGCTGCCCGCCGGCGCCGTGCTGCCGGACGGCGCCGGCCTGCGCGGCCCGCTCAGCTGTCTGTCCCACGCCCGGTACGGGATCGTGTGGGGCGCCATGGGCGCGGCCCGCTCCTGCTTCGAGACGGCCGTCGACTACGCCCGGACGCGGGAGCAGTTCGGTCGGCCCATCGGGGGCTTCCAGCTCACCCAGGCCAAACTCGCCGACATGGCGGTCGAACTGCACAAGGGGATTCTGCTCGCCCATCACCTGGGGCGGCGCATGGACGCCGGCCGACTGCGTCCCGAACAGGTCAGCTTCGGCAAGCTCAACAACGTGCGTGAGGCGATCGAGATCTGCCGTACGGCACGGACCATCCTCGGTGCCAACGGGATCTCACTGGAGTATCCCGTGATGCGGCACGCGACCAACCTCGAATCGGTGCTCACCTACGAGGGCACCGTCGAGATGCACCAGCTCGTGCTGGGCAAGGCGCTCACCGGACTCGACGCCTTCCGCTGACCCGACCCCCGGGGCCGAGGCAGGGCCGGTGAGCGGCCCTGCCTCAGCTCTGGTTGAAGAAGCCGTCGGAGCGGTGGGCGGCGGGCTCGCCGCTGATGATCTCCGTGTTCGCGGGCGTCAGCAGGAAGACGCGGTTCGCCACCCGCTCGATCGTGCCGTGCAGCCCGAAGGTCAGTCCGGCCGCGAAGTCGACCACGCGCTTGGCGTCGGCCGGCTCCATCGCGGTCAGGTTCATGATGACCGGCACCCCGTCCCGGAAGAGCTCGCCGATGGCGCGCGCGTCCCGGAAGCTGTCCGGGGTGACCGTGCCGATGCGGCGGCCCTTCTCCTCGGCGTCGTCCGTGGCCACCTTGACCCGCGGGTCGGTGACCCAGGCGTCGGGGGCCTCGGTTCCCTCGGAGTAGTCGTCGTCGTAGTAGCGCTCGTCATCGTTGTCGTCGACGAGGCCAAGCCAGGCACTCGCCTTGCGTACCGATCCCATGGACGCCTCCTCTCACAGCGGTCTCTCTTGCTTTCCGCATCCCTATGGTCGTCCATGATGCGGATGGCGCGCCAAGTGGATAGACGCCGCACGGGGGGTTTGTGACGGTACTGGTGCACAGCTCTTACGTCGAGAGCCCAGACGCCCCAAGGGTCGTTGCACACACAGCTGCTGACTGTGAGTGAAATATGATTGTCGGCGGCGTACGGGTGACGGATGGTGCGTCCGGGTGAGTGCCGGGGCTGCTGCGACATGACTGTCGGTCGATACGATGCCGCAGCTCAACGTCGCACACAGCACGGGGGTTCGTCGTGTTCGGAATCGTCAGGCCTTGCAGTCATCGGCTCGGTGAGAGCCTCAAGGCCCAGTGGATGGCTCACTTGTGCGGGCTGTGCCTCGCGCTGCGTGGGGACCACGGGCAGTTCGCACGCATCGTGACGAACTATGACGGGCTTCTCATATCGGTTTTGACGGAGGCTCAGACCGAGGCGGCCGGCGGACTGCGCCGCACGGCCGGGCCCTGTCCGCTGCGCGGCATGCGGACCGCCTCCGTCGCCCAGGGCGAGGGCGCCCGGCTCGCGGCGGCCGTCTCCCTGGTGCTCGCCTCGGCCAAGGTGCGCGACCATGTCGCCGACCGGGACGGGCTGCTGGCCCGGGGGCCGGTGGCGCTCGCCGCGCGCCGGGTCGCCGCGAGCTGGGGCCGGGCGGGCGCGCGCAGCGGGTCGGCGGTCGGCTTCGACACCGCCCTGCTCGTCGACGCCGTCGACCGGCAGATCGGCCTGGAGGCACTCGCCGGACCGGGGACGCCGATCCTCACGGTCACCGAGCCGACCGAGACCGCGACCGCCGCCGCCTTCGCCCACACCGCGGTGCTGGCCGGACGGCCGCACAACGCCGAACCGCTCGCCGAGGCCGGGCGGCTCTTCGGGCGGCTGGCGCACCTGCTGGACGCCGTGGAGGACAGGGAGGCAGACGCCGCGTCAGGCGCCTGGAACCCGCTCACGGCCACCGGGACCTCGCTCGGCGAGGCCCGCCGGCTCGCCGACGACGCGCTGCACGGGATACGGCTCGCGCTGCGCGAGGCCGAGTTCACCGACCGCAAGCTGGCCCACCTGCTGCTCGTGCACGAACTGCGCCGCTCGGTGGACCGGGCGTTCGGGACCGCGTCCTGCGGGCACGCGCCGGAGGCCTCCTTCGGGCCGCCGCAGGGCCCTTACGCGCCCCAGGCCCCGGGGAACCCGTACGGCGGCAACCCCTTCGGGGGCGAGCCGCCGCGTCCGGACAAGCGGGGCTTCTGGGCCGGGTGCGCGGCGGCGATCGGGCTGTGCTGCACCTGCAAGGTGTGCTGCGCCGACGAGTACGAGGGGCCGTGGTCGCGCCGGAAGCGTGAGGGCTGGTGCGGCAACTGCGACTGCGACTGCTCGTGTTGCGAGGCGTGCCAGTGCTGCGAGTGCTGTGAGTGCTGCTCCTGCTGCGACTGCGGGTTGTGACAGGCCGGTCGTCCCAGCGGCCTCGTGCGCCTCGGGGGATCATCCGGAGGGGCGACTTCCGGACATCCCCGGGGGCTGGTCGGCCGACGGGGAGTCCGCCGCGGGGAGCTTTGGCGCGCGGCGGACTCCGGGCCGGCGTCCGGGGCACCTCATGGCATCGATGTCATGCCGTGCGACGGCACCCGCACCCCGCGCCGGGCCGGCCGCTCCGGCGCGGGGGAGCGGGGAAGATCAACGCGCGTAGCCCCCAAGGCAGTTGAACGCTGCACGGCCGAAAGACGCCCTTGCGGACGTTGGTCGTACGGCCGAATACTCCCCCTCAGCGCTTGTCAGGGGCACGGCTTGTCCGGAACCCGGACGAACCGGCCTCCGGCTGCGCCTCACGGGCCCCGACCCCACGCGGGCCCCCGACTTCCCCTGGGAGGGAACGAAAAGTGAGGATCAAGCGCACCACTCCCCACAGCGGCATCGCGAGACGGACCCGGCTCATCGCCCTGGTCTCCGGATTCGTGGCCGCGGCCGCGTTCGCCGCCCCCACCGCGAGCGCGAGCGACTCCCCGACGTTCAGCGCCACCCAGCTCACCAAGGCGAGCGCCTCCGTCCTCAAGGCCGACATACCCGGCACGGCCTGGGCGGTGGACAGCAGGACCAACCGCGTCGTCGTCACCGTCGACAGCACGGTCTCCAAGGCCGAGATCGCCCGGATCAAGCGCCAGGCCGGCGCCGACTTCGGGGCTCTCACCATCAAGCACACCCCCGGCACGTTCAAGAAGCTGATCACCGGCGGCGACGCCATCTACGGCGGTGCCTACCGCTGCTCGCTCGGCTTCAACGTGCACAGCGGGAACACGTACTACTTCCTGACCGCCGGTCACTGCGGTGAGGTCGCCTCCACCTGGTACAGCAACTCCTCCCACAGCACGGTGCTGGGTACGAACGTCAGCTACAGCTTCCCGACGAACGACTTCGCGCTGGTGCGCTACACCAACTCCTCGATCGCCCACCCGAGCGCGGTCGGCAGCCAGACCATCACCCGCGCGGCCACGCCGAGCGTGGGCACGACGGTCTACCGTCGCGGCTCCACCACCGGCACCCACAGCGGCCGGGTCACCGCGCTGAACGCCACCGTCAACTACGGGGGCGGTGACGTCGTCTACGGCATGATCCAGACCACGGTCTGCGCCGAGGGCGGCGACAGCGGCGGTCCGCTCTACGGCGGTTCCACCGCCTACGGTCTGACTTCGGGCGGCAGCGGCAACTGCAGCTCCGGCGGTACGACCTTCTTCCAGCCGGTCACCGAGGCGCTGAGCTACTACGGCGTGAGCGTCGGCTGACGCCTCAACCGGTCCGGTCCCGTACGAACCCCCGCACGCAACCGGCGTGCGGGGGCTCCCTCTTGTCCGGGTGACGGAGTTACCTTCGAAGTACAGGAAGTGCTCTCCTGAACACTCCCACTTCGGACCCCTGGGGGCCGGCATGGTCGAGGAGCTGGTGGCGGCGGGAGCGGTCCTCGTGTCCGCCGGAGCGGTGTACGTGACGGCGGCGGCGCGGGTCGTCAAACAGTACGAGCGGGGCGTGGTGTTCCGGCTCGGCAGACTCCGCCCGCAGGTCCGCGGGCCGGGGTTCACCATGATCGTCCCGTTCGTTGACCGGCTCCAGAAGGTCAACATGCAGGTTGTGACGATGCCGGTGCCCGCCCAGGAGGGCATCACCCGCGACAATGTGACCGTACGCGTGGACGCGGTCGTCTACTTCAAGGTGACCGGTCCGGCCGAGGCGGTCGTCCGGGTCGAGGACTACCGGTTCGCGGTCTCGCAGATGGCGCAGACCTCGCTCAGGTCCATCATCGGCAAGAGCGAGCTGGACGACCTGCTGTCCAGCCGCGAAAAGCTCAACCAGGGCCTGGAGTTGATGATCGACAGCCCGGCCGTGGAGTGGGGCGTCACCATCGACCGCGTCGAGATCAAGGACGTGTCCCTGCCCGAGACCATGAAGCGGTCCATGGCCCGGCAGGCCGAGGCCGACCGCGAGCGCCGGGCCCGCGTCATCAACGCGGACGCCGAGCTGCAGGCCTCGAGGAAGCTGGCGGAGGCGGCCCAGCAGATGGCGGACACGCCCGCCGCGCTGCAACTGCGGCTGCTGCAGACGGTGGTGGCGGTGGCGGCCGAGAAGAACTCCACGCTGGTGCTGCCCTTCCCGGTGGAGCTGCTGAGGTTCCTGGAAAGGGCGCAGCAGCCCTTGCCCCCGGCATCCGGAGGGTCGGATTCAGGACAGGCCTAGACGTCACTGTCCGCCAAGGGTTACTCGCACGTAGTGTTTGCAGTGCGAATTTCCTGGGGTGACCGTTCGCGGTCAAGGGGGAAGGGGGCGCGCGGCAACCCCGTACGCGCGTCCTGAAGTCGACCTTGTGTGCTCCCTGTGGGCCTCGGAATAGTAGGCGCACGTCAACTGCCTTCCGGTTCGTGGGATCCCCACAATCTCCCGGACCGACCCCCCACAGGAGGACGTGAGTTGAACCACCGACGCATACCCAGGCGGCGGGCCGCCCTGGCGGGTGCGGGAGTCGTCGCACTGGTCGCAGCGGGAGTCACCTTGCAGAGTGCGAACGCCAGCGAGACCCCGAAGAGCCCCACGCCGGACATCCTCTCGGCCCCGGCGGCCGGAAAGCTCGCCTCCACCCTCGTCCCGGACCTCGGCACGGACGCGGCGGGCACCTACTACGACGCGAAGACGAAGAACCTCGTCGTCAACGTGGTCGACGAGGCCGCCGCCAAGACGGTCGAGGAGGCCGGCGCCAAGGCCCGGATCGTCGCGAACTCCCTCGCCGAACTCGACGGCGCCCGGACGGAGCTGACGCGGGACGCGACCATCCCCGGCACCTCGTGGGCGACCGATCCGGTCACCAACAAGGTCGTCGTCACCGCCGACAGAACCGTCTCCGCGGCCGAGTGGACCAAGCTCGGCAAGGTGGTCGACGGGCTCGGCGGCACCGCCGAACTCCAGCGCTCGAAGGGTGAGTTCAAGCCCTTCGTGGCGGGCGGCGACGCGATCACCGGCTCGGGCGGGCGCTGCTCGCTCGGCTTCAACGTGGTCAAGGACGGGCAGCCGTACTTCCTGACCGCGGGGCACTGCACCGCGTCCATCTCCACCTGGTCGGACTCGTCCGGCAAGGAGATCGGGAAGAACGAGAAGTCCAGCTTCCCGGGCGACGACTTCGGTCTGGTCAAGTACACCTCGGACACCGAGCACCCGAGCGAGGTCGACCTCTACAACGGCTCCACCCAGAAGATCACGGGCGCGGCCGAGGCCACCGTCGGCATGCAGGTCACCCGGAGCGGCTCGACGACCCATGTGCACGACGGCAAGGTCACCGGCCTGAACGCCACCGTGAACTACTCCGAGGGCACGGTCAGCGGTCTCATCCAGACCGACGTGTGCGCCGAGCCCGGTGACAGCGGCGGCTCGCTCTTCTCGGGCAGCAACGCGATCGGGCTGACGTCCGGCGGCAGCGGCGACTGCACCTCCGGCGGGGAGACCTTCTTCCAGCCGGTGACGGAGGCGCTGTCGGCGACGGGCAGCCAGATCGGCTGACCCGCCCGTAAGTACCACCTGGCTCCAGAAGGTCCCGCCCCTCGCGCGCGAGGGGCGGGACCTTCGCATGTGCCCGGGTGGCGGCCGTTTCGTCGTGTCGTGGTGGAGCGTTTGCGCAGGTGGGACACGCTCCCACGGATGTCGCACGCTTGTTCGAGAATAAGGGTATGGTGGGTGGTCGAGTAGGGAACAGATGTTCGAGAGTCGGTCGGGACTCATGAGTGCGGGAGGTGCGTGTGCCGGGCTTCACGCATCTGCACACCGTCTCCGGGTTCTCCCTGCGGTACGGCGCCTCGCACCCGGAGCGGCTGGCCGAGCGCGCCTTTGAGCGGGGCATGGACGCCCTCGCCCTCACCGACCGTGACACCCTCGCCGGCGCGGTCCGCTTCACCAAGGCCTGCGCGAAGGCGGGCGTCCGCCCACTGTTCGGCGTCGAACTGGCGGTGGCGGGGTCCGCGCGGGCGCGGGACGACGAGTCCGTACGACGGGAAAGGCGCCGCACCCCCGTACGCGGCGGTGCCTTCATCGACGAGTCGACACCCCGGGTGACCTTCCTCGCCCGGGACGGCGCCCGCGGCTGGGCCGACCTGTGCCGCCTGGTCACCGCCGCCCACGCCCCCAAGCTCCCGGCCTCGCTCGAACAGGGGGGACCCCCGTCCGCGGACACCCCGCTGCTGTCCTGGTCCGACAACCACGCCGACGGCCTGACCGTGCTGCTCGGCCCCGGCTCCGACGTCGGCCGCGCGCTGGCCGCCGGCCGCCCGGACCGCGCGGCGAAGCTCCTCGCCCCCTGGCGCGAGACCTACGGCGACGCCCTGCGCCTGGAGGTCGTCTGGCACGGCCGCGAGGGCGCCGGCCCCGGCTCCCTGCGGCTGGCCGCCCGCACCGTCGGCTTCGCCGCCGAACAGCGCGTCCGGCCGGTGCTCAGCAACGCCGTCCGCTATGCCGACCCCGGTCAGGGCCCGGTCGCCGACGTCCTGGACGCCGCCCGCCGCCTGGTCCCGATCGACCCCGCCAAGGAACTGGACTCCGGCGAGGCCTGGCTCAAGGACGCGGACACCATGCTCCGGGCGGCCGAGCGGATCGTGGAGGCCGCGGGCTACCGGCGCGACACCGCCCACCGCCTGCTGGAGCAGACCCGGGCGACGGCCGCGGAGTGCCTGGTCGACCCCGAGGACGACCTCGGCATCGGTACCGTCCACTTCCCCGAACCGCACCTCGTCGGCGCCGGCCGCCGCACCGCCCAGCGGGCGCTGGCCTCACGGGCGGCGGCGGGCATGGTGCTCCGCGGCTACGCCGACCGCCGCGCGTACTGGGAGCGCGCGCACCGGGAACTGGACATCATCGCCCACCACGGCTTCGCCTCCTACTTCCTGACCGTCGCCCAAGTGGTCGACGACGTACGGAGGATGGGCATCCGGGTCGCCGCGCGCGGCTCCGGCGCCGGCTCCCTCGTCAACCACCTCCTCGGCATCGCGCACGCCGACCCGGTCGAGCACGGGCTGCTGATGGAGCGCTTCCTGTCCAAGGAGCGGGTCGTGCTGCCCGACATCGACATCGACGTGGAGTCCGCGCGCCGCCTGGAGGTCTACCGCGCGATCATCGACCGGTTCGGCACCGAGCGGGTCGCGACGGTCGCGATGCCGGAGACGTACCGGGTCCGCCACGCGATCCGCGACGTCGGCGCGGCCCTGTCCATGGACCCCGCCGACATCGACCGCATCGCCAAGTCCTTCCCGCACATCCGCGCCCGCGACGCCCGCGCGGCGCTGGAGGAACTGCCCGAACTCAGGCGACTGGCGGGGGAGTTGCGGCAGGAGGGGGAACGGCATGGGCGGCTCTGGGAACTGGTCGAGTCGCTCGACGCCCTCCCGCGCGGCATCGCCATGCACCCGTGCGGGGTGCTCCTCTCCGACGCCTCCCTCCTGTCCCGTACGCCGGTCGTGCCGACCAGCGGCGAGGGGTTCCCCATGTCGCAGTTCGACAAGGAGGACGTGGAGGACCTCGGGCTGCTCAAGCTCGACGTGCTGGGCGTGCGGATGCAGTCGGCGATGGCCCACGCGGTCGCCGAGCTGGCACGGGCCACGGGGGAGCGGATCGACCTGGACGCGGTGGCGCCGGGCGACCCGGCGACGTACCGGCTCATCCGCTCCGCCGAGACGCTGGGCTGCTTCCAGATCGAGTCGCCGGGGCAGCGCGACCTGGTGGGCCGCCTGCAGCCGGCCACCTTCCACGACCTGGTCGTCGACATCTCCCTCTTCCGGCCCGGTCCGGTCGCCGCCGACATGGTGCGGCCGTTCATCGAGGCACGGCACGGGCGGGCGCCGGTGCGCTATCCGCACCCGGACCTGGAGGAACCGCTGCGGGACACCTACGGGGTCGTCGTCTTCCACGAGCAGATCATCGACATCGTCGCCATCATGACCGGCTGCGGTCGGGGCGAGGCCGACCGGGTGCGGCGCGGGCTGTCCGACCCGGAGTCGCAGGGGCGGATCAAGGTCTGGTTCGCCCAGCACGCGGCGGCGAACGGATACGACGCGGAAACGATTCAGCGGACCTGGGAGATCATCGAGGCCTTCGGCTCGTACGGCTTCTGCAAGGCGCACGCGGTCGCCTTCGCCGTACCGACGTACCAGTCGGCCTGGCTGAAGGCGCACCACCCGGCCGCCTTCTACGCCGGGCTGCTCACCCACGACCCCGGGATGTACCCGAAGCGGCTGCTGCTGGCGGACGCGCGGCGGCGCGGGGTGCCGATCCTGCCGTTGGACGTGAACCGGTCGGCGGTCGCCCACCGTATCGAACTGGTGTCCGAGTCTGAGTCGCCGGGTGTCTGGGGGCTTCGCCTGGCCCTCTCCGACGTGTACGGCATCAGCGAGGCCGAGGCGCGGCGGATCGCGGACGGACAGCCGTACGCCTCCCTGCTGGACTTCTGGGAGCGGGCCCGCCCGAGCCGCCCGCTGGCGCAGCGCCTGGCGCAGGTCGGCGCGCTGGACGCCTTCGGCGCCAACCGCCGTGATCTGCAACTGCACCTCACCGAGCTGCACCGGGGCGCCCGGGGCGCGGGCGGCGGCCAACTCCCGCTGGCGGGCGGGCGGAAGACGGCACCGGCCGGGCTGCCGGACCTGTCCGCCGCCGAGAAGCTCAGCGCCGAGCTGGGCGTGCTGTCCATGGACGCCTCGCGCAACCTGATGGACGACCACCGCGGATTCCTCGACGAGCTGGGCGTGGTGTCGGCCCGCCGGCTGCGCGAGGCCCGGCACGGCGAGCAGGTGCTGGTCGCGGGCGCCAAGGCGGCCACCCAGACCCCGCCGATCCGCTCCGGCAAGCGGGTCATCTTCACCACCCTCGACGACGGCACGGGCCTGGTCGACCTCGCCTTCTTCGACGACTCCCACGACGCCTGCGCGCACACCGTCTTCCACTCCTGGCTGCTGCTGGTGCGCGGAGTCGTGCAGCGGCGCGGCCCGCGCAGCCTGAGCGTGGTGGGCGCCGCCGCCTGGAACCTCGCCGAACTCGTCGAACTGCGCGCCGAGGGAGGCCTGGACGAGGTCGCGGCCCGGCTCGCGGAACCCGTGTCCGTGCCGGAGGCGGGCGAGGACCCGACGCACGGCCGACGCATCCACCTGTCCACCGGATACGAACTGCACCCCTGGGCCGATCTGCGGCCCGCGGGTCAAGAGCCTTCACAGGTACGGAAGTTGTGGCACCAGAGTCCGGGGAGTGCGGGATGACCATCCTCTGCGTACGTTTCCAGCTGCCGCCGATGTACGAGGCCGCCCTGCCGGGGCTGCTCGGGCTCCTGGAGGAGTTCACCCCGGTCGTCGAGGCGCTGCCCCCGGACGGAGCGCTGGCCGATCTGCGCGGCGCCGAGCGCTACTTCGGCCGCACCGCCGTCGAGCTGGCGGCGGTGCTCCGGGTCCGCGCCCTCGCGCTGTACGGCGTCGACTGCGTGATCGGCGCCGGTCCGGGCCCGATGCTGGCCCGCATGGCGCTGCGCGACGCGCGGCCCGGGGTGACGTGTGCGGTGCCCGAGGCCCCGGACGCCATCGCCGCGTTCCTCGCGGACCGGCCCGTGGCCACGCTGCCCGGCGTCGGCACGGCCACCGCCCGCACCCTGTGCGAGTACGGCCTCGACACCGTGGGCCGGGTCGCGGCCGCGCCGCCGTCCACACTCCAGCGCCTGGTCGGCGCGAAGGCGGGCCGCGAACTGCACGAGCGGGCGAGCGGCATCGACCGCGGCCGGGTGGTCCCGAACGCGGTCTCTCGCTCTCTCACCGCCGAACGCCCCTTCCCATTGGACGAGCTGGACCCGGACCGGCACCGCCGCGCCCTGCTCTCGGCCGCCGAGGAACTGGGCGCCCGGCTGCGCGCGGTGGAGAAGGTCTGCCGCACCCTGACCCTCACCGTGCGCTACGCCGACCGCTCCTCGACGACCCGCAGCCGCACCCTCAAGGAGCCGACCGCGCACTCGGCGGCGCTGACGGGGACCGCGTACGACATGTACGAGGCGCTCGGCCTCCAGCGCGCCCGGGTGCGCGCCCTGACCCTGCGCGCCGAGGGGCTCGCCCCCGCCGAACAGGCCTCCTACCAGCTCACCTTCGATCCCGTGGACGAGAAGGTCCGCCGTATCGAGGAGGTCGCGGACCGCGCGCGAGCGAGGTTCGGGCCGCGGGCGGTGATGCCGGGGAGCCTGGCGGCGTAACAACACCGCAGGGCGTGGCCGCCGGTCAGTTGGCCCACGGCGGCGCGATCCGGGTGCCGTCGGCCAGCTCCGCCTCCAGGCCGACGGAGGTGGTGACCCAGGAGATCGCGGTGTGGTCGGTGGGGTTCTCGAAGGCGACGGTCGCGCCGGCGTTGATGATCACCGTGTCGCCGGCGGTGATCCGCTCGGTGCGGCCGTCGAGACCGACCAGCAGTTCGCCGATCAGCAGATGGAAGACCTCCTCGCGGGTGACGGTGTGGGCGGGGGCCTTCGTCCCCGCGGGGATCTCGCCGCGCCAGGCGCACAGTTCCTTGCTGCCGGTGAGGGGAGTGGCGTACGAGACGAAGCGGGCGCCGTGGATCTCGTGGGTCGTGGCCTCGGACGCGCGGACTACGGGCATGGGGTTCTCCGATCCATTTGGTCAAGCTGCTTGACTACATGGTCAAGCAGCTTGACCACCACGTCAAGGGTGTTTCAATGCATCCGTGCAGAACTCCGAAGCCATGGCCCTGTCCGCCGCGCTGCTCGCCGTCGCGGGCGACCTCACCCAGCGCATCCATGACGGCGTCGTCGCCCGCGGCTTCGAGGGCCTGCGGCCGGCGCACGGCTTCGCCTTCGCGCGCCTGGCCCCGGGCGGCGCCACGGTGACCGAGTTGGCCGCGCATCTCGGGGTCACCAAACAGGCCGCGAGTCAGCTCGTCGACGAGATCGTGCGCAAGGGGTACGCCGAGCGGCAGCCGCATCCGCAGGACGCGCGGGCCCGGCTCGTCGTGCTCACCGAACGCGGGTGGGCCTGCACCCGTGCGGCGGAGGAGGCGGCCGCGGCGGCCGTGGGGGAGTGGGTCGCACTGCTGGGCGAGGGTGAAGTACGGGCGTTGCGCGGCAGCTTGGCCCGTATCGCCCCCTATGGTCCCATCAGGCCCGCCTGGTGATGGTCCATCAGGAGTCGAGCAGGTCGCTGGTTATCACTGGAAGTTTTTACTGACGCGTAACTTCACAGTCCTGCTACTCGCCCGTAACTTGACGAGTGAACAGCATCCTCGTGATCCGGATCACAGGGCGTAAGGCCGTCGCACCTCCCCTGAGCCGCAAGGAGATCACACGATGCTGCCCTGGAAGCGAGTGCTCAGACCCCTCGCCGCGCTGCTGCTGACCGCCGCCGTCGCCACCGTCCCCGCCGCCACCGCCACCGCCGCCGTCGCCTCCGCCCCCAGCAGCGGGTGGAACGACTACTCCTGCAAGCCGTCCGCGACCCACCCCCGCCCCGTCGTGCTGGTCCACGGCACGCTGGGCAACTCCATCGACAACTGGCTGTCCCTCGCGCCGTACCTGAAGGACCGCGGGTACTGCGTCTTCTCCCTCGACTACGGACAGCTGCCCGGCGTCCCGCTCTTCTACGGCCTCGGCCCCATCGACAAGTCGGCACAGCAACTCGCCGACTATGTCGACCGAGTGCTCTCCGCCACCGGCGCCGCCAAGGCCGACCTCGTCGGCCACTCCCAGGGCGGCATGATGCCCCGCTACTACCTGAGGTTCCTGGGCGGAGCCGCCAAGGTGAACGCCCTCGTCGGCCTCGCGCCCGACAACCACGGCACCGACCTGAACGGTCTCACCAACCTGCTGCCGTACTTCCCCGGCGCCGAAGACCTGATCAAGGCCACCACCCCCGGCCTCGCCGACCAGATCGCCGGCTCCGACTTCCTCACCAAGCTCAACGCGGGCGGCGACACCGTCCCCGGAGTGCACTACACGGTCATCGCCACCAAGTACGACGAGGTGGCCACGCCGTGGCGCAGCCAGTACCTGAGCGGCTCCGACGTGCACAACGTCCTGCTCCAGGACCTGTGCCCGCTCGACCTCTCCGAGCACGTGGCGATCGGTCTCTTCGACCGCATCGCCTTCCACGAGGTGGCCAACGCCCTCGACCCGGGCCGCGCCACCGCCACCACCTGCGCGTCGGCGTTCAGCTGATGTTCGCCGGGGCCTGTCCGGCCTGAGCCGCCGGTCAGGCCCCGGAGTTCCTTGTGTCAGCGGCCGTGCCGGCCGCCGCTCGCCGCCCGCCGGCGCACCGACAGGAACAGCGCCGCCGAACCCAGCGCCAGCGCGGCGGCGCCGCCGACCGCGATGAACGGGGTGCGGTCGTCGCCACCGGTCTCGGCGAGGCTCTCGGTGGCACCCGCCGCCTTCGGCTCGTTCGCCGGGGTCCCCTCGCCCTCGCCCCCGGTTCCGGCCCCGGCCCCGGCCGCCGTCGGTTCGGCCGACGTACTCGCGTCGTTGTCCCCGTGCCCGTGGTGCTCGATCGTCGACTTGTCGGCACCGTCCTCGATCTGCCGGTCGGAGGGCGCGGAGGCGGTGGGCGCGGGCGAGGCCCCACCGCTCCCGTTCCCGCTTCCGCTCGTGCCCCCACTCCCACGCCCGCCGAAGGCGACGTCGGAGCAGGAGTAGAACGCCTCCGGGCTGTCCGAACGCTGCCAGATCGCATACAGCAGCTGCTTGCCCGAGCGCTGCGGCAGGGTGCCGGAGAAGGTGTAGAAGCCGCCCGAGGCGACCGGGTCGGTGGCCGTCGCGACGGGGTGCGCCAGGTCCAGGTCGGCCCAGGCGAGCGGCCGCGACGGGTTGTAGCCCGGCTTGGTGATGTAGACCTTGAAGGTGCCCTTGTGCGGGGCGGTCACGCGGTACTTGAAGCTGTACGAGCCCTTGCGCACGCCGGTCGCGGGCCAGTCGGCGCGGGCCAGGTCGAGGCCCTTGAACTCCGCGTTGTTCGCGCTGCACAGCTTGCCGTCCGGGATCAGCTTCTGGTGCCGCCCGGCGGCGTCGCCGATACGGATGCCGTTCCAGCCGTAGAGCGCCTGCGTGCCACCGGCCGCGACCGCCGCCGCGCAGGCGGCCGACTTCGGGCTCTCCGGCCCCTCCGCGTAACACTGGGCCACCCGGCTGACCGGATCCCCCATCGAGCCGTGCGCCGAGGCGGGTGCGGCGGCGAGCGCGACCAGGGCGAGCGGCGCCAGACCGAGTACGGCGGCGGCCTTGCGGCGTGCGGGCATGGGGGAACTCCTCGAAACGATCCTCTGGAACGGGCCGGGCCCGTGGGGCTGAATCCCGTGGGGGGCGATCAGAAACTAGCCCGTGAAAACCGCGAAATCGCCTGCTGAGGGCGGGCGATGGAGATCCTTATGGTGCCGTTAAGACAGGGCTAACGGGCCACTGAGGAAAGAGGGAGGTCGGTGGCGGTGGTCAATGCGTGGGCCGCGGTTCTCAGATCGTTCTCCCATCCCGGGAGCTCGTCGGGGGCGATCCATTCGCTGTAGGCCGCCGTGACGGACAGGAACCGTGTCTCCTCCTCGGTGCGGGCCGCGACCGTCATCGACAAGCGGACGGCCACGTCCTTGGGGCCGAGTTCACCGTTCGCGAGACCGAACGCGAGGCTCACGAGGAGGCATCGGCCGGCCGTCTCCTCGTCGGGAAGGGGGACGCCGAGTTCCCGCAGGGCTCGGACGTACAGGTCACGGATCTCGGCCTCGTCGCTCCGGCGCGGCAGGCCGGCCAGTGCGCGCAGGGCGGGGGAATCACGCCCGTCGACGAGCGCATGGGCTGCGAGCATCGGGAGCTCCTCGGTGGGGAGTGCCTCCGCCACGTACTGCCAAGCGCTGTGCCGCAACCGGTCCATCGGCCCATCGTGCGGGCGACGAGGCGTCCTGGCCAGCCGATTGATGTGGTGGCCGCGGCCCGGCGAGTCCCAGTGACACATGTCCACCTCCCTGCGCTCTTCGAACGGGAGGTCGAATTGGCCGCCCCAACTCCGAGGAGGTTTCGTTCACTTGCGTATCCACAAGCGCACCGCCGTCGCGGTGGCAGCGGCACTGGTCGGCTCACTGCCCCTGATCTGGGCGGGTGCGACGACGGCCGCGGCCGAGGAGGCCGGCGTGGCGCTGCCCAGCACCTCGTTCCGGGACATCGTTGTCGGCGGAGTGCACGACCGGGTGTTCGTCAGCGACCCGACCGGCGGCAGCATCGTCGTCACCGACTACGCGGGCACGGTCGTCCAGCAGATCACCGCCGAGGAGGGGGCATCGGGCCTCGTGCTCTCGGCGGATTCCAGCAAGCTGTACGTGGCCCTGTCGACGGCCGGGGCGATCGCCGAGATCGACACCGCCACCCTTACCGAGACCAAGCGCTACCCGACCGGCGCGGACACCTCGCCCCAGAGCCTGGCGATGGCGGGAGGCAAGCTGTGGTTCGGCTACACGGTCGCCGGCAACGGCGGCATCGGCGCGCTCGACGTGGCCTCCGCGGACCCGGCGGCGACGCTCGTGCCGAGCGGCCGGTACTGGTACTACGCCCCGTCCCTGGCTTCGTCCCCCGCCGACCCGAACGTCTTGGTGGCGGGCGAGGAGGGCGTCAGCCCGGCCGGCCTGGCGGTCTACGACACGGCGGCCGGTGGCCTGCAGAAGCGCACCGAGCGCTCCTTCATCTCGTCGCCGTCCGTCTCGTACCTCAACGACTTCGCGGTGACGGCGGACGGCCAGAACATCGTCGTAGCGGCGAACAACCCCTACGACCACCAGATCGTCCGCCTGTCGGACCTGTCGTCGAACGGCTCCTATTCGAGCTGGCAGTTCCCCAACGCGGTGGCCGTGGCGACCGACGGAACGGTGGCGACGGGCGCGGCCGGCGACTTCGTGAAGACCTACCGCCCGGGTACCACCTGGCCGTCGCTGCACGAGTACGCCGTGAACGACCTCCAGCGCGACGGCCTCGCCTGGGCCCCGGACGAGAACCGCCTGTTCGCGATCACGGGCCAGTCCTACGGCAGCGCCCCCACGCTCCACGTCCTCCCGGACGCAGGCAAGTTGGACACCACCCTCAGTCTCCAGGCCCCCGCGGCCTCCCGCAGGGGCAAGGACCTGACCATCACCGGCCGGTTGTCGGCGGAGGAACCCTTCCCGGCGGGCACCACGGTCGACGTGAGCCGCACGGACGCGCAACACCCGACCGGAACTCCGGTCGGCACGTTCCCCGTCTCCACGGCGACGGGCGAGTTCACGTTCACGGAACGCCCGCGCGAGACGGGTGACTTCACCTACACCGCCACGTACAAGGGCGACGGTCGGCGCACGTCCGCGACGACCCGGACGACGGTGACGATCACCAAGTAGCCACCCCGAGCCACGTCAAAGGCCCCGCACCAGCCGGGTACGGGGCCTTTGACTTCATCAACCGTGCCGCTCAGGATGTCTGCCACCCTTGTCTGCGTGGACACCCTCTTGGTAGCGCTGGTCTCGGCGTTGACCTCAGGCATCATCTCGATGGGGCTCGCGTGGCTGACCAGCCGGCAGCAACGGCGGGACGGCAAGCGGGTTCAACGCGAGACCCAGAACACGTCGTACCTCAACCCCCTCAGGTGGCACACCGCTGAAGTGCACCACCGGCTCTCCCTCTTCGCCACCTCCGTCGAGCGGCATGGCTGCTACCGGCCCGCGCAGGTCCTCGGCGAACCGCGGGAGATCGACGGCAAGAGCGCCGCCTGGTTCGCGGGGGCGGGTATCGCGCTGGTCTCCAGCGTGTGGATGACCGCCTGTCTGTTCGCCCAAATGACCCGCGCCCGGCACGACATACCGTTTCTGAGCCTGCCGGGCAAGGACGACACGAGACTGGCCGCGCTGATACTGAAGGTCCACGTGGCTTTCGCCGCCTGTGAGGTCTACTACGCGACACAGTCCAGCATCGGCACCGACGTTCTCCTCGAACCCGAGGGGCGACTGCGGAGCTACCGGGAATTCTGCGACCTTCTCGCGGAGCCGGACCGCAGGGTGTGGGCAGACCCCCTCATCTGGTTCCACCTCGCCATCGCCAACGGCCACCGGGGCCCCAACCTCGAGCGTGCCCTGGACGCCCTGCACGAGTTGTCGGTGTTCCTCGACGACAGCCTCGCGGGCGGGGCGTCACTGCGGGCGCGCTGGGATGCCGAGCTCTAGGCGCGCGTCCCTCAGCCGTCCGGCCACCAGGTGCGGGCTATGTCCTTGCGCACCTCGGGGCGGGCCGTGGGGCGGTCGTCGGAATCCTCGCGGATGCGGCGGCCGGTGTCGGTCCTCTTCAGGGGCTTGTGCACGGTGACGCGGCGCATGGCTGCCTCCTTCGGTGTCTACCGGGCTCCGTGATGTCACGGGGTAGACCCTTTCCGGGAGAGTTCCTCATCGGTGCGGGTCTGTCTGTGGTCGCAGTCACGAATCGACTGTCAGTGGTGGGTGTCACTCTGGGGACCATGACGAACGAGAGTGATCGCACGAGCGCGGTGGGTGTCGACTGGGACGCCGAGGCCGTCGCCTTCGACGACGAGCCGGACCACGGACTGCGCGACCCCGAGGTGCGTGCCGCCTGGGCGGCCAGGCTGGAGGAATGGCTGCCGACGCGCCCCGCCGACGTCCTCGACCTCGGCTGCGGCACCGGCAGTCTGTCGCTCCTCGCGGCCGAGCGTGGACACCGGGTCACCGGAGTCGACCTGTCCCCGGCCATGGTGGAACGGGCCCGCGCCAAGCTCGCCGGCCGTGACGCGGCGTTCCTCGTCGGCGACGCGACGGCACCTCCGGTGGGGGAGCAGCGCTACGACGTCGTCCTGGTACGGCACGTGCTGTGGACGCTGCCCGACCCCGCCCGCGTCCTGCGCCACTGGCGAGGACTGTTGCGGCCGGGAGGGCGGCTCGTGCTGGTCGAGGGCGTGTGGGGGACGGTCAGCCCGGTCGGCATACCCGCCGACCGGCTAGTCGCCCTCCTGGAGCCGCTCGGCGTCCACGCGCGCGTGGAGCGGCTGTCCGGCGACGCGCGGCTGTGGGGCAAGGACGTGGCGGACGAGCGGTACGCGGTGCTGGTGACGACGGGGTGAGACCCGCCCTGAGCGGCGGGAACCGCTCGGCGCGAGCCGCTCAGGGCAGCAGGGCCCCGAAACCGTCCGCCCGGGCCAGGGCCTCCAACTCGTCGAGCGCGGCCAGCGCGGCGGCCGCGGCCCGGGGGTCCCGCTCCGCCAGCCCGCTCTCGGCGAACTCGTCCTCGTCCAGGCGCCGTACGTCCGTGCCGTCGGCGGAGCGCCACAGGTCCAGGTCCAGGTCCTCGACGACGAGCTCCGCGCCAAAGAGGGTGGCCGGGCGGGTGATGTCGCAGTACCAGCCCTTGAGGACCCCGTCGGCCGCGCGCACCTCCTTCACGGAGTACCAGCGGTCCCGCCAGTAGTGCTCGGTGAACACGTCACCGGGCTCGAAGCGGACGAAGCCGAAGTCGCGGACGCCCGCGCCCGCCCACGGCGCCCGTACCGAGACCCGCACGCCGTCGTCGCCGAGCAGCTGCGCCGCGTAACGGATCTTCGTACGGCCGCCCTTGACCAGGACGACCTCCACGGGAGCCGCCCGCTCAGCCGAGTTCGCGGACATACCGCACCTCCGTCGCGCACACGTCGTAACCGAACCACTTGTTGATCGCGAGCATCGGCCCGTTGCCGCTGTCGTTGCCCGTGAACCCTTCCGTGTACCCGGCCGCGCGCGCCCGGTGCAGGGAGTCGTTCTTGGCGAGCTTGGCCAGGCCGCGGCCGCGGAAGGCGCGGGCGGTGCCCGTCATCACGGTGCCGTAGCGGGTGCCGCCGTCCGTGCGGGCCACGCTGAAGGCGACGGGACGGCCCTCGGCCACCGCGACCGACGTCAGATCCTGACTGGTCAGCGGATGGTCCCAGCCCTCGTCGAGCCAGGCCTGATAGTCCGTGAACTCGTAGCTGATGTCGCTCGGTTCGTCGCGCATCGCCTCCGCGTCCAGCTCGAACAGGGGGCGCGGATCGTCGGCGAAGTCGGCGCCGGTCCGCAGCTCGACACCCGGCGGGAGCTGCGCGCGCGGGGGCAGGGCGCCGTTCGCGAGGTCCAGGCGGAGGAAGTGCGCGGAGCGGCTCGCGCGGTAGCCGCGGCGCTCGGCGAAGGCGCGGTTGCCGGGCTCGTCCAGGACCCACGCGAACAGCTTCGTCGCCCCGTGCGCGGCCAGATGCTCCTCGGCTGCGCGCACCAGCAGGGCGCCGGCGCCGCGGCCCGTCCGCTCCGGCGTCGTGTACACGTTCAGGTAGCCCTGGCCGGGCCGCGGACTGTCGTGGGCGATGCCGACCTGGGCGGTGGCGATGATCTCGCCGTCCTCCTCCGCCACGAGGGGCCGGAAGTGGGCGTCGGGATGGGCGTGGGCGAGGTCGTAGGCGACGGAGTCGGCGGTCATCAGGAAGTAGGGGAGTGCGAGCTGCCGGACCCGGGCGAAGCCCTCGGCGTCGGCTCGGTGACCTGGACGCAGGTCGCGCACGATGACTGTCATGGGGTCGCACGGTATGCGGGACCCGTGCAGTGCTGCCTCCCATTTTCCGGCGGATACGGGAGAATCGGGCCGTGACCTTGAAGATCCACATCGACGAGAGCGTGCCGCCGTACGAGCAGGTGCGGGCGCAGATTTCCGAGCAGGCCAGGGCAGGAGTGCTGCCGGTGGGGTACCGCCTGCCGACCGTGCGGGGGCTCGCCGAGTCGCTGGGGCTCGCCGTGAACACGGTGGCCAAGGCGTACCGGGCGCTGGAGACGGACGGGGTGATCGAGACGCGGGGGCGCAACGGAACGTTCGTGGCGGCCGCCGGCTCGGCCGCGGAGCGGGAGGCGGCGTCGGCCGCGCAGGCCTACGCGGAGCGGGTGCGGCGGCTGGGGCTGGACGAGGGTGCGGCGCTGGCCGCCGTGCGGGATGCCCTGCGGGCGGCCTACGGGGAGGGGTGAGCCGCGGCGGATCTTCGGTGCCGGTGCGACAGTTCACTCGGAGTGCGGGTGACCGTCAGTCCCGCCCGGGTCGCCGCCCTCCCGAACACCACCGCGTCCTCCACCGCCGCCCCGCCGGGGTCGTTGTTGAAGTAGGTGTGGACGTCGTGGTCGTCGGACCAGGTCGTCGCGATGCGGTCGACCCACGTCTCCAGGGACCGGTGGCCGTAGCGCGGCCACGGCCGGGCGCGGCCCTCGTGGAAGCGGACGTAGCCCCAGTCGGTGGTGCGCCACAGCGGTGTCACCGGGCGGGCCTGCACATCGGCCCAGCACAGGGCGGCGCCGCGGGATTCGAGGATCGTGCGCACCTCGGCCGTCCACCACGAGTCGTGGCGGGGTTCGACCGCGATCCGGGTCCCGGGCGGGAAGCAGGCCAGGCAGGCGTCCAGCAGGTCCGGCGCGACCCGCAGCGTCGGCGGCAGCTGGAGCAGCACCGGTCCGAGCCGGTCGCCCAGGCCGGCCGCGTGCGTCATCATTCGGTCGACCGGTTCCGCCGGGTCCTTCAGCCGCTTGATGTGCGTGAGGTAGCGGCTCGCCTTCACCGCCACCACGAAGCCGGCCGGCACCCGCTCCCGCCACGCCTCGAAGTTCTCCCGCGTCGGCAGCCGGTAGAACGCGTTGTTGAGCTCCACCGTGGCGAAGTGCGCCGCGTACTCCTCCAGCCACAGCCGCACGGGTACGTCGGCGGGGTACAGGACGTCCCGCCAGTCCTTGTACTGCCACCCCGACGTACCGACGTACAGGGTCATACGTCCATCAAAGCACCGGCCGGCCGCACGGGCCCGCCGCGGCCGCGCTACAGGTACAGACCCGCGTCCGCCCCGTCCCGCGCCCCCGGTACCGAGGTCGGTGACGTGCCCCGGCGCAGCGCGTACAGCTCCGCCAGCGTGGCCCCGTCGCGGCCGACGCCCTCCTCGGTGCCGAGCCAGGTCACCGACTCGTTGCGGGTCAGCGGGCCCACCTCGATCCGGGCCAGGCAGCGGCCGGGGCGGACCACGGCGGGGTGCAGACGCTCCAGGTCCTCGTTGGTCGTGACGCCGACCAGGACGTTGCGGCCCTGGCCCAGCAGGCCGTCGGTCAGGTTCAGCAGCCGCGACAGCGCCTGGCCCGCCGTGTGCTTGGCCTCGCCGCGGATCAGTTCGTCGCAGTCCTCCAGCAGGAGCAGCCGCCAGCGGCCCTTGCCCGCCCCGTCGTCCTCGCCGATCGCGATGTCCATCAGATAGCCGACGTCGGAGAACAGCCGCTCGGGGTCGAGGACGCAGTCCACCTGGCACCAGTCACGCCAGGAGCGGGCGAGCGTGCGCAGGGCCGAGGTCTTGCCGGTGCCGGGCGGGCCGTGCAGCAGGAGCAGTCGGCCCGCGATGTCCTCCGGGGTCGTCTTCATCAGGCGGTCCATCGCGTCCGCGACCGGGGCCGTGTAGTTGGGCCGGACCTCGTCCCAGGTGCCCGCGGAGATCTGCCGGGTCGTACGGTGCGGGCCCCGGCGGGGGGACACGTACCAAAAGCCCATCGTCACGTTCTCCGGCTGCGGTTCGGGCTCGTCGGCCGCGCCGTCCGTGGCCTGTTCGAGGACCTTCTTCGCCAGCTCGGCGGTGGTCGCCGTCACCGTGACGTCCGCGCCCCGGTTCCAGCGGGAGACCAGCAGCGTCCAGCCGTCGCCCTCGGCGAGCGTCGCGCTGCGGTCGTCGTCGCGGGCCACGCGCAGCACGCGGGCGCCCTGCGGCAGCAGCGTCGCGCCGGAGCGCACCCGGTCGATGTTGGCCGCGTGCGAGTACGGTTGCTCGCCCGTCGCGAAGCGGCCGAGGAACAGCGCGTCGACGACGTCGGACGGCGAGTCGGAGTCGTCGACGTTGAGCCGGATCGGCAGAGCGTCGTGTGGGTTCGCAGACATGCCGCCATGATCCGGCACCGACGGGCTCGGCGCACTGCATTTCCGCCGCTTGTCCCGGGTGTTCCCAAGCCCTCCCCCCACCGCGAAATTCGCCCTTACTGTTGTCCTCGATGGGACGTCATGGGTGGAATTCGGGGGCGGGGCGGTCGCGGCTCATCGCCCTTCTCGGCGTGGGCATGGCCGCACTGGCCCTGGTGGTGACCCTGATCAACACGCTTCCCGGGAGCGGCGCGAGCACCGCCGGCACCTCCCGCGACGGCGACAAGGTGCACGGCACGCCGGCCACCCCGCCCGGGACGACACGGCCGTACGTGGGCTGGGGATTCACCCACACCCAGTACAGCGCCGACGAGGGCAGCGCGGCCGCCACCGGGCGTGTCGAGCAACTCCTGGCGAAGAACGGCGGGCTGCCGCAGAACCAGCACATCATGGGCTGGGGCGCCGACAACCCCGAACCGGTCGAGGGGCGCTACGACTTCGGCGCGATGGACCGCCGTATCGACTTCATGCGCAGGTCGGGCGCCACCCCGGTGATCACGCTGTGCTGTTCCCCGGACTGGATGAAGGGCGGCAAGGCCGGCGTCGACCACACCGACTGGAGCCAGGCCGCCCTGGAGACCGCCCCGACGCCCGACCACTACCAGGACTTCGCGAACCTCGCCGCGACCGTCGCCAAGCGCTATCCGGACGTACGCCACTTCATCGTCTGGAACGAGTTCAAGGGCTTCTGGAACGACGCCAGGGGCCGCTGGGACTACGAGGGCTACACGACGATGTACAACCTCGTGTACAAGGCGCTGAAGAAGGTGAACAAGGACATCATGGTCGGCGGGCCGTACCTGGTCATGGACAGCGTCGACCCGCGGCAGAAGGAGGACGCGTCGACGACCCTCAAAGGCGCCTGGGGCGCCATGGACCAGCGGGTCCTCGACGCCTTCAAATACTGGAACGCTCACCGGGCGGGCGCCGACTTCGTGGTCGTCGACGGCTCCAGCTACACCAACGACGACGACATGCTGCCCGACGAGTTCGCGGCCACCGACAAGCTCACCGCCGTCGGCGAGTGGGTACGGGGGCAGACGCATGACCTGCCGCTGTGGTGGGCCGAGTACTACGTTGAGCCCGCCGTGCCCGGCGACGGCAACGACGACCGCAAGGGCTGGTCCGAGACCCACCGGCTCGCCGTCCAGGCCACCGGGATGATCGCCATGGTCAGGGGCGGCGCCGACTCCGGCTTCTACTGGAACCCGGAGGAGGAGAAGGGCACCGCCTGCGCCGGCTGCCTGTGGACGCCGACCGACAGCGGCGCCGGCGGCCGGGAACTGCCCATGTACGACCTGGTCGCACGGTTCGGCCGGGCCTTCCCGCCGGGCACGCGGTTCAGAGCCGTGCCCGTCGCCGCGGACGACATGCCCAACGTCCGCGTCCTCGCCACCGACAGGACGGTCCTGGTGGTCAACGTCCTCGACCGGCCGATCAGCGCGCGGGTCGACGGCAAGCGGTTCGACATGCGGGCGTACGAGGTGAAGTGGCTCACCGGGTGAGCCACCCCGGGTGAGCCACCCCGCCCCGTGGGCCGGCGCCCTCACTTCATTGTCAGGAACCGCTGCACCAGCGAGGCGAACACCACCGCCAGCAGGGGCAGCGAGAACCAGAAGCTGCTCTGCAGCCACCGCAGCTGACGCACGCTCGGCCGGGTCGCGACCCGGACCACCTCGCGGGCGGTGAGCAGCAGGATCAGCGCGACGGCCGCCAGAGCGCCGACCACCGACCAGGGCGTCCACGTCACCCGCGGCCCGATCGGACCGGGAGCCGGCTTCGGCACCTCGCCCGCGGGTCGCTTGCGCAGGGCGTACATGGTCACGTCGTCGTTGGCCAGGACCTTCCGCAGCTCCTGCCGGTCGTCCAGGTTCCGCACGAGCCGGTCCGGCCAGGTCGCCGAGTAGCCCACGTCCATCTGCAGATACGTGACCTGACTCTCGTTGATCATCAGATACGAGTTCGGACCCGCGTCCTTGAGCGCCTTGACCAGGCCGGACACCAGCACCGGGTCGGTCGGCGCCAGTGTCGGCACATAGCTGACCCGCTCCATGTCCCGCGCGCCCCACGGCATCGCCGGGGTGACGTTGCTGACCGTGTCGTTGCTCAGCCACAGCAGCCGTACCGTCGGCTTGTCGTGGGCGTACACGTAGTCCATGGCGGCGACCTCGCCGGGCCGGATCCGCTCGAACGGCTCGTTGCCCCAGCGGGCCACCAGGAAGCCGCCCATGAGCAGCAGACCCGCCAGCAGCGCGGCCGGCGGTGCCAGGCTCACCCGGTCCTTCTCGCGCTCCTTCGCGGTGACGCCGGTGCGCGGGAAGAGGGCGAGGCCCGCCAGCAGGGCCGCGCCGGGCAGGGCGAACATGAAGACGCGCAGCGCCATCTCGCCGCCGTACGACTGCATGCCGAAGCCCAGGAACGGGACGAAGGTGAGCACCAGCAGCGACCGTTCGCGGTACTTGTGGTCGCGCCGCCGCCACCAGCCCCAGCAGGCGAAGGTCATCACGCCGCCGGCCAGCAGCACCCGGGTGTACAGCACCAGCTTGTGGGTCGAGCTGCCGCCCTGGATCCGGCCGGAGACGGAGGTGGACACATTGCTGCCGACGCCGCCGACCCCGCCGAAGAGGTCGTCGAAGTGCCCGGACCAGTACGGCTCGGCCATGAACCCGAGCCACACCGCGGCCACCACCCCGAACAGGATCGGCAGTCCGCGCAGCTCCGACCTGCCGATCAGCACCAGCGCCGCGAGCACGCCCAGCATCACGAACGGGGTGAGCTGGTGCGCGGGCACGCTCGCCGCGTACAGGCCGATCAACACCGCCAGCAGCACGGCCCGTTGGCGCCGGTCGGTCGGCTCGACCTCCGCCTCGCCCGGCCGGAACCTCGTCCAGATCACGTGCGGGGCGCGGAACCACACGAGGAGGATCGCCACGAAGGCCAGGTACAGCAGATAGGTGAAGCCCTGCGGGGAGAAGTAGTCCTGGCCGACCCAGCCGCAGAGCGCGAAGATCCAGATGCCGGTCCACCGGGCCCGCCAGCTCGCCCGCATCGAGCGCACGAGCAGGAACAGCGGCGGCAGATAGGCGAGTTGAATGGCCAGCGGCCACCAGCGGATGATCTCGGTGAAGTCCGTGACCCCGCAGGCCCGGGCGACGAAGGCGGCCGCCGCGAAGAAGCCGGGCCAGCTCCAGCGCGCGTCCAGGTCCGGCACGGCGGATCCGGTGCGGTCGATGTAGTCGATGAAGCCCAGATGCTGCCAGGCCGTCGCGAACCGCGGCTCCGTCTCGATGACGGCGGGCAGGGCGTGCAACGACACCACGGTCGCCAGGAGCGTGACCAACAGCAGCGTCCGGTGTTCGCGGCGCAGCCAGAGCAGCGCGGCGAACACCGCGATGAGCAGCGCCGCCCCGACCAGCGTCGGCAGCGGCAGGACCGAGATCAGGCCCAGCCCGCCCATCCGGTCCAGGTCGGACTCGCCGAGCCGCAGGGCCGGCACCCAGTAGAGCAGGAGCGCGGCGATCAGCAGACAGCCGAGGACGACGCCCGCGCGGGTGGGGAGCAGACGCTCCCGCAGGGACCGCGGCGGCGGCTCGGGCACGGCCTCCGCGTCCGGTACGACCGCCTCGCCCGAGGGCTCCTCGGCGTAGTCGTCCGACGCCTCCGGGACGTCGGCCGACCGGTCGAGGGTGAAGGGGGACTCGAACGGCGCGTCCACCTCCGCCGCCCGCGGCGGCGAGGCCTTCGCGGGTCCCGGCGACGCCTGCGGGCCCGGCTCCCTCGCCCGGCCCCGGCCGGGGTCTACCACGGGCGTGCCCGTGGGCGGGGTGCCCGGACCGGGACGCACGTCGGGACGGCGCTCGACGTGGTCGAAGTCGACGTGGATGCCCAGCGCGAGGGTGTCGCTGTCCAGCGCCCAGGCCGGGCCCCGGCGGCGCGGCCGGTCGGCGGCGGGAACCTCGGGCGTCCCCAGGTCGGCGAGGTCCCCGTCCGGCGCCGCCGTCTCCGGCACGACGGGCGGCGCGGCCCGGACCGTCCTCCACAGCCGGGGCGCCGCGATCGCCACGATCACCGCCAGGCTGGAGATCTCGGCGACGCCCGCGCCGGTCAGGCCCATGCGCGGGAGCAGCAGCAGCGTCAGGCCGAGCACCAGCACGCACAGCAGGCCCTGCAGCCAGGCGAGTCCGGCGGTGCGGCTCTGGGCGCGCAGCACGGCGAAGTACGTCTCCATCACGACCCGCAGCAGCGCGCCGACCGCGAACCAGCGCAGCAGCGGCGTCGCCGCGTCCGCGTAGCCCGTGCCGAACACGCCGAGGATCCACGGCGCCCCCGCGAACAGCAGCCCGCAGATCGGCAGCATGATGCGGGCCATCCGGCGCAGCGCGGCACGGGTGTTGGCGGCCAGCCGCGCCGGGTCGTGAGAGCCCTCGACGGTCAGGGACGCGCCCATGTTGATGGCGAGCAGGTTGATCGTGCCGCCGATCGTGGTGGTGATGTAGAAGTACGCGTTCTCCTCGGAGCTGACCTGCGCGGCGATGATGACCGGGACGAGGTAGACCACGGCGAGCGAGAACAGCGAGCCGGTGTAGTCCCCGGCGAGGAACGTGCCGATCTCCTTCAGCGTGGGCGGCTTGGCGCGGTCCTCGGTCGCCTTGACGTGCCGGGGCACCAGACGGCGGAACACCAGCCAGCCGAGCGGCAGCACGGAGGTGCCGATGGCGGCGACCCAGGACACGAAGACACCGGTCGTGGGGATCGCCACGGCGAAGGCGACCAGCAGCCCCAGTTTGACGGCGGAGAACACGGTGTTGCCCACCGGCACCCAGGGCGCGCTGCGCAGCCCGGTCAGCACGCCGTCCTGGAGGGTGAGCAGGTTCCAGGCGACGACGGCCATGACGAACCCGAGGCCGTTGAGCGGGCCGTGCAGGAAGCGGTACGAGGGCCCCCACGCGTCCAGCGTCATCAGGAAGACGCCCGCGCCCAGCGCCACGATCAGCGAACTGCCCGCGTACGTACGGAAGATGAGCCGCCCGGTGCTGCGCCCGGCGACCGGGATGAAGCGGGCCAGGGCGCCGGTCAGGGTCACCGCGGTCAGCCCGGCCAGGAGCTTCATCGCGGCGATCGCGGCGGAGCCCTGGCCGACCGCGGACTCGGAGTAGTAGCGGGCGGCGGCCAGCCAGAAGCCGAGCCCGAGGACGGCGGAGATGCCGGTGTTCAGCATCAGCGCGTAGGCGTTCCGAAAGAGCTGGTTGCCGCCGGGCGACCGGCCCCGTCCGGGCAGGCGCAGACGGCGCCCCGACTGCTCGGGCGCCCGCGCCTCGGGTGCTGCGGCCTCGGTCGTGGTCGTCGTGTCAGACACGGGAACGGATGGCCTTCCGGCGGACCTGGCGTGCTCTGCGGAGGACGGCGTACCCCTTGGTGAGGGCACGGTCCCGGGCGAAGGCGCGGGCGATCGCACGGCCCTCGAGCAGCTGCTCGAACTCCTTGATTCCCGTGCCGCGGCGCACGGTGACGCGCTGCAGGGCGTACGGCCCCTGCCGGCGCCGGGCGAGGCCGTTGCCGACGGCGAGCGCCTGGGCGAACCCGGCGTCCCGCACCGCCCGGCGCACCCGGCGGCTGGAGTAGCCGTAGGGGTACGCGAACGAGGCCGGTGCGGTGCCCAGTTCGTCGGCGACGATCTCCTTGCAGCGGATCAGCTCGGACCGCAGCGTCGCGTCGTCGAGCTGGTCGAGCTGCGGGTGGGTGTGGCTGTGGCCGCCGATCTCGACCCCGCGGCCCGCGAGTTCGCGGACCTGCGGCCAGTCGAGCATGGTGTCCAGGCCGCCCCCGGTGTCGTACGCCCCCTTGATCCAGCCCGTTGAGACGAACAGCGTGGCCGCGAAGCCGTGCCGGGCGAGCACCGGCAGGGCGTGCCGGTGCACGCCCTCGTAGCCGTCGTCGAAGGTGATCAGCACCGGGCGTTCGGGCAGCGGGCCGCCCGAGCGCCAACGCGCCGCGAGCTCGGCGGTGTCGACGGGGGTGAAGCCCAGGTCCCCGATCATCGCCATGTGCTCGGCGAACGCCTCCGGTGTCACGGACAGGGCGCGGGTGGGGTCGTTCGGCGCGGTCGCGACCGAGTGGTACATGAGGATCGGCACGCGGGTGTCACTCATCCCGTCCCCTCTCGATCTCCGCCACCGAGAACGTCGCGCCGCCCCGGCGGGTCCGGACGCTTCCGACCAGGTACCCGCCCGCGGCGGTGAGCACCCCCGCGACGATGGCCCCGGCCCGTCCCGCACCGCCCGGCCGGGCCAGCAGTGCGTCCCGCAGGCCACGAGCGACCCCGGCGGGCAGCACCCGCGTGGCGTACCGGCGTTCGGACTCCAGCCCCTTGTCCGCGCCCACGCTGCGCGCCACCAGGGCCTTCGAGAGGCCCTCGGCGTAGGCGCGGGTGCGGAAGTACCCGAAGTGCTCGCGCGCCTCGGGCACCCGGTGGTGGATGACGGCGCGGTCGTCGATCAGCAGCACGGCGTCCGGCCGGGTACGGGTGAGCCGGATGCACAGCTCCGTCTCCTCGCAGCCCAGCGGGCGTTTGTCGCCGTCGCGGCCGATGCCGGTGGCGAAGCCGCCCGCCAGGTCGAACGCCGTTCGGCGGAAAGAAGCGTTTCCGCCCAGGACATTGCGCACCCGCACCCGGCCGGGCGGCAGCCCCTTGTAGGTGCAGCCGACCACCCAGTCGAACTCCTCGGGAAACCAGTCCGGCCGGCGGCCCGACGCCCAGATCGGCATCGTCCGGCCGCCGACGGCCATCACGCGCGGGTTCGCGTACCCCTCGGCGAAGCGGCGCAGCCAGTCCCTCTCGGCCACGGCGTCGTCGTCGAGGAAGGCGATCACCTCGCCGCGCGAGGCCGCGATGCCGGTGTTGCGGCCGGCGGACAGGCCACGGGGACCGGCGTTGGCGAGCACCCGTACGGCGCCCGGCCCGCCTGCTGCCCCGTGCTCCCCGTTCGGCCCGTTCGCCCCGCTCTCCTCGTTCCCCCCGTGCTTCTCGTACTCCTTGTACTCCTTGTACTCCTTGGCCAGCCGGTCCAGGAGCGCCGGGTTGTGGTCGACGACCAGCAGTGTCTCCAGCGCCGGCCGCGACTGCGCGCGCACCGAGGAGACCGCCGCGAGGATGTCCTCCCAGCGGTCCTCGGTGTACACGCAGATCACGACGGAGATGTCGGGATCTCTCAAGACGCCTCTCCCCGGCCCGCGTTCGGCATCGGCGAGCGGTGCGCCCGGCGGCGCAGCGCCCGCCGGTTGGAGCGCTCCTTGAGGATCACCTTCAGTACCCGCAAGCCGTCCCGGACGGCCCGCAGATTGCTCGTGCCGTGGATGCGCAGATACTCGTGGCTGGGTATCTCCTGCACCTTCAGCCCCGCCTTGACCACCCGGATGTTCATCAGGGTCTCGACCTCGAAGCCGGTGCAGTCGAGTTCGATCCTGTCGAGGCAGTGCCGCCAGAACGCGTTGTATCCGTAGCAGAGATCGGTGTAGCGGGCGCCGAACTTGCGGTTGACGATCGTGCACAGCGCCCAGTTGCCGAGCTTGCGGATGAAGGTCATGTCGTCCGTGCCGCCGCCGTTGGCGAAGCGGGAGCCCTTGGCGAAGTCCGCGCCCGAGACCAGGGCCGAGACGTACGAGACGATCTCGTTGCCGTCGGCCGAGCCGTCCGCGTCGACCATCACGATGATGTCGCCTGAGCACTCCTCGAACCCGCTGATCAGGGCGTCGCCCTTGCCCTTGCCGCGCTGTTCGACGACCTTGACCTTCGGCCACAGCTCCCGGGCCACTTCGACGGTGCCGTCGGTGGAATTGCCGTCCACCAGAACGACCTCGTGTATCCAGTCCGGAAGCGTCTTGAAGACGTACGGGAGATTCTCCGCCTCGTTCATGGCGGGAATCACCACGCTCACCGGCGGCGCGATGGCCAGGTGAGAGGAGATCGGCACGTACTGGGCCGCCATTAACGGATCTTGGCCCGAACTCGGCGGGCGCAGAACGGAACTCATGAGTCTTGTCCCTCTCGTCCGGTGGACCGCCCGCCCCTGGGCGGCCCGGCTATGTGTCCGGTTCGAAAGGGGGGTTCTCACGTGCGGCACGGTGCATGGATCTCCGTGCACGCGGGTGAGCTGGCAAAGCTGGCCGGCCTGCCGAAAAACGGCAGTCGGTCGCGCGGCACGACTCGATGACACCTGCGCTCACCGAGCACGGCACCCCCCTACCGCGCCCCGCGCCGGACCGTCGCGGTCCCTGAGCCCTCCCCTGGAGCCGCGTAGTGACGGACCGATGCGGGTGAGATGTACGACGGTATTGACGATTGAACCTGTATGGCAAGACCTGGAACGAGGCCTCACGTTTTTGTTGGTATGGCCGTTACAGAACTTTGTCGGACGATGTCTCGCTACTCGAACGGATTTTTCCGATCCGCCGCGGAATGCGCGGACCCACCAGCGCCGGCAGCAGAAACAGCAGGCTGAGCACGGTCACGGCGACGACTCCGCCGCGCACGGACCACCGGTGCACGGCCAGCATGCTCTGTGCCACCAGCATGGTCAGCACCACGGATCCGACCACACCGGCCAGCACCCGGCCGAACGGATCCAGCCCCCGCAGAGCCACGGCGATGGCCGAAGCCGGCGCCGCGAACAGGAAGAACAGCGTGAACGGCGCGCGCAGCGGCGACCCGGAACCGGTGAGCGCGAGCAGCGCGCCGACTCCAGCGATGGCCGTCGCGGCTCCCGCGAGCAGCGGCGACAGGTCCCTCCCCGGACCCGTCCGCGCCCGCTCGGCGTCGTCCGTCGAAGCTGACGTGATCCTTTTGGTCTGCATGGGCGACTTTGCCCCCCGAAGCGCCGGATGCCGGACTTCAATGTCGCGCAGTCGAACACTGGCCGTCAAGGTGTGGAAGCGCCGCACGCGGTCCTGTACTGACGTTCTGTCAATAGATGTGTCATGAGCATGCCGTCAATGAGTCATGAACGGCCGTGATCGGTCTCGTTGAGTCCTCAAAAGTCTTGGCATGAACACTTCCCGTCAACACGCGTAGTTGCTACGACAGTTGTGGCAGAGATCCTGCTAAAGGGAGGTTCCATGAGACGTTTCCGATTTACGGCATACGTTACCTCGCTCCTCCTCGCCACCGGCTTCGCCCTCACCGGGGCGGCCGCGGCGCAGGCGTCCCCCCAACTGGCCGCGACCGGCGGCTACGTGGCCCTCGGCGACTCCTACTCCTCCGGGGTCGGATCGGGCAGCTACATCGGCTCCAGCGGCAGCTGCGACCGCAGCACCAAGGCGTACCCGTACCTGTGGAACGCCGCCCACGCTCCCTCGTCGTTCGCCTTCAACGCCTGCTCGGGCGCCCGGACCGACGACGTGCTCGCCAATCAGCTCGGCTCGCTCAACTCCTCGACGTCCCTCGTCTCGATCACCATCGGCGGCAACGACGCCGGCTTCGCCGACGTCATGACGACCTGTGTGCTCAACTCCGACAGCACCTGCCTGTCCCGGATCAACACGGCGAGGGCCTACGTCGACTCGACGCTCCCCGGCAAGCTCGACAACGTCTACAACGCGATCAGCGCCAGGGCCCCGTCCGCCCACGTGGTCGTGCTCGGCTACCCCCGCTTCTACAAGCTGGGCGCGTCATGCATCGGCCTCTCCGAGACCAAGCGCTCCGCCATCAACAACGCGGCCGACTACCTGGACGCCGCGATCGCCAAGCGCGCCGCCGACCACGGCTTCGCCTTCGGCGACATCCGCTCCACCTTCACCGGCCACGAGATCTGCTCCAGCAGCTCCTGGCTGCACAGCCTCGAATGGTTCGACATCGGCGAGTCGTACCACCCGACCGCCGCCGGCCAGTCGGGCGGCTACCTGCCCGTACTGACCAGCGCGGCCTAGGCCGAAGGCGAGGGGGAGGCCCCGCCCGTCGGGGTCTCCGTCGTTGCGCAGGTCACCGAGAACGGCACCGAGTTCGACGTCGTGTGCACCGGGCCGCGCACCTCCACGCTGATCGCGTTCTCGATCGTCCCGCCCGCGGAGTACGTCGTCACGATCACCTTGTCCTGCTGCGTCTTGTCGCCGTCCGCCGGGAACGACAGCGTCTTCCACCCGGCATCGGACACCGAGCCGTCCTTGACCACCCACCGGTACTCCACCCGCGCGGGCAGCCGCCCCACCGTGAACGTCGCCGTGAAGGCGGGCGCCTGGGCGGTCGGCGGTGGACAGTCCCCGGAGTAGTCCGTGTTCGCGCCGGTCAGCGTGACGTGCACGGACTGGGCCGGCGTACTGCTGGGCGGAGTGCTGCTCGGAGTGGGTGGCGGGGCACCGGTGTCCGAGTCGGTGGTGCGGGACGGGGCGGGGGAACTCAGGCTGCTGCCCGACTTGCTGTCGGTCGTCCCGCCGCCCGCGTTGTTCCCGTCGTGCCCGTTGCCGTGGTTGAGCAGCGCGTACGTCAGACCGGCCAGCGCCAGCGCGAGCGCGACCAGACCGGCGACCAGCACCACGGCGGCACGGCGACCGCGTTCCGGCGATTCGGCCGGGGTCGTCGCGGTCGGGCCCGGCCGGGTCGGAACCGGCATCGGCGGGGTGGGGGACTGCCGTTGCGGCGGCGCCATGACCGTCGGGGCCGTCGGGGCGTACGACGCCACGGGCGCCGTGTCCGCGCGCGGGGCGCCGCCCGCCGCGATGAGCCGCAGGTCCCGCTCCGCCTGGTCGGCCGGCAGCCGCTCGGCGGGGTCCTTGCGCAGCAGGCCCTGGATGACGGTGGCCAGCGGACCGGCCCGGCGCGGCGCCGGCAGCTCCTCGTCGACGACGGCCCGCAGCGTGCTGAGCGGGGTGTCCTGACGGAACGGGGAGTTGCCCTCGACGGCCGCGTACAGCAGCACACCGAGCGACCACAGATCGGACTCCGGGCCCGGGGTGCGCCCCAGGGCCCGCTCGGGTGCGAGGAATTCGGGCGAGCCGATCACCTCGCCGGTCATGGTCAGCGCGGAGCTGCCCTCGACCATCGCGATCCCGAAGTCGGTCAGCACCACCCGGCCGTCGTTCGCCAGCAGCACGTTGGCCGGCTTCACGTCCCGGTGCAGGACCCCGGCGGCGTGCGCGGCGCGCAGCGCGGCCAGCACCTCGGCGCCGATGGACGCCGCGCCCTGCGGGGACAGCGGCCCCTGCGCCTCCAACTGGTCGGCCAGGGACAGGCCGCGGACCAGCTCCATGACGATCCAGGGTCTGCCGTCCTGCGCCGCCACGTCGTACACCGTCACCACGTTGCGGTTGGCGACCCGGGCCGCGGCCCACGCCTCGCGCTCCAGGCGGGCGTACATCCGCTCGACCTCCGGGCCGGACAGCCCGGCAGGCGCCCGTACCTCCTTGACCGCGACCTCGCGGTGCAGCACCTCGTCGCGGGCCCGCCACACGGTCCCCATGCCGCCCTCGCCGAGCGGGGACAGGAGTCGGTAGCGACCCGCGATCACACGTTCACTGCCCGGTTCTTCGGACACCGGCGCCCCCCACGGCATCTCGCGTGATATCTCCACAAAAGTAGCTCAGCCGAGTGCGGATGCCGCCCCCTTGAGTACCAATCCGACCCCCAGGGCGACGACGACGAACGCCGATGCGAGGGGGACGGTCCTGCGGATCAGGGCGGCCATCGGGTGCACCGTCCAGCGGGGGCGACGGTCCATCACCCGATTGATTCCCGTACCCAGCCTGACGACGGCGAACCCGGCCGCGGTGAGCGTCATGGCGAGCCCGACCCCGTACGCGACGACGAGCAGCAGCCCGAACCACGCCTGGCCGAGCGCCGCCGCGCCGACGAGCACCACCACGGCGGAGGGGCTGGGCACGAGCCCGCCCGCGAAGCCGAGCAGGATCGTGCCGCGCAGGGTGGGGGCGGTGGCGTGGGTGTGGGTGAAGCCGCCGTGAGTGTGCTCGACGGCGTGGGAGTGGTCGTGGTGGTGACCGTGCTCATGGTCGTGCCCGTGGTCGTGGCCGTGTCCATGGTCATGATCGTGCTCGTGCCCGTGATGATGGTGGTCGTCGTGGTCGTGGTCGTGGGTGTGGCCCGAGTGGGCCGCTTCGGTGTGGGCGCCAGCCAGGGCCAACTGACGTTCGGGCGCTTCCTCGTGGGCGTGGGCGTGGGCGTCGTCGGCCTGGGTGTGTTCGTGGGTGTGCGCGTGCGCGCGGGCGCGCCAGGCCCGGCGTACGAGATTGGCGCCCGCCACCGTCACCAGGACACCGCTGGCGATGCCCAGCCAGGCGATCACCGAGGGCGTCGCGGCCGAGCCGGCGGTGACCAGCAGGCCCAGGGCGACGACGCCCAGGGTGTGGGTCACCGTGACCGAGGCGGCCAGCGGGAGCACGTCCTTCATCCGGGCCCGGCCGCCACGGGCCGCCGCCGTCGCGGCCATCAGGGTCTTGCCGTGGCCCGGCGCGAGGGCGTGCATGGCGCCGAGGCCCACCGCGATGAGCAGGGCGAGGGCGGCGAAGCCGACGGTGAGGTCGTGGCGGGCGACGAGGTTGTCGAGGGCGCGGGTCCAGCGGTCGGCGCCCCGGGGCAGTACGGCGGCGCCGGGAGCCGCCTGGTGCTCCTCGGCGAGGGCCGGACCACCGGGCCGGACGCGCAGCGACGCATCGGCCGTGTCCGCCGGTGAGGAGAGCAACTCCTTCGGGTAACTGGTGAGTTCGTGGGAGAGGGAGGTCTTCGGTACGTCCGTGGCGCTGAGCGTCATCCGGTCGCCGCGCGCGGTGATCTCCCGCCAGCCGGGCCCGGTGGACGTGCCCGCGCTGTGGAAGCCGAGGGCGATCGTGCCGTTCTTGGGGAGTTCGGCGGTGAGCCGGCACTCCACCCTGAGGGTGTCGAGTCCGGCCTGCCCGGGGCGCGGCAGCGCGTGGCTCGCGCGGACGGACAGGGTGGTCCTACGGCCGTCGACGGTGAGCCTGCTGCCCTCGGCGGCCGTGGCGCACCGCTGCCGGGCCCACGCGGTCATGCCCAGCCGCTTGATGTCCGGCTTGGCCTGGGTGGCCGGGATCTCGGCGAGGTCCTCGACATGGTCGACGCGCAGCTGTCCCGGGGCGGCGACGAGACCGTCGTAACGGTTGACGGTGAAGTTGCCGAGGGGGTGCGCGCTCGCGCTCGCGGCAGGGACGAGGGCGAGCGCGCAGGCGGCCGTGAGGACGGCCGCGGCGGCGGCGAGCGGTCGGCGCAGCGTCACTTGGCCGCCTCCGGGTTCTTCAGCTCCGCGCGGGCCCTGCTCGCGCCCAGGGGGGAGAAGCCGGGGTTCAGCTTCAGCGCCGCCGTGAGGGAGGCGCGGCCGTCCTTCTCGTGGCCCGTGGCGAGCTCGATCGTGCCGCGGTGGTAGAGGAACGAGGCGTTGCGGTAGCCGGTCGCCGTGGCCCGGCGGGCGTAGGGGAGGGCCTCCTGGTCGTGGCCGTTGACGTGCAGGGCCCAGGCGAGCGCGTCCGCGGTGTGCACGGTGTGGCGGCGGGCCCATTCGGCGCGCGCGGCGCGCAGGGCCTCGGCCTTGTCGCCGTGGTCGGCGGCGGCGAGCGCGGTGTCCAGGTCGGCGTTGACGCCGTTGGCGCGGGCCAGGGCGATCCAGGCGTCGACCAGGGCGTACTGGTCACGGGCCTTCGCCCGGTCGCCGTCGGCGCCCCGGGCCTCGTACAGCTCGCCGAGTTCGACGAGCGGCCCGGGCAGGGGGAAGCGCGAGACGACGAGTTCCATGCCCTTGACGGCGGCGGCCCGGTCCCCGCTCGCCGACTGGGCGCGGGCGCGGCCCTCCAGGGCGGGCAGGTAGTTCTCGTCGGCGGCGAGCGCACGGCCGTAGTACCGCAGCGCTGTCCTGTAGTCGCCCTGGTTCCAGGCGAGTTGGCCGAGCTGGGCGGACACGTACGCCACGTCGCCCCGGGAGGTGGCCGCGGCCAGGGCCTGTTCGAGGATCCGCCGCGCGGTGCCGACCTCGCCGCGCAGCTCGCGCACGTAGGCGTACCGCGTGAACACCGGCACCCCGGGCTTGCGCGCGTCCGCGGTGTCGGCGGCCTTCCCCGCCTCCTCGTACCGGCCGAGTTCGACCAGGGCGTCGATACGGGAGCACAGGGCGCGTTCGCTGTAGGGGTTCTGCTTCAGGGCCTTGTCCGCGTAGGTGAGGGCGTCCTTGAAGTCGTGCCGGGCGGCGGCGAGGGCGGCGCGGCCGGCCAGCGCCTGGTCGTTGTCCGGGGACAGCTCCAGGGCCCGCTTCAGCGCCTTGTCCGCCTGCGGATACCGGGACGGGTCGCCCTTGGTGCGCGCCTGCTCGACGTACGCGAGGCCGAGGGTGGCCCAGCTGCCGAAGTCCCTGGGCTGGGAGCGCAGATGGGCCTGGAGGGAGGTGATGCCGGCGTCGAGGTCCCCGCTGCCCAGCAGACCGGGGGACACGGCGCTGGAGGAGGCCGCCACCGGCTGGGGCGCCCCGTCGCGCGCGGCCGACACGGCGATGGCCCCGCCGGTCATGGCGACGGCCAACAGGGCGGCGCATCCGACGAGCTGGGCCCCCCGCCAGCGCCTCCCGGCAGCCGCGACCCGCCGCACGGCGGCGACCCGTTCATCACCTTCGGCGCCCTCGCCCACGGTGCTCTCGCCCACGGCGCCCTCGGTCTGGGTCTCGGCCTCGGCGGCCGAAGGTGTCGTCCCGGGTTCCGGCAGGTCACCCTCGTCTGTGGCCACCGGCCGCCCGGCGGGCTCGTTGTCGTTCGTGCGCGGGGACATGCCCTCTCCTAGGTCGCCTGGTCGCTGCTGGAAAGTCGTGGAGCGGCGCGGCCCGCGCCGTGGGGGATGGAGTACGCGGGCCGCGCCGGTCTGAGGGGACCCGTACTGGTGGGGATCAGTACGGGCTGGTACCGACCGGTACCTGTTCGTGGGGACTAGTACGGGCGCTGCATCCGCCGGCGCCACCACGCGAGGCCGGTGCCGATCAGCAGGATCCCGGCCGCGCCCGAGGCCGCCGAGCCGGCGATCAGGACCGTGTTGTCGGTGCCGCCGGACGAACCCGCCGGCTGCAGCGCGTCACCGAGCTGGCTGCGGACGTCCGCGCCACTGGTCGTGCCCTTGGCGAGGGCGCCGCGCGAACCGGACGTCGGCTGGGCCACGTACGGGAAGTACTTCTCGAACTTCTTGTCGTTCTTGTCGACCGCGTCGCCCAGGTCGTTCTTGGAACCGACCAGTTCGCCCTCGACCACCTGGAGGGAGGCGTCGATGACGTCGTCCGTCAGCCGGCGCCCGTTCGGGAAGCCCGCGTTGTCGCCGTCGAGGACACCCAGCCGCTTCGGGTGCATGGCCGGCGTGATCGAGGTGTTCAGGCGCAGCTCCTCCGACGGACGCACGTTCGGCGGCTGGTTGAGTCCCTTGACGCCCTTCAGGAAGACGTCCACCAGGTCGTTGCGCGGCTCGGCCGGGGCCTTGATCTTGTAGATGCCCTCGATGAGCTTCGGCAGCTCGGGGTTGGTCACGTTCTTCAGGAACTGCGCGTCGTCCCAGGGCGCGGACGCGTTGAACTTGTCCTTGTCCTTTTGCGGGTTGACGACCTCGTTGACCAGCGGGTTGCCCAGGCGCGAGACCTGAGAGTAGTAACCCTGGGCGTTCTTGCGCTCGGTGGTCGACCAGATGCCGACGATCGGCTGGTGGGAGGACTCGCGGATCAGGTCGTTCGGCACCTGCAGCGCGATGGAGTTGACGTTGTAGCCCTTGAGCGTGTCCCGGCCGACCTCGGTGAGGTTGCCGCCGTACAGCAGGTCGAAGACGCGCAGGTCCAGGAAGAACGGGTCGTCGGCCTGACCGGCGAAGGTCTGCGCGCCGCCCGCCGTCTTGTAGATGGCTTGCGAGCGCAGCTTGCCGTAGTCCGGCATCGACGCCTTGCCGACGTTCGACGGGGCCACCGGAACGTCGTCCGCGAGCTTGGTCTTCGACACCACGCGCTGGTTCTTCAGCCTGACGAGGTCGATGTCGTACGTCTGCGTGATGTTGAGGTCCGGGTCGTCCAGGCTGGTGACCGGGCCCGTGTTGTAGAGGAAGGTGTTCTTGTTCTTGGTGTGCGTCTTGAAGGTGTAGCGGAACAGCAGCTCGCCCTGCGCGTCACCGTTGTTGTCGATGTGGATGTCGTACTGGGCGTCGTCCGCGAAGGTGTAGAAGTTCGGACCGCCGGCCGGCTCCTCGAAGGGGATCCAGTTCGCCACGATCGTCGTCGTGTCGGGCTTGTCCGGGCTGACGAACGCGTACACGTCCGTGTTGTCGTACTGCGGGGTGCCCGAGATGAGCGGGGCCTCCCGGTGGGAGGAGGCGGAGGCCGCCCCCGGTTCCAGCGTGGCGACGCCGGCGGCTGCGAGCCCTCCGGCGGCCAGCGCACCACAGATGAGCGTGACGAGGCCCTTGCGACCCGCGCCGCTCCTGGAGATGTGAGGTGTCATGCCGTCCGTCCTCCGTGCCAACTTGCCTGACGGACGGGTATACGGAGCGGAGCACCCGATCGGATTGGTCGGACGGAAAAAATCTTTTGGACTTCTGCGACCCGCGTTTTCGGCCCGCCGATCCGTAACCCCATCCGGAGGTGCGTTCGTTGCGAATGTCTGGTGTGACGGGACGGGGCCCTTGCGGCCGAAGAGAGGGGGACAGGGTGGAGGCGGACGAGCTGCTGGTGCTGGTCGCCGGCGGTGATCAGAAAGCCTTTGAGCAGCTGTACGGGCTGGTGTCCGGGCCGGTGTTCGGGCTCGTGCGGCGCGTGGTGCGCGACCCCGCCCAGTCCGAGGAGGTCGCCCAGGAGGTGCTGCTCGAACTGTGGCGCTCCGCCTCCCGGTTCGACCCCGGCCGGGGCAGCGCCCTCTCCTGGGTCCTCACCCTCGCCCACCGCCGCGCCGTCGACCGGGTGCGCAGCGCCCGCGCGGCCGGCGAACGCGAACAGCGCGAGGCCCAGCGCGCCCACCACCCCGCCTTCGACCAGGTCTCCGAAGAGGTCGAGGCCGGACTCGAACGCGAGTGGGTGCGGCGCTGCCTGGACCGGCTCACCGCCCTCCAACGACAATCCGTGACACTCGCCTACTACGACGGCTATACATACCGTGAGGTGGCCGAGCGGCTCTCCCTGCCGCTGGGCACCGTCAAGACCCGTATGCGCGACGGACTCACCCAGCTGCGCAAGTGCCTGGGAGGTGTCGCATGAGCGTCCTCGACAAGCTGTTCCACCGCGAGGATCTGCACTCCCTCGCCGCCCCCTACGCGCTGGACGCCCTCGACCCCGGCGAGCGGCGCCGCTTCGAGAAGCACCTCGCGGACTGCGACCGCTGCGCCGCCGAGGTGCGCGCCCTGTCCGAGGACGCGGTGCGCCTCGCCTGGTCCACGGCCGCCCCGGCACCGGCCGCGCTGCGCGACCGGGTGCTGACCGCCGTACGCACGATTCCGCAGGAACCCGCCCCCGCCGCCGAGCACGCCCCCCAACTGCCGCCGCACGTCTGGGGCACGCAGCCGCCGCCCGCACGCGCCCGAACGCCCCGCCCGCGCCCCCTGTTCGTCCCGTTCGCCACGGCCACCGCGGCGGCCGCCCTCGTCGTCGCCGGGCTGTTCGCGGTCCAGGCCGGACAGACTCGGGACCAGCTCGACGCCGAGCGGGACCGGGCACGTGAGATCGCCCACGTTCTGACGGCTTCCGACGCCCGCGCGAGCAGCGGAAAGGACGCGCAGGGCCGAAGTATCGGAGTGATCGCTTCCGCCTCCGAGGGGCAGGCCGTCGTCACGCTCAGCGGATACGAGACGCCGCCCGGCGGACGGGTGCGCCAGCTCTGGCTCATGCGCCCCCATGCGCAACCGCGCTCCCTCGGTCTCTTCGCGGGTGACACTCCCTTGGTGGCGAAAGGTCTCAGCAGGTCAGCGACGTCACTCGCTGTAACCGTGGAACCTGACGGAGGGTCACCACAGCCCACCACGCAGCCTGTTGTCCAACTCGCCCTGAAATCAGTTGGATTCGGAGAGTAATCGTCAACCCCTTTACAGGGAAGGTGAATCCTGTGGGCGTGATACCCGCATGCCCGGTTGGGGCGATAGGGTTACCCTGCCCGGGCCGGGTGGACTCGTACGGGTGGGGAGTGACATGGAGCAGATAACAGTGCGCAGCAGGGCGAGGGTCCCTGCGATCACTTGCGGGAGCAGCGCGACCAGTTCGCGCCTCGACCGCCATCTTTCGGTGCTGGCGGGTCCCGCCGTGCCGCAGCAGAAGGTGGCCGAGGCGACGTCGCTGATGCTTGAGCTGACCGCGCGTGACACCGCGCACACGCGCAGCGACCGGGGTGCACGGGTCCGCCGTGTCTCCCTCTTCGCACCGCTGCGCCGCCTGCGCCGCTCGCTGTTCGGCGGCAACAAGCACTGAGGGCCCGCGCTCAGGCCGCCACACCGTCCCGGCGCAATGCTGCGATCTCCTCGTCCGTCATCCCCACGGCACGCAGCAGCGCACCGGTGTGCTGTCCGAGCGCGGGTACGTCCCCCATCCGCGCCTCGTCCCCGCCCGGCAGCGTGATGGGCGGCAGCAGCGCCTTCAGCGGTCCGACCGGCGATCCCACCTCCCGCCACCGCTCCCGTGCCGCCAGCTGCGGATGCTCCGCCAGCTCGTGCAGGTCCCGCAGCCGCGCACAGGCGATGCCCGCGTCCTCCAGCCGCGCCAGCGCCTCGTCGGTGTCCAGCGCGCCCAGCGCCCGCCCGACGAGCTCGTCGGTGCGTTCCCGGTGGGCGACCCGCGCCGCGTTCGTCGCGTACGCCGGGTCCGTGCCCAACTCGGGCCGCCCGACGACCCGCTCGGCCAGCCGCCGCCACTCCCGGTCGTTCTGCACCGACAGCAGCACCCGCCCGCCGTCCGCCGTCGGATAGGCGTCGTAGGGCGCGATGACGGCGTGCGCCAGACCGGTGCGCGCCGGGGGAGTTCCACCGTGCATCGCGTGGTGCAAAGGGTGCCCCAGCCACTCGGCGAGGGCCTCCAGCATCGACACCTCGACGGGCCCCCCGCGCCCGGTGGTGGCCCGGCGCAGCAGGGCCGCGAGCACCCCCGAGAAGGCGTACATGGCCGCCGCGATGTCGGCCGCCGGGATCCCCGCCTTGACCGGCTGCTCCGGCGTCCCGGTCACCGACACCAGGCCCGCCTCGCACTGCACGAGCATGTCGTAGGCCCGCTTGTCCGCGTACGGCCCCGACGCCCCGTACCCCGAGATGTCCACGGCGACCAGCCGCGGGTGCGCGGCGCACAGCGTCGCCGCGTCGAGCCCCAGCCGGGCGGCGGCCCCCTGGGCGAGGTTCTGCACGAACACGTCCGCGTCCGTCACCAGCCGCCGTACGACGGCGAGTCCGCGCGGGTCCTTCAGGTCCAGGGCGATGGACTCCTTGCCGCGGTTGCACCACACGAAGTGGGAGGCGAGGCCGCGGGCCGCGGTGTCGTAGCCGCGCGCGAAGTCGCCGCCGTCAATCCGCTCGACCTTGATGACCCGGGCGCCCAGGTCGGCGAGCTGCCGGGTCGCGAAGGGCGCGGCCACGGCCTGTTCGACGGCGACGACGGTGATGCCCTCCAGGGGCAGGGGGAGCTGGTCCATGGACCGGATCATGTCCCGTGGGCGGCGGCTTTGTCAGCAGCCGCTCATCGCTCGCCCCGTGCGTAGCGGCGCACCGCCAGCGGCAGGAACACCGCGATCAGCGCGGCGCACCAGACGAGCGACCCGGCGATCGGGTGCGCCACGGGCCAGGCGGCGCCCCCCGGGGCGGGCGCGTTGCCGAAGAGGTCCCGCAGGGCCGTGGTGACCGCGCTGATCGGGTTCCACTCGGCGAGCGTGCGCAGCCAGCCGGGCAGGTTGTCGGTGGGGATGTACGCGTTCGACAGCAGCGGCAGCATGAAGGTGGCGCTGCCCAGCTGACCGGCGGCCTCCTCGCTGCGGGTCAGCAGGCCCAGGTAGATGCCGGCGCAGGTGCACGCGAACCGGAACAGCAGGAGCAGTGCGAGCGCGTCCACGGCGTCGGGGACCGAACCCTCGATCCGCCAGCCCACCGCGAGCCCGACCAGCAGGAACGGCACCGTGCCCGCGGCCGTGACGACGAGATCGGCCACCGCCTGGCCCAGGGGCACGGCGGCCCGGCTCATCGGCAGTGTGCGGAAGCGGTCGGTCACGCCCCGGTGGGTGTCCTGGGCCGCCTGGAACATGCCCGTCATGATCCCGTTGGCGGCGGTCGCCACCAGCAGCCCCGGGACGAGGAGGGAGCGGTACTCCCGGCCGGGCATCGCGAGCGCGCTGCCGAAGACGTACCCGAAGAACAGCAGCATGGTGACCGGCATGGTCTGGGTGAGGACCACGAGCCCGGGATTGTTCCGCAGCCGCCGCAGCTGGCGGCCCAGCATCGCGGTGCCGTCGTACGCCCACGCGCTCATGCCACCAACTCCTTGCCCTCGGCCAACTGCCCCGTGAGCCGCAGGTAGACGTCGTCGAGCGTCGGCTGCCGGATGCTCACGTCGAGCAACGGCACGTCCCGCGCGTCGAGTTCGCGCACCAGGCGGGGGAGGGTGAGCGTCGGGTCGGTGGTGACGACGCCGACGGCGTTGCGGTCGTGGTCGAACGCGGGCTCGCCGCCGGTCAGCCGGTCGAGCACCGCGGCCGCCCGCACCAGCGCGTCCGGCTCGGCGACGACGACCTCCGCGTACCTTCCGACGAGCGCCTTGAGGTGGGCGGGCGAGCCGGTGTGCGCGACCCGGCCCCGGTCCATCAGGGCGATGTCGTCGGCGAGTTGGTCGGCCTCCTCCAGGTACTGCGTGGTCAGCAGCACGGTCGTGCCGTCCGCCTTCAGCTCGCGCACGGCGTCCCACATCCGGTTGCGGCTCGCCGGGTCGAGACCGGTGGTCGGTTCGTCGAGGAACAGCACCTCGGGCCGGCGGACGAGGCTGGCCGCGAGGTCCAGCCGGCGGCGCATCCCGCCCGAGTACGTGGACGCCGGCCGGTCGGCGGCCTCGGTCAGCCCGAAGCGCTCCAGCAGCTCGGCGGCCCGCTCGGCCGGTCCGCGCACCCGGTGCAGCCGGGCGAACATCCGCAGGTTCTCCCGCCCGGTCAGGTCCCCGTCGACCGAGGCGTACTGCCCCGTGACGCCGATCCGGCGCCGCACGGACGCCGCCTCCCGCACCAGGTCGTGCCCCGCGACCCGGGCCGAGCCGCCGTCGGGCCGCAGCAGGGTCGTCAACAGCCGTACGGCCGTGGTCTTCCCGGCCCCGTTCGGCCCGAGCAGCCCGCAGACCGAGCCCCGCGCCACGGCCAGATCCAGGCCGCGCAGGGCGTGCACAGCGCCGTAGCGCTTCTCCAGACCTTCACTAAGTACAGCGTACGTAGTAGCCATGGGTCGACCATAGCGCACTACGTACGGTGTACGTAACTAGCATGGTGGTCGAGGTGATGATCGATGGCAGTCCGAGGGGCCGAACCCGAGGTCATCTGGGCGCGCCCCGAGCGCACGGGACGTGGGCCGAAGCCGGCGTACACCCGCGACGACATCGCGGCGGCCGCCGTGCGGATCGCCGATGCCCGGGGTCTGGACGCGGTGTCGATGCGGCACGTGGCGGCCGAGCTGGGCTGCGGCACGATGTCGCTGTACAACTACGTCCCCCGCAAGGAGGACCTGTACGAGCTGATGGTCGACGCGATCAGCGGCGAGCACGAGCTGTGGGAGCCGAGCGGGGACTGGCGGGCCGACATGCGCCGGGTGGCGCACCAGACCCGCGCCCTCATGCGGCGGCACCCCTGGATGCCCCGTCTGATGTCCCCCGTCTACGGCTTCAGTCCCAACGCCCTGCGCTACATCGAGCACTGCCTGGCCTGCCTGGAACCGCTCGGGGTCTCCTACGGCACCCGGATGGAGCTCGTCGCGATGGTCAACGGCGTGGTGACCACGTACGTCCGCAACGAACTGGAGACCGCGGAACGCACCCGCTCCCTGCCCTGGTCGGAGGAGCAGGAGAACGCGGCCCGCATCTCCTATCTGGGCGGTCGCATCGCCACGGGCGACTACCCCCACCTGGCCGCGGCCTTCGCGGAGGACGCGGGACCGATCGACCTGGAGGCGGTGTTCCAACGGGCCCTGGACCGCGTGCTCGACGCCTTCGACCCGGACCGCGCGGCCCGGTGAACACGCCGCGCGCCGACCGGCACGGTGACATCGACTGGTTGCCCGGACGCGGCCGCGCCGACCGAAGGCCCGTGGGTGCTTGTACACCGGCCGGTCCCCGGGCCTCCCGCGGATCTGCAGCTTGACTTCCCCAAGGACGGCCTCGAAGCAGTCTCACGCTGCTGGACGCGGACAGGCGTCGGCCGCGGATTCTTCTCCGGAGCCGGCCATGGACCGCTCTCCAGCGCGGGCCGGGGACTGTCCTCCGGACCGGGGCGCCGACTAGATCAGTGCGAACTGCCCTTCCGGGCCCTCCTCGTGGTGGTCGAGGACCGAGGCGGGGCGGCGGGCCGGGGCCGGGACCGGGAGGATGCCCGCCTCGTGGAGCTCGGTCGTGGTGATCGGCGCCGCCGTCCTCAACTCGGCCTGCTGGGGGCGTAGTTCCGCCAGCAGGGCCAGGACGGTGATGAGCTCCAGCAGTTCCGACGTCCACGGCTGGGGCCAAGTGGCCGGGCGGATCGCGTCCAGCGTGCCGGGGGCCGGGGCCGTCGTGCGGGTGGTGAACCACTGCTCCAGGACCCGGACCCCGGCGGACTCGAAGTCCCAGGCCTCCGGCGGCACGGGGGAGATGCGGCCCTCGTCGAGGTGGAGGGTCTCCTCGTCGCGGTCGTAGTGGAGGGCGAGCGGGCGGGCGGGCAGCGGGGCGCGGACGTAGGGGCGGCGGCCGCCGGGGAGCTTGGGGCGTTCCCCGTCGCGGCGCATCAGCCACAGGAGCCGGTGGCCCAACGTGACGCCCGCCGACCAGACTTCGGCGTCCCCGGTGAGCGGGACCGTGAGGCCGGGACGCACGGCCGCCATGATCCAGGCGAGGAGGTCCACGGGCGTGGGCGCCAGCCCCAGTCGGGTGCCCAGGTACTCCAACAGGCCCGGCGCGATGTTGGGTTCGCGGCCACCGGGGCGCCGGTGGAGCGGACGTATGCGGCCGGCGCGGAGGAGGGGCAGCTGCGAGGTGGCGAGGAGCGGCGGGCCCGGGACGTCGGCGGGCAGCTCCACCGTGAACACCTGGTGTTCGTCCGCCACCCGCCACAACTCCGGCCGCGCCGTGTCGATCAGCCGGTGGTCGGGGATCAGCCACTGCTCGTCGAAGGGCGCCGCCAGCACCCGGACCGGTTCCGGGCACGGGCCCGAGGCGCGCACCAGCTTCTCCGTACCGCTGGACTGCCCCGGCAGCTGTCCCACCGCCGAGTGCAGCGTGCGCGAGCGGGTCGGCTCGAACAGGGCCTCCCGGTCCGGGCCGTCGGCCTTCAGCAGGGCGTCCCAGCGGGCCTTCAGACAGCCCGCGTCGGGCGCCGTCGGCCAGGCGCGGCCCGGCCGCAGGGGTGCGACGGACCACGGCATGAGGTCCGCCAGCAGCGGAGCGTCGTCGTCGAGCGTCACGCTGGGAATCGTAAGGCCTCGCGGGGACAGCGGGGTCAGGTGGCGTCCAGGGTCACCGTGAAGGAGAAGCGGTCGCCCCGGTACTGGATGACCGCCACGTCCAGCACGCGCCCGTCGGGGTCGTACGTCACGCCCGTGTAGTGCAGGATCGGGCTGAGCAGCGGGACCTGGAGCAGCCGCGCGGTCTCCGGATCGGCCAGCCGGGCCTCGACGGTGTCCGTGATGCGGCTGATGTCCGCGCCGACGACGTCCCGCAGCACCTTGGTCATCGGCCAGCGGATCAGGTCGTCCGGGTCGACGCGGGCGGCCAGTTCGGGGCGGATGTGGTTGCGGGCGTGGTTGGTCGGTTCACCGGTCTTCTCGTCGCCGCGCAGCCGGTGGTACGTGGCCACCTCGCCGAGATCCGGGAAGTACTCGGCGAGTTCGGCCGGTACGGGAGCCTTGCCGTGGTCCAGCAGCTCGGTCGTCATGCCGGACTGCTGGGCCACGATCGCGTCCACCGAGCCGAGCAGGCGCACCGGGGCGCCCCGCCGGACCCCCGGCTCGATGAACGTGCCGCGCCGCCGGTGGCGGCTGATCAGCCCCTCGTCCTCCAGCTCCTTCAGCGCCTGCCGCATGGTCAGCACGCTCACCCCGTAGTGCTCCGCCAGTTGCTCCTCGGTGGGCAGGCGCAACGGGTCCTGGGGCGAGCGGCCGAGTATCGAGGCGCGCAGCGACTGCGACACCTGATACCAGAGCGGCAGCTTGCGGTTCAGGACGATCGAATCCGGGGCGAAGGAGGTCACCAGGCTATCCGTACCTGTCGAACATCGGTCGGCGCAACGGAGGCGTCATCGCGTCACCCCGCGCGGAAGTGGCGTTCCAGGCCCTGCCACACGTCGTCGTAGCGCTGCTGGAGGTGTTCCGCCCCCGCCGCGTGCGGGGTGAGCGTCACCGGCCAGCGGGTCTCGAACATGAAGGCGAGGCCGTCGTCGATCTTCTGCGGCCGCAGCTCGGCCGCGCTCGCCCGGTCGAAGGTCTCCCGGTCCGGACCGTGCGCCGACATCATGTTGTGCAGCGAGCCGCCGCCCGGCACGAAGCCCTCCGCCTTCGCGTCGTACGCGCCCTCGATCAGGCCCATGTACTCGCTCATCACGTTCCGGTGGAAGTACGGCGGCCGGAAGGTGTCCTCGCCCACCAGCCAGCGCGGCGCGAAGACCACGAAGTCGACGCCGGCCAGGCCCGGGGTGTCCGAGGGCGAGGTCAGGACGGTGAAGATGGAGGGGTCGGGGTGGTCGTACGAGATGGTGCCGATCACATTGAAGCGGCGCAGATCGTAGACGTAGGGCACATGGTTGCCGTGCCAGGCGACCACATCGAGCGGGGAGTGGTCGTAGGTGGCCGTCCAGAGGTTGCCGCAGAACTTGTTCACCACCTCCACCGGCCCCGCGGTGTCGTCGTCGGCCCCGCCCTCGTATGCGGCGACCGGGGCCTTGAAGTCCCGCGCGTTGGCGAGTCCGTTGGCGCCGATGGGGCCGAGGTCGGGGAGCTGGAACGGCGCCCCGTAGTTCTCGCACACATAACCGCGCGCCGACTCATCCAGCAGCTCCACACGGAAGCGGACCCCACGCGGAATCAGGGCCACGTGTGCGGGTTCCACATGGAGCCGGCCGAACTCGGTGTGCAGCAGCAGCCCGCCGCGCTCCGGCACGATCAGCAGCTCTCCGTCGGCGTCGGAGAAGACCCGCTCCATCGAGGCGTTGGCGTGGTACAGGTGCACGGCCATGCCGGCGCGCTGGGCCGCGTCGCCGTTGCCGCCCAGGGTCCACAGGCCCGCCAGGAAGTCCGTGCCCGCCGCCGGGTCCGGCAGCGGGTTCCAGCGCAGCCGGTTGGGGTCGGGCACCGTCTCGGCGAACGGGGCGGTGCGGAGGTTGCCGTTGCCGGTGCGGGTGAAGCCGGGGTGCGCGGCCGACGGGCGGATGCGGTACAGCCAGGAGCGGCGGTTGTGCGCCCGCGGCTCGGTGAAGGCCGACCCGCTCAGCTGCTCCGCGTACAGGCCGAGCGGCGCGCGCTGCGGCGAGTTGCGCCCCTCCGGCAGGGCGCCCGGCACCGCCTCCGAGGCGTGCTCGTTGCCGAACCCGGAGAGATAAGCCAGTGCCTCGGCGGTCTTCCGCGCGTCCCCGCTCATGATCGCTCCCTTGCGAACCCGATTCCTATGTAACACCGTAGGATTGCGTTTTCGCGGGCGCAAGAGGTACTCGGATCTCCGTCCTGAGAAGGGTCGGAACCAGACTTCAGGGGGATTCGGCCGTCGGAACCGGTGTTCTACGCTCCCCGGCATGTCGTGGACGCGTGGACTTCGCGCCGCCCTCGCGGTCTGCGTCCTGCTCCTGGCCGGAACGGCGGGGTGCGGAACGGGGGAGGCGCACGAGCCGAAGGACGAGGTGTCGGCCTCACTGGTGGGCAAGCTCCTCGACGACACGGACGACGAGGGGCGGCACTACCGTGAGATCGGCAAGAACCGGGCACCCGACGTCGGCGTCGAGGTGGTTCCCGACGCCGGCGGCAGCTGGGACGTGCACCTGACCGTCCGCAACTTCCGCTTCTCCCCGGCCGGCGCGAAGATGCGGCCGGTGGCCGGCCGCGGCCTCGCCTACCTCTTCGTGGACGGCGGCCAGGTCACCCGGCTGCGCACCCCGCGCTACCGCCTCGCCGCCCGTCTGGTCCCGCACGGCACCCATCACGTCACGGCCCGGCTGTACGCCGACGACGGCACGGTCTGGGCCGTGCACGGCAAGCCGGTGGAGAGCACGGCCGACATCACGGCGTCCGGGACGGAGACCGCGCCCACGCCCCCGCCCACGCCGGGCGGGAGCGGCGTGACGCGGGCCACCATCCCGGCGGGGACCCCCGGGCGATGAGTGCAACGGGCACCCGTCTCCGTACTCTGGGGCGAGGTTCACCGGACCCCGGCGGAAAGGCATCATGAAGCCCGTGCCCCACGCGACATCGCTGCGCCGAGCGCCCGTCCAGCGGCGCAGCGCCGAACGGCTCACCCGGATCCTCGACGCCTGTGCCGAACTCCTCGACGAGGTCGGCTACGACGACCTGAGCACCCGGGCCGTCGCCGTGCGCGCCGGCGTGCCCATCGGCTCGGTCTACCGCTTCTTCGGCAACAAGCGGCAGATGGCCGACGCGCTCGCCCAGCGCAATCTGGAGCGGTACTCCGAGCGCGTCACCCAGCGCCTGAAGGAGGCGCGGAGCGGCGACTGGCGGGCGGCCATGGACGCCGTGCTCGACGAGTACCTGGCGATGAAGCGCACCGCGCCCGGCTTCTCGCTGGTCGACTTCGGCAACCAGATCCCGGTCGGCGCCCGGCACGCCGAGCCCAACCACCGTGTCGCCGACCGCCTCACCGAACTGCTCTCCGGCTACCTGGGCCGTACCCCCGACGACGACCTGCGGCGCACCTTCCTGATCGCCGTGGAGACCGCCGACACGCTGGTCCACCTGGCCTTCCGGGTGGACCCGGAGGGCGACGGGGCGGTCATCGAGGAGACCCGGCAACTGCTGCGGGCCTATCTCGCCCGGGTGCTCGACTGACGCTCCGCCCGCGCGCGGATTTCCGACGGGACCCCGGACACCCCTCCCCTCCATGCATACCGGTCGGTATGCTCCCCCTAGTCCTGCGCCACCGCAGCCGCCCCCGGGAGGACCCGTGCCCCGCACCGCCCTGCGTATCTGCCCCCTGTGCGAGGCCACCTGCGGGCTGACCCTCACCGTCGAGGGAACCCGCGTCACCGGAGCCCGCGGAGATCGCGACGACGTGTTCAGCAAGGGGTTCATCTGCCCCAAGGGCGCCTCCTTCGGCGCCGTCGACGGCGACCCCGACCGGCTGCGCGCCCCGCTCGTCCGCAAGGACGGCGAACTGCGCGAGGCCACCTGGGAGGAGGCATTCGATGCGGTGGCGGCGGGCCTCAGGTCGATCGTCGAGCGGTACGGCCCCGACGCCGTGGGTGTCGTCCTCGGCAACCCCAACGTGCACACCATGGCCGGCGCCCTCTACCCGACGGTGCTGCTCGGCGCCCTGCGCACCCGCAGCCTGTTCACCGCCTCCACGGTCGACCAGATGCCCAAGCACGTCTCCAGCGGACTGCTCTTCGGGGATGCCAATGCCATCCCGGTCCCCGACCTGGACCACACCGACCACCTGCTCCTGATCGGCGCCAACCCCCTGGAGTCCAACGGGAGTCTGTGCACCGCACCCGACTTCCCCGGCAAGCTCAAGGCGCTCCGGGCCCGCGGCGGTACCCTCACCGTCATCGACCCGCGCCGCACCCGTACCGCGAAGCTCGCCGACCGGCACATCGCGATCCGCCCCGGCACCGACGCGCTGCTGCTCGCGGCGATGGCGCACGTGCTCTTCGAGGAGAAACTCGCCGAACTCGGCGAGCTGGCCCCGCACGTCCAGGGGCTCGACGAACTCCGCGACGCGATGGCGGACTTCACCCCCGAGGCCGCGGCTCGGGCCTGTGACGTCGACGCGGACACGATCCGCGCCCTCGCCCGCGAACTCGCCGCCGCCCCGACCGCCGCCGTCTACGCCCGCATCGGCAGCTGCACCGTCCCGCACGGCACCCTCGCCAGCTGGCTGGTGGACGTCCTCAACATCCTCACCGGCAACCTCGACCGGCCCGGCGGCGCCCTCTTCCCGCAGGCCGCCACCGACAGGACACCCCGCCCCGCCGGACCCGGCCACGGCTTCCAGCTCGGACGCTGGCACTCCCGGGTGCGCCGGCACCCCGAGGCGAAGGGCGAGTTGCCGCTCTCCGCGCTCGCCGAGGAGATCGACACTCCGACCGCGGAGGGCGAGCCGGTCCGCGCCCTCATCGCGGTCGCCGCCAACCCCGTGCTCTCCGCGCCCGACGGTGCCCGGCTCGACAAGGCCCTCGACTCCCTCGACTTCATGGTCAGCGTCGACCCCTACCTGAACGAGACCTCGCGCCACGCCCACGTCGTGCTGCCCCCGCCGCCGCCCTCCCAGAGCCCGCACCACGACTTCGCCTTCAACACCCTCGCCGTCCGCAACCAGGTCCGCTACACCCGCCCCGCCGTCCCCCTGGAGCCCGGCCGGATGGCCGAGTCCGAGATCCTGGCCCGTTTGATCCTTGCCGCGAGCGGTATGCACGGCGCCGACCCGTCCGCCGTCGACGCGATGGTGATCGACCAGACCCTCGGCAAGGCGGTCCGCGAGGAGCACTCGCCGGTGCACGGCCGGGACCCGAAGGAGCTGGCCGCCGAGCTCACCGGCGAGACCGGCCCCGAGCGGCGGCTCGACATGATGCTGCGCCTCGGCCCCTACGGCGACGGCTTCGGCGTACGACCCGAAGGCCTCACCCTTCAGCGACTCCTCGACCACCCGCACGGCATCGACCTCGGCCCGCTGCGCCCCCGTCTGCCGCAGCCGCTGAAGACCAGGAGCGGCAAGGTGGAGCTGCTGGCGCAGCCGATCGCGGACGACCTGCCCCGGCTGCGGGAGGCGCTGGCCGAGCGCCCCGACGGGCTCGTCCTCGTCGGCCGCCGCCATCTGCGCTCCAACAACAGCTGGATGCACAACGTGCCCGCCCTCACCGGCGGCACCAACCGCTGCACCCTGCACATCCACCCCGAGGACGCGGAACGCCTCGGAGTGCGCGACGGGGCTCAGGTGCGCGTGAAGGGGGCCGGCGGAGAGGTGGTCGCCCCCGCCGAGGTCACCGACGGCGTCCGGCCCGGCGTGGTGAGCCTCCCGCACGGCTGGGGCCACGACCGGCCCGGCACCCGGCTGCGGCACGCGGCCCTGGAGCCCGGCGTCAACGTCAACCAGCTCCTCGACGGCAGCCTCCTCGACCCGCTGTCGGGCAACGCGGTCCTCAACGGCGTCACCGTCGACGTCGCCGCGCTCACCGCAACGCCGTAAGCCGGCCGCTGCGCGCCCCTGCTGCCGACCCGCGTGGTCCTCATGGCCGACGACCTCGCCGACTCCCGCTGGACGACGACCTTCGTGCGGCGCCGGCTGACGGGCCACGGGTCGCACTGCGGTCACCCGCGAAGCCGGCCGGCGGACGCGACGCGGCTGGGGCCGGGGCCGGGGCCGGGGCGGCGTGACGGCCGGGGGTCCCGGTGACCGGGAAGAGCCACAACTGAGCGTTTCCCGGCGGGAGTTACGCGCCGTTCCCGTGTCGAGCGGGACGAGGAGACCGGGTTCCGCCCCGCGCACCGGGGGCCGGCCCCGTCCCGAATCCCCGCGTCCGTTACCTCGCCGGCTGACGGGCCACGGGTCGCGCTGCGGTCACCCGCGAAGCCGGCCGGCGGGCGCGACGCGGTTGGGGTCGGGGGTCCCGGTGACCGGGAAGAGCCACAACTGAGCGTTTCCCGCGGGGAGTTCCGTGCCGCTCCCGTGCCGTGCGGGACGAGGAGACCCGGCTCCGCCTCGCGCACCGGGGACCGGTCTCGTCCCGAATCCCCGCGTCCGTTTCCCCGTCGACCTGTGACCGCCAGGACATTTCGGCACGCGTCTTCCCCCGGCCGCACACATTCCGTTAACTTCCGTGACTCACGGGCCCCGTACGACCGCACGAGGCCTTCGACCACGGAGCACCGGCATCAGCGCTCTGGACAGCCCCCGGGGGCCAGCAGCCATGACACGCGCCATCTCCCTGCACGACGTGAGCAAGGCCTACGCGCGAGGCGTCCGCGTCGTGGACCGGCTGTCGCTGGACATCGCACCGGGGGAGTTCCTCGTACTGCTCGGCCCGTCCGGCTGCGGCAAGTCCACCGTGCTGCGCATGATCGCCGGGCTGGAGGAGATCGACGAGGGGGAACTGCGCCTCGACGGCGAGTACGCCAACGACCTGGCCCCGTCCGGCCGGGACATGGCGATGGTCTTCCAGAACTTCGCCCTCTACCCGAGCATGACCGGCCGCGACAACATCGGCTTCCCGCTGCGCATCGAGAGCCCGGGGGAGGATCCGGGCCCCCGGGTGGACGCGACCGCCCGCATGCTGGGCATCGAGGACCTCCTCGACCGCTATCCCAGCCAGCTCTCCGGCGGCGAGCGCCAGCGCGTCGCCATGGGCCGGGCCATCGCCCGCCACCCCTCGGCCTTCCTCATGGACGAGCCGCTGTCCAACCTCGACGCCAAGCTCCGCAACCGGCTCCGGGCCGAGATGTCCCGGCTCACCCGGGAACTGGGCGTCACCACGGTGTACGTCACGCACGACCAGGCCGAGGCCATGTCGCTCGGCGACCGGGTCGCCGTCCTGCGCGGCGGAGTGCTCCAGCAGGTCGGCACCCCGCGCTCGGTGTACGCGCTGCCCCGCAACGTCTTCGTCGCCGCCTTCATCGGCACCCCCCGCATCAATCTGTTGCAGGGCCTGGTCCGTGCCCCGCTGGACGGCGCGATGACCATCGGCCTCGGCAGGCAGGCGCTGCGCCTGCCCGAACCGCTCAGCGCGGACCACCGGTTGCTGCGCGTGCAGCAGGGCCGGGAGGTGATCGTCGGGCTGCGTTCGGAGGCGGTCCGTATCGCCAAGCCCGCCGCGGCGCGGCCGGGCGAGGTGCCGATCAGCGGACTGGTGGAGCACATGGAGTTCCAGGGGCACGAGGTGCTCGTGCACTTCAACACCGGCTCCCGGCCCGCCGTCGTACCCGAACTGGAGGCCCCCCGCCCGTCCCCGCGCCGCCCGCGCCGCCGTGCCCGCGAGGGGTTCTCCGTGCTGGGGCGGCTGCGGGAGCGGGCCGGGGCCCTGCGCGCCGGGCCGGTGGTGGTCCTGGAGCACCCGGCCGACGCCGATCCCGCACCCGCGCCGCCGGAGGGCCGGATGCCCGGCGACCTGGTCGTGCGCACCACCCCCGACATCCGGCTGCGGCACGGCATGCAGGTCCCCCTCCTCGTGGACATCGCCCACCTGTTCGTCTTCGACCAGCACGGCGAACGCATCTGCCCGTCCCCGGCGCGGCTGCCCGACCTGGACGAGTGAGCCCACTACGGATGAGGCATGCACAAGCGCCTCACCCGTACCTACCTCACCGCGGCCGGCCTCCTGCTGGCCGCCGCCCCGACCGCCTACGCCACGCTCGCCGACGCGGCCCCCTCGCCGCCGCTGCGCGGAAAGCCGTACGTGGAGACCCGGCTCTTCTTCGGCACCGCGCGCCCGGACGGCGGACCAGCCGTGACCGACGCGCAGTTCATGGACTTCGTCGACCAGCGGGTCACCCCCGGCTTCCCCGACGGCCTCACCGTGCAGAGCGGGCGCGGGCAGTGGCGGGACGCGCACGGCACGATCGAGCGGGAGCCGTCGTACGAGCTGATCCTGCTGTACCCGGTGGCGGGGGCACAGACGAGCGACCGACGGATCGAGGAGATCCGTCTGGCCTACGAGAAGGCTTTCGGCCAGGAGTCCGTGGGCAGGGTGGACGAACGGGCGCAAGTGGACTTCTGATGTCCTGGAGCGTCCGGTGACGCCTGGCGCGGAAAAACTATCGCCGCTAGTTTGTGTGCCGGACCACGCAGCCCCGCCGGGAGGAAGCAGCATGAAGCCACACGACGGCCTGTACATCGACGGCGCCTGGCGCCCCGCGGCGGGGCAGGACCTGATCGAGGTCGTGAACCCGGCCGACGAACAGGTCATCGGCCACGTCCCGGCAGGCACCGCCCTGGACGTCGACAGCGCCGTACGGGCCGCCCGTGCCGCGCTCCCGATCTGGGCGGCGACACCGCCCGCCGAGCGGTCCGCCCGGCTGATCGCCCTGCGGGACGTCCTCGTGGCCCGCAGGGAGGAGATCGCCGAGACGGTCACCGCGGAGCTCGGCGCACCGCTCGCGTTCTCGCAGACGGTCCACGCGGGCGTGCCGATCGCGGTGGCCGGCTCGTACGCCGAACTCGCCGCGACCCACGGCTTCGAGGAGCGGGTCGGCAACTCGACCGTGCACCACGAACCGGTCGGCGTGGTCGGCGCGATCACCCCCTGGAACTACCCCCTCCACCAGATCGTCGCCAAGGTCGCCCCGGCGCTGGCCGCGGGCTGCACGGTCGTCCTGAAGCCCGCCGAGAACACCCCGCTCACCGCCCAGCTCTTCGCCGAGGCCGTGCACGAGGCGGGCCTGCCGGCCGGGGTGTTCAACCTGGTCACCGGCCTCGGGCAGGTCGCCGGCCAGGCCCTCGCCGAGCACCCGGACGTCGACCTCGTCTCCTTCACCGGCTCCACCGCCGTCGGCCGGCACATCGGAGCGGTCGCGGGCGGGGCGGTCAAGCGGGTGGCCCTCGAACTCGGCGGCAAGTCCGCCAACGTCATCCTGCCCAGCGCCGACCTCGCCAAGGCCGTCGGCGTCGGCGTCGCCAACGTGATGTCCAACTCCGGCCAGACGTGCAGCGCCTGGACGCGCATGCTGGTGCACACCTCCCAGTACGACGAGGCGGTGGAGCTGGCCGCGGCCGCCGCCGCCAAGTACGGCGACCGCATCGGACCGGTGGTCAGCGCCCGGCAGCTGGACCGGGTGCGCGGCTACATCGAGCGGGGCGTCGCCGAGGGCGCCCGCCTGGTCGCGGGCGGCGCGCAGCCCCCGCGCGAGAAGGGCTACTTCGTGAGCCCCACCGTCTTCGCGGACGTGACGCCGCAGATGACGATCGCGCAGGAGGAGATCTTCGGCCCGGTCCTCACCGTCCTGAGGTACGAGGACGAGGAGGACGCCCTGCGTATCGCCAACGGCACGGTCTACGGCCTGGCCGGCGCCGTCTGGGCGGGCGACGAGGCGGAGGCGGTGGCCTTCGCCCGCCGCATGGACACCGGGCAGGTCGACATCAACGGCGGCCGCTTCAACCCCCTCGCCCCGTTCGGCGGTTACAAGCAGTCCGGGGTGGGCCGTGAACTCGGCGCGCACGGGCTCGCCGAATACCTCCAGACCAAGTCCCTCCAGTTCTAAGGAAGTTTGTCCTCATGGCCGTACGTGCCGCCGTTCTGCCCGCCGTCGGCGCTCCCCTGGAGGTCACCGCGATCGACCTGCCGGACCCGGGCCCCGGCCAGGTCCGGGTGCGGCTCGCCGCCGCCGGCGTCTGTCACTCCGACCTGTCCCTGTCCGACGGCACCATGCGGGTGCCGATCCCGGCGGTCCTCGGCCACGAGGGCGCGGGGACGGTCGTCGCCGTCGGCGACGGGGTCACCCATGTGCGTCCCGGTGACGGCGTCGTCCTCAACTGGGCGCCGTCCTGCGGAACCTGCCACGCCTGCGCCCTCGGCGAGGTCTGGCTGTGCGCCAACGCGCTCACCGGGGCCGCCGACGTGTACGCCCGCACCGTGGACGGCACCGACCTCCACCCCGGCCTGAACGTCGCCGCGTTCGCCGAGGAGACGGTGGTCGCCGCGTCCTGCGTCCTGCCCCTGCCCGAGGGCGTGCCGCTGGTCGACGCGGCCCTGCTCGGCTGCGCCGTCCTCACCGGCTACGGTGCCGTGCACCACGCGGCGCGGGTCCAACCCGGGGAGACCGTCGCGGTGTTCGGCGTGGGCGGGGTCGGCCTCGCCACGCTCCAGGCGGCCCGGATCGCCGGCGCGGCGCGGATCGTCGCCGTGGACGTGTCCCCGCAGAAGGAGGAACTCGCGCGCGGCGCGGGTGCCACCGACTTCCTCCTCGCCTCCGAGAACACGCCCCGCGAGATCCGCGCCCTCACCGGCAAGCAGGGCGTCGACGTCGCCGTGGAGTGCGTGGGCCGCGCGGTCAGCATCCGGGCCGCCTGGGACTCCACGCGCCGGGGCGGCCGGACGACCGTCGTCGGCATCGGCGGCAAGGACCAGCAGGTCACCTTCAACGCCCTGGAGCTCTTCCACTGGGGCCGGACCCTGTCCGGCTGCGTGTACGGCAACTGCGACCCGGCCCGGGACCTCCCGGTGCTCGCCGAGCACGTCCGGGCGGGCCGCCTGGACCTGAGCGCGCTGGTGACCGAACGGATCGCCCTGGAGGGGATCCCGGCCGCCTTCGAGAACATGCTCGCCGGCAAGGGCGGCCGGGCGCTGGTGGTGTTCTAGCCGGCGGTGTTCCGGGAGTCCGTCGCCGGTACCCGCTCGGCCCAGGCGCGCGGCTCGGCGACGGGCTGCGCGGCCGGAGTCGGGGCCGGGGCCGGGGTCGTGCCGCGCGGGCGGGAGCGTGAGACGGCCACGCCCGCGAGGCACAGCGCGCCGCCGGCGAGCGTCAGCAGTCCCGGGACCTCGCCGAGGAACAGCCAGGACATCAGGACGACCAGCGCGGGCACGGCGTAGGTCGTCGCGCCCATCCGGCTCGCCGTCGTCCGGGCCAGCGCGTAGGCCCAGGTGGTGAAGGCCAGCGCGGTCGGGAAGATGCCCAGGTAGACCATGTTGAGCGTGGCCGGGAGCGGGGCGTCGGTCGCGTCGTGGACCAACTGCCCGGCGAAGGGCAGACAGACGACCGTGCCGACCAGGCAGCCGAAGGTCGTCACCTGCAGCGGGCTCGCCGAACCCAGCGCCGGCTTCTGCGCGACCACCCCGCCGGCGTACGTCACCGCGGCCAGCAGACACAGCAGCACGCCGAGAACCGAGGAACCACCGCCCTCCGACATCGACCACCCCACGGTCACGGCGCCCGCGAAGGACACTGCCAGGCCCGCGAGCAGCCTCGGCGGCAGCGGGTCTCCGAGCAGCCGGGCGCCGAGCAGCGCGATGAGCACGGGCCCGACGTTGACCACCATGGCGGCCGTGCCGGCGTCCACCTGCTGCTCGCCCCAGTTCAGGACCACCATGTAGGTGCCGAACCACAGCAGCCCGGATATCGCGATGCCGGGCCACGCCGACCGCGGCGGCAGGCCCTCCCGCCGTACGAGACAGAGCACCACCAGCGCCAGGGAGCCGGCCAGCAGCCGGCCGAGTGCCAGCGCGCCGGGCGCGTAGTCGGCGCCCGCGCTGCGGACCGAGACGAAGGCGGAGGCCCACAGCAGCACACTGACCGTGGCGGCGCCGGCGGCCAGGCGGGACGGGGAGACGTTCATCATGCTTCCCGAGGCTAGGAGGGGAGCGGGGCGGCCGCTCGCGGATTTCGGACGCGACGCTGCGGGGCGGACACCGCCGCTCAGCGCAGCGCCCCCGCCGGGATGCCCAGCAGGTCGGACAGGGCGTGCTCGCCCTCGGGCGTCACCTTCACGGCCCGTTCGGAGCCGATGCGCACGCACCAGCCGGCGTCCAGGGCGTGGCGGCACAGGGCCGCGCCCGCCACACCGGCCAGATGGGGCCGCCGCTCGGTCCAGTCGAGGCAGGCGCGGGCCAGGGGGCGGCGGGTCGCGCGGTCGAGGCCGATGCCGACGGAGCCGAACCAGTCGACCCCGGCGTCCGTGAGCGCGAACCCGGTGTCCTGCCGGAGCAGCCCGCGCGCCGTCAGCGCGTCCGTGAGCGCGATGCCCAGCCGCCCGGCGAGGTGGTCGTAGCAGGTGCGGCCGCGGGCCATCGCGGAACCGGCGCCCGCCTCCCGCAGCGTGCGCGGCGGCCGGGCGGTGCCGGGGTCGGCCTGGGCGGCGAGGTCCTCCACCAGCTGTGCGACGCGCGTGTCGGCCAGCCGGACGTACCGGTGGCGGCCCTGGCGCTCCTCGGTCAGCAGGCCGCCCGCGACCAGCTTGCCCAGGTGCTCGCTCAGCGTGGACGGCGCGACCCCCGCGTGCCGGGCCAGCTCACCGGCGGTCCAGGCCCGCCCGTCGAGCAGCGCGAGTAGGCACGCGGCCCGCGTCTCGTCGGCGATCAGCGCCGCGAGGGCGGCGAGCCCGGGTGCCTGGGCGTCCTTGGCGGTCATGCACCCCAGAATGCGGTACGGACACTTCGGCGGGCGCCGAAGGATCGTTACGCGCTCTCCCCGACCTGCGCGTACTGCTGCGCCAGTCCGTCCAGCAGGGCCGTCAGCCCCGTCTCGAAGGCCCGCTCGTCGATCTTCTCCTGCTGTTCGGCGAGGAGGTGCGCCTGCCCGAGGTGGGGGTAGTCGGCGGGGTCGTAGGCGCTCGCGTCGTCCACGAAGCCCCCGGCGAAGGAGCCGAGCGCGGAGCCCATGATGAAGTACCGCATCAGCGCGCCGATGGAGGTGGCCTGCGCGGGCGGCCAGCCGGCGCCGACCATCGCGCCGTACACGGCGTCGGCCAGCCGCAGTCCGGCGGGGCGGCGGCCGGGCCCGCGGGCGAGGACCGGGACGATGTTCGGGTGGTCGCGCAGGGCGGCCCGGTAGGAGACTGCCCAGTCGTGCAGGGCGGTCCGCCAGTCCCGGCCGTTGTCGAACATCGACAGGTCGACCTGGCCGCTCACCGAGTCCGCGACCGCCTCCAGGATCTCGTCCTTGGTGCGGAAGTGGTTGTAGAGCGAGGGCCCGCTCACGCCCAGTTCGGCGGCGAGCCGACGGGTGGAGACGGCCGCCAGACCCTCCGCGTCCACGAGTTCGCGTGCCGTCTCGACGATCCGGTCGGTGCTCAGGAGGGGCTTGCGCGGTCGGGCCATGGCGCACATAGTAGGGCTGCCGCTAGAAACTAGCAGTGCTAATTTAAATGTACGGCTTTCAAGATCTGCCGTGTTTCCGTCATCTGTGGGGTGATCTCGTCGTGAACCTGGAGCTCAGCGAGGAGCAGACCGCCGTCCGGCAGCTCGCCCGGGACTTCGTGGAGCGGGAGGTCGCTCCGTACGCGGTCGCCTGGGACCGGGCCGAGGAGGTCGACCGGGGCATCGTGAAGAAGCTCGGCGCGCTCGGCTTCCTGGGCCTGACCGTCGACGAGGAGTACGGCGGCTCGGGCGGCGACCACCTGGCGTACTGCCTGGTCACGGAGGAGCTGGGCCGGGGCGACTCCTCGGTCCGGGGGATCGTGTCCGTCTCCCTCGGCCTCGTCGCGAAGTCCGTCGCGGCCTGGGGGAGCGAAGAGCAAAAGCGCCGCTGGCTGCCCGGCCTCACGTCCGGCGAGTACGTCGGCTGCTTCGGCCTGACCGAACCGGGCACCGGGTCCGACGCGGGCAACCTCGCCACCCGGGCCGTGCGCGACGGCGACGAGTACGTCGTCAACGGCACCAAGATGTTCATCACGAACGGCACCTGGGCCGACGTGGTGCTGCTCTTCGCCCGCTCCACGGACGCCCCCGGCCACAAGGGCGTCTCCGCCTTCCTCGTGCCCACCGACACCCCGGGCCTGACCCGCAACGCCGTCCACGGCAAGCTCGGCCTGCGCGGCCAGGCCACCGCCGAGCTGGTCCTTCAGGACGTGCGGGTGCCGGCCTCGGCGATGCTGGGCGAGGAGGGCAAGGGCTTCTCGGTCGCCATGTCCGCGCTCGCCAAGGGGCGCATGTCGGTCGCCGCGGGCTGCGTGGGGATAGCCCAGGCGGCGCTGGACGCGGCGGTCCGGTACGCCGGGGAGCGCGAGCAGTTCGGCAGGTCCATCGCCCACCACCAGCTGGTGCAGGAGCTCCTCAGCGATATCGCGGTCGACGTGGACGCGGCCCGGCTGCTGACCTGGCGGGTCGCCGACCTGGTCGACCGCGGCCTGCCCTTCGTCACCGAGTCCTCCAAGGCCAAGCTCTTCGCCTCCGAGGCCGCCGTTCGGGCCGCCAACAACGCCCTCCAGGTCTTCGGCGGCTACGGCTACATCGACGAGTACCCGGCGGGCAAGCTCCTGCGCGACGCCCGCGTGATGACCCTCTACGAGGGCACCAGCCAGATCCAGAAACTGCTCATCGGGCGGGCGCTGACGGGGATTTCGGCGTTCTGAGTACGTTTCTGAGTATCCCGGCGGATGTGGTGGCCGCCACATCCGCGGACCCTGGTGTCCATGAGCGAGACACCGGTCAAGCAGCAGAGCACGGCCGCCTTCTACGGCCAGGCGGTCGCCTCCTTCGCCATCGCGATGGCGGCCACGTCCATCGGCATCTACCGGCTGGACACCGACGCCTGGGTCCGGGCCTTCCTGGCCATCGCGGTCCTGTACCTCGTCACCTCGGCCTTCACCCTGGCCAAGGTGATCAGGGACCGGCAGGAGGCCGGGCAGATCGTGAGCCGGGTCGACCAGGCACGGCTGGAGAAGCTCCTGGCCGAACACGATCCCTTCGAGAAGATCTGAGCAGGCACTCTAAGCGGCCGCTCAGCTTCGGCGGTATGGTGTAGCTCCTGTCACCGAGAGGGGCGAGAGAGCGATGAGTACGGCGGAGGAGACGACCGGCGGCGAGGTCGAGCCGTGGGAAGAGGTCACCCCTGAGGCGGCCCGGCGCCTGCTGGTCGCGGCCGTGGAGGCCTTCGCCGAGCGCGGCTACCACGCGACGACGACCCGCGACATCGCGGGTCGCGCGGGCATGAGCCCGGCCGCGCTGTACATCCATTACAAGACCAAGGAAGAGCTGCTCCACCGGATCAGCCGGATCGGCCACGACAGGGCCCTGGACATCCTGCGGACGGCCGCGCGCCGCGAGGGTGGCGCGCCGGAGCGGCTCGCGGACGCCGTCAGCTCCTTCGTCCGCTGGCACGCCGGGCGGCGCACCACCGCCCGTGTCGTGCAGTACGAGCTGGACGCGCTCGGGCCGGACGCCCGTGCCGAGATCCTCGATCTGCGCCGCCAGGTCGACGGCGAGGTGCGCGGGATCATCCAGGAGGGCGTCGAGTCCGGCGAGTTCGACGTCCTGGACGTGCACGGCACCACCCTCGCCGTGCTGTCCCTGTGCATCGACGTGGCCCGCTGGTTCAACGTGGACGGCCCCCGGACGCCCGAGGAGGTCGGCGCGCTCTACGCCGACCTCGTGCTGCGGATGGTCGGCGCGAAGTAGGCGCCGGCCCGCCGGGCGGTGCGGCTCAGACGTAGTAGCGGGACACCGACTCCGCGACGCAGACCGGCTTGTCGCCGCCCTCGCGCTCCACGGTGAACGCCACGCTCAGCTGGACGCCGCCGGTGACGTCCTCGACGCCGGTGATCGTCGCCGTGGCCCGCAGCCGGGAGCCGACCGGCACGGGAGCGGGGAAACGGACCTTGTTCGTCCCGTAGTTGACGCCCATCCGCACGCCCTGGACCGAGATCAGCTGCGGGCCGAAGAGGGGAAGCAGCGACAGGGTGAGGTAGCCGTGTGCGATGGTCGTCTTGAACGGACCCAGGGCGGCCTTCTCCGGATCGACGTGAATCCACTGGTGGTCGCCGGTGGCGTCCGCGAAGAGGTCGATCCGCTTCTGGTCGATCTCCACCCAGTCGGTGTGCCCCAGTTGCTCGCCGACGGCCGCCCTCAGCTCGTCGGGGGAGGTGAAGATCCTCGGTTCTGCCATGTTCCCGGCCTCTCGCGTCGCGGAATCGCTTGCCTCGGTCGCATGCCTCGGTCGCATGTCTAAGCAACTGCTTAGCATGGTCGGGAGCGGGGCCGATGTCAACGGACCGCGGCGGGGGCGATGGGTAGGCTCTGAGAGGTGCCCCAGATTCCCGAGAAGATCCACGAGCTGAGCGTCGGCCAGTTGTCCGCGCGCAGCGGCGCCGCCGTCTCCGCCCTGCGCTTCTACGAGTCCAAGGGCCTCATCCGCAGCCGCCGCACCACCGGCAACCAGCGCCGCTACAGCCGTGACACCCTGCGCCGCGTCGCCTTCGTACGCGCCGCCCAGCGCGTCGGCATCCCGCTGGCCACGATCCGCGAGGCCCTCGCCGAACTCCCCGAGGAGCGCACCCCGACCCGCGAGGACTGGGCCCGCCTGTCCAAGGCCTGGCGCGCCGAACTCGACGAGCGCATCCAGCAGTTGCACCGCCTGCGCGACCACCTCACCGACTGCATCGGCTGCGGCTGCCTCTCCCTCGACAGCTGCGTCCTGTCCAACCCGGACGACGCGGTCGGGGAACGGGGGCCGGGGTCGCGGCTGCTGGTGGAAGACCGGAGCAGTCGCCCGGCACCGACACCGGCACCGGGCGACTGCTGCCCCGCTCACTCGTACTCGGTCCCGCCCTTGCGGGTCAGGTAGGCCGGGCTGACCGCCTTCGCGATGGCCCGCCCTCCGGTCACCGCGCTGTACCGCTCGACGGCCGGCCGTATCACCACGCCCTCCCGGATGTGCAGCTCCCGTCCGGACACCGTCTCCCGCCCGCCGGCGAACTCCAGCACCCGTTCGATGTCGTACGGCCCCTCGAACAGCCGCGGCACCAACGGCAGCTCCCCCTCCAGCAGCGCTGCGGCGTCCAGCCAGCGCACGGACCCGTCGATCTCCGCCGACACGTCGAACACCGCGAACCCGAGCGTGTCGCGCCGGCCGTCGGCCCCGTACGTCAGGTCCTGGACCCCCGCGCCGTACACCTCGCCGAAGATGCCGACCCGCCGGGCCCCGAGCCGCTCGGCGAGCCGCGCGGCCGCCTCGGCGACGCCGTGTCCGTGCACCGCCCGCCAGTACAGGTTCCGCGGATCCTCCTTCAGGGCCAGGGACTTGGCGCCGAAGCCCTTCGAGGTGACGTACACCCGGTCCTCGTCGGCGAGGTACGTCAGCAGGCACGCGGAGCCGTGCAGCTTCTCGGTCAGGACCACGGGCTCGCCCGGGGTGAAGACGTCCGGGTAGCGCTGGATGTTCTCGATGTCGACCCAGGGCAGCAGCTCGGGCGCCGACTCGACCTCGCCGCTCATGGTCGGCGGGATCGGCGGTACCCACTTGGTGATGCCGAGCCGCTCCGCGAAGTCCGTGCCGTCGGCCGCGGCGCGGGCCAGGTCGACGTCCGCGAGCGCCCCGGGCCGGCAGACGATGCCCTGCGACAGCTCCCCGCGCAGCCGCACCGCCTTGACCCGGTCGGACGCGCTGCCCGCCAGCCGTCCGGTCAGCCCCAGCTCCTCGATCAGCTCCGCCGGAAGCACGGACTGCTCGGGGATGTAGACGGCGGCCTCGCCGGTGCGGTACGCGCCCTTGGCGACGACGGCGCGATACAGCCCCACTTGGGCCAGTTCGAGCGCGTCGGCGTTCGGATGGTCGTGGACGGTCAGCACTTCGGCGGTGACGCGCAGCGTCGACATCGGGGACTCCCAGGACGTGGTCGTTCAGGCGTGTTTCATCGCCTCCCACTGTCCGGACTGGAAACGGCTGGAGCGAGCGGATTATCCGTTGCTAGAGTCCCGTCCTTCGGCCGCCGACCTGTACTGGAGAAGGCCCTCCGTCACCAACTGGGCGTTCGAGGCGGCCGGTCCGCCGTCCGGCAGCAGCAGGGTGTCCTCCAGCCCGATACGGGTCGCGAGCCCCAGCCGTCCGGCCAGCCGCAGGACGGGCCAGGCGCCGCCCTCCTCGCCGTGCAGCAGCACCGGGCGGCCGTGGGCGGGACCGAGGTCCGCCAGCAGCCGGCGCGCCGACTCCGGTGCGGTGTCCGGGTCCGGGTCGGTCACCTCCGCGAGCACGCGCAGCACCTTCGGGCCGAGCGGCGAGGCCGCGAACCGGGCCGCCGCGTCCGTGCCGGACCAGATGCCCGCCTCCACCCGCACACCCAGGGCGATCAGCCCCGCGGCGAGCTCCTCCGCGCCCTCCTCGTGCCAGTTGACCGAGGCGTGGTCGGGCAGCGGCGCGCGCCAGCCGCGCAATCGTTCCAGACGGGCCGCCGGATCCGGCTCGGTCCAGGCGCCCGTGGTCACTCCCACCGGCACCGCGACCCGGGCCCGTATCGCCTCGACGGTCGCCGCCACCACGCGCGGGGAGAGACTGTCCTGTCCGCACGGCGTCCTGGGATGTACGTGAATGTCCGTGGCCCCGGCCGTCACGGCCAGCGCCGCCGCCTCGGCCAACGCCTCCGGAGACAGGGGCACACACGCGCCGTCGGCGCCCCCGCGACGTCCGTTGAGACACACCTGCACCATGCTCCGATGGTGACAGCCGCCACCGACACGGGTCCATGGCCGCCGTTGCGCGGACAACGGTCCACAGCCGAACGGGAGGGGGTGCGGCATCCCCGGCGCACCCCCGGAGTACCTCAGGCCGACACGAGCAGCCTGCCGCGCCTGGCGTAGGCCAGCGCCTCGGGTGTGAGCACGGGGCGGGGTACCAGAATCCCGCAGTCCGCGCAGACCGGACCCGCCGAGGGTTCGTGGTCCAGGTCGTACTTCCAGACGAGCCGCTCCCCGTGGCACACCGGGCAGGTCGAACCCGGTTCGCGCTCCAGGGCGGCGATCAGCCCTCGCAGCACCTCGGCCAGGGGCTCGTCGGGGTGGACACGTGGATCGTCGCACCAGGCGACCCCGAAGCCGCCCCAGGTCAGCCGGTGCCAGTCGTCCACGCTGCCCGGACGGCGCAGCCCGTCGTGCTTCTCCTTCTTGCGACGCTCGGCGAACTCGGCCTCGTAGGCCAGCCAGACCGCCCGCGCCTCCTCCAACTCGTCCAGCGCGGCCACGAGCCGCGCCGGATCGGGGGAGCGGTCCTCGGGTCCGAACCCGCCCCGGGCGCACAGGTGGTCCCAGGTCGCCCTGTGTCCGTAAGGCGCGAACCGCTCAAGGCACTTACGCAGCGAGTAGCGCCGCAGCGCCAGGTCGCACCGCGGATCTCGTACCTGTCTCGCCAAACTCCGGAAACCGGCCATGGCCCTGCACCTCCGTCACACCTGCACCTGTACTTCGGTCACTTCGGCGTCGTCGTGCGCACTTCGCGCGACGTTGCCGTATAGACGTGTCGACACCCGATCCGGCTCCATTCGATTTCCGATGCCGTCCATAAGGCCTCCCGGGTTGACCGGCGAGCGGCAACGGCCCGGGCGACTCCAAAAAGTGACGCATGTTCATCTTCAATCTCGGGGATACCGGCGGTAACGTCCCGCCAACCCCCGTTCCTCAGGAGCTGCCATGGCACGGCGCACCCCACGAAACGCGTTGTTCACCAGACTGAGAACTCCCCGCGGGCTCACCGGGTTCCTGAAAACGGCATCCGTATGCGTCCTGGTCGCGGGCCTGCTGTCCCCGCTGACCCAGGCGACCGCCACCGCGGCGACCGCCTCCAACGACTATTGCGGCGGCCAGTGTTCGGACATCCTGCCGCCCGGCGAGAACGGCAACGCCACCCTCGCCCAGATCCTCCTCAACCAGGTGTTCGGCACCCAGCCCGACCACGCGGAGGACCAGCTCGGCCCCTACGCCAACCTGGCCACGGGCTACTCCGGGCTGACCGACGCGAAGATCAACACCTTCTTCAACGACGCCTCGTTCGGGGTCGCCGCCGACCAGGTCGCCTCCACCGAGAAGCCGGCCGGCCGCGGCGACGTGACGATCGTCCGCGACAAGAAGGCCGGTGTGCCGCACATCACCGGCACCACCCGGTACGGCACCGAGTTCGGCGCCGGGTACGCGGCGGCCGAGGACCGGCTGTGGCTGATGGACGTCTTCCGCCACGTGGGCCGCGGCGGGCTGACCTCCTTCGCGGGCGGCGCGCCCAGCAACCAGGGCCTGGAGCAGGAGTTCTACCGCAACGCCCCCTATACCGAGGCCGACCTCCAGGCGCAGATCGACAACGCCGTCGCGGGCAACGGCGCCCGCGGCCAGCAGGCCCTCGCCGACGCAGGCGCCTACCTCGCCGGCATCAACGCCTACATCGACGCCTCCGACAGCGGCCGCTACTTCCCCGGCGAGTACGTCCTGACCGGCCACAAGGACGCGATCACCAACGCCGGCACCATCGAGCACTTCAAGATCACCGACCTGGTGGCGCTGGGCTCGGTCATCGGCTCGCTCTTCGGCTCCGGCGGCGGCGGTGAGGTCAACAACGCGCTCTCCCTGATCGCCGCCCAGTCCAAGTACGGCGTGCAGGAGGGCACCAAGGTCTGGGAGTCCTTCCGCGAGCGCAACGACGCCGAGGCCGTCCTCACCGTCCACAACGGCGAGAGCTTCCCGTACGCCACCAGGCCGGACAGCACCCAGGGCGAGGCGATGCCCGACGCCGGTTCGGTGACCCAGGAACCGCTGGTCTACGACCGCACCGGCAGCGCGGCCACGGCCACGGCGACCGGCGCCTCCGCCACGGCGGCCAGGGCGACGCTCGGTTCCGCCAAGCGCGGCATGTCCAACGCCCTGGTGGTGAGCGGCAAGTACACCGCGAGCGGCCACCCGGTCGCCGTCTTCGGCCCGCAGACCGGCTACTTCGCCCCGCAGCTGCTGATGCTCCAGGAGATCCAGGGCCCCGGCATCAGCGCCCGCGGCGCCTCCTTCGCCGGCCTGAGCATGTACGTCGAACTCGGCCGCGGCCAGGACTACTCCTGGAGCGCGACGACCTCCGGCCAGGACATCATCGACACCTACGCCGTCGAACTGTGCCAGGACGACTACCACTACCTGTACCACGGCACCTGCACGGCCATGGACAAGGTCGAGCAGAAGAACGCCTGGAAGCCGACCACGGCCGACGGCACCCCGGCCGGCTCGTACACGATGCGGGTCTGGCGCACCAAGTACGGCCCCGTCGAGTACCGCGCGACCGTCGGCGGCAAGAAGGTCGCCTACACGACCCTGCGCTCCTCGTACCTGCACGAGGCCGACTCGATCATCGGCTTCCAGATGCTGAACGACCCCGACTACGTCAAGGGTCCGAAGGACTTCCAGAGCGCGGCGCAGCACATCAACTACACCTTCAACTGGTTCTACGCCGACTCCCAGCACACCGCCTACTACAACAGCGGTGACAACCCGGTGCGGGCGAGCGGTGTGGACGCCGAGTTCCCGGTGTGGGGGCAGCCCGCGTACGAGTGGAGGAACTGGAACCCGGCCACGAACACGGCCGACTACACCCCGGCCTCCGCCCACCCCAACTCCCTGGACCAGGACTACTACGTCTCCTGGAACAACAAGCAGGCCAAGGACTACACGACCGCGTCCTGGGGCGACGGGTCGGTGCACCGCGGCAACCTGCTGGAGGACCGGGTGAAGAAGCTGGTCGCGGCCGGCGGGGTGACCCGCTCGGCGCTGACGAAGGCCATGGCCGACGCGGCCGTTGCCGACCTGCGGGCCGAGGACGTGCTGCCGAAGCTGCTCAAGGTCGTCAACAGCTCGCCGGTGACCGACTCCACGGCCGCCGCGGCGGTGAGCAAGCTGCAGGCCTGGGTGACGGCGGGTGCCAAGCGCACGGAGACCTCGGCCGGTTCGAAGACCTACGCCAACGCGGACGCGATCCGGATCCTGGACGCGTGGTGGCCGCTGCTGGTGAAGGCCGAGTTCGAGCCCGGTCTGGGCAGCGACCTGTACGGCGCGTTCGGCAACAACCTGCCGATCGACGAGGCCCCGTCGGCCGGTCACGGCCCGACCGGCTCGCACGCCGGCAGCTCCTTCCAGTACGGCTGGTGGAGCTATGTCGACAAGGACATCCGGGCGGTGCTCGGTGAGTCCGTGCAGGGCGGGCTCGCGCAGAAGTACTGCGGCGCGGGGAGCCTGAGCTCCTGCCGGGACATCCTGATCGGCACGCTCAAGACGGCGGCAGGCCTGACCGCCGCCCAGGTCTACCCCGGCGACGACCAGTGCTCGGCGGGCGACCAGTGGTGCGCCGACTCGATCGTCCAGCGCACTCTGGGCGGCATCAAGCACGGCAAGATCAGCTGGCAGAACCGGCCGACGTTCCAGCAGGTCGTGGAGTACACGTCGCATCGGTGACCCGAACCTGGCGGCGGGTCATGCGATGCGCCCCGCCGCCAGGACCAGCTGGGCCAGTTGGGCGTGCACGATGTCGCTGTGCGCGCCCGCCGGCGGCCCGCCGCGGTTGACCACCGCCGCCGCGTCGACGTTGACGCAGCCCGACCGGGGCAGCGGACCGCGCAGCGCCTCGGCCAGGTCCATCGAGGCCGTCCCCGCGACCGCCTGGACGCCGTCGTGCCCCATCGCACCCCACTTGGCGCCCAGCGCCCGCCCGAGGTCGAAGCCCGCGAAGGACCGGTCGCCGCCGGCCGGCCCGGAGTCCGTGAACGAGCGGTCGTCGTCCGCCATCCGTGAGGCCAGCGGATACAGGGTGCTCAGCGCCTGGTCGTGGCGCGAGTAGCAGCACACCAACGGGCCGTCGACCCGGTTGTGCTGGCCCTCCAGAGCCCCGCACACGTGCAGGTCGTGCGGCAGCCGGGCCGCGAACGCGTAGTGGGAGAAGGCGCCCTGGAGCAGGGTCACGGACTTCACCGTGCGCACGCCCTCCGGCAGTCCGCGCAGCGCGAAGGACACCAGCCGGCCGCCGAAGCTGTGCCCGACCAGATGCACCCGGACGTCCGGCGCCGCACCGGCCAACTGTCCGACGACCCGCCCCAGTCCACGCTCCCCGACGGTCCCGGCGCGCCGCTTCATCGCGTAGTACGTCGCCTGCCGCAGCAGCTCGCGCGCGCCGTTCCAGGGGTTGGGCAGCGCGAACCCGGCCACCGCCACCGTCGGATCCGGCTCCGGCTCCGGCGTCCCGGCCTCGCCGTCGGCGGACCCGAGACTCGCCAGGGCCTGCGCGAACTCCTCGCACAGCGCCACCGTGTCCCCGGTGAACAGCACGGGCTCGCTCTGCGGCACACCCTCGGCCAGCGTGTCCGCCGCGAACAGCGGCTGCGGCCCGCCCGGCACCACCTCGACCAGCAGCCGCACCAGCCGCCCGAACTCCTCCAGTTCGGCCTCCTCGCGCGGCTGCTGGTCCAGCATCCTGGCGATCTGGTCGACCACGGTCGCGCGCCCGGGGAAGGTCTCCAGGAGCGCGTGCCGGGTGTCCTTGTCCAGGGCGTGCGGCGGCCCGGTCTCGGCCGCCACGGCCACCGCGGACTTGGGGAAGTCGGGGATCGGCTCGTCCGAGAACCGCATCGAGGGCCACACCACGCCCACGTAGCCGATCCGGGCATGCGGTGCGAGCCCGGGGATTGGCGCGAAGAAGTGGCTGTAGAGCGAGGTCGCGCCCGAGCGGTCGTTGTTCCAGCCGTGCGCGAAGACGATCAGGTCATGTACGCCGCGCGCCGTGACCTCCCGCAGCAGCCGGTCCCGCTCGCGGCCGTCCACGTCCCCGTCCGCGTCGAAAGTCAGCTCCCAGTAGGGAGTCACGCTCATCCCAGGATCCGCCATGACAGGCTCCCTCGTCCCCCGAAGCGGTGCGATGTGGGCGCATCGTCCCGCCACCGGGCAAGGTTGGCCATACGTCGCGGCTCACCTGTAGAGCAGATATTTCGTTCGAATGCGTCGGAACGCCGTCAGCTCCTCCTGCCAGGCGGCGACCACCTCGTCCGTGCCCGCTCCCGCGTCGATCATCGTGCGCACCCGGGTGGAGCCCGTGAGCTTGTCGATCCAGTTGTCGGAGCGCCAGCCGAAGCCGCTCCAGACCTTCTTGGCGGTCACCAGGAGCCCGATCCCGGTGCGTACCGGGTCATAGGCGGCCCGGTCGTGCACATGGATCTGCACGCCCCCGACGGTCTTGCCCTGGAACTTGGAGAAGGTGGGCGCGAAGTACGCCTCCCTGAAGTGGACGCCGGGCAGCCTGAGTTCGTTGGCCGCGGCGGCCCAGCGCCCGTCGATGTTCTCCGCGCCGAGCAGTTCGAAGGGCCGGGTGGTGCCGCGCCCCTCGGACAGGTTGGTGCCCTCGAACAGTCCCGTGCCCGAGTAGACGAGGGCGGTGTCCGGGGTCGGCATGTTCGGGCTGGGCGGCACCCAGGGCAGCCCGGAGGCGTCGTAGAAGTCCGTGCGCTTCCAGCCCGTCATCTGGACGGTCTCCAGCGGCACCGGCGCGCTCAGGAACTCCGCGTTGAACAGCCGCGCCAGCTCGGCGACCGTCATCCCGTGCGCCTGGGCGATCGGCTCACGGCCCACGAAGGAGGCGAACTCCTTGTGCAGCACCGGACCTTGGGCCGAGCGCCCGGTCACCGGGTTCGGCCGGTCGAGCACCACGAACCGGCGGCCCGCCAGCCGCGCCGCCTCCATGCAGTCGTACAGGGTCCAGATGTAGGTGTAGAAGCGGGCCCCGGCGTCCTGGATGTCGAAGACCACCGTGTCCACCCCGGACGCCGTGAACACGTCGGCCAGCGCCCGACCGCTCTTCAGGTACGTGTCGTAGACGGGGAGGCCGGTTGCCGGGTCGTCGTACCTGCCCTCCGAGCCGCCCGCCTGAGCGGTGCCGCGGAATCCGTGCTCGGGGCCGAAGACGGCGGTGAGCTTCACACGCGGGTCGGCGTGCATGACGTCGACGATGTGGCGTACGTCCCGGGTCACGCCGGTGGGATTGGTGACGATGCCGACCCGCTGCCCCTTGAGCAGGGCGTACCCGTCCGCGGCGAGCCGCTCGAAGCCGGTGCTCAGCCGGGGCGACCGGGGCGACCCGAGGCCCGTCGCCCCAGTCGCCGGCGCCGCGGTCGCCGGCGCCGCGCTCCTCGGGGCCCCGCACGTCGCGGCCGCGGCGGGGGTGGCGAGCAGGCTCCGTCTGGACAGCATCATGCGGTGACCTCCGTGCGCGCGGCGGATACCAGGCCTCGCACGCTAGCGCGCGCAAGGGCGTCACGGAACGAACCGGACCGGCCACGCCGCCGAGATGGACGCCCCTTCCGAACTCCATACCGACCGGTTAGTCTGGCGCGGCAGAGCCGAGGTGCGCCCGGGCGAAGGCGCACCGCAGTCCCGTCGAAGGAGACCGATGGTGGAAGCCGTGCAGGGTGCGGGAGTGGTCGTCACCGGAGCGGGCGGAGGCATTGGCGCCGCGCTGGCCCGCCGGTTCGCCGCCGAGGGTGCCCGGGTCGTGGTCAACGACCTGGACGCCGAGAAGACGAAGGCCGTGGCCGAGGAGATCGGCGGCACGGCGGTCCCGGGCGACGCCTCCACGATCGTCGACGAGGCCCGCGCGGCACTCGGCGGCACCATCGACGTGTACTGCGCCAACGCGGGCCTCGCCTCCGGCGGCTCCGAGGCGGCCGGCGAGACGGTCTGGGCACGGGCCTGGGACGTCAACGTCATGGCCCACGTCCGCGCCGCCGAGGCGCTGCTGCCCGCCTGGCTGGAGCGCGGCCACGGCCGCTTCGTGTCCACCGTCTCCGCGGCCGGTCTGCTCACCATGATCGGTGCCGCACCCTACAGCGTCACCAAGCACGGCGCGTACGCCTTCGCCGAATGGCTGTCCCTGACCTACCGCCACCGCGGCCTCAAGGTCCACGCCATCTGTCCGCAGGGCGTGCGCACGGACATGCTCGCCGCCACCGGCAGCGCGGGCGACCTGGTCCTCCAGCCCACCGCGATCGAGCCGGAGGACGTCGCGGACGCCCTCTTCCGGGGCATGGCGGAGGACCGGTTCCTGATCCTGCCGCACCCCGAGGTCGCCGAGTACTACCAGGCCCGGGCCACCGTCCCCGACCGCTGGCTGACCAGCATGAACCACATCCAGCAGAAGTGGGAGGCCACCCCGTGACGGTCGCGTCCCGGTACGCGGCCAAGCCCTGGCTGGCCCTCCTCAACGAGGCGCAGCGCGGCCCGGTCGACCCGGCCGACTCGCTCGTCCACGCCCTGCGCCGCGCCGTCGCCGAGGCACCGGACCGCACCTTCCTCGCCTACTTCGACGCCCGCCTGAGCTACCGCGAGGTCGACGAGCTCAGCGACTCCGTCGCCGCCCACCTCGCCGCCCGCGGTCTGGAGCGCGGCGACCGGGTCGCGGTCCTGCTGCAGAACTCCCCGCACTTCGTGCTCGCCGTGCTCGGCGCCTGGAAGGCGGGCGCCACCGTCGTCCCCGTCAACCCCATGTACAAGTCGGGGGAGGTCGCCCACGTCCTGCGGGACGGCGAGGTGACGGCGCTGATCTGCTCCGACCGGGCCTGGGAGGCGTACCTGCGCGACACGGCCGCCGACTCCCCGGTCCGGATCGTGCTCACCGGCTGCGAGCTGGACTTCCAGACCCGCGACGACGCGCGCGTGCTGACCTTCCAGCGGCTGCCCGGGGCCGCCGACGCCGACGACCTGGTCGCCGTCGCCCGGCAGGGCGGCACGGCGCCCGAGGGCCGGGAGCCGGCCTCCGCCGACGTCGCCCTGATCAGCTACACCTCGGGCACCAGCGGCACCCCCAAGGGCGCCGTCAACACGCACGGCAACATCATGTTCAACGCCGAGCGGCAGCGCACCGGCCTGGCCCTGCCCGAGGCGCCGATCTACTACGCCCTCGCGCCGCTGTTCCACATCACCGGCATGGTCTGCCAGTTCGGCGCCTGCCTCAACAGCGCGGGCACGCTGGTGCTCGCCTACCGCTTCGAACCCGGCGTGGTCCTGGAGATGTTCGCCGAGCACCGCCCGCACTACACGGTCGGCCCGTCGACCGCCTACATGGCGCTGGCCGCCCATCCGGACAGCACCCCGGAGCACTTCGCCTCGTTCGTGAACCTCTCCTCGGGCGGCGCCCCGGTGCCGCCCGCCCTGGTCGAGAAGTTCCGCGCGGGCTTCGGCCCGTACATCCGCACCGGCTACGGGCTGACGGAGTGCAGCGGGCCCTGCGCCGCGGTGCCGCCCGGCCGGGAGGCGCCGGTCGACCCGGCCTCGGGCACCCTCGCCGTCGGCGTGCCGGGCCCCGACACGGTCGTCCGGATCGTCGACGAGCGGGGCGCGGAGGTCCCGTTCGGCGAACAGGGCGAGATCGTCGTACGCGGCCCGCAGGTCGTGCCCGGCTACTGGCGGCGGCCCGACGCCACCGCCGAGACCTTCCCGGACGGCGAGCTGCGCACCGGCGACATCGGGTTCATGGACGAACAGGGCTGGGTGTACGTCGTCGACCGCAAGAAGGACATGATCAACGCGTCCGGCTTCAAGGTGTGGCCGCGCGAGGTCGAGGACGTGCTCTACACCCATCCCGCGGTGCGCGAGGCGGCCGTCGTCGGCGTGCCCGACGGCTACCGCGGTGAGACCGTCAAGGCCTACATCAGCCTCCGTCCGGGTGCCGAATCCGACCCGGGCGCACTCGCCGCCTACTGCAAGGAGAGACTGGCGGCTTACAAATACCCGCGACAAGTGGAGATCCTGCCCGACTTGCCCAAGACGGCGAGTGGGAAGATCCTCCGTCGGGAGCTTCGCTCCCGAGCGCGCGAACGTCAGTAAGGCAACACGGAAAGGCAGGTGGCGGCAGTGCCCAGGACGATGGAGGGAGACGGGACTCCCGTCCCGCAGCGGCTCCTCGCCGCCGCCACCCGGCTCTTCGCCGAGCAGGGCTACGACCGCACCTCGGTGCAGGAGATCGTCGAGGCGGCCGGCGTCACCAAGGGAGCGCTGTATCACTACTTCGGCTCCAAGGACGACCTCCTGCACGAGGTGTACGCGCGCGTGCTGCGCGTCCAGCAGGAGCGGCTGGACGCCTTCGCGGACGCCGACGAGCCGGTCGAGAAGCGCCTGCGGGCCGCGGCGGCCGACGTCGTCGTGACCACGATCGAGAACCTCGACGACGCGATGATCTTCTTCCGCTCCATGCACCACCTGAGCCCGGAGAAGAACAAGCAGGTGCGCGCCGAGCGCCGGCGCTACCACGAACGCTTCCGTGCGCTCATCGAGGAGGGCCAGCGCGAAGGCGTCTTCTCCTCGGCGACCCCGGCCGACCTCGTGGTCGACTACCACTTCGGCTCGGTCCACCACCTGTCCACGTGGTACCGCCCGGGCGGCCCCCTCACCCCCCAGGAGGTCGCCGACCACCTGGCCGACCTGCTGCTGCGCGCGCTGCGTCCCTGAGGCCCTGCCGGTGAGGGGCGGCCGCCGTGCGGCCGCCCCTCACTCGTGTCTCACAGGTACTTCTTCAACTCCCGCCGCGCCAGCGACCGTTGGTGCACCTCGTCCGGGCCGTCCGCGATCATCAGGGTGCGGGCCGCCGCGTACAGTTCGGCCAGCGGGTAGTCCTGGCTCACGCCGCCCGCGCCGTGCAGCTGGATCGCCCGGTCGATGATGTCGACGACCGCGCGGGGCGTGGCGATCTTGATGGCCTGGATCTCCGTGTGGGCGCCGCGGTTGCCGACGGTGTCCATCAGCCAGGCCGTCTTCAGGACCAGCAGCCGCAGCTGCTCGACCGTGACGCGGGCGTCGGCGATCCAGTTGTGGACCACGCCCTGCTGGGCCAGCGCCTTGCCGAAGGCGGTGCGCGAGACGGCCCGACGGCACATCAGCTCGATCGCCCGCTCGGCCATGCCGATCAGCCGCATGCAGTGGTGGATGCGGCCGGGGCCGAGCCGGGCCTGGGCGATGGCGAAGCCGCCGCCCTCCTCGCCGATCAGGTTCGACGCGGGCACGCGCGCGTGGTCGAAGACGACCTCGGCGTGGCCGCCGTGCGAGTGGTCCTCGTAGCCGAAGACCTGCATCGCGCGCCGCACGGTGACGCCCGGGGTGTCCCGCGGCACCAGGATCATGGACTGCTGGCGGCGGATGTCCGCCCCGTCCGGGTCGGTCTTGCCCATCACGATGAAGATCTTGCAGTCCGGGTTCATCGCCCCGGAGATGTACCACTTGCGGCCGGTGACCACGTAGTCGTCGCTGTCGCGCTCGATGAGCGTGGTGATGTTGGTGGCGTCGGAGGAGGCGACCTCCGGCTCGGTCATGGCGAACGCCGAGCGGATCTCACCGGCCAGCAGCGGCTCCAGCCACTGCTTCTTCTGCTGCTCGTTGCCGAACTGCGCCAGCACCTCCATGTTGCCGGTGTCGGGCGCGGCGCAGTTCGTCGCGGGGGGCGCGAGATGCGGGGAGCGGCCGGTGATCTCGGCGAGCGGGGCGTACTGAAGGTTCGTCAGACCGGCGCCGTACTCGGCGTCGGGCAGGAAGAGGTTCCACAGGCCCTGCCTGCGTGCCTCGGCCTTCAGCTCCTCCATCACGGCCGGCGTGTCCCAGGGGGACGCCAGCGCGGCACGCTGCTCCTCGGCGACCGCCTCGGCCGGGTAGACGTACTCGTCCATGAAGGCGAGCAGTTTGCCGCGCAGCTCCTCGGTGCGTGCGTCGAACGCGAAGTCCATGACCGGTCAGCCTTCCTGAAGAGTGGTCAGTCCGTGGTCGATGAAGACGGGCACGAGGTCGCCGATGCGGTCGAAGCCCTGTCCGACCGTCTGGCCCAGCGTGTACCGGTAGTGGATGCCCTCCAGGATCACGGCGAGCTTGAACCAGGCGAACGCCGTGTACCAGGAGACGGCCGAGACGTCGCGCCCGGAGCGGGCGGCGTAGCGCTCGATCAGCTCGGCCGGGGCCGGGTGCCCCGGGGCCTCGGCGGTGGTGGAGACGGGGGAGTCGGGCATGCCCAGCGGCATGCTGTACATCACCAGCAGGCCCAGGTCGGTCAGCGGGTCGCCGAGCGTCGACATCTCCCAGTCGAGGATCGCCTTGATCTGATCGTTTTCGCCGATCAGGACGTTGTCGAGCCGGTAGTCGCCGTGCACGACGGTGGGCGCGGGGGACGTGGGCAGCGCGCGTCCGAGCGCCGCGTGCAGCTCGTCGATGCCGGCCAGCTCGCGGTTGCGGGAGGCGTCCAGCTGCTTGCCCCAGCGGCGCAGCTGGCGGTCCAGGAAGCCCTCGGGCCGGCCGAAGTCCGCGAGGCCCACCGCGGCCGGGTCCACGGCGTGCAGCTCGACCAGGGTGTCGACGAGGGACAGCACCGCCTGGCGCGTGCGCTCGGCGCCCAGCGGGGCGAGCTGGTCGGCGGTGCGGTACGGGGTGCCCTCGACGTACTCCATGACGTAGAAGGGAGCCCCGAGCACCTGCTCGTCCTCGCACAGCAGCACCGGCCGCGGCACCGGCACGTCGGTCGGGTGCAGGGCGCTGATCACCCGGTGCTCGCGCTTCATGTCGTGCGCGGTGGCCAGCACATGGCCGAGCGGAGGCCGCCGCACGACCCACTTCGAGGTGCCGTCGGAGAGCGCGTAGGTGAGATTCGACCGTCCGCCCTCGATCAGCCGGCCGGTCAGGGGGCCGCTCACCAGACCGGGCCGCTCGCGGTCGAGCAGGCCGCGCAGCCGGTCGAGATCGAGTCCGGGCGGATGGTCGGGGCTCATACATCGCTCCTACGAATGCGTGAACAGGATGCGACTCATGATGCCGACCGGTCGGTATGCCGTCCAGTGGGGAAGGCAAACGTGATCGGTGCCACGATAGGCGGACGGCTCCCCGCCCGGTGTGCGAGGAGCCGTCGGTGGCGCGTTTTGGTCAGTGGTCGTCCCAGTGACCGTCGTGCTCGGCGTGCCGGTGCCCGTCGTGCACGTAGTCGACGTGGTCGCCGTGCCGCACGCGCGCGTGCCCGCAGCCCGCGCCGTGCTGGTGGTCGTGGCCCTCGTGCGTGACGTGCCCCTCGGGCTCGCACTCGTCCCAGTGCGTGTCGTGCTCCCGGTGCAGATGCCCGTCGTGCGCGTAGTCCATGTGGTCGCCGTGCGGCACCGCGGTGTGGCCGCAGCCCGGTCCGTGGACGTGCGTGCCGTGGGCGGTGTGTTCCTGGTGGAGGAGGGTCATGGCGTTCGCCTTCGGGTGTGGGTGGGAGATGGAGGAGGTGCCGAGCCACAGGCTGCCACGCGAACGGCGCATATCGGGGCATCCCGGTTGCGTGGCGTCCGGACAGCCCGGAGTGTCGGTGGCATGAAGGGCATCAGCTACAGCCGGTACGGCGGACCCGAGGTGCTGGAGTACGGGGAGGTGCGCGACCCGAAGGTCGGCCCCGACCAGGTGCTGGTGAAGGTGTGCGCGGCGGCCGTGAACCCGGTCGACTGGAAGTGCCGCGAGGGTTATCTGGACGGCGTGCTCGACGCGGTCTTCCCGGTGATCCCGGGCTGGGACGTGTCCGGGGTCGTGGTGCAGCCCGGGGCGGCCGTCACGGAGTTCTCCGTCGGCGACGAGGTCATCGGCTACGTCCGCGAGGACTTCCTCTCCCGGGGCACCTTCGCCGAGTACGTCGCCGCCCCGGTGCGCACCCTCGCCCGCAAGCCCCGCAACCTCTCCTACGAAGAGGCCGCCGGGCTGCCGCTGGCCGGGCTCACCGCCTACCAGGTGCTCATGAAGGTCCTGGAGGTCAAGCGCGGCGAGACCGTCCTGGTGCACGCGGCCGCGGGCGGCGTCGGCTCGATCGCCGTGCAGCTCGCCCACCACGTGGGCGCCCGGGTCATCGGGACGGCCGGCGAGCACAACCACGACTTCGTCCGCTCCCTCGGCGCCGATCCGGTCACCTACGGCGGGGGCCTGGCCGAACGGGTGCGGGGGCTGGCCCCCGAGGGCGTGGACGCGGCCTTCGACACCATCGGCGGCGACACCATGAAGACCTCGGCGAACCTGCTCGCCCCCGAGGGCCGGCTGGCGTCGATCGCGGACCCCGACGTGGTGAGCTACGGCGGCCGCTACTGCTTCGTCCGCCCCGACGTCGAGGACCTGCGCCGGCTGTCCGAGCTGGCGGAACAGGGCGTGGTGAGCGTGCACGTGTCCGAAACCTTTCCCCTGGAGCGGACGGCGGACGCGCAGCGGCTGAACCAGGAGGGCCGCACCCGGGGCAAGATCGTGGTCACGGTGGACTGGGAGACGGAGCCGGAGGAGGAAGCCTCGGACTGAGACCCGACCTCGTGATCGGAGGCCCGGGAAGCCTCGGACTAGACGACCAGCGCCGCCGCGCACACCGCCGTCGCCACCACGCACAGGACGGCCGCCGTGGTGTGCCGGGGTGCGAGGGCCGTGGGGCGGGCGCTCGTGGCGAGGGCGCGGATGCGGTGGTGGGCGACCCACAGGAAGCCCAGCCACAGGGAGCAGCACAGGGCGACCACGACGACCGAGGTGGCCGACACCCCGCCGTGCAGGACGTTCCGTACGGCGAGCACGGCGGCGACCGCGTAGGACAGCGTCGTACGCCGCCACGCGAGCCGGGTCCGCTCCGGCTGCAGGCCCGGGTCCCGCGGGGCGGTCACCCCTCCCACCCGACGAGGACGACGACGACCATCGCGACGGCCACCACCGCCACCACGAGACTCAGCAGCGCCGGGAACCGCGACACCGGCAGGTCCTCGCCCTTGCGCATGGCCCGCTCGCAGCGCACCCAGTGGTTGACCGCGCGCAGCGAGCACAGCACGCCCGCCCCGAGCAGGGCGAGCGCCAGCCCGACCCGCCAGGCCCAGCGCAGGTCCGGCAGGAACTGGTCCACCGCGAAGCCGCCGCCGATCAGCGCGAGCGCGGTCCGCAGCCAGGCCAGAAAGGTCCGCTCGTTGGCCAGCGAGAACCGGTAGTCGGGGGTGTCGCCCTCCTCCCGGACCAGATCGGGGGCGAACCACAGCCGGACGTTGCGAACGAATTCGATCACGCGCAGGACCCTATCGAGCCCGCTGCCCGGCCGCCCGGTGGGCTTTCAGCCGCTCGTACGCCGCCAGCCCGTCCGGCACCCACTCCCACTCCCCGAGCCGCCGCTCCACCTCGTCGTCGGGCAGGAAGTCGTGCCAGGCGACCTCCTCCGCCTGCGGGCGCACCGGCAGGTCACAGCGGACCTCGTACACCGCCGACCACCAGCTCCCGGCGGCGGCGCCGCTGTCGTACAGGAACTTGAACAGGAAGGACGGGCGGGGCAGCCCGGTCACCCCCAGCTCCTCCTCGGCCTCGCGCAGGGCCGCCTCGTCGTAGGACTCGCCGGCGCCGACGACTCCGCCGACGAACATGTCGTACAGCGAGGGAAAGACCAGCTTGGTCGGGGTGCGGCGGTGGACGAAGAGACGGTCGGCCGCGTCGCGGGCCTGGATGAAGACGCAGCGGTGGCGCAGACCGCGGGCGTAGGCCTCGCCGCGCGGGGACTGCCCGATGACCTGGTCGTTCTCGTCGACGATGTCGAGGATCTCGTCAGCAGCGCTCATGCGTCCATCCAAGCAGGGCCCGGCGGCACGGTCAGTGCGGCTGGAGGTCCCGGGTGGGCGCCTGCTCCGTCGTGCCGCGCGGCATGGCCGGATGCAGGCCGAGCAGGACGATGCCCGTGACGACCGCGGCGAGGCCCGCGGCCTCCCAGGCCAGCGCTCCGGTGTCGGTGCGCAGCCGGTCGCCGAGGAAGCCGACGCCGCACAGGATCCCGGCGAGCGGCTGGGCGGCGGTGAGCGCGGGCAGCGACATGCGCAGCGGCGCGGTCTCGAAGGCGCTCTGCACCAGGATCAGCCCGGTGACACCGATCACGAGCACGCCGTACGGCTGCCAGCTGGTGAGGACCTCGGCGAGGCCGCCCCCGGAGAAGCGCTGTCCGCTCACCCGGGTCAGCGCGTCCTGTACGCCGTAGAGCAGACCGGCGGCCAGGGCCAGCAGCACCGGGGCCCAGGTCAGCCGGGAGCGCTTGGCGTAGGTGGTCAGGATCAGCGCCGTGCCCACCATGATGCCGATGATCAGCCAGTGGCGGAACGGGCTGTCGACGGCGGTGCCGCTGTGCGGCTGCCCCGCGACGATGAACATCGTCACGCCGCCCGCGAGCAGCGCGAGGCCCGTCGCGCCCTGGTGGCTCAGCTTGTGCTTGGTCTGGTGCCGGGAGAGGGCGAAGGCGAACAGGAGGTTCGTCGCCAGCAGCGGCTCCACCAGGGAGATCTCACCCTTGCCCAGCGCGACCGCGCCGAGGACCATGCCGGCCACCATCAGCCCGATGCCGCCCAGCCAGCGCGGCACCTTCATCAGGTCGAGCAGGAGGCGGGGGGAGAGGAAGTCGCTGAGCGGTGCCTTCTGGGCGGCGTTCTGCTGGAGCACGAATCCGAAGCCCAGACAGCAGGCCGCGCTCACCGCGAGAATCAGAACCAGAACCGACACGCTGCGTACCTCGATCATTCGGCCGGGCCACGGAGTGCGTAGTGCGCCGACTGTAGCGCTCCCGGGGCGGCCGTGCCCCTGGGAGTACCCGGAAAACGGGCGGTTGACTCGGTCACGGCGCCGGGCGGTCGATCAGGCGATCCGAAGCGGCGGCGGGACCGTACAGCCATGGTCCGTGGACAAAGCGGCCGACGCCATGGCGTACGCCACAAGAGTGAATCGCAACGCGCTCCCGACGGCCTGCGCGGGCGGTCGCGGACGCCTCAAGTTCCTCTTGAGAAACGGTAGTTGAAGCTAGTAATAGCCGGGTTCGGCTTGACGCAAAGTGTTGGCTGAGGGTTTGCTGTGCGTGATCGGTCGATGGCAGCCCGACAACCAGGAAGTCCCGCGGTGCCCCCACTCCCGCCTCTGCTCGACGCCGGCCGCGAGCGTACGGCCCAGGCCTTCGACGCGGCCCTCGACGACGCCGAACTGATCATCGCGCGTGCCGCGTTGACCCAGGGCCGTCGGCAGGCCGCCCGCGCCCTGCTGCTGCGCACCGGCGACGACTGGGACCGCCGCGGACACCGGATCACGGCCCTCGCCGACGAGCCCTACGCCGCCGCCTGGGCCCATGACTGGCTGCTCGCCGAGCCCTGCTCCGCCGACGCCGCCGCGCTGCTCGCCCTGGCCCTGGTCACGCGTGCCCTGCGCGGCAAGGAGGAACCCGCCCGGGCCCGCGAGGCCTGCGCCGTGGCGGCCTGCCTCGCGCCCGCCGACCCGACCCCGTGGCTCGGCCTGCTCCTGCTGGAGCGGACCCTGGGCACCGAGGACGAGCTGCACCGGATCTTCGCCGAGCTCCGCGACCGGCACCCCGACCACCACCACGCCCACCACCTGATGGTCGCCCGCCTCGCCGAGCTCGACCCCGGCCACGACCCTCGGGCGCGGCACGCGGTGTACGACTTCGCCGACCGGGCCGCGGACCGGGCCCCCGCCGACTCCCCGCTCGCCGTGCTGCCCGTGGTCGCGCACACCGAGCGGCACCGCGTGCTGGCCGCCATGGGCCTGGCGCCCGCCGACCCCGCCGCCGGGCACTGGTCGGGGCGCCGCGCCCGCAGCGTGCTGAGGTCCGCGTTCCAGTGGTGGCTGGAGTGGGAGCACGACGATCACCCGCGCCGCCACGTCGACCTGAATTTCCTGGCGCACGCCACGTCCTGCGCGAACCGGCGCGCTGAGGCCGCCGCCCTGTTCCGCCGCATCGGCCGGTACGTCACCCCGCAGCCGTGGGGTTACCCGGACCGCGACCCGCGCGCCGCCTTCCACGACGCCCGGGACCGGGCTTTCTGAGACAGGGGTAAGAAGTCATTACGGAACTCTGACCGCCGGCCGCATTCCCTGGCCCCGGGTCCTCGACGGTGTTCGAATGAGTACGTGAACCCCGAACCATCCGAGGAGCGGCGGACGCCGAAGGAGCGTCCGGCGCCCGCGGAGGGACGCCCGATAGGCCGCCGTGTCCTCCTCGGCACCATTGGCCTCGGCGCCCTCGGCGTGGCCGCCGCCCCCACCCTGCAACGCGGCCTCGAATCCTTCCTCGGCAGCGTGTCCGGCAAGGACCCCACGGGCCTGACGGGCCTGCTCCCGAACGGCGGCGGCTTCCGCTACTACTCGGTCGCCGCGTCCGTGCCGCACAAGAGCGCCGCCGACTACCGGCTCACCGTCGACGGACTCGTGGACCGGCCGCGCAGCTTCACCCTCGCCGACCTGCGCGCCCTGCCGCAGACCCGGCTGGTCAAGGACGTCCAGTGCGTCACCGGCTGGCGGGTGCCCGGCACCCCCTTCGAGGGCGTACGGCTCTCGCACCTGCTGGACGCGGCCGGCGTACGCGGTACCGGCAAGGCCGTCCGGTTCACCTGCTTCGACGGCACGTACTCCGAGAGCCTCACCCTCGACCAGGCCCGCCGCGCCGACGTGCTGGTCGCCCTGCGCATGCAGGACAAGGACATCGGCCACGACCACGGCGGGCCGGTCCGCCTCTATGTCGCTCCCATGTACTTCTACAAGTCCGCAAAGTGGCTCTCCGGCATCACCGTCACCGACCACGTCCTGCCCGGCTACTGGGAGAAACTCGGCTACGACGTCGACGCGTGGGTCGGCCGCTCGAACGGACGGACCGATGCGCCTACGAGCTGACACCCCGGCCCCGCCGGACTCCCGCCTGCGCCGTTTCCACCCCGCCCAGCGGTGGGTGCACCGCACGACGGCCGCACTGATGGGCGTGTGCGTGCTGACCGCGGCCTTCCTCTACGTCCCGCAGCTCGCCGTGCTGGTCGGCCGCCGGGCCCTGGTCGTCCGCGTCCACGAGTACGCGGGCCTCGCCCTGCCCGTACCCGTCCTCCTGGGCCTCGCCTCCCGCGCCTTCCGCACCGACCTGGGCTTCCTCAACCGCTTCGGCCCGCACGACCGGGTCTGGCTGCGTGCGGCCCTGGTCCGCGACAAACGGCCCTCGTCCCGTCCGGCCGGCAAGTTCAACGCCGGGCAGAAGGTGTACGCCGCGTGGATCGCCGGAGCCACGGTGGTCATGCTCGGCACGGGCCTGATGATGTGGTTCACCCACCTCACACCCCTGGTCTGGCGCACCTCGGCGACCTTTGTGCACGACTGGCTCGCCCTCACCGTCGGCATCGTCCTGGCCGGCCACATCGGCATGGCCCTGGGCGACCCGGAGGCCCGCCGCGGCCTGCGCACCGGCACGGTGAGCCGGGAGTGGGCGAAACGGGAGCATCCGCTCTGGCGGCCCTAGCGACCTCGTAGGCCGTCTTTATTACCTCGGCAGGCGGACCGTGAACGTCGTGGAGCCCGGTCCGCTCTCCAGGCCGACGCTCCCCGCGTGCGCCCCCGTCACCGCCGCCACGATCGACAGGCCCAGGCCCGCTCCGCCGCCGGAGGCGTTCGGGTGGCGGCGGCGTTCGGCCCTGGTGAAGCGCTCGAAGACAGCCGACCGGACGTCCTCGGGGACGCCGGGGCCGTCGTCGTGGACCGAGAGGAGCGCCGAGTCGGCGTCGGTCTCCAAGGTCACCGTCACCTTGGTGCCCACCGGCGTGTGCACACGCGCGTTGGCCATCAGGTTGGCCAGCACCTGCTGGAGCCGGTGGGCGTCGCCCGGGACCGTCACCGGGTCCTCGGGCAGGTCGAGCCTCCAGCTGTGGTCGGGACCGGCGGCCCGGGCGTCGGTGACCGCGTCCAGGACCAGGCGGGTGAGGTCGACCGGGCCGCGCTCCAGGGGGCGGCCGGCGTCGAGGCGGGCGAGCAGCAGCAGGTCGTCGACCATCTCGCCCATGCGGGCCGACTCCGCCGCGATGCGGTGCAGGGCGCGGGTGATCTCGGGCGGTACCGGGCCCGGGTGGAGGAGCGCCAGTTCGGCGTGACCGCGGACCGAGGCGACCGGGGTGCGCAGCTCGTGGCTGGCGTCGGCGGCGAACCGGCGCAGTCGTTCCTCGGAGGCGTGGCGCTTGGTCAGCGCGTCCTCGACATGGCCCAGCATGCGGTTGAAGGCGGTGGCGACCCGGCCGACCTCGCCGTGCGGGTCGGACTGGGGCGCGCGGGGCGGCAGGACCACCTCTCCGTCGGCCAGCGGCAGCTCGCTGACCCGGGCGGCGGTGGCGGCGACCCGGCTGAGCGGCCGCAGCGACCAGCGCACCCACAGCGCCCCGGCCACCCCGGTCACCACCAGGGCCAGGCCGAAGACGATCGCGGCGACCAGTTCCAGCCGGCGCACCGTGGCCTGCACCGGTTCCAGCGGCAGGCCGACGACCAGCACATCGCCGTCCCTCCCGGCGGTGGCCGTGACCCGGTAGTCGCCCAGCGCGGAGAGGCGGACGGTGCGGGCGCGGCCGTCGGCCGGCATCCGGGCCAGGCGTCCGGTGTCGGCCGTGGTCAGGTCGACGTTCAGATCCGCCGAGGGGTCGCCGCCGCGGACGAGTCCCTTGCTGGTGACCGTGCCGTTCAGCAGGCGGGCGCCGAAGGTGCCGGCGGCCGTCCGGCGGGTGTCGCCGTACTCGTCCCCGTCATGGTCGTCCGGCGGCCTGCCGTGGTGTTCCAGGCTCTCCGGGAACCGGGTACCGGTCTGGGCGAGCTGCTCGTCCAGCCGCCCGGTCAGGGAGCCGTTCAGTTCGACCACCGCGGCCAGGCCCACCGCCGCGCAGCTCACCGCGAGCAGCACCACCAGGCCGAAGGTGAGCCGGGCGCGCAGCGTGCGGGGCCGGGGCAGCCGACGCAGGTCGCTTTGGCGGGGCGGCCGGATCACCGGGTCACCGGCTTCAGCACATAGCCCGCCCCGCGCACCGTGTGGATCATGGGCCGGCGGCCCGCGTCGACCTTCTTGCGCAGATACGAGATGTACAGCTCGACCACGTGCGCCCGGCCGCCGAAGTCGTACGACCACACCCGGTCCAGGATCTGTGTCTTGCTGAGCACCCGGCGCGGGTTGCTCATCAGGAGGCGGAGCAGCTCGAACTCGGTCGGCGACAGCTCGACCGGCTCGCCGGCCCGGGTCACCTCGCGCGCGTCCTCGTCCATCACCAGGTCGCCGACGACCAGCCGCGGTCCCTCCTCCCGCGTGCGGGCCATGCCCGCCCGGCGCAGCAGGCCGCGCAGCCTGGCGACGACCTCCTCCAGGCTGAAGGGCTTGGTGACGTAGTCGTCGCCGCCCGCGGTGATCCCGGCGATGCGGTCCTCGACCGCGTCCCGTGCAGTGAGGAAGAGTACACAGACGTCCGGCTTCACCTCGTGCAGCCGGCGCAGCACGGCGAAGCCGTCGGTGTCCGGGAGCATCACGTCCAGGACGACGGCGTCGGGCAGCAGGTCGCGCGCGGCGGCGAGCGCCGTCACGCCGTCGGAGGCGGCGCGCACCTCCCAGCCCTGGTAGCGCAGGGCACCGGTGAGCACCTCCGCGAGGTCGGGGTCGTCGTCGACGACGAGGACCCGCGGCGGGGTGCCGTCGGGGCGGGTCAGGGGCGGGGGGCCGGAACGCGTGGTGTTCATCGCGTGTACCAGCATCACCCCTGCCGAGGGGTGGTTCCCACCGCCGTCGCTCTGAATTTGCTCTGACCTGAACTTCTCCCGCCGACTTCTCCCGTCGTGCATGGCTGACTCAGAGGTCGCTGAGAGCTTCGCCCCCCACAGTGGCCGGGTACGACGAACGAAGGGGCGGCGATCGATGGCCACCGTGGACACCCGGCGGGCGGCCCCGCCCCTGCCCGTAGGACGCTTCCTCGCGGGGGCCGTGCCGGCCGCGCTGTGGGCGGGAGCGGCGGCCGTGATCGCCCTCTGGTGGGCGGACACCGCGTCCGTGGTGGGCACCGCCGGCGGGCTGACCGGCGCCGGCCGGATCTCCGGACTGCTGTGCGGCTACGCCTGCGCCGTGCTGGTCGGTCTGATGGCCCGGGTACCGGCGCTGGAGACCCGGGTCGGCTCCGACCGGGTGGCTCGCTGGCACGCGATGGCCGGCCGGTACACGCTCTGCCTGCTCGTCGCGCACGTGGCGCTGATCCTCGCCGGGTACGCGGCCCAGGACCGTGCCTCGCTGTGGCACGAGACGGTGACCGTCGTCCTGGACTACCCGGACATGCTCAAGGCCACGGCGGGAACCGTGATCCTCCTCGCGGTCGGCATCACCTCGGCGCGAGCCGTACGGCGCCGTACCAGCCACGAGTTCTGGTACTACGTCCACCTGCTGACGTACGCGGCCGTCTTCCTCACCTTCTTCCACCAGCTCACGCTGGGCAACGAGTTCAACGGCAAACCGGTCGCCACCGCCCTCTGGTACGCGCTGTACCTGGGCGTCACGGCCCTGGTCCTGTGGTTCCGCGTGCTCACCCCGGTCCGGCTCAACCGCCGCCACCGGCTGCGCGTGGAGTCGGTGCACCGGGAGGCGCCGGGCGTGTACTCGGTCGTCGTACGCGGCCGGCACCTGGACGAACTGGGCGCGCGGCCCGGGCAGTTCTTCCGCTGGCGGTTCCTCGGCGCGGGCCTGGGCCGGACGTCGACGCCGTACTCCCTGTCGGCCCCGCCGCGCCCGGACCTGCTGCGCATCACGGTCAAGGCGCTCGGCGACCACAGCGCGGCCGTCGCGCTGCTCAGGCCCGGCACCCGGGTGTGGGCGGAGGGCCCCTACGGCTCCCTGACCGCCGACCGGGCCACCGGCCACCGCTGCCTGCTGATCGCCGCCGGGGTCGGCATCACCCCGCTGCGCGCCCTGTTCGAGACCCTGCCCGGCGAGGTCACGCTGCTGTACCGGGCGCGCGGCGCCGAGGATCTGGCTCTGGCCGGCGAACTTGAGGAGATCGCGCGCCGGCGCGGGGCCCGGGTGCTGTACGCGCTCAACGGGCCGCGCGGCGAGCGGCCGGACCTCACCGCGCGGTCGCTGCGCACGGCCTTTCCGGCGCTGCGCGAGCACGACGTCTACCTCTGCGGCCCGCCCGGCTTCGCGCGGGACCTGTACGAGGCGCTGCGGGCGGCCGGAGTGCCGGACCGCCGTATCCACCACGAATCGTTCGAGCTGTGAGGACGCACGCATGCACCCGTTGAGGAAGAACCACGCGCTCCGCCGGACCGTACTGGCCGGTGCGGCCACGGTCTGCGGGATGGTGCTGCTGCTGTCCCTGAAGCCGCACACCGGTCCCACGCTCGCGACCGCGCAGACCACGTCCCCGTCCGTGTCCGGCAAGTCCCCTTCCGTGTCTGGTGGTTCGACTCCGTCCGGCGGTGCGAGCCGGTCGACGGGCTCCACCGGCCGCAGGTCCGTCACCGGCGACACGGTGCAGACCCGCTGGGGACCGGTGCGGGTGCGGGTGACGATCGCGGACGGCAGGCTCACGGACGTGACGGCCGTCGACTACCCGCGGGACAACCCGCGCGATCAGGAGATCAACGGCTACGCGCTGCCCGCACTGCGGCGCGAGGCACTGTCCGCGCAGAGCGCGGACATCGACGTGGTGTCGGGCGCTACGTACACCAGCACCGGCTACCGGCAGTCGCTCCAGTCCGCGCTGGACTCGGCGGGCCGCTGATCCGGCGCGGAGCCCGCGCCGGATCAGCGACTCTGTGCGCCCGTCGCCGTCTTCGAGTAGGCGTCGTGCCAGGCGGCCTTGGCCCCGGAGTCGCCGATCCGGTAGACGTCCACCACCGCGCCCGCCGCGACGGCCAGCGACAGCACGCCCACGGCGATCCGCCCGAGCAGGGCGAGCCGACGCGTGCCGCCGCCCTGCTCGGACTCTGCGGAAGCCCGCTTCGCCGCCCACCACACGAGCACGGCGAGGACGAAGAGGCCCAGGGCCCACGGCAGCAACCCGTCACCCAGCTCGGTGTGCCGCCGCACCAGGGCGTCGTCGTCCACGTGCCGCTCCAGCCACTCGCCCGCCTGCGTGGTCAACGGCACACTGGCCAGGGCGACCAGGGCCAGCAGCGGCAGCAGCGGACCGAGCCGCCGGGCGGCGCGGGGCCACAGCGCCGCCACCACCAGGGCCACTGCCGTGAGCGGTATCAGCACGACGACCACATGGACCAGCAGGACATGGGCGGGCAGGCCGTTGATCAGACTCATCGAGGCGCTCCTGAGGGTGATGGGGGGCGCCAGCCTGGCACGGCGACCTCTCAGCTTCCTCTGAGACCCCTAGATCACCAGGGACAACAGCAGGACCAGACCGCCGGCGACCACCGAGATGATCGTCTCCATGACGGACCAGGTCTTGACGGTCTGCCCGACGCTCAGCCCGAAGTACTCCTTCACCAGCCAGAATCCGGCGTCATTGACATGGCTGAAGAAGAGCGAGCCGGCGCCGATGGCCAGCACCAGCAGGGCGGTGTGGGTGGTCGACATGTCGGCGGCCAGCGGGGCCACGAGACCCGCGGCCGAGACGGTCGCCACCGTCGCCGAGCCCGTCGCCAGCCGGATCGCCACCGCGATCAGCCAGGCCAGCAGCAGGGCCGGGATCGACCAGTCCTTGGAGATGTCCAGGATCATCTGGCCGACACCGCAGTCGATCAGCGTCTGCTTGAAGCCGCCGCCCGCGCCGACGATCAGCAGGATGCCCGCGATGGGGACGAGACCCTTCTCGACCGTCCGCGAGATCCGCTCCTTGCTGAACCCGGCCGGCCGGCCCAGCGTGAACATGGCGACGATGACGGCGGTGAGCAGGGCGATCAGCGGTGAGCCGATGACGTCGAAGACGCGCTGCACCGTGTGGGTGGGGTCGTCGACCACGATGTCCACCAGCGCCTTGGACAGCATCAGGACGACCGGCAGCAGGATGGTGGCCAGGGTGACACCGAAGCGGGGGCGGCTCTCCAGCTCCTCGGAGGGCCGCTGGGGGAGCATGCGGTCGGGAACCGGGACGTCCACCCAGCGGGCCGCGACCTTCGAGAACAGCGGCCCGGCGACGATCACCGTGGGTATCGCGACGAGGACGCCGAGCGCGAGGGTGACGCCCAGGTTGGCGTGGACCGCGTCGATCGCGACCAGCGGGCCGGGGTGCGGGGGCACCAGGCCGTGCATCACGGACAGACCGGCCAGTGCCGGGATGCCGATGCGCATCACGGGGTAGTTGCCGCGCTTGGCGACCATCAGGACCACCGGGATCAGCAGCACGATGCCGACCTCGAAGAACAGCGGCAGGCCGATCAGGGAGGCGATCAGCACCATCGCCCACGGCATCGTGCGGCGGCTCGCCTTCGCGAGGATCGTGTCGACGATCTCGTCGGCGCCGCCGGAGTCGGCGAGCAGCTTGCCGAGGATCGCGCCCAGCGCGATGAGGACACCGACGCCGGCGACCGTGGTGCCGAGCCCGGTGGTGAAGCTGGTGATCGCCTTGTCGAGCGGCGCCCCGGCGAACGCGCCCAGCGCGAGCGAGCCGATGGTCAGCGCCAGGAAGGCGTGCAGTTTGAACTTGGTGATGAGCAGGACGATGACGGCGATGCCCGCCAGCACGGCGATGCCCAGCTGGGCATGACCGGCCGACGTGATCGGCTCGACGGCGTCCGCTGCCAGCATCTCGACGCTGAGTCTGGTCACGGGGTTCCCTTGGAGGTATGGGGACTTGGGGAGGGATTACTGCGGTGCGTCGGGAAGCGTGTCCAGTGCCTTGACCGCCCGTTCGGTGATCTCCTCGGGGCCGCCTGAGACGTCCACGGCGACTCCGGCCTCGTCCGGCTGGAGCGGCTGCAGCGTGGCGAACTGGGAGTCCAGCAGCGCGGCCGGCATGAAGTGACCGCGCCGGTGGGTCATCCGTCCCTCGATCAGCGTCCGGTCGCCCGTGAGGTGCACGAACACGATCCCGGGAGCCTCGGCCCTGAGCCGGTCGCGGTACGCCCGCTTCAGCGCGGAGCAGCTGACCACACCACCCAGCCCGCGCCGCCCGTGCGCCCAGGCGCCGATGGCGTCGAGCCACGGCCACCTGTCCGCGTCGTCGAGCGGGATCCCGGCCGACATCTTGTCGATGTTGGCCTGCGGGTGGAAGTCGTCGCCCTCGGCGTACGGGACGCCCAGCCGGGCGGCGAGCAGCGGACCGATCGTGGTCTTGCCCGTGCCCGAGACACCCATCACCGCGACGACGTGGGGGGTACGCATCACTGCCTCGCTGACTTCCTCGACATCTGACGTCGTCATCCGACGTCGGCCTCACTGAAACCCATTACGTACGACTAATTCAAGTGTGTGTGACGAATAAGTCTGACTTTTTGCTTGAGTGATCCACTCTGTACGCTGAGTGCATGAGCACACCGGGCCGAGGGCTGCACGGCCATGTACTGGATACCCTCGGCCCTGCGATCACCGCGGGCGAGTACCCGCCGGGCAGTGTCCTGCGCACGGACGAACTGGCCCAGCACTTCGAGGTGTCGCGCTCCGTCATGCGCGAGGCGGTCCGGGTCCTCGAATCCATGCACCTGGTCGAGTCCCGCCGCCGGGTGGGCGTCACGGTCCGTCCCAAGGCCGAGTGGAACGTCTACGACCCGCAGGTCATCCGCTGGCGGCTGGCGGGCACCGACCGCCCGCACCAGCTGCGCTCGCTGACAGTGCTGCGCTCGGCGGTCGAGCCGGCCGCGGCGGGCCTGGCCGCCCAGCACGCGACGGCCGAGCAGTGCGCCGAGCTCACCGAGTGCGCGCTCGGCATGGTGGCCAACTCACGCGGCCACAAGCTGCAGGAGTACCTCGTCCACGACATCGCCTTCCACCGGGTGATCCTCGCGGCCTCGGGCAACGAGATGTTCGCCCGGCTGGGCGACGTGGTCGCCGAGGTCCTCGCCGGCCGCACCCACCACGAGGTCATGTTCGAGGACCCCGACCCGGCCGCCGTCACCCTGCACGTCCAGGTCGCGGAGGCGGTGCGCGCGGGCGACGCTGCCCGCGCGCGGGAGCTGACCCGCGAGATCACGGTGGGCGCGCTCCAGGAACTGGACATCCTGGCGCCGTAGGGCGCCCTACTCGTCGGGGAACTCCCCGTCGACGTACACCCACGCCCCGCCGACCCGCTCGAACCGGCTCCGCTCGTGCAGCGAGCCGCCCCGGTAGGAGGCGCGGAAGGTCACGGTCCCCGTGGTGTGGAACGCCGACCCCTCACCGGTGTCGAGCACCTCGAGGCCGGTCCACCGCATCCCCGGATCGAGGTCGAGCCGGGCCGGCCGGGTGTCCGGATGCCACGTCCGCAGCAGATACGCCACGTCCCCCGTCACGAAGGCGCTGTACCGCGACCGCATCAGCGCCTCGGCGGTCGGCGCGGCGGCACCGCCCGAGTGGTAGCGGCCACAGCAGCCGTCGTACGGCTCGGGAAGACCGCAGGGACAGGAGGCGGCGGGCTTCGCCGGTCCGGCGGTACGGGCAGGGCGGGCAGTGCGTCGGGCCATGCCCCCATTGTGCCGGGAAGCCGGACTGCTAGGCCGCGCCCCCCGTCGCCGTCAGCGTCGGCAGCGGGGGCAGCTTCGCGCCGTACACCCAGGCCTCGAACAGCGCGTCCAGCGGCTCCTCCGCGAAGCGGGCGACGTGGGCGGTGAACGCCTGGGTCGTCACCACCCCGTTGCGGTGCAGCCGTACCCAGCTGCGCACCATCAGGAAGAACGCGTCGTCGCCCAGCGCGCAGCGCACCGCGTGCACGGCCAGCCCGCCGCGCTGGTAGAGGCGGTCGTCGAACATCAGCTTGCGGCCGGGGTCGGCCAGCCGCAGGTCCTGCGGCTGGGTGGACAGCAACTGGTGCGCGGCGGCGGCCAGCTGCTGGGCGCCGCGACCGCCCGAGCGCTCCGACCACAGCCACTCCGCGTACTTCGCGAAGCCCTCGTTCAGCCAGATGTGCCGCCAGTCGGCGATGGACACGCAGTTGCCGAACCACTGGTGCGCCAGCTCGTGCGCCACCAGCCGCTCCGAGCCCCGGGCCCCGTCCACATGGTTGGCGCCGAACAGCGACAACCCCTGTGCCTCGACGGGGACATCGAGCTCCTCCTCCGTCACCGCGACCGCGTACTCGTCGAACGGGTACGGCCCGAACAGCTCCTGGAACAGCTCCATCATCGCCGGCTGCCGCGCGAAGTCCCGGGAGAACTCCGGCAGCAGCTGCGCCGGGATGTGCCCGTGCTGCGGCACACCGCCCGGACCCGGGTCGCCCAGCAGCACCGTCTGATACTTGCCGATCGCCAGCCCCACCAAATAGCTGGACGTGGGCGCGGACTGCTCGTACACCCAGGTCGTCGTCGAGGCCTTCGTTGTCCGGGTCAGCAGGCGCCCGCCCGCGACCACGGCGTACGCGGACGGCGTGGTGACCGAGATCAGGTAGGACGCCTTGTCGGCGGGCCGGTCGTTGCACGGGTACCAGGACGGCGCCCCGATCGGCTGGCTCGCCACCAGCGCCCCGTCCTCCAGCTCCTCCCAGCCGAGCTCGCCCCAGGGGCTGGGCACCGGCCTCGGATTCCCGGACCAGTGCACCTCCACGGTGAAGGCGGCCCCGGCGCGGATCGGCTTCGCCGGGCGGACCCGCAGCCGGCCGCCACGGTGCGTGTAGTGCGGCTGCCGGCCGTCCACCCGGACCCGGCCGATCCTGAAGTCGGCCAGGTTGAGCTGGAATTCGGTGAGCGCCGCACGCCCCGCGATGGCGTTGATCCGGGCCGTGCCCGCCAGCCGGTTCGGGCCCGGACGGTAGTCCAGCGTGAGCTCGTACCGGTGCACCCGGTAGCGGGGATCGCCGTTGGCCGGGAAGTACGGGTCCTGCCCCACTGCTTGCTGAACTGCCACTGCCGCGTCTGCTCCCTGCGCTGTGCTGCCACTCCGTGCCGGTGCACCGCCCACCGTCACCGCCGGGTGGCCCGCGCTCAGGGCCGCCATGCCTCGATCGGGTTGCCGAGCCAGCGGGTGTCGTCCGGGACGGACTCCGCGGCCATGACGAGCGACGCGGGACCCAGGGTCGTACGGGCCCCGACCGTGCTGCCGGGCAGCACGATCCCGCCAGGGCCCAGCGTGGCACCCTCACGGAGAACCACAGTATCCGTCCGCAAGATCCGGTCGTGGAAGAGGTGTGTCTGCAGGACGCAGCCCCGGTTCACGCAGGCCCCGTCCTCCAGGGTCACCAGATCCGTCTCCGGCAGCCAGTAGCTCTCCACCCAGACGCCCTTGCCGACCCGCGCGCCGAGCCCGCGCAGCCACGCGGTCATCACCGGCGTCCCCGGCACGGAACCGGCCAGCCACGGCACCGCCAGCACCTCCACGAAGGTGTCCGCGAGCTCGTTGCGCCACACGAAGGAGCTCCACAGCGGGTGCTCCCCGGTACGGTGCCGCCCCACCAGCAGCCACTTCGCGAGCACCGACACGAGCGCCGCCCCGATGCCCGCGGCGAGCAGCACCAGCCCCGACAGCGGCCCGGCCCAGGGCCCCAGCGCGCACAGCGCAGCCACCGTCAGCACCACCAGCGCCGCCGAGCACATGACCGGCACGATCCGGCACAGCTCCACCAGCCCGCGCGCCCACAGCAGCCGGGCCGGCGGGTCGTAGGTACGGCTCTGGTCGCCGTCGCTCGCGCTGCGCGGCAGCTTCACCGGGGGCAGCCCCAGGTACGAGGTGCCCTTCTTCGCCTTCTTCGGCGTGGCCGACAGCACGCCGACCAGACCGCCGTCCGGCACGCTCCGGCCGGGCGCCGTCATCCCCGAGTTGCCGAGGAAGGCCCGCCGCCCGATCTCCGCGCGCCCGATCCGCATCCAGCCGCCACCGAGTTCGTACGGCGCGGTCAGCGTGTCGTCGGCCAGGAACGCGCCCTCGCCGACCGTGGTCAGGCTCGGCAGCGCCAGCACGGTCGACACCTCGGCGCCGCGCCCGATCCGCATCCCCAGCAGCCGCAGCCACACCGGCGTGACCAGGCCCGCGTACAGCGGGAACAGCGTCTCCCGGGAGCGGTCCATCAGCTGGGTGACGGTCCACGCCTGCCAGCCGATCCGGCTGTGCGTCGGATGCGTGCCCTCGCGCAGCCCCAGGCTGAGCAGCCGCACGGCGACCAGGATCTTCAGCGCGTACGCCACCCCGTAGGCGAGCGTGGCCGGGACGAGGGCCAGCGCGGCTCCCCACAGGGCCTCGGCGGGTCCGGCGCCGGGCGCCACGAACAGCCGGGCGACCAACAGCGCGGCCACCACCGCCGACACCGGCAGGGCATTGAGCGCGAGGCCCGTCACGCCGTACATCACCCGCCAGTACGTGCCCCGCTGCGGCCGCTCCTTGGGCCAGTTGCGCTTGGCCTTGCCGAGCTTGACCGCGGGCGCGCCCGCCCACCGCTGACCGGTGGGAATCTGCCCGGTGACCGCCGAACCCGGCGCCACCTCGGCCCGCTTGCCGACCCGCGCGCCCGGGAACAGCACGCTGCGCGTCCCGACGACGGCGTGCGCGCCGACCTTCACCGGACCGACCTCCAGCCGGTCGCCGTCCAGCCAGTACCCGGACAGGTCCACCTCGGACTCCACCGCGGCCCCGCGCCCCAGCCGGAGCATGCCGGTGACCGGCGGCAGCGAGTGCAGGTCGACGTCCTGCCCGATCCGGGCGCCCAGCGCCCGCCCGTACCGCTCCAGCCACGAGCCGGTCAGCGCGGTCGCCCCGGCGAACTCGGCCAGCCGCTCGGCGGTCCACAGCCGCAGATGCACGCCTCCGCCGCGTGGGTAGCGGCCGGGTTCCAGGCCGCGCAGCAGCAGCCGCGCCCCGCCCGCGGCGAGCACGATGCGTCCGGGCGGGCTGAAGAACAGCAGGGCAGCGGCAGCGAGCAGCCACCAGGGGGCGGTCGGCAGCCAGGAGTACGCGGGCAGCAGATTGCCGGCCGCGGCCACCACCACCCACCAGCGCAGCCCGAGCAGCGTGAACAGCGGCACGAGCAGGAGGAGCTGGACGAACTGCGCGCGGACCGGGACCGGGGCGACCGTGCGCCGCGCCCCGTCGTCCTGCGCCGAGGCCTCCAGCCGCCGGGCCAGCTTGCGCAGCGTGGGCTGCTGGTAGATGTCGAGGACGGCCGCGCTGGGGTAGCGGGTGCGCAGCCGGGTGGTGAGCTGGGCGGCGGCCAGGCTGCCGCCGCCGATCGCGAAGAAGTCGTCACCGGCGCCGGTGACCGGGATGCCCAGCACCTCGGTCCACTGCTCGGCGAGCCAGGCCTCGGTGCCGTACAGGTCGGCCTTCGGGGCCTGGACGCCCTCCAGCGGCCAGGGCAGGGCGTTGCGGTCGACCTTGCCCGAGGTACGGGTCGGCAGCTCCTCGACCGGCGCCAGCAGCGGCACGAGCGCGGCGGGCAGCGCGGCGCGCAGCTTCTCGACGGCGGCCGCCTGGTCCCAGCCGTCCTGGGTGACGACATAGCCGACGAGGAGCTGGTTGCCGCTGCGGGCGGTGCGCACGGCGGCCGCCGCCCCGGCGACACCGGGCAGCGCCTGCAGCGCGGCATCGACCTCACCGAGCTCGATCCGCCGCCCGCCGAGCTTGATCTGCTCGTCGGCCCGCCCGAGGAAGATCAGCCCCTCGGGGTCGGCCTTGACCAGGTCGCCGCTGCGGTAGGCCCGCTCCCAGCCGAGGGATTCCAGCGGTGCGTACTTCTCCGCGTCCTTCTCGGCGTCGAGATACCGGGCGAGCCCGACCCCGCCGATCACCAGCTGCCCGCTGCCGCCCAGGGGCACGGGCTGTCCGGCCTCGTCGACGACGGCGAGCTCCCACCCGTCGAGGGGCAGCCCGATGCGCACCGGCTCCTCGCCGGTCAGCAGGGAGGCGCAGGCGACGACGGTCGCCTCGGTGGGCCCGTAGGTGTTCCACACCTCGCGCCCCTCGGTGACCAGCCGCTGCACGAGCTCGGGCGGGCAGGCCTCACCGCCGAAGATCAGCAGCCGTACGTCGTTGAGGGCCTCGGGCTCCCAGAGCGCGGCCAGCGTCGGCACGGTCGACACGACCGTGATCTCCTGCTCGACCAGCCAGGGCCCGAGATCGGCACCGCTCCTGACCTGCGACCGGGGCACGGGCACCAGACAGGCGCCGTACCGCCAGGCCAGCCACATCTCCTCGCAGGACGCGTCGAAGGCCACGGACAGCCCCGCCATGACCCGGTCGCCGGGCCCGATCGGCTCCTCCGCGAGGAACAGGGCGGCCTCGGCGTCCACGAAGGCGGCGGCGCTGCGATGCGTCACGGCGACGCCCTTGGGCTTCCCGGTGGACCCGGAGGTGAAGATGATCCAGGCGTCGTGCCCGGTGCCGGGCCGCCCGGCCGGGGAGCCGGGGCCGTCGTGCACGGTGACGCCGTGCCCGGCGCCGATGACCGCCCGTACGCCCGCCTCCCCGAAGACCAGCTCGGCCCGCTCGTCCGGGTCCTCGGCGTCGACGGGGACATAGGCGGCGCCGACGGCGAGGACGCCCAGGATGGCGACGTACAGCTCATTGGTCCCCGAGGGGACCCGCACCCCCACCCGGTCCCCGAGCCCGACACCGGCCTCGGCGAGCCGCCGCCGCAGCCGCTCCACCTCCACGGCCAGCGCGCGGTACGTCAGGCGCGCGGTGCCGTCGTCGAGCGCGAGTTCGTCCGGGTACGAGCGCACGGACGCGTCGAACACGTCGACCAGCGTGCGCGGCGAGGCGGCCGTGCCCGCGGTGAAACGTGCGGTGTCAGCGAACTGCTCGCGGAGCTCCGCGTCGAGCAGCCCGAGATCACTGCCCTCCTGTGTGGCTGCCATCCGGTCCCTCGAGTCTCGAACCCGGAGGCCTCCGGGGCGCTGGCGGGCCCGCAGGTCTGCCTGGGGTTGTCCGGCTCCAGCTTCATAACAAGCCGGAAATATTAGTACGACGCTAGGCTCCGCTCCGTCGTCCGGCCACTCGGGGCGGCTGACCGGGGCACATCGCGACCCTGAGTGCACAGCGATGACCTGGGGGTCTGCGGGCAGTACGAGAGATGCCCCACAACTGGCCCCTCGGCGGGCACACCGGGCGCCGAACTCGCCCCGAGGGCCGCTCAGTTGGCCCGCCGCGGAGGCGAACTCCCGGTGCGGAGCGGGAAAAGGTGAAGGCCCCTGATCAACAGGGGCCCTCCGTGGTGTCCGAGGGGGGACTTGAACCCCCACGCCCGATAAAGGGCACTAGCACCTCAAGCTAGCGCGTCTGCCATTCCGCCACCCGGACAAGGTGTCTGTCGTGCGGGGTTTCCCCCGCAGCGACGAAGGAAACATTACCAGGCTTTCGGGGGTGGCTGATCACACCCTGTTCCCGTCCCCGGGCCGGTCGTGAACGGCTTGTGACGGGCCGGGTCCGGTCTTGGGAGCGGAGTGGGCGGAGGGGGAGGATGAGGGGGACCGACCAGCAGCGACAGTGGGAGGAAGCAGCGTGAGCGAGAAGGACACGGCCAAGGGCGTCACGGGCCAGGACGAGGTCGTGGACCTCTGTCGCGAGCTGATCCGGATCGACACCAGCAACTACGGGGACCACTCGGGCCCGGGCGAGCGCAAGGCCGCGGAGTACGTCGCGGAGAAGCTCGCCGAGGTCGGGCTGGAGCCCAGGATCTTCGAGTCGCACCCGGGGCGCGCCTCGACCGTGGCCCGCATCGAGGGCGAGGACCCGTCGCGGCCCGCGCTGCTGATCCACGGCCACCTGGACGTCGTACCGGCCAACGCCGACGACTGGACCCACGACCCCTTCTCCGGCGAGGTCACGGACGGGTGCGTGTGGGGGCGCGGGGCCGTCGACATGAAGGACATGGACGCGATGACGCTGGCCGTCGTGCGCGACCGGCTGCGCAGCGGGCGGCGGCCGCCGCGGGACATCGTGCTGGCCTTCCTCGCCGACGAGGAGGCGGGCGGCACGTACGGCGCCCGCTGGCTCGTCGACCGTCACCCCGAGCTGTTCGAGGGGGTCACCGAGGCCATCAGCGAGGTCGGCGGATTCTCGTTCACGGTGAACGAGCAGCGGCGGCTCTATCTGATCCAGACGGCCGAGAAGGGCATGCACTGGATGAAGCTGACCGTGGCCGGCACGGCCGGACACGGTTCGATGATCCACCGGGACAACGCGATCACCGAGCTGTCGGAGGCCGTCGCCCGCGTGGGCCGGCACAAGTTCCCGGTACGCGTCACCAAGACCACCCGGGCCTTCCTCGACGAGCTGGGCGACGCGCTCGGCACCGAGCTCGACCCGGAGGACATGGAGTCGACCCTCGCCAAGCTCGGCGGCATCGCCAAGCTCATCGGCGCGAGCCTGCGCAACACGGCCAATCCCACGCAGCTGAACGCCGGCTACAAGGTCAACGTCATCCCGGGCGAGGCCACCGCCAACATCGACGGCCGGTTCCTGCCCGGCTTCGAGGAGGAGTTCCTCGCCGACCTCGACCGGATCCTCGGCCCGAAGGTGCGGCGCGAGGACGTGCACTCCGACAAGGCCGTGGAGACCACCTTCGACGGGGCGATCGTCGAGGCCATGCAGTCCGCGCTCCTCGCCGAGGACCCGGCCGCCAAGGCGATCCCCTTCATGCTCTCCGCCGGCACCGACGCCAAGTCCTTCGACGACCTGGGCATCCGCGGCTTCGGCTTCGTGCCCCTCAAGCTGCCGCCGGAGCTGGACTTCGCGGGCATGTTCCACGGCGTCGACGAGCGGGTGCCGGTGGACGGGCTCCAGTTCGGTGTGCGGGTGCTCGACCGGTTCATCGACGCTTCCTGACACCGGAAATTCGGCCGCGCGTACGGACCGGACTGAAAAGAGTGAATGCGACCATAAGCTCGTAGCTCGATTAGTCCCTCCTCGTTACAGGTGATGCGATCAGCGACACGGGATCGCTTTTGCCAACGAGGAGGAATAATGCTCAAGAAGGTCGTCGCTGCTGCGGCTGCCACTGGTGGTCTGGTTCTCGCGGGCGCGGGCCTGGCCGTCGCCGACTCGGGTGCTCAGGGTGCCGCCGTGCACTCCCCGGGTGTCCTTTCCGGCAACGTCGTTCAGGTGCCCGTGCACGTCCCGGTGAACGTCTGCGGCAACACGATCTCGGTGATCGGGCTGCTGAACCCCGCCTTCGGCAACACCTGCGTCAACCAGTGACGCCGACTCCCTGAGGGGCGTCTTTCCGTCGGCCCCGGAGCGCGCGCCACGCGCTCCGGGGCCGACCGGTCTTTTCAGGAGCGGCGCACAGCGCAATTCCGCTGCAGGAATGCTGCAGAAATACGGAGCAGAATCGAAGGCAGGGGGGAAATCACCAATGCGACAGGGCACCCGCAAGGGACTCATGACCGTCGCCGCAGCCACCGGCGTGATCGCCGCGGCAGGCGGCTACGCGCACGCCGACTCGGGCGCGAGCGGCTCCGCCGCGCACTCGCCCGGCGTGCTGTCCGGCAACACCGTGCAGGCGCCGGTGCACGTGCCGGTCAACGTGTGCGGCAACACCGTGAACGTGGTCGGCGCCCTCAACCCGTCCATGGGCAACAAGTGCGCCAACGACAGTGGCGGCAGCTCCTCGGGCGGCTACGGCGACTCCGGCGGGCACGGCGGCTCGCACGCGGGCGGGCACACCGGCGGGTCGCCGGGTGTGGGGTCGGGCAACACCGTCCAGGTACCGATCGACGTGCCGGTCAACGTGTGCGGCAACAGCGTCAACGTGGTGGGCGTCGGCAACGCGGCCGTCGGGAACCACTGCGCGAACGGGAGCGGATCCGGGGGCGGTGACCACAGCCTGCCGCCGGGCGGGGGGCACGGGACGCCTCCGGGGGGCGGTCACGGAACGCCGCCTCCGGGAACGCCGGGCAACCCCGGGACACCGGGCCACCCCGGTCAGCCGGGCAACCCCGGGACGCCCGGACACCCGGGGCAGCCGGGTACGCCTGGACACCCGGGCCAGCCGGGTACTCCGGGTCACCCCGGTACGCCGGCCACCCCGCCCGCCGCGGGCGGTCACCAGCCCGGGGCCGGCGGTACCACGCACGTCGTCCAGCAGGGCACGCACTCCGGGCAGCCGGGCCTCGCGCAACTCGCCCACACCGGCAGCGACCTGCCGCTCGGCATCGTCCTGCCGGTCGGCGCGGGAGCGCTGCTCGCGGGCGCCGTGCTGTACCGCAAGGCGCGGGCCGCGGCATAACGCGCCCGCACGCAGGACGGAGCGGGTCCCGACGCCGCGGGGCCCGCTCCGATCATGTGCTCCGCCTCACCAGGTGGCGCGTACCTGGCGGATGATCCGCCGGCGCAGCCGCACCCTGCGGCTGCCGTCGCGCATGAGGCTCAGTCGGTCCAACTCCCAATGTCCGTACTCGGCATGGTCCGTCAGCAGACGCGTCGCCTCCTTGCGGGACACCCCGCGCGGTACGTACACGTCGACAAATTCGTATTCCGGCATCGCATCTATTGTGCGGGCTGGGGCCCGGTACGGATAGCGTCTGCACTATGTCTGATGCTGCGCAGCCCACCGCTGCCGAGGTACGCGCCGCCGCCGAAGCGGTCAAGACCGCGCTCGACCGTCACCTGGCGGCGGTCGAACGCAGGTCGGGGGAGGACGACCCGGCCGTCTACGAGGCGTTCAACCAGCTGGCCGCGGCCGCCGAGGCGTACGACGAGCTGCTCTACGACCGCTACGACGAGGTCACGCCCTTCGAGATCCCGGGCACGGAGGACGCGCTGCCGCCGTACACAGGCCCCGAGGAACCCCACGCGATCAGTGTGCTGATCCGTCGCGACTATGCCGTGGCGGAACCTCAGCGGCTGCTGGCGCAGGCCCAGCGGGTCGAGGCGGTTGAGTACGGGGAGGGCTCGGGCGCGGAGGCCGCCGGCACGGTGCACGGGGCGCTGGGGATCCTGTTCGGGGAGTTCGAGCCGGACGAGATCGCCTCCCGGCACAAGGAGTTCGGCCTGGAGGAGGCCGACTCCACACTGTGGGTGACCGCCGCGGACGAGCCGGCCGATCCCGGGGAGTGGCTGGAAGCGCCGTTCGAGCAGGTCGATCCGCAGTGGGTGGTGTGCCGGTTCGACGTCAGCGCGGTCTTCGACGACGAGGTCGACGACGGGATCGACGACGAGTTGGACGAAGAGGCCGGGGTGCTGGAGGACGACCTCGATCTGGACGGCGACGAGGAACTGGAGCCGTTGGACGCGGATCGCTGACCGCCGGAATCCGCCGCCGTGGTCGCTTGCAGAGGCGGCGGATCCGGAAGGCCGGCTGATCCGAGCGCGCGGATCAGCCGGACGCGGGGACCTGGGTTCGTAGAAGCGCCGGGAGGCGGGTCGTGCGGGGCTTGGGCGGCGTTTCGGTGACCGCTCTCGCCAGGGCCTGCTCGACGCCGTGGACCACGGAGAGGTGCCGGTCCGCCCGGCTGAAGGCCGTGTAGACCCAGGGCCGGCTGAGGGACTGCGCGACGTCACCGGGCAGGACCACGACCACCGCCGGCCACCGGCCGCCCGCCGCCTGGTGCGCGGTCAGCGCCCACCCGTGCCGCACGGACTGCTCCACCCGCTCCCTCGGTACGACGACGGGGGCGCCCGAGCACGACAGGTGCAGCCCCTCGGCGTCGGCCTTCACGACCTGGCCCGCGAGCGTGCGCCCCGGCGCGGGGGAGTAGGCGATCCGGTCACCCGGGTCGAAGCCCCCGAAGCGGCCCGGACCGGGGTTGAGCCGCTCCTTGAGCGCGGCGTTGAGCGCGCGGGTGCCCGCCGCCCCGCCGTGCCCCGGAGTGATCACCACCGTCTGCTCGGCCGGGACGCCGATCGCCCGCGGCACCGAGTCCGCGACCAGCTGCACCGTCCGGTGCACGGCGTCGCCCGCGTCCCGCACCGGCACGATGACGAGTTCCTTGCCGGGCGCGTCGACCTGGTTCAGCTCGCCGACGCCGATGCCCGAGACCAGCTCACCGAGGGGGCCGGGGTCGGGCACCCGCGAGGCGATCTGCGGGCACGTCCGCGCCGCGAGCAGATCCGCGAACACCCGCCCGGGCCCGACCGACCAGAGCACGGCCGGGTCTCCGGCCAGCACCAGCCGCGCGCCGTCCGGCAGCGACTCGACGAGCAGCGCCGCCGTCTCGACGTCCAGCTGGGGTGCGTCGAGCACGATGAGCAGGTCGAGATCGAACGCGCCGTCCGCGTCGCGGCCGGGGCCCTCGGCGCCGGACAACAGGCCCGCGACGGTGGCGGTCCCGCCCACCGGCCGCTCGGACGGGGCGTCCGCCGTGCCGAAACCGGCGAGCAGGGTCGCGAAGCGGTCCCGGCCGTCGGCCGTGTGCGCGGCGGCCCAGGCGCGCAGCCCCAGACCGGGCACCTCGGACAGCAGGCGCGCCGGGTCGGCCAGGGACGCGTACCCGCCGGTGTGCAGCACCAGCCCGTGCCCCGCGACCGCGCCGATCAACTCGCCGGCGGAGCCCCGGGCCCCGGCGGCGGCCCGCTCCCAGGCCTCGGCCGGGCCGTCCTCCTTCGGCACCGAGTTGGCCAGGCGGGCCAGTCCGTCGGCGAGGCTCTCCTCGGCGAGCGCGTACCGCTCCAGACCGACGAGGACGCGGACCGGCCGCTCCTCCTCGCCCTCCTCGCCCGACTCACTGTCTTCCTCCCCTTGCCGGGGCTGTCGCGCCGGGGCACCCGGCTCCTCCAGGGCGTCCTGGAAGACCAGGGCCTCGCCCTCCGCGAGCGTGCTCTGCACGGCGGCGTCCGGATCCGGGACGCCGCCCTTGGCCAGTGCGGCGACGAGCGCGGGCAGTTCCAGCGAGGTGTGCCCGGCCAGGGCCGCCTGTTCCAGCAGCCAGACGGTGACGGCGCGGGCGCGCCGCTCGTCGTCCGGGCGGCACTCCGCGCCGAGCAGCGCCCGCGCGAAGCCGTCCGCCCGGTCCGGCCGGATGCCGGCGACCCGCAGCAACTGCCAGGGGTCCTCCCGCAACAGGGCGTCCGCGCCCTCGCCGAGGGCCGCCGCGACCTGGGGCGCGAGCGTCTCGGGCGCGCCGCCGTCGGTCAGGACGCGGCGCACGGCGTCGACCGACTCCGCCGCCGGGGCGGCGGGCACGGCGGTCTCGGCGACCGCCTGCGTGAGGGGCTGCGGACGGGGCGCGGACTCGGGCGCCGGGCGGCGCGGCGCAGGCTCCCGCTCCTCGAAGACCGTGGCCGCGGGCTTCTCGCCGCTCTCCACCGCCCGTACCGCCGCGAGCAGATCGGCCGCCTTGCCGCTCAGCTTGGTGCCCGCGGCGACCGGCCCCTTCCGCTCGGCCTTCCGCCGCTCGATCCGCTCCCGCTCGACCCGCTGCGCCGCGAGTTCGGCCTGCGCCTCGGACACCTTGGCATCGGTTCCGGCCTCGGCGTCGCCCGACCGCGCCCCCGCGTCGGTGCCGCCGTCATCGCCGTCGGCCTCGGCATCGGCCTCGACATCCGCAACGCCGTCGGCAGTCGGATCGACCGCCTCCGCCGCTGCGGTCCCGCCGGCCTCCCCGGTCGGCGTGCCTTCGGCGGTCGTGGCGCCGTCCGCGGTGTCCGGGGTCCCCGGCCCGGTTTCCTCCGTGGTCTCCGGCTCCGTGCTCACAGCGTGCTCCAGTCGTGATCGGGATAGCGGTGCACGGGCGCCGACACATCGTCGAGCGCCCGGCAGATCTCGTCAGGAAGACTAAGCGCCTCCACTGACAATGCCGCCGTGAGCTGCTGCGCCGTGCGCGCGCCGACGATCGGGGCGGCCACGCCGGGCCGGTCGCGGACCCAGGCGAGGGCGACCTGGAGCGGGGTCACGGCGAGCCCGTCGGCAGCAGTCGTCAGCGCGTCGACGATCCGGCTCGCCGTGTCGTCGAGGTACGGCGCGACGAACGGCGCCAGGTGTTCCGAGGCGCCCCGCGAGTCGGGCGGGGTGGAGTGACGGTACTTGGCCGTCAGGACGCCACGGCCGAGCGGGGAGGAGGGGAGCAGGCCGACGCCCAGGTCCAGGGCGGCGGGCAGCACCTCGCGTTCCACGCCGCGCTGGAGCAGCGAGTACTCCATCTGCGTGCTCGCCAGCCGGGTGCGCGCGCCCGGCTGCGCGAGCTGCCAGGTCGCGGCCTTGGCCAACTGCCAGCCGCAGAAGTTGGAGACGCCGACATACCGGGCACGGCCGCTGCTCACTGCCAGGTCGAGGGCCTGGAGGGTCTCCTCCAGCGGGGTGTCCGGGTCGTAGGCGTGCACGTGCCAGACGTCGACGTAGTCCGTACCGAGGCGGGCGAGCGAGGCGTCCAGCGCGGAGAGCAGATGGCCGCGCGAGCCGTCGAAGCGCCGGTCGGGATCCGGGACGCTGCCGGCCTTGGTCGACAGGACCAGGTCGCGGCGCGGCACCAGGCCGTCTATCAGCCGTCCGAGCAGATACTCGGACTCCCCGTCGCCGTACACGTCCGCGGTGTCGACGAGGGTTCCGCCGGCCTCCCAGAACGCCTTCAGCATGTCCGCGGCGTCGTGCTCGTCGGTGTCCCGGCCCCAGGTCAGGGTGCCGAGTCCGATCCGGGACACGCGCAGGCCGGTACGGCCGAGATGCCTCTGCTCCATGAACGCCGAGATTACTGGCCAGAACTGTTGGATTGGGTTGCCTGTGGACAACCGATTTCCCCAGGACCACGGGAGTTCGGCACGGCCACGGACGGCCCCGCGGCCGGTCCCCCCGACGGCCGCACCCACTGCCCACCGCAGCCGTGCCGCGCTAGGGTCGGGGCCACAGGGACATTACTGATCAGTAAGGGGATTCGGCCATGCAGCTCGGGATCAACCTCGGCTACTGGGGCGCCGGAATGGACGCGGACAATCTCGCCGTGGCCCAGGAGGCGGACCGGCTCGGCTACGCCGTGTGCTGGGCCGCGGAGGCCTACGGATCCGACGCGCCCACGGTGCTCGCGTACGTCGCCGCCAAGACCGAGCGCATCGACGTCGGCTCCGCCATCATGCAGATTCCCGCCCGTCAGCCGGCGATGACCGCGATGACCGCCGCCACCCTCGACTCGCTCTCCGGCGGCCGCTTCCGCCTCGGCCTCGGCGTCTCGGGGCCGCAGGTCTCCGAGGGCTGGTACGGCGTCAAGTTCGACAAGCCGCTGGCGCGGACGCGCGAGTACGTCGAGATCGTGCGCAAGGCGATGACCCGGGAGCGCCTGACGTACGACGGTGCGCACTGGACGCTGCCGCTGCCCGGCGGCCCGGGCAAGCCGATCAAGCTGACCGTGCACCCGGAGCGGGAGCACATCCCGCTGTACATCGCCGCCATCGGACCGAAGAACCTGGAGCAGACCGGCGAGATCGCCGACGGCGCGCTGCTCATCTTCCCCTCCGCCGAACACCTGGAGGACACGGCCGTCACGTACCTGCGCGCCGGGCGCGAGAAGGCCGGCAAGACCATGGACGGGTTCGACGTCTGCCCGACGCTGCCGCTCGCGGTCGGCGACGACAAGGACGTGGCCCGGCTCGCCGACACCTTCCGCCCCTACACCGCGCTGTACCTGGGCGGCATGGGCAGCAGCAAGCAGAACTTCTACAACGAGCTCGCCCGGCGCATGGGGTACGAGGAGGAAGCCGCCGAGATCCAGGAGAAGTACCTGTCGGGGGACAAGCAGGGCGCCGCGGCCGCCGTACCGCACGACCTGATCGACCGGACCACCCTGCTGGGCTCCGTGGACCGCATCGCCGACCGGATGAAGGCCTACGCGGCGGTCGGCGTCACCACGCTCACGCTGGCCCCCGCGGGCTTCACGCTCGACGAGCGGCTCGCCTCCCTGCGGGCCGGCAGCGAGGCCGCCGAGCGCGCCGGACTCGTGTAACGCGGGGGGCGGGAGAGGGAGTTCAGCGGCCGTGGTGGGGGCTCGGGGGTCTACCCCGCCACGGCCGTCACAGGGAACAACGCGCCCGGGCCCACGCGGTTACGCCCTTGTCAGGACCCCGGTGCTCCTTCTTTCGGCCCAGTTGTGCGACATACCTGTTGCAGGACGCTCCCGGCCGCATTTGACTCGGTCTCTGCGGTATCTCGTGGAATTCCCCGGAATCCACGGGATTCTCCCGGAACCCCGCGCATCCTGCAGAGAGGTGCCCACGATGCTTTCGGCCAAGAGTCTGTTCCAGGAGATCCTCGACAACGACGAGTCCTTCCGGCTCTTCTGCTCCATCGCGGCCGGCGGGGAAGCGCAGGGCGGCTGGGAGAACGGGCGCATCGCCGCGCTGGTGCCGGACGGTGAACGCGCGCTCGCCCCCAAGATCACCCGGCACGGCGCGGACGAGGACAAGCACGGCCGGATCTTCAACGCCCTGCTGCGCAAGCGCGGCCTGAAGCCCGTGCCCGTACCGCCCGAGACCGACTACACGATGCTCCTGGAGCGGCAGGGCATCGGCCTCGCCCACGAGAAGCTCAAGGCCGACGAACCGCTCACCGTGCTGGACATCGTCGTCTACCTCGCCCACAGCCGTGTCACCGAGCAGCGGGCCTGTGAGCAGATGGAACTGCTGCGCAGGCACTTCGGGGAGCACCCCGACCTCGGCCGGGCGGTACGGATGATCGCGGCCGACGAGGACAACCACCTCGCCTACTGCCACGAGGAACTGCTGCGTCTCGCGTACGCCGGTCACGGCCCCGCCATCCAGCGGACCCTGCGCGCGTGCGCCCTGGCCGAGATCCGCGTCCACCGGGACGTCAGCCTCGCCGTCATGGCCCGCATGGGGCGCATCCTCGGCTGGTCCCGGGCCAGGTCCGCGGTGCTGATGGCCGGTATCCACGCCGTGTACGCGTACGAGCGGCTCGCGGGCTGGCGGCGGATGGTGTCCCTGAGGATGCCGGAGCGCCGCGACGCCCTCGGCGGCCCGGCGAACACGGCCCCCGAATTCGCCTGAGGCCCGCTCGACTGCCCGCTCGACTCGCCCAAAGCCCGCTCACTCACCGTGGGCGGCGCCGCCTCACAGCCAGCCGCGGCGCTTGAACATGCGGTAGAGCACCAGCTCCAGCAGGCCCATGGTCCCGATGACCAACGGATACGACCACAGCCAGTGCAGCTCCGGCATGTGGTCGAAGTTCATGCCGTAGATCCCCGCGATCATCGTGGGGATCGCGGCCATCGCCGCCCAGGCCGAGATCTTCCGCATGTCGTCGTTCTGCCGCACGCTCGTCTGCGCCAGATGCGCCGCCAGCACGTCCGAGACCAGCCGGTCCAGGCCCTCCACGGACTCGTTCACGCGCGTGAGGTGGTCGTTCACGTCCCGGAAGAACGGACGGGCGGCCTCGTGCACGAACGGCACGTCCATCGCGAAGGGCCCCAGTCCCGCGAGCTTGGTCATGGGCAGCGCCAGCGGTCCCGTCGCCCGTCGGAACTCCTGCACCTGCCGTTTGAAGGTGTAGATCCGCGACGCCGTGTGCCGGGAGCCGCCGAGGTTCGGTGAGAACACCTCGGCCTCCAGCTCCTCCAGGTCGGTCCCGAGCTCGGTGGCCACCTCCAGGTAGTGGTCGACGACCGCGTCGGTGATCGAGTACAGCACCCCGGTCGGACCGTGCCGCAGCATCTCGTGCTGCTCCTCCAGATGGCGCCGGATGCTGCCGAGCGGCGACCCCTCGCCATGGCGCACCGTCACCAGGAACGAGTCGCCGATGAACAGCATCAGCTCCCCGGAGGCGACCGTGTCGCTCTTCGGCTCGTAGGTCACCGGCTTGAGCACCACGAACAGCGAGTCGTCGTACACCTCCAGCTTGGGCCGCTGGTGAGCCTTCAGGGCGTCCTCGACGGCCAGCGGGTGGAGCCCGAACTCCTCGGTGACCAGGTCGAACTCCTTCTCCGTCGGCTCGTACAGCCCGATCCACAGGAAGCTGTCACCGCGGGCGCGCGCCTCCGCCAGGGCGTCGGAGAAGTCCTGGGGACTCTCCGTACGGTGCCCGTTGCGGTAGATGGCACAGTCGACGATCACGGGGCGTATTCTCCCGCCGGGCGCCGACCGGCGCACCCTGTCGTTCGCGGCGTGCGCCTACCCTGGGCGGCATGCCCACGCTGATCCTCGTAAGGCACGGACGTTCCACCGCCAACACCGCGGGCCTGCTCGCCGGCTGGACGCCGGGGGTCGCCCTCGACGAGCGGGGGGCGGCCCAGGCCGCCGCGCTGCCCGGACGGCTCGCCGGGCTGCCCCTCTCGGAGGTCGTCACCAGCCCGCTGCAACGTTGTCAGGAGACCCTCAGGCCGCTGCTCGACGCCCGCCCGGAGCTGCGCGCCCACACCGACGAGCGGATCGGGGAGTGCCACTACGGCGACTGGTCCGGCCGCAAGCTCGCCGAGCTCATGGACGAGCCGCTGATGCAGGTGGTGCAGACGCACCCGTCGGCGGCCGCGTTCCCCGGCGGCGAGTCGATGCGGGCGATGCAGACCCGGGCCGCCGACGCCGTACGCGAGTGGAACGCGCGCGTGGAGCGCGACCACGGCGCCGACGCCGTGTACCTGATGTGCTCGCACGGCGACATCATCAAGTCGCTCGTCGCGGACGCCCTCGGACTGCATCTCGACCTCTTCCAACGGATCTCCGTCGAACCGTGTTCCATCACGGCGATCCGTTACACCCGGCTCAGGCCTTTTCTCGTTCGCCTCGGCGACACCGGGGATTTCGCCTCCCTTGCGCCGCGCGAGGAACCCCAGGGGGAAGACGCACCGGTCGGGGGCGGTGCGGGCGCACCGTGATCGTCGGCCGCAGTAGGGTGAAGCGATCCACACAGTCGCGTTCACGCATGCACTCTCACGCACTCTCGATTCCAATGGAGACAGGACGTGTCCCGTCAGGTGTTCCTCTACGACCCGCCGGAGCGTTTCGTGGCCGGTACGGTCGGGCTGCCCGGGCGCCGTACGTTCTTCCTCCAGGCCACCGCCGGCCCCCGGGTGACCAGCGTGGTCCTGGAGAAGACCCAGGTCGCCGCCCTCGCCGAGCGCATGGACGAACTGCTCGACGAGGTCGTACGGCGTAGCGGCGGCAATGCCGCCGTCCCCGCCGTCGCGCCCACGGAGATCTCCGACTCGGCTCCGCTGGACACCCCGATCGAGGAGGAGTTCCGCGTCGGCACCATGGCCCTGGCCTGGGACGGCGAGGAAGAGCGCATGGTCGTCGAGGCCCAGGCGCTGGTGGAGCTGGACGCCGACTCCGAGGAGGATCTCGCGGAGGCCGAGGAGCGGCTCCTCCAGGACGAGGAGAACGGGCCCCCGATGCTGCGGGTCCGGCTCACCGGCGCGCAGGCCAGAGCCTTCGCCAAGCGCGCCCTCGACGTCGTCAACGCCGGGCGGCCGCCGTGCCCGCTGTGCAGCCTCCCGCTCGACCCGGAAGGACACGTATGTCCGCGCCAGAACGGATACCGCCGGGGAGCGTGACGCCCGGCGTCGCCCCCGCCGCACTGCTCGCCGAAGGGGAGCTGACGGTACGCGGGCGCATCCGCGAGGCGTCCAACGCGGCGCTGTTCTGCACGGTCGCCCTCGACGGCCAGGAGGCGTCCTGCATCTACAAGCCGATCGCCGGGGAGCGCCCGCTGTGGGACTTCCCCGACGGCACCCTCGCCGAGCGCGAGGTCGCCGCCTACGAGGTGTCCGAGGTCACCGGCTGGGGGCTCGTACCGCCCACCGTGCTGCGGGACGGGCCGTACGGCGAGGGCATGGTCCAGCTGTGGGTCGAGGAGACCCCGGAGACCGAGCTGCTCGCCCTGGTGGACGGCGAGGAGGCCGGACCCGGCTGGAAGGCGATCGGCTTCGCCGAGGTCGGTGAGGGCCGCACGGCGCTGCTGGTGCACGCCGACGACGAGCGGCTGCGGCGGCTCTCCGTCCTGGACGCCGTGATCAACAACGCGGACCGCAAGGGCGGTCACCTGCTGCCGACGTCCGAGGGGCAGCTGTACGGCATCGACCACGGGGTCACCTTCAATGTGGAGAACAAGCTCCGCACCCTGCTGTGGGGCTGGGCGGGGGAGCCGCTCACCCCCGACGCGGTCGGCGTGCTCAAGGGGCTCAGGGACGCCCTGGGCGACGGCGGCACGCTCGGCATCCGGCTGGCCGGGCTGATCACCGCGGCCGAGCTCGCGGCCACGCGCGCGCGGATCGGGGCACTGCTGACATCGGGGAAGCATCCGGAGCCGAGCGGGGAGTGGCCGGCGATTCCCTGGCCGCCGGTCTAGGACGCGCCGCCGGTCCGGAAAGCGTCGCCGTCCGGGGAGCGCCTGCGACGGCGCGGGAGCACACCCGGGGCCGGACCGCAAGATCGCCTTTCCGGTCATCCGGCCTGGTCCGGTTCGTACGCGCGAGTTGAGGCCGGTTACGCTCATGTACATGCATGCCTGGCCCGCTTCTGAGGTCCCCGCCCTGCCCGGTCAGGGCCGCGACCTGAGGATCCACGACACCGCGACCGGCGGTCTGGTCACTCTGGCCCCCGGTCCCGTCGCCCGTATCTACGTCTGCGGCATCACGCCGTACGACGCGACCCATATGGGTCACGCGGCGACCTACAACGCGTTCGACCTCGTTCAGCGCGTGTGGCTCGACACCAAGCGGCAGGTCCACTACGTGCAGAACGTCACCGACGTCGACGATCCGCTCCTGGAGCGCGCGGAGCGGGACGGCGTCGACTGGGTCGCCCTCGCCGAGAAGGAGACGGCCCTGTTCCGCGAGGACATGACCGCCCTGCGGATGCTCCCGCCGCAGCACTACATAGGCGCCGTCGAGGCGATACCCGGCATCGTCCCGCTCGTGGAGCGGCTGCGCGACCTCGGCGCGGCCTACGAGCTGGACGGCGATGTCTACTTCTCCGTCGAGTCCGACCCGCACTTCGGCCAGGTCTCGAACCTCGACGCCGCCGCCATGCGGCTGCTGTCCGCCGAGCGCGGCGGTGACCCGGACCGCCCGGGCAAGAAGAACCCGCTCGACCCGATGCTGTGGATGGCTGCCCGTGAGGGCGAGCCCAGCTGGGACGGCGGCTCGCTGGGGCCCGGCCGCCCCGGCTGGCACATCGAGTGCGTCGCCATCGCCCTTGACCACCTCGGCATGGGCTTCGACCTTCAGGGCGGCGGCTCCGACCTCGCCTTCCCGCACCACGAGATGGGTGCCTCGCACGCCCAGGTGCTGACCGGCGAGTTCCCCATGGCCAAGGCGTACGTCCACGCCGGCATGGTCGCCCTGCACGGCGAGAAGATGTCCAAGTCCAAGGGCAATCTCGTCTTCGTCTCGCGGCTGCGCCGCGACGGCGTCGACCCGGCCGCCATCCGGCTCGCCCTGCTCGCCCACCACTACCGGGCCGACTGGGAGTGGACCGACCAGGTCCTGCGGGACGCCGAGGCGCGGCTCGGGCGCTGGCGCGCCGCCGTCTCCCGCCCCGACGGACCGCCCGCCGAGGCGCTCGTCGAGGAGATCCGCGAGGCCCTCGCGAACGACCTGGACGCGCCGGCCGCGCTGGCCGCCGTGGACCGGTGGGCCGCGCTGCAGGACGAGCGGGGCGGCACGGACATCGGCGCCCCCGGCGTCGTCTCCCGCGCCGTGGACGCCCTGCTGGGCGTGGCGCTGTAGAAAGCCGACAGGGCGGCTCCTCCCCGCGGTAGGAGCCGCCCCTTCTTTCACGCGCCGGCCGGCCGTTCACCTGCCGGTCGGCACTTTCTCCCCGGCGCCGGTCAGAGCCGCTGCACCCGCACGCTGCGCAGGACCGCCGGTGACGTGCCGTCCCAGACGCCGATCACCTGGTGGCCGACGGCGAAGGCCTGCTGGATGTCCTGGTGGGCCTGCGGGGTCGGGTTGTTGAGGACCCGGAAGCCGTCCGGGAAGCGCAGGAAGATCTGCTGCGGCTGGCCCGGCAGCGGCTGCACGATGTCGACGTAGCCGTTCGCGATGCCCGCCTGCAGCAGCTGGGCCGAGGCCTGCTGGATCGCCGCCTGCGTGACCTGCTGCATCTGGTGCTGCATCTGCTGCTGAATCTGCTGGATCTGTTGCATCTGCTGGATCTGTTGCTCGCCCTGCCCCTGCGGCTGCCCGAACTGCGGCTGCCCGAACTGCGGCTGTCCGATCTGGGGCTGTCCGATCTGGGGCTGTCCGAGCTGCGGCTGCCCGAGCTGCTGCAACAGCTGCTGGTACGGCTGCTGCTGCCCGAGCTGCTGGAGCTGCTCCAGCGAGCCGACCGTGCCGTACGGCTGCTGGTAGGGCGAGGTGGTCGGGAACTGCTGTTGCTGGTGGCTCATCTGCGGGGTGGTGCTCATACGGTGTCACCTTCCCTTGATGGATTGGCCCGTCAGCCCGTGACGACCAGGCCGACGATCTCGTCGTCCGCGAACCACACGCGGACGTCGGGCCGTCCCCCCGCGAAGGCGGTGTGCACCGCCTGGCGGATCTCGGGGGACGGGTGGTTCAGGTTCCGCCAGGCGCCGGCCACGAACAGCCGGAGCCGCGGCGGGAGTTCACGGGGGTACGGGAGCAACTCGTCCCAGTACCGCTCGGCCCGGCCCGAGCCCACCGCCTCCGGCAGCAGACGCGTGACGGCCGCCCTGACGTCGGGCCGGCCCCCGATGCGCTGGGAGGCGGGCCGGCCCGGCGCGTCCTGCTGCGGGGAGCCCGTGGCCCGCAGCACCTCGCGGGCCCGGTCGGCGGACATCGGGGGCTGGGCGGCCGCCCTGAGCATCCCCTGCAGGGCGGCCAGGGCGCCGGCCACCACCGGGGTGGCGGCGGAGGTCCCGGAGAACGCGTCCGTGTACCAGGCGATCTCCTCGGGCCCGCCCTGCAGATCGCCGGGCCGGTCCCAGAAGCCGCCGGTGGTGGTGACCTCGCGGCCCCAGCCCTGGGCGTCGACCCGGGCGCCGTAGTTGGAGAAGGCGAGCCGGGAGCGGTCCGGGCCGTGGTCGCGGCCGTGCGTGCCGGGCGGCGGGGCACCCGCGCCGACCAGGATCGCGCCGGAGGCCGGGTTCGACGGATCGAACGGGTTGCGCCACCAGGCCGGGAAGCCGTCCGGACGGCGCTCGTAGACCGCGTCGTCGAGGGACTCGGCGCCGTTCCCGGCGGCGGCCACGACCAGCACGCCCCGGTCGGTGGCGTGGCGGATCGCCGCGAAGTCGTCCGGCCACCATTCCAGCGGGAGGTAACCGCGCTGGTCGTCGCGGTCCGCGTAGTCGAACCGCGGCCCGGGGCGGTGCAGCCCGACCACCATCAGGTCGCCGGGGCCGAGCCGGTCGGCCGCCGCGTGGATCGCCGCCGCCGTACCGGCCGTCCGGACGGACGCGGCCGCGGTCACCGCCTCCGGCACGATGCCGGTGATGCCGCACTCGCCGCGGTCCCCGCCGAGCACCCCGATCACGGCGGTGCCGTGGTTTCGCCAGGCCAGGTCGGTCAGGGGCGTGCCGACGACCACGCCGGCCAGCTTGGCCGCCAGGTCCTCGTGCCCGAGCTGCCAGGCGCCCTCGACGTCGATCACCGTCACGCCCTGACCGGACCCGCCGGGCCGCTGCCAGGCCCAGTGGGCGTCGATCCCCTCCGGCGCGCGGCGCAGATACCCCTGACGTCCGCTGAAGTCCGGGGTGACCGGGGCGCCTTCCTTGAGGCGACGGTCGTCGGCGGGGGCCGTCGCCGGTACGGCGCCCGGTTTGACGTACGCCGTGTCGATCCCCGGCAGCGCGGCGATCCGCGCGCACAACTCCCGCGCCCGGTCGTCCCCGCCGCGCAGCCGGTAGAAGAGTGTCAGGTCGGGCGCGCCCTCCGTGCCGGACTGCCGTACCCGCTCCTCGCTGCCGAACAGCGGTTCCAGGGTGAGCTGTTCGTCGCCGAGGAACATGGCGAGCGCCGACACGTCGGTGCCCGCCGCCGAGCGGACCCCGTCGGTCCCGGCGCGCAGCCGGGCCTCGGCACGCGCGACGACGATCAGCTCACGTTCGGCCCCGTGATAGGTGAATCCCGCTCCGTCGGGCCCCGGTCCGGTCGCCCCGGGGTCCCGCTCCGGCATGGTTCGATCGGTCATCGCTGCCGCTCCCTTCGGTCCGTTCCCTTCGGTCCGTGCGGGCCGCCACGCAGCACAACCAAGCACGCCGACGGCGAGCCGTCCAGACGTGTTTCGGCAACTCGGTTTGGAACAAGTTGAATTGGGTAACGTGTGCATTCCGTCCGGAAGCAGATGTCACGCCATGAACCGGCCAGTTGCCGTCGGGGTGCTGCGGACGACCAGGGGGTCACCTGTGGCGGGAGCGGCCACGGGGATGCCCGGCACGAGGGCGGTACGCGTGTCGCGTACCGCCCCGGCTCAGTCCTCGGAGGTGTCCTCGTCGTCGCTCTCGGGCGTGCCCGTGCTGCCGCCGGGGCCCGCGGAGCCGGGCCGCGGGGGCTTCGGCGGACGGGTCTTCCCGCTGGGGTTGTCCCGCAGGTACGACGAGCCGTCCCCGCCGTCCGCCGTCGCGTGCCCGCCCGGCGGGTTGACGTCCCTGCGCCGCAGGTAGCGCTCGAATTCACGGGCGATCGCCTCGCCCGACGCCTCTGGCAGCTCGGCGGTGTCCCGGGCCTCCTCCAGCGTCTGGACGTACTCGGCGACCTCGCTGTCCTCCGCGGCCAGCTGGTCCACGCCCACCTGCCAGGCACGCGCGTCCTCCGGCAGCTCGCCCAGCGGAATGCGCAGGTCGAGCAGGTCCTCCAGCCGGTTCAGCAGGGCCAGCGTGGCCTTCGGGTTCGGCGGCTGCGACACATAGTGCGGGACCGCCGCCCACAGTGACACCGCCGGGACGCCCGCGTGCGTGCACGCCTCCTGGAGGACGCCGACGATGCCCGTGGGGCCCTCGTACTTGGTCTCCTCCAGGTCCATCCGCTGGGCCAGGTCCGGGTCGGAGGTGACCCCGCTGACCGGGACCGGACGTGTGTGCGGGGTGTCACCGAGCAGGGCGCCCAGGACGACCACCAGCTCCACACCCAGCTCGTGGGCGAAGCCGAGGAGCTCGTTGCAGAACGATCGCCAGCGCATGGACGGTTCGATACCGCGGACCAGCACCAGGTCCCGCGGCTTCTCGCCGCCGACCCGGACCACCGACAACCGTGTCGTCGGCCAAGTGATCTTGCGGACGCCCGCGTCCATCCACACCGTGGGGCGATTCACCTGGAAGTCGTAGTAGTCCTCGGCGTCCAGCGCCGCGAACACCTCGCCCTTCCACTCGCGCTCCAGATGCGCGACCGCGGTGGAGGCGGCGTCACCGGCATCGTTCCAGCCCTCGAACGCGGCCACCATGACTGGGTCGATCAGCTCGGGAACTCCCTCCAGCTCGATCACCCAGCGCCTCCTTCCGACGTGCCCTCGCGTACGTCCCAACCTTACGGCGTCCATCGGGGGCGCCCGCAGCCCCCTTGCACGGGGGAGTGAACGGATCACTGCCCCGTTCACCACCCGCGAACACCCCTCGTCGGTGGGGAGCCTCGGTGGCCCGCCGAGGGTGTCACAGGGTGCTGCGCAGCCACTGCTCCACGCTCGCGATGTGCACGGTTGCCCAGGACCGCGCCGCCTCCGCGTCCCGGTCGCGCAGCGCGGCCAGGATCGCCCGGTGCTCGCGCAGCGTGCGGGCCACCGCGTCCTCCTGGGTGAGGCCGCGCCAGATCCGGGCCCGCGTGGTCGGCCCGGACAGGCCGTCCAGCAGGGAACACAGCACCGAGTTGCCGGCGCTCTGCACGATGCCGCGGTGGAACTCCAGGTCGCAGGCGACCAGTTCCTCCACCGAGGGCGCGGCGCCGAGCTCGTCCAACTGGGCGGAGAGCGTGTCCAGTTGCCGCTCGCTGATCCGGGCGGCCGCCATCGCCGTGGCGGCGGGCTCCAGGATGCGGCGCACGGCCAGGAACTCCAGCACCGTGTCGTCGCGGTGGAAGTCGACGACGAAACTCATCGCCTCCAGCAGAAGTTGGGGATCGAGGCTGGTGACGTAAGTGCCGTCGCCCTGGCGCACGTCCAGGATCCGGATCAGCGACAGGGCGCGCACCGCCTCCCGCAAGGAGTTGCGGGACAGCCCCAGTTCGGCGGCGAGTTCACTCTCCTTGGGCAGCCGGTCGCCGGGCCGCAGCGCACCGGAGACGATCATGTCCTTGATCTTCTCGATCGCCTCATCGGTGACCGCCATGGCGGGCCTCCCTGTCGCTCAGACCTCCGATGTCTCAGCACATTATGGAGGCACTTCGGAGCCACGTAAGAGCCATGTCGGAGCCACTTCACGCGACTCGCTCGGGCAGGCCCGCCACGTCGTCGGCCAGCGTCCCGGCCCCCGCGAGATGCGACTGCAGCCGCAGGTGCCGGAACTCGAAGCTCGCCCCGGACTGCCGCAGCACCCCGCGCCGGTGCGCGTCCTCCAGGAACGCCATCAGCCCCCACGGCAGCCGCCCCGTCGCCGCGAGCCACACGCGGGCGACGGTGAAGCGCCCCCAGGAGCTCAGCGCGAGCGCCGCGGCGCCCAGCGGGAGCCATAGCTGGGTGCCGACGTGCACCAGACCGCCCCAGTCGCCGGGCAGCGCCACCACCGGCACACAGACGAGGGCGACCAGCAGCGCGACGACGCCCCCGCGGGTCAGCGATGCGGTCCGGTCCGTACGCAGCGAGGAGCCCGGGCCCGACGCGCGCATGATGTCCGACGGCACGCTCAGGGCACGGTAGACACCGCACACACACCCGCCCACCACACCGATCAGCACCCCGCCGGCCACGAACGGCGGCAGACAGCGCGCGAGGACGCCCCGGGCCGGGCCCCGGGTCAGCCAGGCGCGGGCCGCCTCGGGCAGCACCGACCTGAGGTTCGCCGCATACACCGACGTGGTCGGTCGCAGCCCCGCAGGCGCGCCGTCGACCAGGGTCAGCCGCAGGACCACGGCGCCGTCCCGGGAGTCGAACACCGTGCGCCGGGCGGCGAAGGGGACACAGCGGCGGCCGTGCAGCAGCGGCAGCGTGCAGTCGGGCGGCCGCGAGCCCTGCGGGTAGGCGACCGGTGCCGCCCCGCCGCCGGGGATCAGCAAAGTGCCCCGCACCGGCCGCGCGGTGACCGCCGTCCGCAGCCCGTGCCGCTCCGAGAGGCGCCATCCGTCGATCCGCCGGCCGGACAGGTCGGCCGTGGAACCGGACTTGAGCACGGTCACGCCGACCGCGGCGAGGCCCGCGGCCGTGCACGCGGTGACCCCGATCAGCAGCGCGGCGGCGGTTCCCCGGACCACGCCCGCCGCGAAGCGCCGGGCGATACGGCCCGCACGGGCCGGCTGCGGGGCGTCCTGCCCGGCCCGGCGGCCGCCGCTCACCAGCAACGCCGCCCCCGCTCCCGCACAGGTGGTGCCGACGATGACGGTCCACGGGCTGCCGGACCGCCCGAGCAGCACCGCGCCCGCCGTGCCCAGTCCGCCCAGTATCAGGGCGGTCCCGCAGATCCTGGCCACCGCACGCCCCGCCGTACCGCTCCACGGCAGGCCGAGCGGCACCGGCCGCTGCGGCAACCCCGCGATGCCGAAGAACAGGGTGAACAGCAGGGAGAACAGACAACCGCCCAGCAGGTCGGGCACCCAGCCGTCGGTCACCCCGCCGAAGCGGAAGCCGAAGCGCAGGTCGTCGGCGCAGGCGAAGCCCGCCCACAGCAGGGCGCTCACCCCCGCCGTGACCACCGTCTGGCGGGTCAGGAACCGCCGGCCCGGCCGGTCCCGGTGCGACGGCAGCAGCCATGTCGCCCCGAAGGCGAACCCCAGGGTCTGGCCGGCCAGCGTGGCGAGCACCGACACGGCGTCCTCCGTGCCCGCCAGGTCGCTCGCCGCACGCGCCACCGAGACGGGCAGCAGCAGGAGGGACATCACGGCCATCGCCAGCAGCCCCGGTGTGTACGCCCGCAGGGCCCGCGGCAGCATCGACTCCAGCTCCCACCAGGCCAGCCGCCCCGTGTCACGCCGGTGCAGGGCGCGGGCCAGCAGGGTGAGCCGGCGCACGGCGTCGCCGGTGGCCCGCGGCCCGGTGTCCGCGAACGCGGCGGGCACGAAGGCGCCGAGCAGATGCTGCTCGACGGCGTCGACCGCGGCGAAACGCTCCGAGTCCAGCAGTTCCGACGGGTCGCGGGAGGTGTCGCCGTAGACCGCGCGGGCCAAGGCCACCATCAGGGGAGTGGTGAGCGCCCGCGCCAGCGGGGCCCGTGGCCGGCGCGCGAGTTCGCGCAGCACCGGCGTCCACACGGTGCGGGGCTCCCCGTCCGCCGGATGCAGGGGCCGCGCCGTGCGCTCCAGATGGGCCCCGGCCTGCGCGAGGTCGAGCGGCTGGAGCTCGATCACCTCGGCGGCGGTGAGCACGTCGCCCTCGGCCACCGCCGTCGCCCAGGCCGGGCCGCGGCTGGTGAGCAGCAACGGCAGGTCGTCGTCGAGTTCCGCGTTGATCCGGCGTACGGCCTCCCCGTAGGCGGGCCGGGCCAGTTCGTCGAAGCCGTCGAGGACGGGCAGGACGAGTCCCGCGTCGAGGAGGGCGCGGGCGAGGGTGGACCGGCCGTCGGCCGGTGCGGCCAGTGGCCGGTAGTCGGCGGCGAGCCGGTCCGCGAGCCAGTCGCGCAGGCCGGTGCGCCGGGGGTCCCAGCCCGCCAGCGGAAGGAGCACCGGCACCGGGCCGCCGGGCCGCCGCGCGGCCAGCCTGCCGAGGACGAACCGCATCGCCAGCACGCTCTTGCCGGACCCCGGGCCGCCCAGCACCACCAGGCGCCGGCCGGGCAGCGCCGGGAGCCGGCCGGTCGTGTCGTCCTCCGTCTCCGTGCGGTGGTCACGGGGCGCGGGCAGGGGCCGGTCCTGCCGGATGTTCACCGCGTGGTCGGCCAGTCGCCGGTCGGCCGGGGCCCAGCGCACGTCGAGCGGCACCGGGTCCTGGAGCCTGCGCAGCCGGGCCTCCGCCGCCCACTGGTCGCGTACGGCCTCGGCCAGCGCGTCGGCGGCCCGTCGCCGGTCCTCGTCGGCCGACCGAGGCGGCGGGTCGGCGTCGCCGCGCAGGACGTCGGCGACCAGCGCCGCGACCGACACGAACGCGCCGATCGCCGAGACCAGGACGCCCGCGGTGGCGGCGTTGTGCCACCAGAACCGCAGGACGCCCGCCAGTGCCGCGAGCGCGGCCCCGCACACGGCGAAGCCCAGGCGCCGCCGCGCCCGGGCACTGTGCCATCCGCCTCGCATGTCACCGCTCCCCGCGGCCGGTCTCCGGTGCCGAACCGCTGTGTCGGAGCCATCCGTTCTAGTGGCCGAACCCGGTGACGAACCGCCTGTTCGAAACACGTGTGAGGGAGCGTGCGGGGGCATTCGGGGAGCGTGTGGAGGCGGGACGCGGCCGTGCGGCAGGGGGCCCCGGGCATGCGCGGCCGGCCCATGAAGGCGCCGGCGTACGCGGGTGAGACCGGCGCACGCAGACGAGAGGGACGGCTCCATCGGCGTGGAGCCGCCCCTCTCGTGGCGCCGGCCCCGGTGCGGCGGGGACCGGACCTGCGCGGCGCCGGCCCCGGTCAGGGGGGCCGGCGCCGTGGCCTACTTCTTGTCGAGCAGGTCCTGGACCTTGGCCCGGACGTCGTCCGTGGCCAGGCCGCGGATCGTCAGCGTCGTACGGCGGCGCAGTACGTCGTCCGCCGTCTCGGCCCACTCGTTGTCCCGGGCGTAGACGACCTGGGCCCAGATCTCCGGGGCGTCCGGGTGCACCCGCGCGCCGAGCTCCGGGTTGTCGTTGGCCAGCCGGGCGATGTCGAAGGCCAGCGAGCCGTAGTGGGTGGCCAGGTGCTTGGCGGTGTCCGCCGCCATGCGCGGGCCGGGCGCCGGGTTGTCGACGAGCAGGCGGTGGGCGACCGCGCGCGGGTTGGCGACGCCGGGCAGCGGCAGCTTCTTCGGCAGCGAGGAGATCGGCTCGAAGTCGTCGCCCAGCGGGTGGCCGGGCAGCGCCTCCAGCTTCTGCATCACCGTGCGGCCGATGTGCCGGAAGGTGGTCCACTTGCCGCCCGCGACGGACAGCATGCCGCCCTTGCCCTCGGTGACGACCGTCTCGCGCTTGGCCTTGGCGGTGTCGCCGGGGCCGCCCGGCAGCACCCGCAGGCCGGCGAAGGCGTAGGTGATCAGGCTCCGCTCGAGCTGCTGGTCGCGCACGGAGAACGCGGCCTCGTCGAGTATCTGGGCGATGTCCTTGTCGTTGACCGAGACGTCCGCCGGGTCGCCCTCGAACTCCTCGTCGGTCGTGCCCAGCAGGAGCATGTCCTCCCACGGCAGCGCGAACGTGATGCGGTACTTGTCGATGGGGGTCGCGAGCGCGGCCTTCCACGGTGAGGTCCGCTTCAGGACCAGATGCGCGCCCTTCGAGAGGCGGATGGACGGCGCGGCATTCGGGTCCTCCATGCGGCGCAGGTGGTCGACCCAGGGGCCGGTCGCGTTCAGCACCAGGCGGGCGTTGACGCCGAACTCCTCGCCGGAGACCCGGTCCCTGAGGTCGGCGCCGGTGACCCGGCCCTGGGTGAAGCGCAGGCCGGTGACCTCGGCGTGGTTCAGGACGACCCCGCCCGCCTCGACGGTCGCGCGGACCGTCATCAGCGCCATGCGCGAGTCGTTCATCTGGTCGTCGCCGTAGACGGCGACGGCCTTGAGGTTCTCGGTGCGCAGCTCCGGCACGTCCTGCGCGGCCTTCGCGGGGCTGAGCAGGTGACCGACGCCGTCACCGAAGGCGGAGAGCGCGGAGTAGGCGAAGACGCCCGCTCCGAGCTTCGCGGCGCCGTGCGGCCCGCCCTTGTACACGGGGAGGTAGAAGGTGAGCGGGTTCGCCAGGTGGGGGGCCACCTGGCGGGAGACCGCACGGCGCTCGAAGTGGTTCTCCGCCACCAGCTTCACCGCGCCGGTCTGCAGGTAGCGCAGACCGCCGTGGAGGAGCTTGGAGGAGGCGGAGGAGGTGGCGCCGGCGAAGTCGCCGGCGTCGACCAGAGCCACCCTGAGCCCGGACTGCGCGGCGTGCCAGGCGGTGGAGATGCCCAGGATGCCGCCGCCGATCACGAGAAGGTCGTACGACGCCTTGGAGAGCTGCTCCCTGGTCTCGGCCCGGCTCGGGTTGGAGCCGGAGGCCGGGTGCGTCCCGAGGGCAGGCACGGACTGCAGGGTGGACTGACTGGTCATTTCGGGTTCTTACTCCTCGTCAGAGTTGGCTGGGCGGTCCGGGCCGCTCAGTCCTCGTCCTCGATCCAGCCCATGGTCCGGTCGACGGCCTTGAGCCAGCTCTTGTACTCGCGGTCGCGGATGTCCGCGTCCATGTGGGGGGTCCACTCGGCGGCCCGGCGCCAGTTGGCGCGCAGTTCGTCCGTGCTGGACCAGAAGCCGACGGCGAGACCGGCGGCGTAGGCGGCGCCGAGGCAGGTGGTCTCGGCGACCATCGGGCGCACCACCGGTGCGTCCAGGACGTCCGAGAGCGTCTGCATCAGCAGGTTGTTGGAGGTCATGCCGCCGTCGACCTTCAGGGCCACCAGCTCGTCGCCGGAGTCCTTGACCATGGCGTCGGCGATCTCCTTGGTCTGCCAGGCGGTGGCCTCCAGGACGGCACGGGCGAGGTGCGCCTTGGTGACGTACCGGGTCAGGCCGGCGATCACACCGCGGGCGTCGGAGCGCCAGTGCGGGGCGAACAGGCCGGAGAAGGCCGGCACGAAGTAGGCGCCGCCGTTGTCCTCGACCGAGAGCGCGAGCGTCTCGATCTCGGCCGCGGTGGAGATCAGGCCCATCTGGTCCCGCATCCACTGCACCAGGGAGCCGGTGACGGCGATCGAGCCCTCCAGGGCGTACACGGTCGGCTGCTCACCGATCTTGTAGCCGACCGTGGTCAGCAGGCCCGCGTAGGAGTTGATGATCTTGTCACCGGTGTTCATCACCATGAAGGTGCCGGTGCCGTAGGTGGACTTGGTCTCGCCCTCGGAGAAGCAGGTCTGGCCGAACAGGGCCGCCTGCTGGTCGCCGAGCGCGGAGGCGACCGGGATGCCGCCGAGGATGTCGCCGAGCTTGCCGCCGGTGACCTCGCCGTAGACCTCGGCGGAGGAGCGGATCTCGGGCAGGATCCGCAGCGGCACGCCGATCGACTCGGCGATCTTCTCGTCCCACTCCATGGTGTGCAGGTTCATGAGAAGGGTGCGGGAGGCGTTGGTGACGTCGGTGACGTGCTTGCCGCCGTTGACACCGCCGGTCAGGTTCCAGATGACCCAGGTGTCCATGGTGCCGAACAGGATGTCGCCGGCCTCGGCGCGCTCCCGCAGGCCCTCGACGTTGTCCAGCAGCCAGCGGGCCTTCGGGCCGGAGAAGTACGACGCGAGCGGCAGGCCGGTCTCGCGGCGGAAACGGTCCTGGCCGACGTTGCGGCCGAGCTCCCTGCAGAGCCCGTCGGTGCGGGTGTCCTGCCAGACGAGGGCGTTGTGGACGGGCTCACCGGTGTTCTTGTCCCACAGCACGGTGGTCTCGCGCTGGTTGGTGATGCCGATGGCCTTGATGTCGTCACGGGTGATGCCGGCCTTCTGGATGGCTCCGGCGACGACTTCCTGGACGTTGGTCCAGATCTCGTTGGCGTTGTGCTCGACCCAGCCCGGCTTCGGGAAGATCTGCTCGTGCTCCTTCTGGTCGACGGAGACGATGCGGCCGTCCCGGTCGAAGACGATGCAGCGGCTGGAGGTCGTGCCCTGGTCGATGGCCGCGATGAAGGGGCCGGCCGTGTGGGCGTCGGTCACTGTGTGCTCCTGGGAGTTCCGTGGTTACGAGGGCGGTACGTACGGCGCGTGCTGTGAAGCTCGGTACTCGAAGACGAGGCTCGGGGCTCTTTAAGCAAAGGCGACGTTGTAGATGCCCGCAGCGATCGCCGCGCCGATCAGAGGACCGACAACCGGGATCCAGGCGTAGCCCCAGTCGGAGCCGCCCTTGTTGGGCAGGGGCAGGAGAGCGTGCACGAGGCGCGGACCGAGGTCACGGGCCGGGTTGATCGCGTAGCCGGTCGGGCCACCGAGGGACAGACCGATGCCGACGACCACGAAGGAGGTGATCAGGGCGCCCAGGGTGCCGAGGCCGTTGCCCTTGTCGTTGAGGCCCTGCGTGAGCACGGCGAGGACGAGGACGATCGTTCCGATGATCTCCGTGGCGAGGTTCTGCACCGCGTTCCGGATCTCAGGACCGGTGGAGAAGATACCCAGGACCGGGCCGGCGCCCTTCTCCTGGGCCTCGACGGCCTTGGCTGCCGTGGCCTGCGCACCCGGGCCGCCGACGATTTCCTTGTCGGTGAGGTGCGCCTGGAACTGGCCGTAGTAGGCCACCCAGACCAGGGTCGCGCCGATCATGGCGCCCAGCAGCTGGCCGCCCCAGTAGGTGGGGAGGTTGCTGTAGTCGTGGTCCTTGATCGCGAGTGCGAGGGTCACGGCCGGGTTGAGGTGGGCACCGGAGAGCGGTGCCGAGGTGTAGACCGCCGTCAGGACGGCGAAACCCCACCCGAAGGTGATGGCGAGCCAACCGGCGTTTCGGGCCTTTGAGGCCTTGAGCGTCACGGCGGCGCAGACGCCTCCGCCGAGCAGGATGAGTATGGCGGTACCGATGGTCTCGCCGATGAAGATGTCGGAGCTGGACACCCGCGACTCCTTTGCCTTACGTCCAGGGAAGCCGAACCCCGGGTCCCGCCGGGGATCTGGCGCCCTCGGGGGTGAGAGCGATGAGCTGGCCCTTGGCGTTGTCACACCTTAGCGCGTATTGCCGGTAGGTGTTCGACAATGCCGACCGATGGACGGGAGTCTTGCTCCGGCGTTACACCTGCGTCAAGAGTTCTGTTATCGAAAACGCGATCGTTATTGATCGCCCTTCGCTATTGATCTTCACGCACGAGACGTAGGCATTGGTCCGTTATGTCCATTTCAGGGTATGGCGATGGCCGGAACGCCGTCCAGCGTCCCGGTTCTCTCTCGTTCCCTCGTGGCCCCGCGGGGCCCTAGAAGCGGCCGCCGCCCAGGTCGCGCGACACCGCGCGGGCGCAGTCCCGCACCGCCGCGATCAGTTCGGGGCGCAGCTCGCCGTCCCGGCGCAGTCGTTCCACGGCGCCGGTGATGCCGACCGCGCCCACGGGCATGCGCCGCCGGTCGTGCACGGGCGCGGCGATGGAGGCCACGCCCTCCCACGTCTCCTCGACGTCCGCCGCGTAGCCACGCGCGCGTGTCATGTCGAGAACGTGCTCGAAGTCGTCCAGGTCGCACACCGTACGGTCCGTGAACGCCTTGCGGTCGGCCTCCAGGACCTCGCTGTGCGCCACCGGGTCGTACGCCGACAGCACCTTGCCCAGGGCCGTCGAGTGCAGTGGCTGCATGGCCCCGATCTCCAGGACCTGCCGGCTGTCGTCGGGCCGGAAGACGTGATGGACGATCAGCACGCCCTGCTGGTGCAGCACGCCCAGATGGACGCTCTCCCCGCTGGAGCGGGCCAGATCGTCGGTCCACACCAGGGCGCGGGCCCGCAGCTCGTGCACGTCCAGATAGGTCGTGCCCAGGCGCAGCAGTTCGGCGCCCAGCTGATAGCGGCCGGAGGCCTCGTCCTGTTCCACGAAGCCCTCCTGCTGGAGGGTGCGGAGGATGCCGTGGGCCGTGCCCTTGGCGAGGCTCAGCGACGAGGCGATGTCCGAGAGGCCGAGCCGTCGCTCGCCGCCCGCGAGCAGCCGCAGCATCGCCGCCGCCCTTTCGAGCGACTGGATGTTCCGTGCCATCGCCGTACTGCCTCCGTCTCCGTCGGACTCCGACAGTGTCGTCGACACCGTTCGGCAATGTCGAACACTACCGGTCCATGTCGACGTCCCGCCAATGTTCGGTCGACGCTTGTTACGTCACACGTGGCCTGCGCGTGGCACGGCCGCCACACCCGTCCGCCTCGTGGACGCCCTGCCCATCCAATCCCACTCCCGGCTACTCTGGCGCCGTGCGGCTTCCCCGACCCGATGGGGAGACCGCATAGCCGACAGCCGTCGCACTCCAGGGAGCCCTTCATGGCCTCGTTGCCGCCGTCCCCTTCCGCCGACAGCCGGACCCGCGCGTCCGCCCTCCGAGAGGCGCTCGCCACCCGAGTGGTGGTCGCCGACGGAGCGATGGGCACCATGCTCCAGGCACAGGACCCCACCCTCGACGACTTCGAGCATCTTGAGGGATGCAACGAGATCCTCAACCTCACCCGCCCCGACATCGTGCGCTCCGTCCACGAGGCGTACTTCTCCGTGGGCGTCGACTGCGTCGAGACCAACACCTTCGGCGCCAACCACTCCGCCCTCGGCGAGTACGACATCGCCCACCGCGTGTACGAGCTGTCCGAGTCCGGCGCCCGCGTGGCCCGTGAGGCGGCCGACGCCTTCACCGCCCGGGACGGGCGCCAGCGCTGGGTCCTCGGCTCCATGGGCCCCGGCACCAAGCTGCCCACCCTGGGCCACGCCCCGTACACCACCCTGCGCGACGCCTACCAGCGCAACGCCGAGGGACTCGTCGCGGGCGGCGCCGACGCGCTGCTCGTGGAGACCACCCAGGACCTGCTGCAGACCAAGGCCTCCGTCCTCGGCGCCCGCCGCGCCCTGACGGCCCTGGGCCTGGACCTGCCGGTGATCGTGTCCGTGACCGTCGAGACGACCGGCACCATGCTGCTCGGCTCGGAGATCGGCGCCGCGCTCACCGCGCTGGAGCCGCTCGGCATCGACATGATCGGCCTGAACTGCGCCACCGGCCCGGCCGAGATGAGCGAGCACCTGCGCTACCTCGCCCGCACCGCGCGCATCCCGCTGTCCTGCATGCCCAACGCGGGCCTGCCGGTCCTCGGCAAGGACGGCGCCCACTACCCGCTGACCGCGCCGGAGCTCGCCGACGCCCAGGAGACCTTCGTCCGCGAGTACGGCCTCTCCCTGGTCGGCGGCTGCTGCGGCACCACCCCCGAGCACCTGCGCCAGGTCGTCGAGCGCGTCCAGGGCCTCACCCCGCCCGAGCGCCGGCCCCGGCCCGAGCCGGGTGCCGCCTCCCTCTACCAGACCGTGCCCTTCCGCCAGGACACCTCCTACCTGGCCATCGGCGAGCGCACCAACGCCAACGGCTCCAAGAAGTTCCGCGAGGCCATGCTGGAGGCCCGCTGGGACGACTGCGTGGAGATGGCCCGCGAGCAGATCCGCGAGGGCGCGCACCTGCTCGACCTGTGCGTGGACTACGTCGGCCGCGACGGCGTCGCCGACATGGAGGAACTCGCCGGCCGCTTCGCCACCGCCTCCACCCTGCCGATCGTCCTCGACTCCACCGAGGTCGACGTCATCGAGGCGGGCCTGCAGAAGCTCGGCGGCCGCGCGGTCATCAACTCGGTGAACTACGAGGACGGCGACGGACCCGAGTCCCGTTTCGCCAAGGTCACCCGGTTGGCGCAGGAGCACGGCGCCGCTCTGATCGCGCTCACCATCGACGAGGAGGGCCAGGCCCGCACCCCGGAGAAGAAGGTCGACATCGCCGAACGGCTGATCGCCGACCTGACCGGGAACTGGGGCATCCGTGAGGAGGACATCCTCGTCGACACCCTGACCTTCACCATCTGCACCGGTCAGGAGGAGTCCCGCAAGGACGGCATCGCCACCATCGAGGCGATCCGCGAGCTCAAGCGCCGCCACCCCGACGTCCAGACCACACTGGGCCTGTCGAACATCTCCTTCGGCCTGAACCCGGCCGCCCGCATCCTGCTCAACTCCGTCTTCCTCGACGAGTGCGTCAAGGCGGGCCTGGACTCGGCGATCGTGCACGCGTCGAAGATCCTGCCGATCGCCCGCTTCGACGAGGAGCAGGTGCGTACGGCCCTCGACCTGGTCTACGACCGCCGCGCCGAGGGCTACGACCCGCTCCAGAAGCTGATGACGCTGTTCGAGGGCGCCACGGCGAAGTCGCTCAAGGCCGGCAAGGCCGAGGAACTGGCCGCCCTCCCGCTGGAGGAGCGCCTCAAGCGGCGCATCATCGACGGCGAGCGCAACGGCCTGGAGGCCGACCTCGGCCAGGCCCTTGAGACCCGCCCGGCCCTCGACATCGTCAACGACACCCTGCTGGACGGCATGAAGGTCGTCGGCGAACTGTTCGGCTCCGGACAGATGCAGCTACCCTTCGTGCTCCAGTCGGCCGAGGTCATGAAGACGGCGGTCGCCTACCTCGAACCGCACATGGAGAAGTCGGACGCCGAGGGCAAGGGCACCATCGTGCTCGCCACCGTGCGCGGCGACGTGCACGACATCGGCAAGAACCTCGTCGACATCATCCTGTCCAACAACGGCTACAACGTCGTCAACCTCGGCATCAAGCAGCCGGTCTCCGCGATCCTGGAGGCGGCCGAGGAGCACCGGGCCGACGTCATCGGCATGTCCGGGCTCCTGGTCAAGTCCACGGTGATCATGAAGGAGAACCTGGAGGAGCTGAACCAGCGCGGACTCGCCGCCAACTACCCCGTCATCCTGGGCGGCGCCGCCCTGACCCGGGCGTACGTCGAACAGGACCTGTACGAGCTGTACGAGGGCGAGGTGCGCTACGCCCGCGACGCCTTCGAGGGCCTGCGGCTGATGGACGCGCTCATCGGCGTCAAGCGGGGCGTGCCCGGGGCGGCGCTGCCCGAGCTCAAGCAGCGCCGGGTCCGCGCGGCGGGCACGGTCGAGGTCGAGGAGCGCCCGGAGGAGGGGCACGTCCGCTCGGACGTCGCCACCGACAACCCGGTGCCCACCGCGCCCTTCTGGGACACCCGGATCGTCAAGGGCATCCAGCTCAAGGAGTACGCGAGCTGGCTGGACGAGGGCGCGCTGTTCAAGGGCCAGTGGGGTCTGAAGCAGGCCCGCGCCGGGGACGGACCGACGTACGAGGAACTCGTCGAGACCGAGGGCCGCCCGCGCCTGCGCGGACTGCTGGACCGGCTCCAGACGGACAACCTGCTCGAAGCGGCCGTGGTCTACGGCTACTTCCCGTGCGTGTCCAAGGACGACGACCTGATCATCCTGGACGAGCGCGGCAACGAGCGCACCCGCTTCACCTTCCCGCGCCAGCGCCGCGGCCGCCGCCTCTGCCTGGCCGACTTCTTCCGTCCGGAGGAGTCGGGGGAGACGGACGTCGTCGGCCTCCAGGTCGTCACGGTCGGCTCCCGGATCGGCGAGGAGACCGCGCGGCTGTTCGAGGCGGACTCCTACCGGGACTATCTCGAACTCCACGGTCTGTCCGTGCAGTTGGCCGAGGCGCTGGCCGAGTACTGGCACGCCCGCGTCCGCGCCGAGCTGGGCTTCGGCGGCGAGGACCCGGCCGACATGGAGGACATGTTCGCCCTCAAGTACCGGGGCGCCCGTTTCTCCCTCGGCTACGGCGCCTGCCCCAACCTGGAGGACCGCACCAAGATCGCCGAACTCCTCCAGCCGGACCGCATCGGCGTCCACCTCTCGGAGGAGTTCCAGCTCCACCCCGAACAGTCCACGGACGCGATCGTGATCCACCACCCGGAGGCAAAGTACTTCAACGCCCGCTGACCCCTCCGGGGGTTCGGCCGGGACACGACGCACGCCCGCTGCTCCGGAGGCCGCCGACGGCGTTGGGGTGAGCCGGGGCGCCCCCGCGGGCTCCTCCGGTGGCTTGATCGGGGTTGGCGTGGCGCGGCTCTGCCGGGCGGTGCCGTCGGTGGGGCCCGTGCCGGGGCGTTGCGAGGCTTGGGCCGGGGTGTCCCGGTGGCCTCCTCCGGTGGCTCGACCGGGTCTCGACGTAGCGCCGCTCCGCTGCCGATCCCCTCTGGGGGCTCGGCGTGCTGCCGCCTTGCCCGGCGGGCTCCGCATACGGCGATCGGGGCGGGGCGCGCTCGGGGAGGCCCTGGGCCATTCGGGGTGCCCCCGCGGATCACGGGACCCCGTGGCATCCCTCGGCGACGCGGCGTCGACCGGAGCAGCGTGTCTGCCCAGGGCACGAGCGCAAGCAACCTCAGCCCGGCCGCTGCCCCGCACCGGCGCACGCCAAAACGGCACCCTTCCCGCCCAAGGCCCCCAGCGCCAGGGCGTAATCGCCACAGGCGAGAGAAACCGGCCGCGCGGGGAGTGCGGGGGTGCCCCCGCGGCCTCCTCCGGGGTTTGGCCGGGGGCTCGGCGCGCTGCCGCGGATACGCCGGGCCGCGTACCGCGCGGCCGAGCGGCGCGTCTCGGTGCGGGTCTTCCGTATGCCCGCCGGCTGGGCGCAACGTCCCACAGGCGCGTTCCGCAGAGTGGCTCGTGCGGGCGGTCCGGTGGGGTGTGTTCCCCGGGTGTCTCGCCCGGCCGCTGCCGCACTCGGCGTCGCAGGCAGGCGCTGGCCGGTTTCCGGGGCGTCGGTGCGCTCGGGAAGGCCCGCCGGGGCAGCCGCGCGGGCGTGTCGGACGTAGGGGGCGTTCCGTCGGTCTCTCGGCCGCCCCGTTCGGACACCCGGGCGCGGGGTTCCTCGGGGTGTCGGCCGCCCGGCCGAACGGCATCCCTCCGCCCCTTCGCGGGCACGCGGCAGTGGCTCCCGGCCTGGTCGCGGGGTGTTTGGGGGATACCCGCGCGCCCTAGTCATAAACAAGGCGTTTCGCCAGGAGGAGTCGTACACTGGTCGATCCACAGCAGGCCGGTTCCCCGTGCGGGAACCGGCCTGGTCGTCCCTCATGGAGGTGCGCCAGGATGACCAGCACGGTCCCCGCGCTCGGAACCCGTACGGCGGAAGGCTCAGCCCTGCAGGCCGTGCTGCTCGACATGGACGGCACCCTGGTGGACACCGAGGGCTTCTGGTGGGACGTCGAGGTGGAGGTCTTCGGCGGCCTCGGCCACGCCCTCGACGACTCCTGGCGGCACGTCGTCGTCGGCGGCCCCATGACCCGCAGCGCCGGCTTCCTCATCGAGGCCACCGGCGCCGACATCACCCTCGCCGAACTCACGGTCCTGCTCAACGACGGCTTCGAGGACCGCATCGACCGCACCCTGCCCCTGATGCCCGGCGCCGCCAGACTCCTCGCCGAGCTCTACGAGCACGAGATCCCCACCGCCCTGGTCTCGGCCTCCCACCGCCGCATCATCGACCGCGTCCTGACCTCCCTGGGCCCCCAGCACTTCGCCCTGTCCATCGCCGGCGACGAGGTGTCCCGTACCAAGCCGTACCCGGATCCGTACCTGCTCGCCGCCGCCGGACTCGGCGTGGATCCGGCCAGATGCGCGGTCGTCGAGGACACCGCGACCGGTGTCGCCGCGGCCGAGGCGGCGGGTTGCCAGGTCGTCGCGGTACCGTCCGTGGCACCGATCGCCCCGGCCGCCCGCCGTACCGTCGTGACCTCTCTGGAACAGGTCGACCTGCCATTTCTGCACAGTCTGATGACAGAAATGCTCTAGACCTTCACCCAGCGTGCAAATTTCCTCGGGTAAAATCTCTCCATGGTGCGCCGCGCGGAATTCCGACCGGTCGACCTGGCCGAATTCCACTGTCGCTGAACCCAGTTGAGAGTGTGACGTTCCCCACTCCCTGGGGGGTCGACATCGATGTCGACCTGTGCTGCCCACCCCTGTTCGGGGGGAAGGCGCGTGCCCTTGTGTCCCGATTGGTGGAACGCTGTACTAATCCTGCCTCTGTCGGGTTTTCGGTGTGTCCGCGCCCGGTTTCGCTGCGTGATGGGAACTCAACTCCGGCGGCTGTGAACCCTCGTGCGGGCGCGGACTAATCTCATGGCGAGAACATCGCCGTTACCCCCGTGATCCGCCGCGACACCCCTGCATGCCGGGTACACGGACCGAAACAGCTCTGGAGAACTTCGAGCATGAACCGCAAGACTTTGGTGCTGCCGGCCGTGGTCGGCCTGCTTGCGCCGGTTCTCGCCGCGTGCGGTGGATCCGACAGCGAGGCCAAGAGCGGTGACGCGATCGTCGTCGGCACCACCGACCGGTTCACGGCCACCAAGGACACCCCGGCCCCGCTCGACCCCGCCTACGCCTACGACGTCGGCACCTGGAACATCCTGCGCCAGACCGTGCAGACCCTGATGATCCAGCCCAAGGGCGAGGGCGACCCGGTGCCCGAGGCCGCCGAGAGCTGCGGCTTCACCGACAGCGGCAACGAGCGTTACGCCTGCAAGCTGCGCGACGGCCTGAAGTTCGCCAACGGCGACGCCATCACGGCCGAGGACGTGAAGTTCTCCATCGAGCGCGCCCTGCACCTCAAGGCCGACTCGGGCGTGTTCGCGCTGCTCTCCACCATCGACACCGTCGAGACCCAGGGCGACCGCGAGGTGATCTTCCACCTCAAGACCGCCGACGCCACGTTCCCGTACAAGCTGTCCACCCCGGTCGCGGGCATCGTCAACCCCAGCGACTACGCCAAGGACAAGCTGCGCGACGGCTTCGACGTCGACGGCTCCGGCCCCTACACCCTGACGACCGATGTCCAGGACAACGCCCTCGTCGGCGCCACCTTCAGCAAGAACCCCAACTACAAGGGGAGCCTGAAGGTGAGCAACGACAAGGTTGTCATGCGCACCTTCAAGGATGCGGACGCCATGGGCACCGCCATCGACAAGGGCGACATCGACGTCATGACCCGCGCCATGTCGCCGGCCCAGATCCGCAAGCTCGACGCCGGCACCGACAAGAACGTCGAGCTGGTCGAGATGCCCGGCCTGGAAATCCGCTTCCTGGGCTTCAACACCAACGCGACGACCGTGAAGTCCAAGGCCGTCCGCCAGGCGATGGCGCAGGTCATCAACCGCGGCGAGCTCGTCTCCAAGGTGTACGGCTCCGAGGCCGAGCCGCTGTACTCACTGGTCCCGGCGACCCTCACCGGTCACTCCAACTCGTTCTTCAACAAGTACGGGGAGCCGAGCGTCGTCAAGGCCAAGACGCTGCTGCAGAAGGCCGGCGTCACCACCCCGGTGAAGCTGACTCTGCACTACACGACGGACCACTACGGCCCCGCCACCAAGGACGAGTTCGAGGTCCTGCAGAAGCAGCTCAACAACAGCGGTCTGTTCGACGTCACCGTCAAGGGCACGCCCTGGGACGCCTACCGGCCCGCCGAGCAGAAGGGCCAGTTCGACGTCTACGGCATGGGTTGGTTCCCCGACTTCCCGGACGCCGACAACTTCCTCGCGCCGTTCCTGGACAAGGACAACACCATCGGCTCGCCGTACGCCAACGCCGACGTCCGCAACACCCTGATCCCGGACTCCCGTCGCGAGGCCGACCGTCTCACCGCCTCCAAGGCCCTGACGGACATCCAGGACATCGTGGCCGATGACGTCCCCGTGCTGCCGCTGTGGCAGGGCAAGCAGTACGTCGCCGCCCGGAACGACGTCACGGGCACCTCGTACGCCCTCAACTCCTCGTCGACGCTCCAGCTGTGGGAGCTCGGCCGCGGCGCCAGCGGCTGACGGTCTCTCAAGTCCCGGTCGCCGAACGGCCGCTCGTCGGCAGGCGGTAAGGTAATCGGGTTTGTGCCTCGGGGCCCGGGACCCGGCCCCGGGGCGACGAGAACCGAAGACAAGGCACACGTACGTGAATTTGCGCAACCAGTGGCCAGTCCTGCCGATCATGGCGGGGCTGGCCTCCGGCCTGTTGACCGGCTGCGGCTCGGAGACCGGTGATTCCGGGGGTACCGGCTCCTCCGTGGTGATGGGGATGTCGGACGAAGTCCAGGCCACGGACCCCGCCTCCGGTTACGACCCCGGGTCCTGGCTGTTGTTCAACAACGTCTTCCAGTCGCTGCTGAGCTTCCCCAAGGGCGCCACCGAGCCCCAGCCCGACGCGGCCAAGGAATGCTCCTTCACCGACAGCCGGGCCAAGGTCTACCGCTGCACCCTCAAGGACGGCCTCCAGTTCAGCAACGGTGACGAGCTCACCTCGCAGGACGTGAAGTTCTCCTTCGACCGGCTGCTGAAGATCAACGACCCCGCCGGTCCCGCGATCATGTTCCCGCTGCTCGACAAGGTCGAGGCACCGGACGCGAAGACCGTCGTCTTCCACCTGAAGGGCTCCGACGCCACCTTCCCCAGCAAGATCGCCTCCGGTGCCGGCTCCATCGTCGACCACCGGCAGTACGACGCGAAGGGACTGCGCAGGGACCACCAGGCCGTCGGCTCCGGCCCCTACAAGCTGGACTCCCTGGACGAGGACCAGGCCGTCTTCTCCGTCAACTCCCAGTACAAGGGCACCGCCGAGGTCAAGAACGACGGGGTCACCCTCAAGTTCTTCCACGGCGACCGGGCCACCCTGAAGAAGGCCCTGCTCGACGGAGACATCGACATCGCCTACCGCGGTCTCGCCGCGACGGACATCGCCGACATCGACAAGCAGGACGGCAGCCAGGGCATCGACGTCATCGAGGGCACCAGCGCCGAGGTCCAGCACCTGGTCTTCAACATGCACGACCCGGTCGCCGGAAAGCTCGGCGTCCGCAAGGCCATGGCCTACCTGATCGACCGCGAAGCCCTGCTGAAGAACGTCTACCAGGGCACCGCCGCCCCGCTGTACTCGATCATCCCGGCGGGCATCGCGGGCCACAACACGGCCTTCTTCGACACCTACGGCGCCCGCCCCTCCAAGGAGCAGGCCGCCCAGGCGCTGCACGCCGACGGCATCACCGGCAAGGTGAAGCTCACCCTCTGGTCCACGCCGTCCCGCTACGGCCCCGCCACCGGCCAGGAGCTGAAGGCCATCGCCGCCCAGCTCAACAGCAGCGGCCTGTTCGACACCGACGTCAAGTCGGTCGCGTACGACCAGTACGAGAAGGACATCGCCAAGGGCAAGTACGGCGTGTACGTGCGGGGCTGGGTGCCCGACTACCCGGACGCCGACAACTTCACGGCCCCCTTCTTCGGCAAGGGCAACGTGCTGGGCAACAACTACAGCAACGCCACCATCACCGGCTCCCTCCTGCCGCGCACGGCCGCCCAGAGCGACCGCTCCGCGACCGACAAGGAGTTCGGCCGGCTCCAGGACATCGTCGCCGACGACGTCCCCCTGCTGCCGGTCTGGCAGGCCAAGCAGTACGCGGTCGTGCGCGACGGCGTCTACGGCCTGGAGTACTGCCTCGACGCCTCGACCGTCTTCCGCTTCTGGGAACTCAGCAAGAGCTGACGGCGGTTCCACGGACACGCAAAGGGCGCCCCTTCCCAGCGGGAGGGGGCGCCCTCGTCGTCTCGACAGCTTCTTGCGTACCGCCTGCTGCGTACCGCCTACTGCGCGCCGGGGCGCACCAGCCCGCTCTCGTACGCGTAGACCGCGGCCTGCACACGGTCCCGAAGGCCCAGCTTGGTGAGCACATGGCCGACGTGCGTCTTGACGGTGGTCTCGCTGACGAACAGATCCGCGGCGATCTCGGCGTTCGACAGCCCGCGCGCCACCAGCTTCAGCACCTCGACCTCGCGGTCGGTCAGCGTGTGCAGCGTGTCCGGCACCGGCTCGTCGCCCGAGGGCAGGTGCGTCGCGTACTTGTCGAGCAGCCGGCGCGTGATGCTCGGCGCCAGCATCGCCTCACCCGCGGCCACCACCCGGATCGCCTGCACGAGCTCGTTGGCCGGCGCGTCCTTCAGCAGGAACCCGCTCGCCCCCGCCCGCAGCGCCTCCACCACGTACTCGTCCAGGTCGAAGGTGGTCAGCACCAGCACCTTCGCCGGACCGTCCCGCCCCGGACCGGTGATCTGCCGGGTCGCCTCCACACCGTCCATCCGCGGCATACGGATGTCCATCAGAACCACATCGGGCTGCAGGGCGCGCACCTGGTCGAGGGCCTGGAGGCCGTCTCCGGCCTCGCCGACGACCGCGATGTCCTGCTCGGCCTCCAGGATCATGCGGAAGCCCGTGCGCAGCAGCGGCTGGTCGTCGACCAGTAGGACGCGGATGGCCACGTAAGTCTCCTTCGCTAGTCCGGCCCCATTCTGCCCTGCGCCGGACCTGCCGGGTCGGCCGCCCTCACCGGCAGCGGATAGGGCGGGGGAGTACCGCCGAACTCCGGGCAGTGCGCCTGGTGATCGCACCAGCCGCACAGCTTCGTCGGCCGGGGCCGCCACTCGCCGGACTCCGTCGCCTGCCGGATCGCCTCCCACAGCGCCAGCAGCTTGCGCTCGACGCGCTCCAGGTCGGCGGGGACCGGGTCGTACGTCAGCACGTCACCGCTGCCGAGGTAGACGAGCTGGAGCCGGCGCGGGATCACGTTCTTCAGCCGCCACACGACGAGGGCGTAGAACTTCATCTGGAACAGCGCGCCCTCGGCGTACTCCGGCCTGGGCGCCTTGCCGGTCTTGTAGTCGACGATCCGCACCTCGCCGGTCGGTGCCACGTCCACCCGGTCGATGATCCCGCGCAGCCGCAGCCCCGAATCCAGCTCGGCCTCGACGAACAGCTCCCGCTCGGCGGGCTCCAGCCGCGTCGGATCCTCCAGCGTGAACCAGCGCTCGACCAGTTGCTCCGCCTCGCCCAGCCAGCGCGCCAGCCGCTCGCCCTCCGGATCGTCCGCGAACAGCTCGACGACCTCGGGCCTGGTCTCCCGCAGCCGGTCCCACTGCCCTGGGATCAGCGACTTGGCCCGGGGCGCGGTCCGCTCGCCGGCGGGCGCGTCGAAGAGCCGCTCCAGGACCGCGTGCACCAGGGTGCCCCGGGTCGCCGCCTCGCTCGGCTTCTCCGGCAGCCGGTCGATCACCCGGAACCGGTACAGCAACGGGCACTGCATGAAGTCGCTCGCGCGCGAGGGCGAGAGGGAGGCGGGCGCGGCGGCGGGCCGCCCGGTGCCCGCCGGCGCCCCGACCGCCGATTCCGTCGATTCCGTCGATTCCGTCGTCCTCGCCGTCGGCACCGCCCTGACCGGCGGATCCGCGTCCCCGCCCGCGCCGGGCCCGGCCTCGGCGGTGCCCTCGATGCTGCTGTCCATGACCACAGACCATACGGCCCGCCACTGACAGTGACCCAGTCGCGGGCCGTGTGACCGCGCTACGGCAGGGCAAACACAGGGGGTGCCGGGGCGGAACACGTCACGACGGCCGCATACCATCGACCCAGACCCCTTCGCCCGGCTGGTGCGGAGGACGATCGAACGAGGGGAAACCGTGGACGTGAGCGGCGGGAGCGGGCAGCCGCGGTCCGGCAACGACAGGCCGGCCGAGCACTCCGCGAATCCTACGGCCCCGGCCACCGAACACCCCGGGCCGCCCCTTCGCGAGGCCTCCGACCGGGCCGCGGACGCACAGGCCCCGGCCCCGGGCGCGGGCACCTCGCCTTCCGCCGCCACCAGCGACGTCCCCGGACCGCCCTCGCCTTCCGAGACGGAAACGCACGAGGCGGCGCAGGCGCACGACGCGGCGAAGCCGCACGACGCGCACGACCCGGTGGACGCGCACGACGAGGCCGTCAGGCCCGCCGAGCACGACGACAACGCCCCCCACCGTCCGGACGCGGACGAGGCCGCGGACGCCGACAGGGCCACGGCCTCCGACACCGACGGCGAGCCCGAGCCCGCCGGCAAGCCCGAGCCCGCCG
>NZ_JADDRL010000079.1 GCF_021538895.1 Streptomyces olivochromogenes | reverse complement strand
CGGAGGAACGGCCGGGCGCGAGGGCACGGGGTTCGCCGGGCGCGGTGCCGAGGGCGGCGCCGACGGAGCGGCGGCCTGGCGCGGCTCGCCGGTCGTCGTGCTGGACGCAGGACGACGAGGTGCGGCGGGAGCCGGCACGGTCCGCGCCTCGGACACGGTTCCGGCGGGGCCGGACTGCGGCGGGGCGGCGGAATCGGTGCTCCGGCCGGAGTCGGTACGCCGGTCCGCATCAGGTCGCCCGTCAGTATCCGCGCGTCGGCTGAAGTCCGTGACTCGCTCGGCATCGGGGCGCTGGCCGAAATCCGTGAGCTGCTCGGCAGCCGCGCGACCGTCGAAATCCGTGCGCCGGCCGGCATCCGTGCGCCCGTCGACGTCCCCGCGCCAGTCGGCATCCGTACGCCGACCGAAATCCCTGAGCTGCTCGGCGTCGGCGCGGCGGCCGAAATCCGTGCGCGTGGGGCGCGCGGTGGGTGCCGTCGGCGGCGTAGTCGGTCTGGGGGGTATGCCGGCGGAGCCCCGGCGCGTGGCAGGGGCCGTCGGTGTGGAGGCGCGGCGGGTCGGCGGCTCGGGGTTCGTCGTGGGGGGCGTCGGGCTCAGGCCGGCGGTCGTTTCCGGGCGGGGCTCGGCCGGGGCGTAGGGACGCAGGAACGGCACCCGGGGGGCCTGGTCCGGCCTGGGCGGGGTGGCACCGGGAGTGACCCGGTCGGCGTTCTCGCCACGCGCGCCCGAGGCGGGCGGCGCGTCCGGGAAGCGGGCCGAGGCCGGCGGCGGTGGCGGAGACGTGGGCGCGGTGCCCTGCGGCACGCGGGACGGGCGGAGGTTGGGAATGCGAGGACGGGAGTCCCGGGCACCGGGCACGGCACGGGCCCCGTCGGCCTCGCCGCCGCTCCCGCCGCGCGGTGCCACGGACCTGCCGGAATCCGCCCGCACCGACCCGTCCGACACCCGCACCCCCGAGGAAGCGTCCCTGTCCACACCGACGGCACGGCTGCTCAGCGGGGCGTCCAACCGACCCTGACGGATCCCCCCGAAAACATCGACATCAGGCCCGGCCGCACGCCGACTGGCCGGAACATCCCGCCCCGCCAAATGCCGCCCCGCCGAAGAATCCACCCCGGCCGCACGCCCCCCGGGCCCGGCTTCCTCAGCCGTCGGGGAGTCGAACTCGGGATTCGTCGGGCCCTGCTCAGGGCCGGGGGCGTGGCGGGATTCCGTGCTCATGCACCCCCCGTTTCCTCGTGCCCGGGCCGTTTCCTCGTACGCGGGTCGTCGTGGTCGTCCTGGTCGTCGGCCGGAGCCGGTGTGGCAGCCATACCCGCACACGCGGAACCGCATCCCGGCGCAGGGCAGGCGGCCGGAGTCGTTCCGTCGTGCGTGCGCGTCACTCTACGGGTTGTCGCCCGGCGAACGGGAACCAGTCCGCGACGCCGGGGGCATCTGCCCGGAACGTCCCCCTACCCTGCGGTAATCCTGTCTGGCAGGCTGCGTTCATGACTGCGCGAGCCGCCGCCCGGGCCCGTTACGACCGGGCCACCGCCCATCTCGACGCTCCTCTCGCGATCGTGGACCTGGACGCCTTCGACGCCAACGCGGACGATCTCGTCCGCCGGGCCGGCGGCAAGCCGGTCCGGGTCGCGAGCAAGTCCGTCCGCTGCCGGGCCCTGCTCGAACGGGTCCTGGCCAAGGAGGGCTTCGCGGGGATCATGTCCTTCACGCTCGCGGAGTCCCTGTGGCTCGCGCGCTCGGGATTCGAGGACGTGCTGCTCGCCTACCCGTCCGCCGACCGGTCCGGCTTCGGCGAACTGGCCGCCGACCCCAAGCCGGCCGCCGCGGTCACCGTCATGATCGACGACCCCGCCCAGCTCGACCTCATCGACGCCTCCCGCTCCGGCGGCCGTGAAGTCGTCCGCGTCTGCCTGGAGTTGGACACCTCGCTGAAGCTGTTCGGCGGGCGCGTGCGCGTGGGAGCGCTTCGTTCGCCCCTGTACTCCCCCGCCCAGGTCGCCGACCTGGCGCGGACCGTGGCGCGGCGGCCCGGGTTCAGGCTGGTCGGGATCATGGCGTACGAGGGGCACGTCGCCGGTGTCGGGGACAGCCTGGCGGGCCGGCCGCTGCGGTCGCGGGCGATACGGCTGATGCAGGCGACCGCCCGGCGTGAGCTGGCCGAGCGCCGTGCCGCCGTGGTGCGGGCGGTCCGGGCCGTGGCGCCGGACCTGGAGTTCGTCAACGGCGGCGGCACGGGCAGTGTGCAGCACACCGCGGCCGAGGACGCCGTCACCGAGATCGCGGCCGGTTCCGGGCTCTACGTGCCCCGGCTCTTCGACAACTACACGTCCTTCACGGGGCGGCCCGCCGCGCTGTTCGCCCAGCCCGTCGTGCGGCGGCCGGGGGTGGGCGTCGTGACCGTGCTCGGCGGCGGCTACCCCGCCTCCGGCGCGGCCGGTCCCGACCGGCTGCCGGTGCCGTACCTCCCGGAGGGGCTGCGGTACGACCCGCAGGAGGGCCCGGGCGAGGTGCAGACGCCGCTGCTCGGTTCGCCCGCCGACGACCTGCTCATCGGCGACAAGGTGTGGTTCCGGCACGCCAAGGCCGGTGAGCTGTGCGAGCGCTTCGACACACTGCACCTGATCGAGGGGGACGCGGTGACGGCGACCGTGCCCACCTACCGGGGTGAGGGGCAGACCTTCCTCTGAGCCCAATGAGCCCGAGCGCGGCCGCCCGCCCCGCCCGGCCCGTCCGGGCCTACCCGGCGTCGAAGAGGTCCGGCAGCACCGAGCCGTCCGGACGCCGGAGGGGGCCGTGGCTGCCGTCCGGGGCCGTGTAGGCCGAGGTGGAGCACGGGTAGGGGTCGGTCCTGCGGGGCAGCGGGTCGATGAACATCGGGTTGACCAGCCAGTGTCCGTCTGCGTCGTCGTAGGCCCGGCACATCAGCTCGGGCTTGTTCCGGTTGACGACCAGGTGCGCGCCGGTGGCGTCGCCGACGAAGGTGACGTCGGTGTCGGCGTCGCCGGCGGCGAGGACCGGCCGGTGCGTCGGTGGCCGGCGCTGCCAGGCCGCGGCGCCGTGGATGCCGTACACCTCCTGGTTGATCCAGCAGCGCTTGCCGTCGATGTACGGGATCGCCTCGCCGCGGGTCGCCGGCAGGCCGCCGCAGCCCTCGGTGCGGGTGGTGAGGCGGCCGTGGCGGTCGAGGACCGAGCGGATGGCGACGGTGTGCGCCGCGTCGATGCCGACGCCCCGGGACCAGACCTCGGTGATCGGTTCGGCGCCGGCGGAGACGATGTAGACCGTGAATCCGGCCCGCCGCAGCGTGCGGATCAGGTCGCGCATCTGGTCGTAGTAGCGGACGTAGGCGGGAACGGTGTGGGTGCCGAGGACGCGGGTCGCGCCGACGGGGGCGGCCAGGGCCTCGCGGCGGGCGGCTCGGGCGTAGGCGGAGAGTTCGGCGGGGGTGCGGCCCGCGAAGAGCTGCGGGATCCAGGCGTACTGCGGGACGGTGCGCCGGTGGTTCCAGGTGCCGGCGAAGGCCGGGGCACCGCTCGTGGTGGTGGCGTGCTCGCGGATTTCGAGGATCTCGTCCGTGCAGCGGGGCCGGGCGGAGGTGGGCAGGGGCGCGCGGACGCCGGTGCCGCAGGCCTCGGTGAGGGCCCGGTCGGCCGCGTCGGTGAGCCACGCGCTGGTGTCCTTCCAGCGGGCGGGACGCAGAAGTGCGTCGTGCCGCAGGGCCCAGGACAGGGTGGCGTCGGTGACGTCGTTCTTGGTGACGGTGTTGTCCCAGTCGAAGGCCGCGACCGGGCGGGGCCGGCGGTCGGGTCCGGCGCAGGTGCCGTGGTCGTCGATGACCTGCTGGAGGTGGGCGCGGTTGTCGCTCTGCCAGGCGCCGGTCAGCCGGGGGCAGCGGGCGGGTGCGCCGGTGGCCGGTGCGGTGGGTGCGGCCGCCAGGGCGGCGGCCGCGACCAGGGTCCACGCGAGAGGAAGTCGCATACGACCCGAACCGTACCGTTCGCCCTTCTACAGGGGCGTGACGTACGCGCCCGAGATTCCGCCGTCGACCAGGAAGTCGGTGGCGTTCACGAAGGACGAGTCGTCGCTGGCCAGGAAGGCGACGGCGGAGGCGATCTCCTCGGCCTCGGCGAACCGGCCGAGCGGGATGTGCACGAGGCGGCGCGCGGCGCGCTCGGGGTCCTTGGCGAACAGCTCCTGAAGGAGGGGGGTGTTGACCGGGCCCGGGCACAGGGCGTTGACCCGGATGCCCTCGCGGGCGAACTGCACGCCGAGCTCGCGGGACATGGCGAGCACGCCGCCCTTGGAGGCCGTGTAGGAGATCTGCGAGGTCGCCGCGCCCATCCGGGCCACGAAGGAGGCCGTGTTGATGATGGAGCCCCGGCCCTGGCGGCGCATGTAGGGGATGGCGGCCTTGCAGCACAGGTAGACGGAGGTGAGGTTGACCTCCTGGACGCGCTTCCAGGCCTCCAGGCCGGTCTCCAGGATGGAGTCGTCGTCGGGCGGGGAGATACCGGCGTTGTTGAAGGCGATGTCGACGCTGCCGTAGGTGTCGTAGGCCGTCTTGAACAGGGCCTCGACCTGCTCGGGGTCGGTGACGTCGACCCTCACGAAGATCCCGCCGACCTCGTCGGCGGCGGCCTTGCCGCGGGCCTCGTCGACGTCGCCGCAGACGATGTGGGCGCCCTCGGAGGCGAGCCGGCGCGCGGTGGCGAGGCCGATGCCGCTGCCGGCTCCGGTGATGACGGCGGTGCGGCCGACCAGGCGGCGGCAGATGGGGGCAGAGGTCTGAGAGGTCACAGTGCGGGGCCCTCCGTGCTGATGAAGACGTTCTTGGTTTCGGTGAAGGCGGTCAGGGCGTCCGGGCCCAGCTCGCGGCCCAGGCCGGACTGCTTGAAGCCGCCGAACGGGGTCCAGTAGCGGACGCTGGAGTGGGAGTTGACGGACAGGTTGCCCGCGCGGACGGCCCGGGAGACGCGCAGGGCGCGGCTAAGGTCGCGGGTCCACAGGGAGCCCGCCAGCCCGTACGGGGTGTCGTTGGCGAGGCGGACCGCGTCCTGTTCGTCGGTGAAGGGCAGCAGGACGGCGACCGGGCCGAAGATCTCCTCGCGGGCCGCCTCGGAGTCGGGCCGCTCCCCCGTGAGCACGGTGGGCGCGAACCAGAAGCCGGGTCCGTCGGGCGCGCTGCCGCGCAGTGCCCGGGCGTCGTCCGGCACGAAGGACCGTACGCGGTCGAGCTGCTGACGGGAGATCAGCGGGCCCATCTGGGTCTTCTCGTCGGCGGGGTCGCCCACCACCACGGCCGACAGGGCGTCGGCGAGGAACGCGTGGACCTCGTCGTACACGGACTCCTGGACGAGGATGCGGGTGCGGGCGCAGCAGTCCTGGCCGGAGTTGTCCAGGAAGGAGAAGGGGTCGACCGCGGCCTTCAGGTCGGCGTCGGCGAAGACGATGTTCGGGCTCTTGCCGCCGAGTTCGAGGGTGACGGGCTTGACCTGCCGGGCGCAGCGTTCCATGACCTCGCGGCCGGTGCGGCTGGAGCCGGTGAACACGATCTTCGCCACGTCGGGGTGGTCGACCAGGGCGCGGCCGGCGATGTGGCCGTACCCGGGGAGGACTTGGAACAGCCCCTCGGGCAGGCCCGCCTCCAGGGCGAGTTCGGCGAGGCGCAGCGCGGTGAGCGGGGTGGTCTCGGCCGGCTTGAGGACGACGGCGTTGCCCGCGGCGAGCGCCGGGAAGGAGCCCCAGGCGGCGATGGGCATCGGGAAGTTCCAGGGGGCGATCACGCCGACCACCCCGAGGGGTTCCTGGAAGGTGACGTCCCAGCCGCCGGGCACGGGGATCTGCTTGCCGAGGAGCCGTTCGGCGCCGCCGGCCGCGTACAGCAGGAGGTCGCGGGCGTTGCCGGCCTCCCAGCGGGCGTTGCCGAGGAGGTGGCCGGCCTCGCGGACCTCCAGCTGCGCGAGTTCCTCGACGTGGGCGTCGACGGTGTCGGCGAAGCGGCGCAGCAGCCGGGCCCGGTCGGCGGGCGCGACCGCGGCCCAGGCCGTCTGCGCCCGCGCGGCCCGTGCGACGGCGGCGTCCACGTCGACGGCTGTCGCGGCGGGGACGGTGGCGACGATCTCCTCGGTGGCCGGGTTGAGTACCTGGAGTTCCAGCTCGTTCGACAAGGAAGGGCCCCTCACATGCGTTCGAAGGAGCGGCGCAGCTCCCAGTCGGTGACCGCGGCGTCGAAGGCCTCCAGTTCGACGCGCGCCATGTTGCGGTAGTGCGCGACGACCTCGTCGCCGAAGGCGGCCCTGGCGATCGGGCTGTTCTCCCAGAGCTCGGCGGCCTCGCGCAGGGTGGTGGGGACGTGCGCGAAGTCGGCGGCGTAGGCGTTGCCCGGGCAGGGCTCGGGCAGTTCCAGCTTCTGCTCGATGCCGTACAGGCCCGCCGCGACCAGGCCGGCGACGGCGAGGTGCGGGTTGACGTCGCCGCCGGGCAGCCGGTTCTCGAAGCGCAGGGACTTGCCGTGGCCGACGACGCGGAGGGCGCAGGTGCGGTTGTCGTGGCCCCAGGCGACGGCGGTCGGGGCGAAGGAGCCCGGCTGGAACCGCTTGTAGGAGTTGATGTGGGGGGCGTACAGGAGGGAGAAGTCGCGCAGGGCGGCCAGCTGTCCGGCGAGGAAGTGCCGCATGACCTCGGTCATGCCCTCGGGTCCGGCCATGACGTTGGTGCCGTCGGCGTCGGTGAGCGAGAGGTGGATGTGGCAGGAGTTGCCCTCGCGCTCGTTGTACTTGGCCATGAAGGTCAGGGACATGCCCTCCTGGGCGGCGATCTCCTTGGCGCCGGTCTTGTAGATCGCGTGCTGGTCGCAGGTGCGCAGGGCCTCGTCGTAGCGGAAGGCGATCTCGTGCTGGCCGGGGTTGCACTCGCCCTTGGCGGACTCGACGGTGAGGCCGGCGCCCGCCATCTCGTTGCGGATGCGGCGCAGCAGCGGCTCGATGCGGCCGGTGCCGAGGACCGAGTAGTCGATGTTGTACTGGTTGGCCGGGGTCAGGCCGCGGTAGTGGGCGTCCCAGGCCTGCTCGTAGGTGTCCCTGAAGACGATGAATTCGAGTTCGGTGCCGACCTGGGCGGTGTAGCCGAGCTCCGCGAGGCGCTCCAGCTGGCGGCGCAGTATCTGGCGGGGGGCGGCGACGACCGGGGAGCCGTCGCTCCAGGCGAGGTCGGCGACGAGCATGGCCGTGCCCGCGTTCCAGGGGACCCGGCGCAGGGTGGCCAGGTCGGGGTGCATGGCGAAGTCGCCGTATCCGCGGTCCCAGGAGGACATGGCGTAGCCGTCGACGGTGTTCATCTCGGCGTCGACGGCGAGGAGGTAGTTGCAGCCCTCGGTGCCGTGGTGCAGGACTTCGTCGAGGAAAAAGCGTGCGGCGAACCGCTTGCCCTGCAGACGCCCTTGCATGTCGGGGAACGCCAGGACAACAGTGTCGATCTCACCGCTCGTGACGAGGGCGTGCAGCTCCTCGACACTGAGTGGGGGTGTGCGGTCTGCCACGGGAGAGCCTCCTTCGGCTTCTTCGGTCAGCCGGGAGCCATAAGGTATTGCGGAGAACCATTGCTTGGGAAGGGGGTGCGGCCGGATGTCGCGGGACACGGGACCCGAAAGGCTGGAGGACCGGCTCACGCCGGTGCTCCGGCCGGTGCGGGCGGGCAACGGCTTCGAGGAGGCGTTGGAGCAGATCCTGCAGGTCGTACGGCTGGGCCTGGTGCCCGGCGGCGAGCGGCTGCCCGCCGAGCGGGAGCTGGCGGAGCGGCTCGGCGTCAGCCGGGTGACGCTGCGCGAGGTGCTCAGGGTGCTGCAGGACCAGGGGCTGGTCGAGTCGCGGCGCGGGCGGTACGGCGGAACGTTCGTACTGCCGCGCGCGGACGCGGGCGGCGAGGACGAGCTGCGCCGGCGGATCGCCGAGGTCGACATCGAGGACATGCTGCGCTTCCGGGAGGTCCTGGAGGTCGGGGCGGCGGGACTGTGCGCCGCTCATGGGCTGACCGACGAGCAGGCGGGGCAGCTGCGGGACGCGCTCGCCCGCACGCACGACGCGCCGCTGAGCGAGTACCGCCGGCTGGACACCCTGCTCCACCTCACCCTGGCCGAGCTGTGCGGCTCGCCGTCACTGACCGCGCAGTACGCGGCGGTCCGGGCGACGGTGAACGACCTGCTCGACTGCATCCCGCTGCTCGTCCGCAATCTGGAGCACTCGCAGCGCCAGCACATCGCGCTGATCGAGGCGGTGCTGGACGGGGACGCCGACGGGGCGCGGGAGATGATGCGGGAGCACTGCGCGGGCACGGCGGCACTGTTGCGGGGCTTCCTGGCATGAGCGCATTCTGTAAAGGTATGAGCGAGCACCTTTGAATGCCTGGGAGGACCGTGTGGCCGGACAGCCGCTGATCGGCATGAGTACGTACCTGGCCGGGGCGCAGTGGAGCGTGTGGGACATGGAGGCGGTGCTGCTGCCGGCCGGATACCCGCGGCTGGTCCAGCGGGCGGGCGGCCTGGCCGTCATGCTGCCCCCGGACGCGCCGGAGCGGGCGGCGGCGGCCGTGGCGCGGATCGACGGGCTGGTGGTCGCGGGCGGCCCGGACGTGGATCCGTCCCGGTACGACGCGGAGCGCTCGCCGCTCACGGGTCCGCCGGCGCCGGAGCGGGACACCTGGGAGCTCGCCCTGATCGAGGCGGCGCTGGCGGCGCGGGTGCCGCTGCTCGGCGTGTGCCGGGGCATGCAGCTGCTGAACGTCGCCCTCGGCGGCACGCTCGTGCAGCACATCGACGGGCACGCGGACGGGGTGGGGATCTTCGGTCGGCACAGCGTCAAGCCGGTACCGGGGACGCTGTACGCGGCGGCCGTCCCCGAGGAGACGTCCGTGCCGACCTACCACCACCAGGCGGTGGACCGGCTCGGCAAGGGGCTCGCCGCGTCCGCCTACGCCGAGGACGGCACGGTGGAGGCGATCGAGCTGCCGGAGAGCGACGGGTGGGTCGTCGGGGTCCAGTGGCATCCCGAGATGGGCGAGGACGCACGCGTAATGCGCGAGCTGGTGCGCGCGGCGTCCTGATCGGGGCCCGCTCGCGGGAGCCCGCGCGCCGGGCCCGCTCGTCGCAGCCCGCTCGTCGCAGCCCGCTCGTCGCAGCCCACCCGTAGGGGCCCACACATAGGGCCCGCCGCAGCCCGCTCGAGGAGGCCTCTCGCCACGGCCCCCGCGCCGGAACCCACTCGTCGGGGCCCACGCGCCGGAGCCCGCGCGTAGGGGCCCGCCACAGCCCGCTCGAGGGGATCGCTCGTCGGGACCCGCTCGCCGGGACCGCGTGACGGGCTCGCTCGTAAGAGCCCGCGCGACGGGCCCGCTCGTAGGAGCCCACGCGCCGCGGCCGCCGCAGCCCGCTCGAGGGGGCCTCTCGCCACGGCCCGCGCGCCGCAGCCCACTCGCCGGGACTCACGCGCCGGAGCCCGCCGCAGCCCGCTCGAGGGACCCACTCGCCACGGCCCGCGCGCAGCAGCCCACTCGTCGGAGCCCACTCGTCGGGACCTACACGCCGCAGCCCGCCCCAGCCCGCGCGTGGGGCCCACTCGCCACGGCCCGCGTGCCGCAGCCAGCTCGTCGGGGCCCGCTCGCCACAGCCCGCGCGCCGGAGCCCCCCGGGCCGCAGCCCGCTCACCCCCGCGTCAGTGACAGCAGTTCCCGGGCAGGTCCGGTCGGTCGGTGGCCCGTCGGCCAGACGGCGCGCAGGGCCCGGGCCAGGGACACGCCGTCGACCGGGATGCTGACCAGGCGGCGCAGGGAGAGTTCCTCGCGGACCGCCAGCTCGCTGAGGACCGCCGGGCCCGCGCCGCTGACCGCCGAGGCCTTCACCGCCGTGGTGGAGGAGAGCTCGATGAGCGGCCGCGCCAGGCCCCCCAGGGCCGCGTCCAGGACCTGGCGGGTGCCGGAACCGCGTTCACGCAGAATCAGCGGCGTGGCCGCCAGTTCGGCGGACGCGAGGGGGCGCCTACGGCGGGCCCAGGGGTGCGCGGGGGCCGTGACCACGATCAGCCGGTCGTGGGCGATCACCGCGGAGTCCAGGCCGGGCGGCACCGTCAGGCCCTCCACGAAGCCCAGGTCCGCCTCGTCGGCGAGCAGCCGCTCCGCCACCGCCGCCGAGTTGCCGGCCAGCAGCGACACCGCCGTGTCGGGGCGCTCGGCGCGCAGGGCCAGGAGCCAGCCGGGGAGCAGGTACTCGGCGATCGTCATGCTGGCGGCGACCCGCAGCCGCGAGTCGCGGCGGTCCCGGAGCGCCTGCGCCCCCACGTCGAACGCCTCCGCCGCCTCCACGACCCGCCGCGCCCAGTCCGTCACCAACGCCCCCGCGTCCGTGAGCCGGGAGCCGCGCGGCGAGCGGTCCACCAGGGCCACGCCGAGCTGGCGTTCCATGGAACGGATCCGGCTGCTGGCGGCCGGCTGCGTGATGCCGACCTCCCTGGCCGCCGCCCCGAGACTGCCCAGTCGCGCCACCGCCAGCAGCAGTTCCAGCGCCCCGAGGTCGGGCACCCGGTGGGCCAGCGATCCGGGCCCCTGTCGCTGCTGTGGCTCGCTCATAAGCCCAGTTTATGTCCCCATAGACGCGTACTCCCTGGTCGCGGCCACCGTCCCGGGCGACGGTGGGGTCATGGTCACCGCAGCCCAGCCCCTGTCCCTCCCCACCGCGCCGCGCCGGCGCGCCGCCGCCGTCCGCCACCTCGGCCCGAACTGGTACGCCTCCGTCATGGGCACCGCCGCCCTGGGGTCCACCGGCGCCGTGCTCCCCGGGCACCCGGAAGGTGTGCGCATGGTCGGCACCGGCCTGTGGGCGCTGTCGCTGCTGCTGCTCGTGACCCTGCTGACCGCCCGCGCCCTGCACTGGACCCACCACCGCGACCAGGCCCGCGCCGATCTCCTCGACCCGGGCATGGCCCCGTTCTACGGCTGCCTGTCCATGGCTCTGCTGGCCGTGGGCGGCGGCGCGCCGACCGTGGGCCGCGACTGGATCGGCACGACGGCCGCGGTCGCCCTCGACTCCGTGCTGTTCGTCGCCGGGACGGTCGTCGGGCTGGCGGCCGCCGTCGCCGTCCCGTACCTCATGGCCGTACGGCATCGGATCGAGCCGGGGCAGGCCACGCCCGTGTGGCTGCTGCCGCTGGTCGCGCCGATGGTGTCCGCCGCCCTCGGGCCGGCCCTGGTGCCGCACCTGCCGGCCGGGCAGGCCCGGGAGACGCTGCTGCTCGCCTGCTTCGCGCTGTTCGGGCTGAGCCTGCTCGCGACGCTGCTGATGCTGCCGCTCGTCTTCGCCCGGCTGACCACCTCCGGTCCGCTGCCCCTCGCGCTCACCCCGACGCTGTTCCTGGTGCTGGGGCCGCTCGGGCAGTCCACCACCGCCGTCGGCGCGTTCGCGGACACCGCGCCCGGGGTCGTGCCCGCGCCCTACGCGCAGGGCTTCGGCATGCTCGCCGTGCTGTACGGGGTGCCGGTGATGGGCTTCGCGCTGCTGTGGCTCGGGCTCGCCGGCGCCCTGGTGGCACGGGCCCGGCGGCGCGGGATGGGGTTCGCGATGACGTGGTGGGCGTTCACGTTCCCGGTGGGCACCTGTGTCACCGGTTCCGCGGCGCTCGCCCGGCACACGGGCCTCGCCGTCTATGACGGCCTCTCGGTCGCGCTGTGCGGCGTGCTCGTCGCCGCCTGGCTCGCGGCCGCCGCGGGCACGGTGCGCGCACTGGTCAGGGGTGAGCTGCTCGCAGGGCCTCGGACAGCACCCGTGGCGCCTCGGTCAGGGACGGCCCGTACCAGGTCAGATGCCGTCCGCTGACGAGGGCGCAGGGCAGTCCGGGGAAGGCCTCGGGGCCGTCGTCGGGGGTGAAGCGGTACGGCTCGTCCGGGAGCACCACCAGGTCAGGGCCGGCCGCCCGCAGTTCGTCGAGGGGGATGCGGGGGTAGCGGTCCGGATGGGACGCGTACAGGTGGTCCACCCCCAGCCGGGTCAGGACGTCGCCGGCGAAGGTGTCCCGGCCGAGGACCATCCAGGGGCGGCGCCAGATCGGTACGACGGCCGACCGGCGGCGCCCGGGCTCAGGCAGCGACGACCAGGTACGCTCCGCCTCCGCCAGCCAGCGCGGGGGCCGCGCCGCGCCGCACGCGGCCAGCACCCGGGTCAGTTCCCGGAAGGCCCCCGGCACCGTGCGCACCTCGGTGACCAGGACGTTCAGGCCCGCCGCGCGCAGGGCGTCGAGGTCGGGGGCGCGGTTCTCCTCCTCGTTGGCGATCACCAGGTCGGGGGCGAGGGCGGCGATCCGGTCGAGCCCGGGGTTCTTGGTGCCGCCCACCCGGGTCACGTCCAGACCCACCGGATGGCCGCACCAGTCCGTGGCACCGACCAGAGCGCCCGGTACGGACACGGCCACCGCCTCGGTGAGCGACGGCACCAGGGAGACGACCCGCATCAGCGGGGACGGTCCTGGACGGCCTCGATGTGTTCGGCGACGGCGACGATGACCACCCGGGTGTCGGGCACGGTGGCGCGCCAGCGGTGGCGGACCCCGCCGGTCAGGTAGAGGGTGTCGCCGCGGCCGAGGCGGTAGGCGCGGCCCTCCGCCTCGATCTCCACGGCGCCGTCGGCGACGTACATCAACTCGTCGTTGCGGTGCTGGAATTCGCGGCCGGCGTCGTGGTCGCCGGTGAACTCGGAGGCGTGCAACTGGTGGTGACCGCGCACGAGGGTCCGCACCCGGGGGGTGAAGTCCTGCTCGGTGGTCTCGGAGCGTACGAGGTCGACGCTGCACGCGGGGTCGGCGGCGGCGAGGAGCTCGACGGCCGTGGTGCGCAGGGCGTCGGCCACCTTCTCCAGGGAGCTGGTGCTGGGGCGGGCCCGGTCGTTCTCGATCTGGCTCAGGAAGGGGACGGACAGTCCGCTGCGCTCGGCCACGACGGCGAGGGTGAGCTCCAGCGCGCGGCGTCGCCGCCGGACGGCCGCGCCCACCCGGACGGGCTGTTGTTCTTTGTGGTCGCCCATCGCTCCGGCTCCCTCCTTCGCTCGTCGCCGTATGATCCGGGTGCCCGTCGTGGGGCACGCCGCTCCTGAGGAGTTCTCTGCACCCTACGCATGTTCGGCAAACCGTTTCATGCCGCCGGCGCATCCCTGGCGCATCACGCGAGGTCGACCCCCACAGATCGCGCCAGTGGAGGGGGGCTCCGGACGCGGCGGGCGCGGGCCTCTCCTTCGGGACGAAGGGGCCGAGGCCACGGAGAGTCGGTACTGATCGAACTGGCGGCCGGTCGCATCGACCAGCGGTGCGGCAAGGCTTGGGTGAAGGCGTAGCTCTATGTGGTTGGCCGGATCCTGACTGTGCACACCCCGTGGGGCGGACCCTCCGCAGGGAGTCTCGCGGTGCGCGAGGAGCGCGTCGCGGCGGCGCCGGTGGTTCGCGACGCCGCTGCTGTCAGTGGCGTGCGGCATGATGCGAGCGTGACCGGACGACTCATGCTCCTCGACACCGCCTCCCTGTACTTCCGCGCCTACTTCGGCGTCCCGGACTCCGTGAAGGCGCCGGACGGCACGCCGGTGAACGCCGTGCGCGGACTGCTCGACTTCATCGACCGGCTGGTCAAGGACCACCGGCCGGACCGGCTGGTGGCCTGCATGGACGCCGACTGGCGCCCGCAGTGGCGGGTCGACCTGATCCCCTCCTACAAGGCGCACCGCGTCGCCGAGGAGCACGAGATCGGGCCGGACGAGGAGCAGGTACCGGACACGCTCTCCCCGCAGGTGCCGGTCATCGAGGAGGTCCTGGACGCGATCGGCATCGCCCGGGTCGGGATCGAGGGGTACGAGGCCGACGACGTGATCGGCACGTTCACCGCGCGCGCCGACGGCCCGGTCGACATCGTCACCGGCGACCGCGACCTGTACCAACTCGTGGACGACGCACGCGGGGTGCGGGTGCTGTACCCGCTCAAGGGCGTCGGCACGCTGCAGCTCACCGACGGGGCGCTGCTGCGCGAGAAGTACGGCGTCGACGGGAGCGGGTACGCGGACCTCGCGCTGCTGCGCGGCGACCCGAGCGACGGGCTGCCGGGCGTGCCCGGGATCGGCGAGAAGACCGCCGCCAAGCTGCTCGCCGAGTTCGGCGACCTGGCCGGGATCATGGCGGCGGTGGACGACCCGAAGGCCAAGCTCACGCCGTCGCAGCGCAAGCGCCTGGACGAGGCACGCCCGTACGTCGCCGTCGCGCCGAAGGTCGTACGGGTCGCCGCCGACGTACCGCTGCCCGAGGTCGACACGAGGCTGCCGCACACTCCGCGCGACTCGGCGGGCCTGGACGGGCTGGCGGTGCGCTGGGGACTGGGCGGTTCCCTGCACCGGCTGCTGACGACACTCGGCGCGTGACCCCGTTCTTGTGAAACGCAAAGGGAGAGGTGCTAACTTAGGTAAACCTAAGCTTGGATCCTGGGAGGCCGTCATGGCAGAACGTCCGGCACGGAAGCCGCGGAAGCCCCATTCCGCGCAGGTCGTCCGCACCGAACGGCTGACCCCGCACATGCAGCGTGTGGTGCTCGGCGGTGACGGCCTGGCCGACTTCTCGGCGGACACCTGCACCGACCACTATGTGAAGCTGCTCTTCGGCCCCGAGGGCGTGACCTACCCGGAGCCCTTCGACATCGACCGCGTCCGCGCTCAGTTCCCGCGCGAGCAGTGGCCGGTGACCCGGACGTACACCGTACGGTCCTGGGATCCCGAACGCCGTGAGCTGACCCTGGACTTCGTGGTCCACGGCGACGAGGGCCTGGCGGGTCCCTGGGCGCTGCGGGTGCGGCCGGGCGAGACCGTCCGCTTCATGGGGCCGGGCGGGGCGTACGCGCCGGACCCGAGCGCCGACTGGCATCTGCTCGCCGGTGACGAGAGCGCGCTGCCCGCCATCGCCTGTTCCCTGGAGGCGCTGCCCGCCGGCGCCAAGGCCTTTGCCTTCGTGGAGGTTTCCGGCCCCGAGGAGGAGCAGAAGATCGACTCCGACGTGGAGGTCGTCTGGCTGCACCGCGGGGACCGGCCGGTCGGCGAGGCCCTGGTCGAGGCCGTCCGCGCGCTGGAGTTCCCGGCGGGCCGGCTGCACGCGTTCGTGCACGGCGAGGCGGCCTTCGTGAAGGAGCTGCGCCGGCTGCTGCGGGTGGAGCGGCAGATTCCGCGCGAGGACCTGTCGATCTCCGGCTACTGGCGCCTGGGTCACAACGAGGACGGCTGGCAGGAGTCCAAGCGGGACTGGAACGCGCGCATCGAGGCGGAGCAGGAGGGCGGCACGGCCGCGGCGGCGTGAGACACCTGCAGCGGCGGTCCCCTGAACAGATGTCAGGGGACCGCCGCTGCCGCGTCCGCCTCGCTCGCCGCGGTCGCCACAGCCGCCCTACGCTGGGCCGATGAGACGCAGGACCCGCACGCCGCCCTCCCCGCTCCCCCAGCGCCACGGGGTGGACCCGGTGCGGGTGCGGCTGCCCGCCGAGGGGCCCTGGGCCACCGTCGGCGAGTATCTGGTGGAGCGGCTGTCCGGGGCCGGCCCCGGGGTGGTCCGGGCGATGCTCGACGCGGGGCGGATCGTCGGGGCCGACGGACGGGCGGTGGCGCCGGACGCCCCGTACGTGCCGGGGATGTTCGTGTGGTTCCACCGGGAGCTGCCCGAGGAGGTCCCGGTGCCGTTCCCGCTGGAGGTCGTGTACCGCGACGCGCACCTCGTCGTCGCCGACAAACCGCACTTCCTCGCCACCACCCCGCGCGGCAGCCACGTCACCGAGACCGCGCTGGCGAGGCTGCGCCGGGAGCTGGACCTCCCGGCGCTCTCCGCCGCGCACCGTCTGGACCGGCTCACCGCCGGACTGGTGCTGTTCACGGTGCGACCCGAGGAGCGCGGCGCGTACCAGATGCTGTTCCGCGACCGGCGGGTGCGCAAGGAGTACGAGGCCGTCGCCCCGTACGAGGCCTCGCTCGCCCTGCCCCGGACCGTGCGCAGCCGGATCGTGAAGGAGCGCGGGGTGCTGGCGGCGCGGGAGGTCGAGGGCGAGCCCAACGCGGTCACCCTCGTCGAACTGGCCGAGCGCCGGGAGGCGGACGGGCTGGGGCGCTACCGGCTCACCCCGGGTACCGGGCAGACCCATCAGCTGCGGGTGCACATGAACGCCCTGGGCGTGCCGATCCTCGGCGACCCGCTGTACCCGGAGGTGGCCGACCCCGTGCCGGCCGCTGACTTCCGGCGCCCGCTGCAACTGCTGGCGCGGGAGCTGGAGTTCACCGATCCGGTCACGGGGACGGAGCACAGGTTCCGCAGTGGGCGGACGCTGGAGGCCTGGTCCTCGTACGCCCGGTGGGCGGCGGGTCAGTGACCGCGCCACCAGCGGCGCAGGCGCTGCCACACGTCCCGGGGACGGCTCGCGGGCTGCGGTGCCGGCTCGGCGGGCCTGGGCGCCGCCGGTCGCGGCTCGGGCGCGGCGGGCCCGGGGGTGCCGAGGTGCCCGGGAGCGGTGGCCTGAGCGGGCACGGTCGGGGCATCGGGTGCCGGTCCGGTCGTGCCGACCTGCCAGGTGGCGCGCTGCGGCGGGATGGGGGCATGGCTGGGCTTGGACCGCACGTCCTGCTGCGGCTTCGGGCCGAACCGTACCGGGAGTTCCACCAGGTGCCGTGAGGAGATCGACTCCCGCCAGCGCAGGTCGTCCTCGTCGCAGTCGAGCTGCACGTCGGGCAGCCGGGACAGCAGGGCGTCGACGCCGACGTCGGCGATGGCGCGGCCGATGTCCTGGCCCGGGCACTCGTGCGGGCCGCCGCCGAAGGCGAGGTGCGAGCGGTTGCCCTGCATGTTGGCGGACAGGTCGGGACGCACCCGCGGGTCGATGTTGCCCGGGGCGGGGGCGAACAGCAGGCCGTCGCCCTTGCGGATGCGGTGGCCGCCGAGCTCCGTGTCCTGCTTGGCGAAGTAGCCGAGAACGGCGCTGAACGGCGGCTCGTCCCACAGGGACTGCTCGACCGCCTCCGGCACCGTCATCTGGCCGCCGTTGAGCTGGGCGCGGAAGCCGGGCTCGGTGAGGACCATGCGCAGCGCGTTGGCGAGGAGGTTGGCGGTGGCCTCGTAGGCGGCGATGAGCACGACTCTGAGGTGCTGGCCGATCTCGTCGTCGGTCAGGCGCGCCGGGTGGTTGACGAGGTGGCTGGTGAAGTCCTCCTCGGGCTGGGCCCGGCGCCGCGCGGTGAGCCGCATCAGGCAGCCCATGATGTACTCGTTGCTGGCGATGGCGGTCTCGGTGCCCTTGAGCATGTCGCGGGCGGCCTGCACGATCCGGTCGCCGTACTCCTCGGGCATGCCGAGGATCTCGCACATCACCGCCATCGGCAGATGCTCCGCGAACTGGGAGACCAGATCGGCCCGGCCCTTCTCGCAGAACGCGTTGACCAGGCGCTGTGTGTGGCGGCCGATGTGGCGGCGGATGCCGCGGTGGTCGATGGTCGACATGGCGCCGGTGACCGCTCCCCGCAGCCGCAGGTGCTCGTCGCCCTCGGCGTGGGAGCAGATGGGCTGCCAGGCGATGTGCGGCATGAGCGGGTGGTCGGGCTTGACCACGCCTTCGAGCAGCGGGGTCCAGATGCGGCTGTCCCGGGTGTACTGCGAGGGGGTGCGCACCATGTGCAGGTTCTCGGCGTGCCCGAGGACCACCCACATCGGCACGTCGTCGTGGAGCAGGACGGGCGCCACGGGGCCGTGCTCTTCCCGCAGTTTCTCGTACAGGCCCTCCAGGTCGTCCGCGCCGGGGCCGTACAGCCGGGCCGGCCCCCCGGGTCCGAGGCCGTGCGCCGGGCAGCCGGGCGGCGGGTCGAGGGTGGAGTCGTCCGTACCGGTGAGGGAGTGGGGTTCAGGCGTCACAGTGGTCGCTCCGAAACTGAGGTCAGTCCGAGGTAACGGGGGTCGGTCGGGCAGGGGTCAGGTGAGCGCGCCGGACATGGCGAGCGAGTGCAGGAAGCGCATCAGGGTCATCAGGACGTCGCGGCTGGAGGCGCGGCGGCGCGCGTCGCACTCGATGATGGGGATCTCCGGGACGAGATCGAGCGCCGTACGCAGTTCCTCGATGGGGTAACGGGGCGCGTCCGGGAAGGAGTTGACGGCGACGACGAAGGGCACGCCGCGCTCCTCCAGGCGCCCTATGACGTCGAAGCTGACTTCCAGGCGCCGGGTGTCGACCAGGACGACCGCGCCGAGGGCTCCCTCGAACAGCCCGTTCCACAGGAACCAGAAGCGCTCCTGGCCGGGGGTGCCGAACAGGTAGAGGACCAGCTTCTCGGTGATGCTGATGCGGCCGAAGTCCATGGCCACGGTGGTGGCCGTCTTCGTCTCGGAGCCGTAGTTGTCGTCCACGCCGATGCCCGCCTGGGTCATCGTCTCCTCGGTGGTCAGCGGTCTGATCTCGCTGACCGAGCCGACCATGGTGGTCTTGCCGACACCGAAGCCGCCCACGATCACGATCTTGACCGCCGCCTGGGCCGTCTGGGGCAGATGATCCTCGGTACGTGGGCCGGGGATGGTGTCAGAGCCTTTGAAGTCCATGCATCACCGCTTCGAGGAGTGAACGGTCGGGGAGCGCCTGGCGGACGATCGGGGCGCGCGCCTGCACCAGTCCGGCCGAGATCAGCTCGGTGATCAGCACGGTCATCGCGCTGAACGGAAGATTGAGGTAGGCCGAGAGCTCGGCCACGGACAGGGGGGCGATACAGAGCCGGAGCAGCGCCGCCTGCTCCGGTGGTACGGACGGCGGTGAATCGGCGCGCGCCACGATCAGCGTCACCAGGTCCAGCTCGGCGCGCGAGCCGTCGGCGCCCGTGATGACGTACAGCCGCTCGGGGTTCTTCTTCTCGCCCTCGCCCTTGCCCTCCACCGCCACGGGGGGCGGGGGCGGCGGTGGAGGGGGGTACTCCTTGGGGTGTCGCCGTTTGCGTTGCGGAGGAGTCATACGGCCTGCCCGTTGCGGCGGGGCGGACTGGTCAGATGGGCGCCGATTCTGACGACGAGGTCGCGCATGCGGTTGCTCATCCGGCCGGGTTCGCAGACCACGTCGGCGAGCACGGCCAGGTAGGCGTTGGCGCCGGCGGCCATCAGGTAGAAGTAGCCGCCGTTGATCTCGATGACGACCAGCTTCATGTCTCCGTTGCTGCCCGGGAGTTCCTGGGCGACGGCGCCCGCCAGGCTCTGCACGCCCGCGCAGGCCGCGGCCAGGCGGTCGGCGGAGTCGGGGTCGCCGCCGTAGCGGGCGATGCGCAGTCCGTCGGCGGAGAGCACCACGATCATCTCGATGCCCGGCACGCCGTCGGCGAGATCCTTGAGCATCCAATCGAAGTTCGCTCGCTGCTGGATCACTTGAGGTCCCCCTCGTCGTCGGCCTCGCTGCGGGCCGGCTGCTCGATCAGGTGCATGTATGCGGTGGGGTTGCGCGTGAAGTCGGTGGGGTGGACACCCGGGTTGCCCTCCTTGAGGCCGTCCCAGAAGGCCTCGACCCACATGCCCGGCTCGCGCTCGTTCAGCTTCTTGCGCTCGGGGTCCTCTTCGGGCTCCGGCTCGGGCTCGGGCTTGTGCTGCGACCAGATGGTCGGCCTGCCCTCGCGTTCGGCGCGCTCGATGGCGGCCTGTTCGACGATCCGCTGGGTCAGCGAGGTCTTGACCTTGCTGCGGCGCTGCGGCAGCCCGCCCGCCGTCCACTCGGTGACCTCGGGGACGTCGTCCTCCATGGAGACCCCGGCGGGGATGCGCGGGCTGGTGGGGCGGCGCTTCTTCGGCGGGCGCTTGGGGCCCTCCAGGGCGCCGAGTTCGGCCTTCGGCACCGCGGTGGCGCCGATGCCGTGGGCGAGTCCGGGTGAGGGCTCGCCGGTCATCATGTTGCTGGGCACGATGAGGACGGCGCGGACGCCGCCGTAGGCCGAGGCCCGCAGCGAGACCTGCATGTTGTACGCCGAGCAGAGCCGGCCCACGACGGCGAGGCCGAGGCGGGGGCTCTCGCCGAGGTCCTGGAGGTCGACGCCGGCCTTGGCGCGCTCCAGCATGTTCTCGACGCGGGCGCGGGACTCCTCGCTGAGGCTGACGCCGCCGTCCTCGATCTCGATGCACACGCCGGTCTGCACCTCGGTGGCGGTGACGTGCACCTTGGTGTGAGGCGGCGAGTAGCGGGTGGCGTTGTCGAGGAGTTCGGCTGCGGCGTGGATGACCGGTTCGACGCAGGTGCCCTTGATGTTGACCTTGGCGATGGAGGACAGGTCGATGCGGCGGTACTCCAGGATGCGCGACATCGCGCCGCGCAACACGCTGTACAGGGCGACGGGGTTGGGCCACTGGCGGCCGGGGCGGCCGCCGCCGATGACGGAGATGGAGTCGGCCAGGCGGCCGATCAGCGCGGTGCCGTGGTCGATGCGCAGCAGGTCGTCGAAGACCTCGGGGTTGCGGCCGTGGTCCTCCTCCATCTCCCGGAGTTCCGAGGCCTGCTGGTGGACGATCGCCTGGACGCGCTGGGCGATGTTGACGAAGGAGCGCTGCGCCGAGTCGCGCATGGCCTCCTCGTCGTCGACGATCTTGAGCACGGTGCGCAGCACGTCGCGCTGCGCTTCGGGGATGTGCCGCAGTTCGGGGTCGGAGTCGAGGACCGCGTGAATCACCTCTCGGGGGGATTCACCGTGGCGCAGCCGGTACAGCGCGGTCGGCACGATCTCCGTCGCGAACCGGATGAGCTCCTCGTCGTGGGCGGCGAGGCGCCCTTCCAGATACGCGGTGTGACGGGCGTGCTCGGTCCGCAGTGCCCGCAGATGGCGGCCGCGTCGTACCGCTTCGGCGGCTGTCGCGGACACCAGCACCGTGGCGACGGCTCCGCACCAGCCGACGGCGGTCCGGGCCGGTGCCGCCACCAGGGCGACGGCGGCTCCGGTCGCCGCGGCCATCAGTATGGCGGGCAGCAACAGCGCCCGCGCATAGGGAAGTTCACGGCCACCGGGAGGCGATTGAACACTCACCATGGATGCCCTCTGAGAAGTATCGGCTGGGTGTCGGGGGAGTTTGTGGGGGGAAGAGTCATGGAGCAGTCAGGATCTTCGTAACCTTTGGGAACAAGCGCACGAATTCACCTCAACTCGGTGCGCCGCGGGCGAGCTTAGTCCGAGCGGATCATCGCCGTGTCATATTCAGCAAGCACCTGAAATCACCTGTGTGACAGGAGTACGCTCGGCCCCATTTATACGCTCAGCCCACATTCGAACACGGTGGGTGACGGCGAAAGGGCATGCGAAAACCACTCACCGTGACGGGTGAGTTCGGGCGCCGGGGGCGGCGCGGAGCTCAGGAAGCGAGCGGAAGAGGGCAGCGCCCTGAAGGGGCGCGGGGAGCCGCGCGACCGACCGCAGCCCACCCGCACCCGCACACGAAACGGTCAGCCCACCGACGAGTAGGCGACAACGCCTCGCAGCAACTGGTCAACGGCCTTGCGCGCGGCCTTCGTCACGGTCGAGCCCTCCACAGGAGACGCCGCCGAGATCTGCCCCAGCACGTCGATCACCTGCTTGCACCAGCGCACGAAGTCGCCCGCCGGCATCTCGGCCTCGCGCAACACCTCGTCGAGGCCCTTGCCGCTGGCCCACATGTACGCGGCCCAGGCGAAGCCGAGGTCGGGCTCGCGCTGCCCGACGCCCTCGGTCTGCGTGATGCGGAACTCCTCCTCCAGGGCGTCCAGTCGTCCCCAGATCCGCACCATCTCGCCAAGCGCGGCCTTGGCCTTGCCCGAGGGCAGCTTCGGCGCGAGCGCGTCGTCACCGACCCGGGCCTCGTACACCAAGGCGGAGACGCACGCGGCGAGTTCGGCCGGTGCAAGTCCCTCCCAGACGCCTTCCCGCAGGCATTCGCTGGCGAGCAGGTCGAGTTCGCCGTACAACCGGGCGAGCCGCTTGCCGTGCTCGGTGACGTCGTTGCCGCGCAGATAGTCGAGTTCGGTCAGCAGGGCCACGATCCGGTCAAAGGTGCGCGCGATCGTGTTCGTACGGCCCTCGATGCGGCGCTCCAGCTGCGAGGTGTCGCGCAGCAGCCGGTGGTAGCGCTCGGCCCAACGGGCGTGGTCCTCACGTTCGTTGCACCCGTGGCAGGGGTGGGCGCGGAGCTCGGTGCGCAGCCGGGCGATCTCCCGGTCGTCGGCGGCCTGGGACCGCTTCTTGCGGGCCCGCTCCGGCGGGATGTGCCCGGCCTTGGAACGCAGCGCGGAGGCGAGGTCCCGACGGGACTGCGGGGAGCGGGGGTTGAAGGACTTCGGGATCCGCATCCGCTCCAACGGCTCCACCGGCACCGGGAAGTCCATCGACGCCAGCCGCTTGACCTGCCGTTCGGCGGTCAGCACGAGCGGGCGCGGCCCGTCGTGGTGCTCGAAGCCGCGGTGGCCGTTGGAACGCCCCGCAGGCAGCCCCGGATCCAGCACCAGGGCCAGCCCTGCGTACTTCCCGGTCGGCACGTGGATGACATCGCCCGGCTTCAGCTTCTCCAGGGCGACGGCGGCCTCCGCACGGCGCTCGGAGGCGCCCTGCCTGGCCAGTTCGGTCTCGCGGTCCTTGAGCTCCCGGCGCAGCCGCGCGTACTCCTCGAAGTCACCGAGGTGGCAGGTCATGGACTCCTTGTAGCCCGACAGGCCCTCCTCGTTGCGCTGCACCTGCCGGGAGATCCCGACGACCGACTTGTCGGCCTGGAACTGCGCGAACGACGTCTCCAGCAGCTCGCGCGAGCGGTGCCGGCCGAACTGCTCGACCAGGTTGACCGCCATGTTGTACGACGGCTTGAAGCTGGAGCGCAGCGGGTACGTGCGGGTGCCCGCGAGTCCGGCCAGGTGATCGGGGCTCATGCCGCGCTGCCAGAGCACGACCGCGTGGCCCTCGACGTCGATGCCACGGCGCCCGGCGCGTCCGGTCAGCTGGGTGTACTCGCCGGGGGTGATGTCGGCGTGCTGCTCGCCGTTCCACTTGACGAGCTTCTCCAGCACCACCGAGCGCGCGGGCATGTTGATGCCCAGCGCGAGCGTCTCGGTGGCGAAGACGGCCTTCACCAGGCCGCGGACGAACAGTTCCTCGACGACCTCCTTGAAGGTCGGGAGCATGCCCGCGTGGTGGGCGGCGATGCCGCGCTCCAGGCCCTCCAGCCACTCGTAGTAGCCGAGGACGTGCAGGTCCTCGGTGGGGATGGAGGCGGTGCGCTCCTCGACGAGCGCGCGCACCTTCTCCCGCGCTTCCTCGTCGTTGAGGCGCAGCCCCGCGTGCAGGCACTGCTGGACGGCGGCCTCGCAGGCGGCGCGGCTGAAGATGAACGTGATGGAGGGCAGCAGGCCCTCGGAGTCGAGCCGCTCGATGACCTCGGGGCGGCCCGGCGTCCACACGCGGGCGCGCTGTCTGCGCTCGCGCTCACGGTCGGCCTCGCGCATGCTGCGGCCGCGTCTGCGGTCCTGGAAGGACGGCCGGCTGGCCTCCATACGGGCCAGCCGGGTCAGATCCGGATTGACGGCCCTCTTGTGGCCCTCGCCCTCCTCGAACAGGTCGTACATCCGGCGCCCGGCGAGCACGTGCTGGAACAGCGGCACGGGCCGGTGCTCGGAGACGATCACCTCGGTGTCGCCGCGGACCGTGTCGAGCCAGTCGCCGAACTCCTCGGCGTTGGACACGGTCGCGGACAGTGACACCAGGGTCACCGACTCGGGGAGGTGGATGATCACTTCCTCCCAGACGGCGCCGCGGAAGCGGTCGGAGAGGTAGTGCACCTCGTCCATGACCACGTACCCGAGGCCCAGCAGGGTCTGGGAGCCGGCGTAGAGCATGTTCCGCAGCACCTCGGTGGTCATCACGACCACGGGGGCATCGGAGTTGACGCTGTTGTCGCCGGTGAGGAGGCCGACCATGCCGTTGCCGTAGCGGCGGCACAGGTCGGCGTACTTCTGGTTCGACAGCGCCTTGATGGGCGTCGTGTAGAAGCACTTCCTGCCCTGCTGGAGGGCGAGGTGGACGGCGAACTCGCCCACGATCGTCTTGCCGGAGCCGGTGGGGGCGGCCACCAGCACGCCCTTCCCCGCTTCGAGCGCCTGGCAGGCCTCGATCTGGAAGGGGTCGAGGCCGAAGTCGTACATCTCGCGGAAGGAGGCGAGCGCGGTGGCCTGCTCGGCTGCCCGCCTGCGGGCTGCCGCATACCGCTCGGCCGGTGAGAGGTCCTCTGTCATCGTGCTTTCGAGCGTACCGGGCCGCACTGACAACAGGACGATCATTAACCGGAAGATGGGATGCCCCTCGACGAAACGAAAGGTGCCCGCGTCCCCTGGGGGCGCGGGCACCTCTCACGGCGGGAAGGCGGGTCAGGTCACGTCGTCGTAGCCGTTGACCCGGTCCGTGCTCGACTGCTCGGGCAGCGACCGGCTGGCGGAGACCGTCTCGACCGCCCCGACGTCCTCGGGGGTGAGGTCCAGGTCGGAGGCCTCGTCGTCGGCGGGGCCGGCCAGATCGCGGCGGCGCTTGCGCCGGTCGTTGAGGATCGAGAAGAGCACCGCTCCGAAGTACAGCACCCAGATCGGTCCGGCGAGCGCCAGCATCGTCAGCGGGTCCGTGCTCGGGGTCGCGACGGCCGCGAACACGGTGATGCCGAGGATCATGGCCCGCCACCAGCCGAGCATGCGCCGGCCGGTGAGGGCACCGGTCAGGTTCAGCATGATCAGCAGCAGCGGCAGCTCGAAGGACAGACCGAAGACGATCACCATGCGGGTGACCAGATCCAGCAGGTCGTCGAGCGGGAGCAGGTTGTTCACACCGTGCGGCGTGAACCCGATCAGGACCTTCGCCGTGGTGGGCAGCACCTTGTAGGCGAAGTAGGCGCCACCGAGGAAGAGCGGGACGCCCGTCCCGACGAAGCCGTACGCGTACTTCTTCTCGTGGCGGTGCAGGCCGGGGGCCACGAAGGCCCACAGCTGGTACAACCACACCGGGGAGGCCAGCACGACACCGGCCATCAGCGACACCTTCAGCGCCAGCGTGAACGGCGTGAGCAGACCGTTGATCGTGATCTGCGCGCACTGCTGGGTCTTGTCGTGCGACTTCGCCAGCTGTTCGAAGGTCTGGGCGCAGCCGACCGAGTCCAGCACCGGCTTGGTGATGAAGTTGACGATGTCGTTGTAGAAGAAGGCGGCCACACACGTCACGACGACGATGGCCAACATCGCCTTCGCGAGCCGGTTGCGGAGCTCACGAAGGTGATCCGCGAGAGGCATGCGCCCCTCGGGATCCCTCTCCTGCTTGCGGGCAGACTTAAGCAACCCACGTCCTCATCTCGTGCGGCAGGCCGGGAGTCAGTCCGGCCTTGCGTCAGCGCTGGGTGGTGTCCGTCGGCTCGTTGACCGGGCGCGAGCTGGTCACGTCGCCGGGGGACGCCTGGATGGTGCGCTGCGCCGGGGGCTGCTCGTTGGAGGAGGGCGCCGGGGCGGGGGCGTTGCTCTCTTCCTTCATCGCCTTGGCCTCGCTCTTGAGGATGCGCGCGGACTTACCGAGCGAGCGGGCCATGTCCGGAAGCTTCTTCGCGCCGAACAGCAGGATGATGACGACGAGGATGAGAATGATCTCGGGGGCGCCGAGCCTTCCGAACATAAGTCTTTACCTTCTCACCGAGGCTATTGGTTGGGGTGCCGTCGGATCAGTCGGACATATGTCCCACCGATCGTGCTGACAGCGATCGTAACGCTCAGGGGTAAACGAGAGGCAATCCCCGTACGTACTCCCGGTCATCGATACGCGCCTCGTTCTTCGCACCGTGACCAGCAGCGTACCTGCCGGGACGGTCAAGGTGACAGGGCGAAGTGACGCAAAACGCTTGAGAAGCCCTTATCAGCGGGCACCCACAGCAAGCCTCACAGGGAGTCCGCGGCCCTCGCCGCGCTCACCGAGGCGCGCTCCAGATCCTCGGCCGCCCTGTTGATCCGCCGCGCGGAATCCGAGACCTGGCGGCCCAGCCGCTGCGCCTCCACGAAGACCCGGACACCCAGCACACCCAGGACGACAAGCCCCAGAAAACCCACCGCCACCGCGAACATCGCCCAGAACATGCCGCCGAGCCTAGACGGTGGAGTGCAGCCTCAAGGTCCTGACCCCGCCCCCGGTCAGCAGCTCGACGATGCGTTCACCCGCGGGCTTGCGGACGGCGGCGCCGCACTCGGGGCAGGTGAAGGAGTAGAACGTCGTCCGGCTCGTGGCACCGATGGCGAGCCGCAGGGCGCTCGCGGCGAGCTCGAAACGGCCCCGGCAGTCCGGACAGCCGGCCTTGAACACCACGGGGACCACTCTCTTCATCCCCGCGAAAGCGGCCGCCACCGTCATTTCCCTCGCACCGGACCCCGCGGACTCGCTCAAAGCCCTCGCTCCTGCCTGTCGTGAACGCCGTGCACCTCATCGGCACCCTGCGGTGCGTCCGGCGTCCGCGCGACGCCGTCGTAGGCCGCCAGCGCCTCGCGGGCCGCCTGCCGGGCGCTGTCGGCGAGCTCGGGCGGCGAGACGATCCGCCCGTCGCGGCCGAGCCGCAGCGCCAGGCGCCGCAGCGACGCCGGATCGGGGGTGCGCAGGGTAATACGCAGCCCGCCGTCGGGAAGCTCATCCGCGCTGTCGTGCGGGTAGTACTCGGCGACCCAGCGGCCGCCCGGGCCGACCTCGACGACCACCTGCGGATCCTCGGCGGCCGGCTGCACCAGCGCCTCGGACAGGTCCCGCAGCTCGATCTCCGGCGGCGCGGACGGCTCGTCGAGGATCCTGATCTCGGCGACCCGGTCGAGCCGGAAGGTGCGGCGCGCCTCGGAGCGGCGGCACCAGGCCTCCACATAGGTGTGGCCGACGCTGACCAGGCGGATCGGGTCGATCTCGCGCTCGGTGACCTCGTCACGGGCGGGCGAGTAGTAGCGGATCCACAGGCGGCGGCGCTCGGAGATGGCCCGGTCGACGTCGGCGAAAACGCCGCCCTCGGACTCGAAGGTCACCGACAGCCGGGAACTGGCCCCCGCCGTCTCACCGGCCGCGGCCTCGACCTTGGCGGTGGCCCGCAGCAGCGCCTGCCGGTCGCCCTCGCGCAGGCCCGGCAGGGTCAACACGGCCCGCGCGGCCACCAGCAGCGCGGTCGCCTCGTCGGCGGCCAGCCTGAGCGGCGCGGCCACGTCGTCGGGGTTGTGCCACCAGATGCGCTCGCCGTCGGTGTCGATGTCGAGCAGATCGCCGCCGCGGAAGCTGGTGCCGCACATGGGCAGCACGTCGAGGTCGGAGACCAGCTCGTCCTCGGTGATGCCGAAGGCGCGCGCGACGTCCGCGATCCGGGCGCCGGGGCGCTCGCGCAGATACGTCACCAGGGAGAGCATCCGCCTGGTCTGGTCGATGGCGTTCACGGGCCTGACCGGTTTGCCTGCCACTGTCTTGCTCCGCTCCCCCTCAGCCCTTGGCCACGGCACGCAGCCGGTCCACCACGTCCGACCGCAGCTCGGCCGGCTCCAGGACCACCACGTCCGGCCCGAACTCCACCAGCCACGCGTCCAGGCCGTGCCCGTACGGAATCTCCAACTCGTCCCAGCCCTCGCCGAGTTCCCGCACCGAGGTGGCCTTCGCCCGAAGGGGGTACCCCGAGCCGGTGCGCAGCCGGATCAGCGCCGTACGGTCGGCGATCTCGCCGGCCCAGCTCGCGACGGTCTCGCGCACGGTGACGACGTCGGGCACCGGGGCGGTGAAGCCGCTGCCCCGCGAGCGGACCTTGCCGGTGATCCGGGACAGCCTGAAGACGCGCTCGGCGCCCCGGTCGCGGTCCCAGCCCGCGAGGTACCAGTGACCGCGCCAGCACTCCAGCGCCCACGGCTCCACGTGCCGGGGCTCGGGGCGGGCGGCGGAGGCCTTGCGGTAGTCGAAGAGGACCGGGCGGCGGTCGCGGCAGGCCAGCATCAGCGGCTCGAACGCGGCCTCGTGCACCGGGATGCGCGGCTCCAGGGCGCCGTGCGCCTCGTACGGGTCGACGTCCTCGGGCAGCCCGGCGGCGCGCAGCTTCTGCAGGGCGCCGCTGGCCGCACCCGCGAGGCGGGCCTGCTGCCACACCTTGGCGGCCAGGCCCAGGGCCGCGGCCTCCTCGGCGTCCAGGGTGATCGGCGGGAGACGGTTGCTGTCGCGGCGGGCCAGGTAGCCGACCTCGCCGTCGAGGTTCTCGACGGTCTCGATGACCAGGCCCAGCTCGCGCAGGTCGTCCTTGTCCCGCTCGAACATCCGGTTGAAGGAGTCGTCGGAACCGGCCGCGCCCCGGTCCGGGCCGAAGGCCTCGACGTAAGCCTCAATGGACTCGCGCAGCTCGCGCTTGCTGAGCGGCCGCCGTGTCCCCAGCAGGCACAGCGCCAGGTTCATCAGCCGCTCGGCCTTGGCAATGGCCATCGACGCCCTTCGCCTTCCTTATGGTGCTTACGATCGATGACCGTACCGCTCCCCCGCACCACGGCAAAAGCCGAGGGCCCATGCCCGAACAGGCATGGGCCCCGGATGATCGGATCCGATCAGCCGTCGGTGGTGGGACCGACGATCAGACGGCGACCAGGTCGCAGACGAAGATCAGCGTCTCACCGGGCTTGATACGGCCGCCGGCGCCACGGTCGCCGTAGGCCAGGCGCGCCGGGATGGTCAGTTGACGACGGCCGCCGACCTTCATGCCCTGTACGCCCTGGTCCCAGCCGGCGATGACCTGGCCGACACCCAGCTGGAACTGCAGCGGCGTGCCGCGGTTCCAGGACGCGTCGAACTCCTCGCCCGTGGAGAAGGCCACGCCCACGTAGTGCACGGAGACGGTGTCGCCCGCCTTCGCCACCGGGCCGTCGCCCTCCCAGATGTCCTTGATCTCAAGGTCCGCCGGGGGCTCGCCGCCCGGGAAGTCGATCTCGGGCTTGTCGATGCTCACGTCTCTAGCTCCTGCTTGTGTACGACACGGAACGCGGACAGTCTTTCATCCCCACCGCACTCTCGCAGGCCGCGGGCGGCCAGCGCGGCGCGGCTACATCGCCGCCAGGATGTCCACGGAGAAGACCAGCGTGGAGCCCTTCTTGATGACGCCGCCGCTCGGCGGGGTGTCCCCGTACCCGAGGTCCGGGGGTACGACGATCATGACCCGGCTGCCCACCTTCTTGCCGACGAGTCCCTGGGACAGTCCCTTGACGATCTGCTGCATCTGCTCCAGCGAGAACTGGCTCAGCCGCCCGGTGGTGTACGTCTGCTCGAACGGCTTGCCGCTCTCCCAGACCACGCCCTTGAACTGGCACAGGATCGCCTGGTCCGCCTTGAGGGCGGCGCCGTCGCCCTCAAGGACGTAGTTCGACACCAGCTTCTTGGGCGGGTCGGCCTTGGGGACGTCGATGGACGGGGCCTTGCCGTCGGTGTTGGTGCCCACCTTCGGCAGCGCGGTGTCGGTCTGCGGGACGGGCTTGCCCGTGGCCGAGCTCTTCGAATTGAAGGCGTTCAGCAGGTCGACGACGAAGACGAGCGTGTCCGTGCCCTTGATGCCCGCCTGCGCGTTGCCCTCCTTGCCGTAACCCAAGGTCGGCGGCACCGCCATCTCGACGCGGCTGCCGACCTTCTTGCCCGCCAGGGCGTAGCGCCAGCCGTCGATGACGCTGCCCTTGGCGAGCTGCAGGACCAGCGGGCTGCGGTCGTAGGACTGGTCGAAGACCTTCCCCGTGGCCCAGATCTGGCCCAGGTAGTTCGCCTGGATGAAGTCGTTCTCGGCCACCGTGCGACCGCTGCCCGCGATCACCGTCTTCACCGCGAGGTTCTCGGCCGGCTGCCCGGTCCCCTTGGCGACCGTCGGCTTCTCGTTGAACTTCGTGCCCGCCGTGATGGCCGGCAGCGGGCCCTCCACGATCTTCGGCGGTGGCGCGGCGGACACCGACGGCGACGCGCTCGCCTTGCTGGAGGCGGACTTGTCGTCGTCGCCGCATCCGGCGATCGTGGCGAGTCCTGCGGGCACGGCGGCTAGAAGGAGTGAGCGTCGGCGCACGGTGGGGGCCTCGTAATCAATCGATCTTGTGAATGGCGTGCGCGCAACTCTACGGCGTGAGAAGGGCGCCGTACGGGAAACGTACGGCGCCCGTGTGGCGTTCCTGGGCGGAACGGCGGGATCACATTCCGGCGATCAGCTTTTCCACCCGGTCGTCCACGGAACGGAACGGGTCCTTGCACAACACGGTGCGCTGTGCCTGGTCGTTGAGCTTCAGGTGCACCCAGTCGACCGTGAAGTCACGGCGCTGTTCCTGTGCCCGCCGGATGAAGTCGCCGCGCAGCCGGGCCCGAGTGGTCTGCGGCGGAACCGACTTGCCCTCGAAGATCTTCAAGTCGTTGCAGATCCTGGTGGCTTGGCCCTTCTTCTCCAGCAGGTAGTACAGGCCACGACGGCGGTGGATGTCGTGGTAGGCGAGGTCTATCTGCGCGACCCGCGGATGCGACATCGTCATGTTGTGCTTGGCCCGGTACCGCTCGATGAGCTTGTACTTCATCACCCAGTCGATCTCGGTGCCGATGCGGTCGAGGTCCTCGGACTCGATCGCGTCCAGCGTGCGGCCCCACAGCTCCAGGACCTGCTCGACCGTGCCGGTGCGGATGCCGCGCCGCTCGCAGAAGTCCACGGCCTTCTCGTAGTACTCGCGCTGCACCTCGAGGGCGGAGGCCTCCCGGCCGCTGGCCAGGCGCACCTTGCGCCGGCCCGTGATGTCGTGGCTGACCTCGCGGATGGCCCGGATCGGGTTCTCCAGGGTCAGGTCCCGCATCACCGTGCCCGCCTCGATCATGCGCAGCACCAGGTCGGTGGCGCCGACCTTGAGCAGCATCGTCGTCTCGGACATGTTCGAGTCGCCGACGATGACGTGGAGGCGGCGGTAGCGCTCCGCGTCCGCGTGCGGCTCGTCGCGCGTGTTGATGATGGGCCGGGAGCGGGTCGTCGCCGAGGAGACGCCCTCCCAGATGTGCTCCGCGCGCTGGCTGACGCAGTACACGGCACCACGCGGTGTCTGCAGCACCTTGCCCGCGCCGCACAGCAGCTGCCGGGTCACCAGGAACGGAATGAGGATGTCGGCGAGCCGGGAGAACTCCCCGTGCCGTGCCACCAGATAGTTCTCGTGGCAACCGTAGGAGTTGCCCGCCGAGTCGGTGTTGTTCTTGAAGAGGTAGACGTCGCCCGCGATTCCCTCCTCGTGCAGGCGTCGTTCCGCGTCCACCAGAAGCCCTTCGAGAATGCGCTCTCCGGCCTTGTCGTGGGTGACCAGTTCGATCACATTGTCACATTCGGGTGTCGCGTATTCCGGATGTGAGCCCACGTCGAGATAGAGCCGGGCGCCGTTCCGCAGAAAGACATTGCTGCTACGACCCCATGACACGACACGGCGGAAGAGGTACCGCGCCACCTCGTCAGGCGACAGGCGGCGCTGTCCCCTGAACGTGCACGTGACGCCGTACTCGTTCTCCAGCCCGAAAATGCGGCGGTCCATGACTGAACATTACGCCCGATCCCCTGAGCTGAAACGGGGTTCGGCAGCACGATTTGGATCAGTTTCCGATGAAGCCGCAACAACCCCGCTCCCCGCGGGAGCTGCGAGGACCCGTCCCGTGGCCATGAGAACCAGCAACGACACGGCGCCCGCCACACCGGGCACGGCGAAGCCCCACAGCGCGCCACCCTCCTGGACCACGGGGCCCGCCAGGCCCGTTCCCACGGACGCACCCACGGTGAACGTCGTCACAAGCCAGGAGAACGCCTCGGTGACCGTCCCGCTCGGCGCGTGCCGGTCGACGATGACGAAGGCGCAGGCGATGGCGGGCGCCAGGAACACCCCGGCGAGCGCCGTGAGCAGCACCATGGCCACCGCGCCCGGCATCAGCATCAGCGGCAGGTAACACACCGCCAGAAGGCCCACCAGCACCCTCAGTCGCCGCTCCGGCACACCACTCCACCGCCGCGCCCCGTACACGGTCCCGCCCACCAGCGCGCCGAGCCCCAGGGCCGCCATCAGCCAGCCGTACACCGCGTCGCCGCCGTGCTCGTCGGCGTACGGCACCGAGGCCACTGTGATGGAGCCCAGCGCGGTGCCCACGAAGAAGAACGAGGCCAGCAGCGCCAGCAGTCCGGGCGACCTGAGCGCGCCCAGCCAGTGGGCCTCACGGGGCGCCGAACGCCACGCGCGCGCGGGCGCCGACACGACCACGGAGAGTGCGCCGAGCACGCCCAGGGCGTTGAGCACGAGCAGCGCCGCCCGCTCCGACCACAGCGACGCGCACAGGGTCACCAGCAACGGGCCGACGGTGAACATGACTTCCTGCGCCACGGCGTCCATGGCGTACGCGGTGTGCACCTGCTCCTCCCGGCGCAGGACGCTCGGCCACAGGGCGCGCAGGCCGCCCTCCAGGGGCGGGGCGAACAGGCCGGCGGCCGCGACGGCGGCGTAGGCGAGGGGCAGCGGGTCGGTGCCGGTGAAGGCGAACACCGTCATCGCGAGGGCCGACAGGACTGCGGCGGGCAGCTGTACCCGCGGCTGTCCGCGCAGGTCCACCAGCCGGCCCAGCACCGGCTGCCCCACGGCGTTGGCGACGCCGTAGACGGCCGCCAGCGCCCCGGCGAGGCTGTAGGTGCCGCCCTGCGCGCGGACGAACAGCACCAGGGCGATGGCGGCGGTGGCGTTGGGCAGCCGGCCCACCAGCGTGCCGACCAGCAGCCGGGCCGCGTGCCTCGCCCTGAGGATCTCCAGGTATCCCGCGGCCATCCGTCTTCCTCCACCGGCTCGCCCGTAGGGCTTCCGGCCCCACAGGTGTTACGTATAACGTCTCCGCTCATACGTACCATGTGCGCTGTTCACACGTCCATACGAAGGAGCGCACCCCCCGTGGCACGCAGCAGTACGCGCCCGACGAGCCGTGACGTCGCCCAGGCGGCCGGTGTCTCCCAGGCGGCCGTCTCGCTCGTGCTGGGCGACAAATGGCGCGGACGGGTCTCCGAGACCACCGCCGAACGGGTACGGCAGGCCGCGCGCGAGCTCGGCTACCGGCCCAATCTGGCCGCCCGCAATCTGCGCCTGGGTCACACCCGCACCGTGCTCCTCGTCGTACCCGCGCTGACGACCGAGTTCTTCGCCGGCGTCTACACCGGCGCGGCCAGGGTCGCCGCGCAGCACGGCTTCGGCGTCGTGCTCTACCCCTCCCCCGAGGGCATCGGCCCGGCCCGCAACCCCTTCGCCTCCGCCCAGGCCGCCCTCGACGGGGTCATCGCGTCCTCCATGGCCGCCGACGCGCTCACCGCGATCCGCGGCGACCAGCTGCCCCTGGTGATGCTCGACAGCGACCCGGAGGGCAGCCTCGGCGCCGCCACCGTGAACCTCGACATCGCCGACGGGGTCCGCCAGGTCGCCGAGCACCTGCTGGACCTGGGCCACCGGCGCTTCCTGCACCTGGCCGCCGACATCGCGTCCTGGACCTTCGAGGTACGCGCGCGGGAGCTCGCCGCGCGGGTGGGAACCGTCGCCGGGACGGACGTACGCACGGTCCGGGCACCCATCTCGATCGAGGGCGCCCTCGCCGCCACCGAGGCCGCCCTCGCCGCCCCCGGCCCCCGCCCCACCGCACTGGTCTGCGACGACGACAAACTCGCGGCGGGCGCCTACAAGGCCCTGCGCCGACTGGGCCTGCGCGTCCCGGACGACATCTCGGTGACCGGCCTCGACGACCTGGCCCTGGCCACCGCCATCGACCCCGAACTCACCACGGTCCGCCTCGACGCCGAACTCTTCGGCGAACACGGCATGCGAGCCCTCCTGGCCGTCCTGGAGGGCGAGGAGCCCGAGAACGGCGACATCCCCGTACAACTCGTCGTCCGCGGCTCGACGGCCCCGCCACGGGCCTCCTGACGCACAGACGCGCCCTGGCCGATGGTGGTCGGCCTGGGCGCGTCGGGATGAGGTGGGTGAGGGGAACTAGTCCTCCTCCTCGGCGCTTTCCGCCTCCGTGGCCGCGCCGTCCGCCTCCAGGAGACGGGAGAGCTGGCGGCCGACGATGCGCTTGAACTTGCGCTGCTGGGGGCGGGTGCGGTCCAGGACCGCGACCTCCAGGCGCTCGGCGGGGATCTCCCGCTCGCTGCCGTTCGTGTCCCGCGACAGGGCCTGCACGGCCAGCTTGAGCGCCTCCGCGAGGCTCATGCCGTCCTGGTGACGCTGATCGAGGAAGCTGCTGATCTGCTCCGCGTTGCCGCCGACCGCGACCGAGCCGTGCTCGTCCACGATCGAGCCGTCGTGCGGCAGCCGGTAGATCTGGTCGCCCTCGGGGGTCTCGCCGACCTCGGCCACGACCAGCTCCACCTCGTACGGCTTCTCGGCCGCGCTGGAGAAGATCGTGCCCAGCGTCTGGGCGTAGACGTTGGCGAGACCGCGGGCGGTCACGTCGTCCCGGTCGTAGGTGTACCCGCGCAGGTCGGCGTAGCGGACGCCGCCGATGCGGAGGTTCTCGTACTCGTTGTACTTGCCGGCGGCCGCGAAGCCGATCCGGTCGTAGATCTCGCTGAACTTGTGCAGCGCGCGGGACGGGTTCTCACCGACGAACACGATGCCGTCGGCGTACTGCAGCACGACCAGGCTGCGGCCACGGGCGATGCCCTTGCGGGCGTACTCCGCCCGGTCGGCCATGGCCTGCTGGGGGGAGACATAGAACGGCGTCGACACCGGTTATCCGTCCCTTTCTGTCGAAGTCACTGCGATCACCTGGATAACAACCGGCCGTCGGCTACAGCAGCGCGGCCCGCGGGCCGTCGGGCTGCTCCAGCCGTCGCTCCAGCACCGCGCGAGCGATCTCGGAGGCCTCGTCCTCGGTGAGGCGGCGGAAGCCGTCCTCGGTGATCACGGTGACGATGGGGTAGATCCGGCGGGCGACATCGGGACCGCCGGTCGCCGAGTCGTCGTCTGCCGCGTCGTACAGGGCCTGGACCACGAGCGTCGTGGCCTGGTCCTCGGTCAGGTCGTCACGGAACAGCTTCTTCATGGCGCCCCGGGCGAAGATCGAGCCGGAGCCCGTCGCCGCGTAGCCGTGCTCCTCGGAGCGGCCGCCCGTGACGTCGTAGGAGAAGATCCGGCCCTTGGCCCGGTCCACGTCGAACCCGGCGAACAGCGGCACGACCGCCAGGCCCTGCATGGCCATGCCGAGGTTGGAGCGGATCATGGTCGACAGGCGGTTGGCCTTGCCCTCCAGCGACAGCTGGGCGCCCTCGACCTTCTCGAAGTGCTCCAGCTCCAGCTGGAAGAGCTTGACCATCTCGACGGCCAGACCGGCGGTGCCGGCGATGCCCACGGCCGAGTACTCGTCGGCCGGGAAGACCTTCTCGATATCCCGCTGGGCGATGACGTTGCCCATGGTGGCCCGGCGGTCACCGGCGAGCACGACACCGCCCGGGAAGGTCACGGCGACGATCGTGGTGCCGTGGGGCGCCTCGATCACACCCTGGGTGGGCGGCAGCTGCCGGTTGCCGGGCAGCAGCTGGGGCTGGTGATCAGAGAGAAAGTCCATGAACGAAGAGGACCCTGGCGTCAGGAAGGCAGCTGGTAGACGCCCGGTGCTACGAGTGTTGGCTTCCACGCGATTCCTTCCACGTATGCGGCAGCCCGCCTTATGACGTCGGGCCGATCCTTGAACTGCCCCAGCGCCGCGTTGCAGCTGAAGCACAGTACGCCACGGACCCTACCCGTCTCATGGCAGTGATCCACATGTACGGGCGCAGCCGCCAAACATATGCAGCAGACGCCGCCTTGAGCGGCGATCAAGTCATCGCGCTCGGTCTCGGTGATGCCGTACTGGCGCTTCAGATGCCCCTGACGCCCTTGGACTGCCCGACACGCCTTGCAGCGCGTCGAAAGACCATCGGACGCCGTGGCATTGCGGTGCCATGCGCTGTGCGGCTTGACCTCGCCGCACGTTCGACACAGCTTGTGCCCGGCGGGAACGTCGACGCTCTCCCGCACGGGCTTGCCCACGGCTTCCCGACGGCGCCGGTAGTGCGCGGCACTGTATTCCGCCACGCACTGCCGACACCGCACTTGGAGGCCGTCGCGCCGGTTCTTGTCCCTCGCGAATGCCTCAAGTGGCAAGTCGCGCCGACAACCGGAGCAGTGCTTCGCGTTCGGTTCGCCAGCCACCCTCATCCCCCACAACCTTCGAACTGAAGGAGGAAGCGGCTCAACGACCTCTACTCGCCACCCTTTTGCACGAAGCTTCGAACGAAATCCTCGGCATTTTCCTCGAGTACGTCGTCGATCTCGTCCAGGACCGAGTCCACGTCGTCGCTCAGCTTCTCGTGCCGCTCCTTGAGGTCCCCGGAGTCCTGCGCATCCTGCGTCTGCTCCTCGACCTCCTCGGTGGAGCGCGTCGCCTTCTGCTGGCCGCCGCCGGTGTCCTTGGTCGCCATAACCCTCACCCCGCTCAGTTCGCCCGACATGGTCGACAGGTCGGCATTCCTGCCGATCGGTGATGATCAGACCCTACAAGCCGGGTCCGACATCGGCCCCGCAGTTTCTCCAACGTACGGGGGCCACCTCGATGATTCCCGGGCGCCGGGATTTCCACCCCGTGCGCCCGGTGCGCCCACCGCGCCGGCTCATCCGCCGGACAGGACCCTGACCAGGTCTTCCGCGGTACGGCAGCGGTCCAGCAGTTCCTTGACGTGATTACGCGTTCCGCGTAGCGGTTCCAGGGTTGGGACGCGCTGGAGGCTGTCGCGCCCGGGGAGATCGAAAATGACCGAGTCCCAGGACGCCGCGGCCACGTCGTCGGCGTACTGCTCCAGGCAGCGGCCCCGGAAGTAGGCCCGGGTGTCCTCCGGCGGCTTCGTACGGGCCCGCTCGACCTCCGCCTCGTCCAGGAGCCGCTTCATGCGTCCGCGGGCCACGAGACGGTTGTACAGGCCCTTCTCGGCCCGCACGTCGGCGTACTGGAGGTCGACCAGGTGCAGCCGGGCGGCATCCCAGTCCAGGCCGTCGCGGCGGCGGTAGCCCTCCATGAGCTCCCGCTTGGCCACCCAGTCCAGCTCCCCCGCGAGGCTCATGGGGTCGTTCTCCAGGCGGTTCAGGGTGTCCTCCCAGCGGGAGAGGACGTCCTTGGTCTGCTCGTCCGCGTCGGCGCCGAAGCGCTCCTCCACGTACTTGCGCGACAGCTCGTAGTACTCCATCTGCAGCTGGACCGCGGTGAGCGTGCGGCCGCTGCGGAGGGTGACCAGGCGCTTGAGGCCGGGGTCGTGGGAGACCTGGTGGAGGGTGCGTACGGGCTGGTCCACCGCCAGGTCGACCGCGATGAAGCCGTCCTCGATCATGGACAGGACCAGGGCGGTCGTGCCGAGCTTCAGGTAGGTCGAGATCTCCGACAGGTTCGCGTCGCCGATGATCACGTGCAGCCGACGGTACTTCTCGGCGTCCGCGTGCGGCTCGTCGCGGGTGTTGATGATCGGACGCTTGAGGGTCGTCTCCAGGCCGACCTCGACCTCGAAGTAGTCCGCGCGCTGGCTGAGCTGGAAGCCGTGTTCGTGGCCGTCCTGACCGATGCCGACACGGCCCGCTCCGGCGAAGACCTGGCGGGAGACGAAGAAGGGCGTGAGGTGGCGGACGATGTCCGAGAAAGCGGTCTCCCGCTTCATCAGGTAGTTCTCGTGGGTGCCGTAGGAGGCGCCCTTGTTGTCGGTGTTGTTCTTGTAGAGGTGGATCGGCTGGGCGCCGGGCAGCTGGGCGGCGCGCTCCGCGGCCTCGGCCATGATCCGCTCGCCGGCCTTGTCCCACAGGACGGCGTCGCGGGGGTTGGTGACCTCGGGGGCGCTGTATTCGGGGTGGGCGTGGTCGACGTAGAGACGCGCGCCGTTGGTGAGGATCACGTTGGCCAGGCCGATGTCCTCGTCGGTGAGCTGGCTGGCGTCGGCGGCCTCGCGGGCCAGGTCGAAGCCTCGCGCGTCCCGCAGCGGGTTCTCCTCCTCGAAGTCCCAGCGGGCCCGTCGGGCCCGGTGCATCGCCGCCGCGTAGGCGTTGACGATCTGGGACGAGGTGAGCATGGCATTGGCGTTGGGGTGGCCGGGGACGGAGATCCCGTACTCCGTCTCGATGCCCATTACTCGCCGTACGGTCATGCGGCCCTCCTTGCCCGGCGGCACCCTCGGTCGTGGGCGCCGCTCACGTACCGCTGGCGCTCCGGTGCGTGTGCGGTGCCCGTCCCCGCACTGCGCGACTCGGCGGTAGGAAAGAGCCTAGAACGCCTCTGCGCTGGTGGGGAGATCATTTGCGTCATTGCCTGCTCCAGCCGTGGGCCGAAAAACAGTCGGCTGCGGGTACCCGCCGAGGGCACCCGCAGCCGCCCTGCTCTTACAGGTACTGGCCGGTGTTCGCCACCGTGTCGATGGAGCGTCCGGTGTCCGCACCCTGCTTTCCGGTGATGAGGGTACGGATGTACACGATCCGCTCGCCCTTCTTTCCGGAGATTCGGGCCCAGTCGTCCGGGTTGGTGGTGTTGGGCAGGTCCTCGTTCTCCTTGAACTCGTCCACGCAGGCCTGGAGCAGGTGGGAGACGCGGAGACCCTTCTGGTTGTGTTCGAGGAATTCCTTGATCGCCATTTTCTTGGCGCGTCCGACAATGTTTTCGATCATGGCGCCGGAGTTGAAGTCCTTGAAGTAGAGGACTTCCTTGTCGCCATTGGCGTAGGTGACTTCCAGGAAGCGGTTTTCCTCGGATTCGGCGTACATGTGCTCGACCGCCGTCTGGATCATGCTCTGGACGGTGGTTTCCTTGCTGCCGCCGTGTTCGCCGAGGTCGTCGGCGTGCAGCGGGAGGCGCTCGGTGAGGTACTTGCCGAAGATGTCCTTGGCCGCTTCGGCGTCCGGACGCTCGATCTTGATCTTCACGTCGAGTCGGCCGGGGCGCAGGATGGCGGGGTCGATCATGTCCTCACGGTTGGAGGCGCCGATCACGACCACGTTCTGCAGGCCCTCGACACCGTCGATCTCGGCGAGCAGCTGGGGGACGATGGTGTTCTCCACGTCCGAGCTGACGCCGGAGCCGCGGGTGCGGAAGAGGGACTCCATCTCGTCGAAGAAGACGATCACGGGGGTGCCCTCGCTGGCCTTCTCCCGTGCGCGCTGGAAGACGAGGCGGATCTGCCGCTCGGTCTCGCCGACGTACTTGTTCAGGAGCTCGGGGCCCTTGATGTTGAGGAAGAAGCTCTTGCCGGCGGCCTGCCCGGTGACCTCGGCCACCTTCTTGGCGAGCGAGTTGGCGACGGCCTTGGCGATGAGCGTCTTGCCGCATCCGGGAGGTCCGTAGAGCAGGACTCCCTTGGGCGGACGCAGTTCGTGCTCCTTGAACAGGTCCGGGTAGAGGTACGGGAGCTCGACCGCGTCGCGGATGGCCTCGATCTGGTTGCCGAGGCCGCCGATCTGCTCGTAGCCGATGTCGGGGACCTCTTCGAGGACGAGTTCCTCGACCTCGCTCTTGGGGACGACCTCGTAGACGTACCCGGAGCGGGGTTCGAGCAGCAGGGCGTCGCCGGGGCGGATGGTGACGTCCAGCAGCGGCTCGGCGAGCCGCACCACCCGTTCCTCGTCGGTGTGCCCGAGCACCAGGGCGCGCTCGCCGTCCTCAAGGATCTCCTTGAGGGTGACGATGTCCCCGACGCGCTCGTACTCCATGGCCTCGACCACGTTGAGCGCCTCGTTGAGCATGACCTCCTGGCCGCGCCTGAGGTCGTCGAGGTCGACGCTGGGGCTGACGTTCACCCGCAGCTTGCGGCCGCCGGTGAAGATGTCGGCCGTGCCGTCCTCGTTCGCCTGCAGGAAGACACCGAAGCCGGCGGGCGGCTGTGCGAGCCGGTCGACCTCTTCCTTGAGTGCCACGATCTGGTCGCGGGCCTCGCGGAGCGTGTTGGCGAGCCGCTCGTTCTGGGCGGACACGCCGGCCAGATTGGTCTGCAGCTCGACGATCCGCTCTTCGAGAATCCTCGTGTGTCGCGGAGAGTCGGCGAGCTTGCGTCGCAGGACGGCGATCTCCTGCTCAAGGTAGGCGATCTGCCCGGCCGGGTCCTCGGACCCTCGTCCCGGGCGGATGCCGCGGTTCATGTCGTCGTCGTGGGCTGCCACGGTCCTCACCTCCTCCAAGGGGAGCTGGACGCTTCCAGACCCTACCTGGGTGGGTGTCGATTGAAACCCCTAGATCACAAAGACTGTCAAGGAGTGTCCGATCTTCACCCTTGCGCTCTCCCTCACGCCAGGGGAATACCCACCGAACATGATTGGGAAGCCGCCAGAGGTAGGCTCGAACCGTTCAACACCCGTCAGAGCTGGCCGGATTCCCGTGCAGCTCGGCGCAGAAATGGCAGGAGATATGAGCGTGCAGCAGGAGACCCGAAGCGGCGGCGAGGCGCTGGAGGTCTGGATCGACCAGGACCTGTGTACGGGCGACGGGATCTGCGCCCAGTACGCGCCCGAGGTGTTCGAGCTGGACATCGACGGACTGGCCTACGTGAAGGGTCCTGACGACGAGCTGCTGCAGGCCAAGGGGGCAGTGACGGCGGTGCCGTTGCCGCTTCTCGCGGACGTGGTGGACTCGGCCAGGGAATGCCCGGGCGACTGTATCCATGTACGTCGGGTTCTGGACAAGGTTGAGGTCTACGGGCCGGACGCGGAGTGACCCTTGAGGCACGCGCCGTGAGCAATGTCTGATTTCTCACACCCCCGGGCCCGCGCCCGGGAGTTTCACACGCTGTGGGCCGCCGCGGGCGTGGAGCGGATGAACGCGCTCCCGTTCCACTGCCACTTGGCCCCGGTCCGCACGTCGGGGCAGCAACTCGGCACGTCGGACGTGGAATAGCCGAGCAGGGTCGCCGTGACGGCTCCGGCGCGGACGGTGAAGTCGGTGACCGTGAGCCGGTCCTTGGGGTCGACGAGCGTGGCGACGACCCGGGGGCTGGTCGCCTCGGCGGCCTGCGTGAGGACATAGACAGCGTCCGGCGGGGTGCCCATGGGGGCGTCGCAGTGCGCCACGACGACTGTTTCCGGCCGGCCGTCGCCGTCGAGGTCTCCGGCGGCCTTCTTCTTCACCACGACCTTCACCGGACCGCATTCCAAGGGGAAGTCGACCCCGGTGGTGGCGGGCGGGGCGACGGCCGAGGGGGCGGACTGCGTCCTGGTGCCGGCGGCGGGCGGGGCGGCCTTGGCCGAGCCCGGCTGCACGACGGAGGAGAGGGCCACGACGCTGGCGACAGCGGTCGCCGTGGCGACCCAGTGAAGGGCGCGGGCGTCGGTGTGCGCGAGTTCCGGGACGGCGGAGTGCTGCACTAGGAGTGTCTCCTGCGGTGGCTGTGCCGGTGGGGTGGCCAGCATGGTGCCACACGTCACAGTGGCGGGGAACGGTGGGGTCCGAGGTTCCTGCGGCTCGTGCCGTGCGGATCCCGGTGTCCGGTCAACGCGTGGGCGCCGTGCCCCAGTTCCCGAACCGTCCGGGGAACTGGGGCACGGCGCCCTTGCGTTGGTCGCGGTGCGGGGCTCGGCTCAGCGGCCGGCGCCGCCGTCGGCGTTGGGGCCGGCGTAGTCCTCGCCGTAGGCGCCCTTGGCGGGGCGGCGGCGGCGCATGGGCGGCTCGACGCCGTCCGCGAGGCGGCGGGCGGTGAGCAGGAAGCCGGTGTGGCCGATCATCCGGTGGTCCGGGCGGACGGCCAGGCCCTCGATGTGCCAGTTGCGGATCATCGTCTCCCAGGAGGTCGGCTCGTTGAAGCAGCCGATCTCGCGGATGGACTCGACGGTCCGGGCGAGCTGGGTGGTGGTCGCCACGTAGCAGCACAGGATGCCGCCGGGCACGAGCGCCTTGGAGACGGCCTCCAGGCACTCCCAGGGGGCCAGCATGTCGAGGATGACGCGGTCGACGTCGGTGTCGCTGAGGTTGTCCTGGAGGTCGCCGACGGTGAGCTGCCACGCCGGGTGCGTACCGCCGAAGTAGCGCTCGACGTTCTGCTGGGCGATCTCGGCGAAGTCCGCGCGGCGCTCGTAGGAGTGCAGCATGCCCTGGTCCCCGATGGCGCGCAGCAGGAAGCTGCTGAGCGAGCCGGAGCCGACGCCCGCCTCCACGACGCGGGCGCCGGGGAAGATGTCGGCGAAGGCGAGGATCTGTCCGGCGTCCTTGGGGTAGACGACGGCCGCCCCGCGGGGCATGGACAGGACGTAGTCGGGGAGCAGGGGGCGCAGCGCGAGGTAGGCGACGTTTCCGGTGGTGCGGACAACGCTGCCCTCGGGAGCGCCGATCAGCTCGTCGTGGGGGAAGGATCCCTTGTGGGTGTGGAAGTTCTTCCCGGCTTCGAGCGTGAACGTGTAGTGGCGGCCCTTGGGGTCGGTCAGCTGAACCTGGTCCCCGACCTTGAAGGGCCCGCGCCTGCGGGCGGCACCGGTCGGTTCGGACATGTGAACAGCCTACCGGTCCCCGCGGGCCCCTCGGACCACGCCGTTTCCCCGCCCTTGGGGGGCTCGTTACGCGGGCCTGGCCATCGCCTTGACGAAGGCGCGCTCGACGTCGGCGGCGGACAGGACGCCGTAGATCTCCCCGGTCTCCTCGACGACGAGGTACTCCGTGGCCGGGGTGGCCCGCAGGGCGTCGAGGAGGTCCTCCCCCGCGAGTTCCGCCGAGACGCGCATGCCGTCGGTGAGGTCCTGGGCCAGGCCGCTGACGGCGACCCAGGGACGGCGGTGTTCGGGTACGCCGACGATGGCGGCCTCGCGGACCAGGGACAGGGGGTTGCCGTCGGCGTCGACGACGACCAGGGCGCGGGCCCCGGCGGCGTTGGCGCGGCGCAGGGCCTCGGAGAGCGGGGTGTCGGTCTCGACCGGGACGGCCCGGCGGGTGAGGTTGCGGGCGCGCAGTTCCGGCAGGTGTTCGCGCAGGCGTGCCATGCGCAGGCTGTTGCCGGCTCCGGTCCAGATGATCGCGGCGAGGATGGCGGCGAGTAGGGCGTCCGTGACGGTGTCCATGCCGCTGATTTCCTCGTGGCCGGAGCCGAAGGTGCCGGACTGGTTGAGCAGCGGGAGGCCGATCAGGACGGAGATGGCGAGGGCGCGGCCGACCCAGGCGGCGGCCACGGTGCCGCTCATGGGCTTGCCGGTGATCTTCCAGACGACGGCGCGGAGCATGCGGCCGCCGTCGAGGGGGAGGCCGGGCAGGAGGTTGAAGGCGGCCACGATGAGGTTGGAGATCATCAGGCCGGCCAGCAGGACGCCGGGGACCGTGCCGGGCCGGACGGGCTGCATGGCGAGGTAGAAGAGCCCGGCGAGGACCAGGGAGAGCAGCGGGCCGACGAAGGCCAGCACGAACTCGCGTCCCGGTGTCTCCGCTTCCTTCTCGATCTCCGAGACGCCGCCGAAGAACTGGAGCTGGATGCGGCGGACCGGGAGCTTGTAGCGGATCGCGGCGACCGTGTGGGCGAGTTCGTGGACCAGCACGGAGGCGTAGAAGGCGACGGCGAAGAAGAGGGAGACCAGGTAGCGGGCGGCGCCGAGCTCGGGCAGCACCCGGTCCAACTGGCCGCCGAACACCCAGGTGATCAGGGCGGCGACGAGGAACCAGCTCGGCGCCACGTACACGGGCACGCCGAAGGGCCGGCCCATCAGCAGGCCGCCCCCGGGTTCCCTCGGTCGCTGCGGCGGCCGCCCCTTGGCGATGCCGGAGTCGGCGTGCGAGCGGTCC
>NZ_JADDRL010000078.1 GCF_021538895.1 Streptomyces olivochromogenes | reverse complement strand
AGGGGCCGTGGGAGCCGGTTTTGTTTGACAGTCCTCGGATCAGTGCCACATCATCATTCCACTAATCGAGTAGCTGAAGGGTGTTGACAGGTTCGTGGAGTTCCGCATCGACAGGCGGAGCGGGATGCCCGCCTACCAGCAGATCGTCCAGCAGACCAAACAGGCCCTGCGGCTAGGCGTTCTGATGCCGGGCGACCGGCTGCCCACCGCCAAGGAGGTCGCCGAGACCTGCGCGGTCAACCCCAACACCACACTCAAGGCTTATCGGGAGCTGGAACGCGAAGGTCTGGCCGAACCACGGCCCGGCCTGGGCACCTTCATCCGCCGGTCACTGGCCCGCCCCCAAGCGGGTGCCGACTCCCCGTTGCGCGGGGAGCTGGAGGCGTGGATGACGCGGGCACGCGAGGCGGGCCTGGAGCGGGAGGACGTGGCCGCGCTGGTCGCGTCGGTCCTGGAGGAGCGGTACGCCCACACCACGGCGGCCGCCGACACAATGGAAAGTCCGGAAACGAGGGGGTATCAGTGAGTAACGCCATGGACGCCGGGGGCCCGGCGAACGAGCCGGCGATAGAAGCCAACCGGGTGGGCATGAAGTTCCGCCGGGGCTGGGCCCTGCAGGACTGCTCGTTCCGGCTGCCGGCCGGCCGGATCTGCGGTCTGGTGGGCCCCAACGGCGCGGGAAAGACCACGCTGATGGCGATCGCCGCCAATCTGCTGCAGCCGACGGACGGCACCCTCAAGGTGTTCGGCGCAGCACCGGAATCCGCGGAGGCCGGACGGCGTACCGCGTTCCTCGCCCAGGAGAAACCGCTGTTCCGCCGCTTCACCGTGACCGAGACGCTGCGCATGGGCCGCGAACTCAACCCCGGCTGGGATCAGCGGGCCGCCGAGAACATCGTCCGCGCGGGCAATGTGCCCATGGAGGCGAAAATCGGCACCCTCTCCGGCGGGCAGCGCACCCGGGTCGCCTTCGCCCTCGCCTTCGGCAAGCGCCCCGACCTGCTGCTGCTCGACGAGCCGATGTCCGACCTCGACCCACTGGTACGCCACGAGCTCATGAGCACGTTGATGGCCGAGGCCGCCGAACACGGCACCACCGTGCTGATGTCCTCCCACATGCTCAGCGAGCTGGAGAACGTCTGCGACTTCCTCCTCGTCATCTCCACGGGCGGACTGCGCATGGCCGGTGATGTGGACGAACTCCGCAGCGCCCACCTGTTGTTGCACGGCGTCCGAAGCGACGAGAGCGACAGCCAGCGCCAGGGCCACGTCCAGGACGTCCCAGCGGAACTCGCCGGCCACACCCTCGTCGAATACCGCACCAGTGGACGCCAAGTCACCGCCCTCATCCGTCCCGACGGCCCGGTGACCGGCCAGTGGCAGGCCGCCACCCCGAACCTGGAGGAACTCCTGCTCTCCTACCTGCGCTGCCCCGACGCGCCACCGCTGATCACCTTCCAAGCCCACGTCCCGGGCCAGACCTACGGCTCCAACGGCTCGCGGACGGTGGCGGCATGAGCAACCTGACCAAGACCTCCGCCACCAGGTCCAACGGGTCCACTGCGTCCCCCATGGCCACCCGCGGCCCCCGGCTCAGCGGCCTGAACTGGCTCATCTGGCGCCAGCACCGGGCCGGGTTCTGGACCCTTCTCGCCATCACCGCCGTCTGCGTGGCGTGGCTCGTCTATCAGCGCACCGACCTGATAAACCAGCTCACCGCCCAGGGCTGGCCTGACTCGGCGCCCGACAAGTGGCTCAATGGCGAACACCCCGAACGGTTCCAATTCGTGGGAGTCGCCCTCGGCTTCATCCCCATCGTGCTCGGCGTCTTCCTCGGCGCCCCTCTGCTCTCCGGTGACCTGGAAAACGGCACCGCCCAACTCGTCGCCTCGCAGTCCGTCACCCCCATCCGCTGGCTGGCCACCAAGCTTGCAGTCAGCGGCCTGGTGGTCATCGTGTGCACGGCGGCGCTCTCCGTCGCGTTCGGCCGGTGGTGGGGGCCGGTCAAGTACGTGCCCACAGCTCTGGAGTGGAGCGATGGCGCCGCGTTCGACAACACCGGCCCCATTCCCGTCGCGCTCGCGCTCTTCACCGTCGTGGGTGGCGTGGCAATCGGCATGCTCCTGCGCCGCACCCTGATCTCCATGGTCGTCACCTTCGCCTTCGCCGTCGTCGTCCAGCTGGTCTGGAGCTACTTCCGGCTGGACCTCGGCCACGTCCACACGGTCACCACCCACAAGGGAATCAGCGAGGGCACGTTCCCGCAGACACCTCAAGCCGCCCTGGAGATCGACCACTGGTACATCTCGGGATCCGGACAGACCTACGGCTGGGGCACCTGCACACACGAGGTGTCGGAGAAGGTCTGTATTCAGAAGTTCGACCTCGTGGGCTGGAAGGTGGACTACCTGCCGATGTCGCAGATGAGCAGCATGCAGTGGTTCGGCGCCTCAATCCTCTTCGCCCTGACCGCAGCCGTCACCGTCTTCATCTTCATTCGGGGTCGCAAGCGCATCGTCTGACACCCACGAGCCGGTCCCCCGGCGCCCGATGCGGGTGAGGAGCATCTCCAGGCGCAGGCCCCGCGCGCCCTCGGCCCGGTCAAGGCTCGCCGACCAATAGAACTGCGCAGCCAGCCTCCCCAGCGGGAAAACCGCCAGCCAGACACGAACTCAGCTACCCGTCCCCTCACCTTCGTTGGGTGATTAGCGCGGTGCGCCAACCAGTCCATCTACACAATCCCAGCTCACAGCCCTACTCGCTGCGCAGAAAGACCGACCACTGACAGAACGCTCCTGGACAAGGCGCTGATCGAGCTGGGAGTTGAGTGGGCGTGAAGCTCTACCACTACACTAACCGCCTCTCACTTCCCTTGTGAGCTCAGTCTTCTGCGGTGACGTTCCATGATGCGCACCGGTAACAGTACGCCTGTCTGTCCGGTTTTGGGCATGAATCTTTGCCGTTGATGCCTGCTGTATGCCGTATGTCCGGGACCGTGACGAGGTGACGCTTCTTCCGGTCCTGCTGCGGATTGCGCCTGTGAGCGGGGAGACGACCTGGTCGCTCATGAGCCGGTGGCTGCCGCCTACGGCATGCACCCCGATCAGGTACTCGGGCACTTCACGGTCACGAGCATTCCACTACCAGTGCGCTCAGGGCATGGTCCAGTGCCATGGATGCTGCGGGGGTTGCATGGGTGGGAGCCGGTGCTGCTTTGGCGGGAGCCGTGTTAGTACTCCAGCCGGACTTCTGTATTTCTGCTGGTCAACGGCTTGGCGGTGGGGAGTGTAGCGGGGGTTGGGCATGCGCGGGACGGTCTTGGACAGGTCGTCCCACCAACGTGTGTCCACGCCGCATGTAGTGACAGCGTCGGGCGCGTGCCTGGTGGCGGCGCCTCCATCGGGACCAGTTCACCGCGTGGTCGCGGCGTGCAGGACGGTGGCGGGGTTGAGTTGCCAGCAGACGACGGATTTCGGCTGGTGTGAGGTCCACGAGGTCGGGTGTGTCGGCCTCGAGACCCCTTTTTCGCGCTCCTGCACGGCCATCACCGCGAGGAACGCGTGGGCGAGCATGGCAAGCGTGATGTGCCGGTGCCAGCCCACGTAGCGGGGGACTTCGTACTGGTCGAGGCCACATTCGTTCTTCGCGCTCTGGAAGCACTCCTCGATCTTCCAGCGGCAGCCGGCGACTCGGGCCAGGTCGGCGACGGTTGCGTCCAGTGGAGCGCAGGCGAGGTAGTAGGCGATCTCGTCGGGCCTGCTGATGCTGCGGCGGGCCAGCACCCACTTCTGCCGTGTCGGCTCGTCGACGCCGGACTCGGCCACGGCGGGCAGACGGGCGGCGGCCCAGTCGTAGAACCGTTCGCCTTTGGCTCCCGGCCCTGCCGACAGTCGCTGCCATGCCTCGCGCGGGGCCTGAACGATGAGATGGTCGATGCGCGGGCCGTTGACCTGCTGTGACTTGGGGACGGCGACCACGTAGGAAAGCTCGGCGTCCTCCAGGAAGCGCCGGAAGTGCGAGTCCTGTCCGTAGGCGGAATCCGCCGTCACCCAGGCGATGGGGAGCGGGGAGGCCAGGGCACGCAGGATCATGTCGCGGGCCAGGTCGCCCTTGGTGGCGAAGATACGCTCTCGTCGAGGTCGCCCGCGCCGATCTGGTGGGCCGCTATGTGGGCCACACCGCGCAGCTCACCAAGGAGGTCTTCGAAAGCGCCATGGGCGGGGTGCTGTTCATCGACGAGGCCTACACCCTGACCCCCGAGGGAGGCGGTTCCGACTTCGGCCGCGAGGCCGTGGACACGCTGCTGAAGCTGATGGAGGACCACCGGGACCAGGTCGTGGTCACCGTCGCCGGCTACACCGCGGAAATGCGGCGCTTCCTGGACTCCAACCCGGGCCTGGCCTCCCGCTTCTCACGGTTCGTGGAGTTCGAGAACTACACCACCGACGAACTCCTCACCATCCTGGAGCGGCACGCCGAGGAGTCCGGCTACACCTGCCCGGCGGACACTCTCGACGCGCTGCACACCCATATCGACACCATCCCCCGCGACCGCTCCTTCGGCAACGGGCGCCTGGCACGGCAGCTCCTGGAGACGATGATCACCCACCAGGCCCGACGGCTCACCGCCGTACGCACACCCAGCGTGGACGACCTGCGGACACTGCTGCCGGAGGATCTGCCGACCGCCGGACTCGGAGTGTCCAGGTGAGCGGGGAGCGGGTGAGCGGGCGTCAGGGGCACGACCGCCGTGACATTCGCGGATCCTGACGGCCAGCGCGGGGCAGGAATCCGCCGCGTCCAGCACCCGCTCCTCCTCCGGGGCGCGGCCGTCCGTCCGCGGCGGCAGCGCCCCCGAGCTCCGGCCCGGTCTCGTCCGGTGTGGGGCGGTCGCAGGCTCTGCCCTGCCGGTCATCGCGGGCCGCGGCGCCTGGCACGGCACCTCGCCGCGTTGTCGGAGTCGCCCGAGTACGCGTGGAGAACGGCTGCCTCCGCTGTCCCGGGAAGAACCGGACCGCAGATCAGCGGTTCGGGTGACCTGCGCGGTCACACATCATGCTCAGGGGGCCACCGCGCGGCCGGTCTCCGGAGAGATCTTCCCGACACACAGACCGTGACCGGCCAGACCCTGCGCGGTACGCGGGATCGCGGCGAGCGTGGTGGCGGCCCAGTCGTGCATGAGGATTATCTGGCCGTTGCCGAGCCGTCCGACGGCCTGCACGATGGCAGCCGTGCTGGCGCCGTTCCAGTCCTGCGAGTCCACGTCCCAGATGGTCTCGCTCAGACCGTACTTGGCCTCGACCGCCTTCACCGTCGAGTTGGTCTCGCCGTACGGAGGCCGGAACAGTTTCGGCGTGCCGCCACCCGCGGCCGCGATCGCCGGCTGGGTCCGGGAGACCTCCGCGTCGATCTGCGACTGGCTGAGCTAGGGCAGATGCGGGTGGGTGTAGCTGTGGTCACCGACCCACATACCGGCGTTGACCTGGGCCTGCACCTGGGACAGGTCGATAGCGGCGTACTGGCCTTCGTTGAACGTGGTGGCCCGCAGCCCGTTCTGCGTGAGCGCCCTGAGGAGGACCGGTGTGTTGCCGGACGGGCCGTCGTCGAAGGTGAGCCCGACGTAACCGTTGCAGGCGGCGGCCTGCGCCGGGGCGGCGTTGACGGTGAGTGTGCCCGCGGCGGCCGGCGCGACGACGGCGAGTGCCACCGTCAGGGGAGGTAACGCGAGACGTGTTTGGGTGCTCATGCTGTCACGGTGATCTTGGAGCTGCCGCTGCTCTGATATCCCTCGGTCGCGATGGTGTCCCACCGAGAGGTGTAACAGCGATCTCCGCATAGCCCATGGTCATTGGGCGGCCACCGCGCAACTCTCCGAGTAGAGACACTCGTTGAAGTGAGAGGTGACGCGATGGCCTTGTCCCAGCATGACTTAGACCGACCGGCAAATGGATCACTTGAGGCGGCGGCTGGTGGGTCGGCCATCCCAGCGGTAGCGGCTGCGTGCCTGCCAGATCAGCATGCGAAGTGTGACGAGGATAGCGGCGAGGTAGAGGTAGAAGTCCACGACCCTGCCGTTTTCTCTCGGTGCAGCGCCGAAGCTTGCTTGCCGTAGCCGTTCATCCACGAATGCGTGCGCTCGACGGGCCAGCGCCTGCTGGCCTGGATCGGGGCGGGCACACCCCTGCGGGCGATCTCGGCGGTGAACCCCAACTCAGCTATCAACGCACGGGACTTGATGCTGTCGTAGCCCCGGTCGAGGTTGACGTTCACGGTGTCCGGCAGCATGCCGACCTGCTCCTGCGCGGCGTCCAGGGTCAGTCCGAGCAGTGGCGAGTCATGCCTGTTGGCCCCCTCGGAGACGATCCCCAGCGGGACGCCGCGGGCGTCGCAGGCGGCGGAGCGCTTCAGCCCCTGCTTGCCCCGGTCGACTGGCGAGCGGCCGGCCTTCTCCCCGCCGGACGGGGCCTTGGTGATGCAGCCGTCCACCGAGATCTCGCCAAGGTCGAGGCCGATCATCCGGTCGTAGGCGTCCAGGGCGAGAGCGTGCAGCGCTTTGGAAATCCCTTGCCGGGACCACTCTTTGAGGCGTCGGCGGATGGTGCGGTCCGAGCATCCGGGCGTGGAGATCCGCTCGTAGCCGGAACCATGGACCAGCGCGAGCACGACGTGCTCGAAGACGGTTCGGTCGGGGATCCGGCGGCGGTGACAGCCCAGCGGGTGGCCGACGACGAACTCCTCCCGGACGGGGAGGAGCGCGGCGAACTGGTCCCACAGGGGTTCGAGCAGGCAAGCTGGCAGCGCGGGCACGGCCGTCCTTCGTGATCACTGAGCGTAGAGATTACGAGCATGAGGCACGCGCAGGTCGGCGGGGCGACCGACCCTGAGCTCAGGGCAGGTCACCACGGGAGGTTCCCGGATCGGTCGATGAACTGTCCCGTCGGCCCGTCCGGGCCGATCGTCGCGAGGGTCACGATGGACTCTGCGCCGTCGGCGACGCTGTGTCCGAGGCCGCCGGTGAAGTCGGTCGCGGTCTGCCCGGGGTCTGCGGCGTTGACCTTCACGTCCTTCAGTTCCTTGGCGTACTGCGTCGTGAGCATCGTGACCGCGGCCTTCGAGGCGCAGTAGAGGGGCAGGGCATACTGTGACTCGATCCGCGCCGGGTCCTGGGTCATGCTGAAGGAGCCCATCCCGCTGGACACGTTGACGATGACGGGGTTCGGCGACTTGCGCAGCAGCGGGAGGAAGGCGTGCGTGACGCGCACGATCCCGACGACGTTCACGTCGAGCACGGCGCTCACGTCGGCCGCGGTGTACTCCTCGACGGGGCCGACCTTGCCGAGGACGCCGGCGTTGTTGACCAGGACGTCGATCGTTCCCTCATGCGCGGCGACATCCGCGGCCGCGGCCTGGACCGAGGCGTCGTCGGTCACGTCGATCTGAACGAACCGGGCGCCGAACGACTCGGCCGCGGCCCGACCGCGCTCACGGTGGCGGGCGCCGAGGAGGACGGTGTGCCCCGCCTCGACGAGGCGACGAGCGGTTTCAAAACCGAGGGACTTGTTGGCCCCGGTGATGAATGTGGTGGTCATGCTGGCTCCTCCTGGTCCGAACAGCACGGTCGTGCGCTGTTCACGCACTTCATGCTGGGTCCCCGGGAGGGTTGGCGGGAGCTACGGGACTTCGTGGTACAGCGCGTACCACCCAGCAGCCTGGTCCACCGGACGAGGCAGAACGCGGGCCTTCATCCCTGAGGAGACATCCTCTGGACCCCAATGGCCGCAAGCAATTCGAGTTTGCTGCGGGCGTCGGTGCCTGGCTGCGGCGTGTACACCACGAGGCGGAGGTTCGTGTCCTGGGTGTTGAGGATGTCGGAGTTCATGGCGATGTCTCCGACATCCGGGTGCTGGACGAGTTTGTGCGCACTCTGGTGACCGCCCACCGCTCGGCGGCTCCACAACTCGCAGAACCGTGGGCTGAGGTTCAGCCTCGATACCAACGCCGCGAGGTCGGGATCGTCGGGGTACCGGCTCGTCGTCGCGCGCAGGTCGGCGACGAGGGACTCCTCGAACGCCGCCCGCTCGGCCGCCGTCTGCCGGACCCGGGGCAGCTCACCCAGGAACTGCCAGACCAGGACGTTGCGGTCTCCCACACCGCGGACCGTGGGATCGCCGAACGTGGCCGCGAACAGCGGATTCCAGTGCAGCAACTGCCAGGTGGCGTCGTAGATCGCCAGCGGGTTGCCGGCGAGCTGGTCCACGATCCGGTACAGGCTCCCTGGGATCGTTCGTGGAACCCGGCTCGGATCCGCTGCGTGACCGGCCATGCGCAAAAGGTGAGCGTGCTCGTCGTCGGACAGATGCAGGGCTCGCGCCAGGGCCGAGCAGACCTGCGCCGAGGGTGTCGCCACCCGTCCCTGCTCCAGCCGGACCACGTACTCGACCGAGATGCCGGCCAGCGTCGCCAGCTCCGCGCGTCGCAGACCGGGGACCCGACGGGGTGAGCCGTGTGCGAAGCCCACCGTCGCGGGGTCCAGCCGGTCCCGCCACGCCCGCAGCGCGGCACCGAGTTGATCCATGAACACCACTCTCCCGCACACCCCGCCCCGCTGGGTGGTACGCGCTGTACCACGAAGTCCCGTAGCTCCCGCCGACGCTCCCCGGGGGCTCAGTGTCGAGTCGTGACCGGCGCACAACGATGCTGTCCGGAGTCAAGAGGAGCAAGCATGACCACCACGTCGAACCACTACGTCACCGTGCTGTGGGAAGCCCGGGCCAAATCCGGGAAGGAAGCCGCGATGAAGGCGTTCATGACAGCCGCCGTCACCGCATCGCGCTACGACGCGGGCAACATCGACTACGAGGCTCACCAAGTCGAGGGACAACCGGGCGCGTTCGTCATCTTCGAGCGCTGGGAGAGCCGCGAGGCCCTCGAAGGCCACCTGCAGGCACCCCGCATGCAGGACCTGGTGCCCCAACTGCTGGAACTGATGGACGGCAGCATCGAGGACGGGATCCGCTTCCTGCAGCCGTTCCGCCCGGCACGGTAGGCCGACCCGGAGCACGGCGGTCGTGATCGTCGTCCTCCGACGCTGAGCGGTTTCGAGCAGCAAGACGGCAGCGCGGGCACGGCCGCCCTCCGTGATCACTGAGCGTAGAGACTCCATGATCGCGTGGACCCGTGCCTGCTCTGCATCCTCCCCCACACCCATGCCTATTGCCGGTCGTTCTCAGCAGCTCAGAGGGTACGGCGAGATGGCTCCCGAAACGCTGTATCCCAGGTCCGGGAACGCCGGCCATTTGCTTGGCGCTTCGACCGGCACGAGAGGGTAGTACGTCGCCGACGGCCACCAGGGCGCGGGCGGTGTCGGTCGCCGCGCGGGTCCGGCGCTCTGGTGCGGGCAGCACGGCCGGCACCAGGCCGGCGGCGTACGCCAGGGCGCGGTCGACGTCGCCGAGCTCTCGGTGGATCCCGACCCTCGATGCCCGGAGTACGTCTATTTTCAGCCATGCCTCTATAACGTCCCTGCACGGAAAGGTACTTCCGTACAGGAGCATGCACCTGACATCTTGCATCCACCACTCGTTTCGTACGGCCCGGCCGGTGCCCTCAGCACGGCCGGGCCGTCTCCGGAGGACGCATTGATACCCCACATATCCAGCCGCCCTAGACGCACGCTGGTGCTGGCGGCCACGCTCGGTGCCGCCCTCGCGTTCGGCGCCCCGGGAGCCCTCGCGGGCACGCTCCCCGTCGTCCCCTCCACCGCGCCGGCCGCCAAGGCCCACGCTCCTGCCGCCGTGCCGGCATCCCAGAGTGCGACCTGGGTGGCCGGGACGCGTGCCTACCTCGTGATCACCGCACCCGGTGACAGTTCGGCGGTCCGCTCGGCGATCACGGCCAACGGCGGCACCGTCTTCTCGAACTTCGACGCCATCGGCGTGATCGTCGCCCACTCGGCGTCCAGCGGATTCGCCGCCGCCATGCGCGACGTCGCCGGCGTGCAGCAGGTCGGCGCCACGCGTACCTCGGACGTCCCGGCCGACGCCTACAACCCGGCACTCCCGGCCAATCCGGCCCAGGCCTCGACCCCGGCCGGAGAACCGGTCCGGGCCGACATGAGCCAGATCAAAGCCGACCAGGCCTGGGCCGTGAACCCAGGCTCCGCCTCCGTCACGGTCGGCATCCTGGACACCGGTGTGGACGACCAGCACCAGGACCTGGCGCCCAACTTCGACGCGGCCGACTCGGTCTCCTGCGCCTACGGCAAGCCCGACACCCGTGCCGGCGCGTGGCGGGACGTCGACACGCACGGCACCCACGTAGCGGGCACCATCGCCGCGGCCAAGAACGGCAAGGGCGTCGTCGGCGTGGCACCCGGGGTGAAGATCGCCGCGGTCCGGGTCGCCGAGCCGGGCAACTCCTTCTTCTTCGCCGAGAACACCATCTGCGGCTTCGTCTGGGCCGGTGACCACGGCTTCAAGGTCACCAATAACAGCTATTACACGGACCCGTGGCAGTTCAACTGCCCGGACAACATCGACCAGGCCGCCATCATCGAGGGCGTCAAGCGCGCCCAGGACTACGCCGAGGGCAAGGGCTCCCTCCAGATCGCCGCCGCGGGCAACGAGAACTACGACCTCGCCCACAAGACGACCGACTCCGCGAGCCCGAACGACTCGACGCCGGTCACCCGCACCATCACCAACGCCTGCCTCGACATCCCGACCGAGCTGCCGGGCGTGGTCACGGTCGCGGCCAACGGCACTGGCGTCACCAAGGCCTCGTTCTCCAACTACGGTCAGGGCGTCATCGACGTCGCGGCGCCGGGCAGCAACGTGTACTCCACCGTCCCCGGCGGCGGCTACGGCAGCAAGAGCGGCACCTCGATGGCCACCCCGCACGTGGCTGGCGTGGCGGCACTCATCGCCAGCGCCAACCCGGGCATCACCGCGGCGCAGCTCCGCGCCAAGCTGGCCGAGCAGGCCAACGACATCGCCTGCCCCTCGGACAGCCGCTGCACGGGCACGACGGCCAACAACTCGTTCTTCGGCGAAGGACAGGTCGACGCCCTCAAGGCCGTCGGGACCACGCCGCCGACCGGCAAGTACTTCGAGAACCTCGCGGACTTCGCCATCAACGACAACGCGACCGTGGAGAGCCCGATCGCCGTAACCGGTGTGACCGGCAACGCCCCGGCCACCCTCAAGGTGGGTGTGGACATCAAGCACACCTACATCGGTGACCTGAAAGTCGACCTGGTGGCGCCGGACGGCACCGTCTACACGCTGCACAACCACGCCGGCGGCAGCGCCGACAACATCGCCCAGACCTACACCGTGAACGCCTCCTCGGAGGTCGCGAACGGCACCTGGAAGCTGCGCGTCAACGACAACGCCGCCTCCGACACAGGCAAGATCGACGCCTGGAACCTGACCTTCTAGCGCAGGGCCGGGCAACGCCCGCGTACAGCACGCACAGCGCCGCGACAGCTCCCCGCCCGCGGCCGCGGACAAGGCGGGCTGCGGTCTGTTCGGCCAGGGCTGCGAACTGCTGGGCGGGCAGAGGGCATATGGGCCCCGGAGGCGGTGTACGCCGCGGTTGGGGCCACCATGCCGGAGGCGTCCAGGAAGGCCGCGGACGGCCTGGAGCCGGTGTCCAGCTCACCGTGCGCCTCCCTGACGAGCTGCAGGGCTGTGTCCGCGCTGACCGTACGGTCAGCGCGGACACAGCCCCGAGGAGTGCTGGCCGGCTCGAGCGGCGGGCCACCGTCCCGGCCAGGACCGCGGGGGCGGCCTCGCCGCGGGAGGCCTACGCCTTGCGCACCAACGGTGGACATGAACGGGACCGTATGAAGGCGGTGTTGACCGGGGCCAGGCGATGTTCTCGAATGTTCTCGCAGGCTGACCGGATGTTCTCGTGTGGTCGCGCGAAGGGGGCGGCACGCCGTAGTGGAGGGCCAGCCCGCCGGTGATGCTGGTGGCCCCAACCCGGATGATGAAGGCGACATGCGACGACTGAGGTTCACCGGCACGGACAGCAAGAACGGCGGCTGCCCCTCGATCCACGAGGACACCAACTCGGGTGACGTCATCGTTCAGGGCCCGCCCCTCACCGAGCCCGACGACCTGGCCCAGCTCCAGAACTTCGGGCCGGGCGACGCCGCGGTAGTCGTGCCGCGCGAGCTGCTCGTCAACCACGCCCCCAAGGAGATGCACCGTGTGCGCCAGCTGATCAGCCCGCAGGAGTTCGGCCAGCTCTTCCATACCTTCGAGCACTCGGCCTGGCACCTGGAGACCCGGGGCGGCTACGCCTCCGACCGGGAGGACCTGGGCTTCGACGAGTTCCTGGAGACGGGCGAGGCCCCGATGGATCTCGCCAGCGACTGGTGCACGAACATTCGTCAGCAGACCAACGGCGGCAAGTACGTCGGCCGTGTGCGCGTCGTCGATGATCCACCCACCGACGGGCAGCGGTTCCTGCTCAGCTACGCGCGCTGTAACGCGGCCACCGGCGAAAGACGTCCGCAGCGTGTGGCGCAAGGACGCCGTGCGCGCGCACCTCGGTGACGAGGACTTCTGGGTTTTCGACAGCCGTATGGTCGTCATCCTGCACTTCGACGACCAGGACGTCCTCGGCGACCTCGAGGTCATCACGGAACCTGCGGCAGTGCTGCGGTACTGCCAGATCCGCGACGCCGCCGTGCACGTGTCGAAGCCGTACGACCAGTTCGCGGCTCAGCTGTGCCAGCACTGACGGGCAGCCGGTGAGCACAGACTTTCAGCAGGCCCGCGAAGCCCTCGGAGTCCGCCTTCGAGAACTCCGCCTCACCGCGCCTGGTGGTCGGCTCACCGGCACACAGCTTGCCGAGCGGCTCGGCTGGCCGCACTCCAAGGTCTACAAGCTCGAGGGCGGCCGACGAACTGCGACGCCGGACGACCTGCGCTCGTGGGCTACAGGTGTCGGCCGCCCCGATGTCTTCGACGAGCTCGACGGCCGGCTCAAGGCCTTCGAGTCTCACATCCGGTCGTGGCGCCGCCAGCTCGCCGCCGGCCACCGGCCCGTACAGGACAGCTGGAACCTCGAGGTGTCCCGGACCCAGATCATCCGTGCCTGGGAGGAGGCGGTCATCCCCGGCATGCTCCAGACCGCCGACTATGCGCGCGCCGTCTTCCTCCGGTACGCGGCCCTCCACGGAACAGCCCGCGACACCGACGAGGTGGTCCGCTCACGCATGCGCCGCCAAGAGTGGCTGTACGAAGCAGGCCGCCAGTTCCGTGCTCTGGTCTGGGAGGCAGCTCTGCACGCACTGGTGTGCCCGCCGCCCGTGCTCGCGGCTCAACTCGACCGGCTCGCGGGAATGGTGGGCATGGACACTGTGGAGCTCGGCATCATTCCGCTCGGAGCGTCCCTCAAGATTCCCACGGCCAACGCATTCTGGGTCCTTGACGATCGGCTCGTCATCACCGAGGACTGGCACGCGGAGCTGTGGCTCGACGACACCGACAGTGTGACCACCTACGTGCGCATCTGGGAAATGCTGTAGGAATCGGCCGTGTACGGATCGGACGCGCAGAACGTGATCACCAGCGTGCAGCGATCGGTCCGTCCACGCTGACATGGCGAAAGGCCCCCTCCCGCCCGAAGGCGAGTGGGGCAGATCAGCGGATGAGCAGGCAGAACAGTGCCCTCGCGCAGGCGTAGATGGTTACGGCTCCAGCCGTCATGGCCGGCGTCCCTCTTCTGGTCGGCACTGGGCCGCTGTCCAGCCATATGCGGCACTTCGACTGCTCGAGATGAGCCTGGGACCATAGCGTGGCGGTGACCGGCTACGCCTGCGCCAAAGCCTTCTCGTCTTCCTCGCCGGCCGCCGGCGCCGATCCGGCGGTGGTGCTGTCCGCGGCCGCAGGTCCGTCACTCGTGTACAGGACGGTGCTCTTCTGCTTTGTCCGCTCCACAGCGCTCTTCGCGACGAGCCGCTCAAGGGTGTTGCGCACGATGGTGGTGTTCCGGGCGCGCTCGGGGTACTCCTGCTCCAACTCGATGGTGACCTCCGCAGCCGTGCGCGGCTGGCCGGGATGCTTGTCAAGGATCTGCTTGAGGAGATCGCCCAGCGACGGCCCGGCAGCCTTGTCCGCCGCCGGCTTGCCGGCCGGGCCCTTGGCGGTGGTCTTCTTGGCCGCAGTCTCCTTGGCGGCCTTCCTGGCCGGGGCGGTCCGCTTGGCGGCGGCCTTCTTGGCAGGGGCCGCGGGGCTGCCGGTCTTTGGGTGCCGCGGCTGCGGCACGCCCGCCTCCTCCAGCACAGCGGAGGCGTGGGCAGGGTCTTGTGGCTCGGTCACCGCAGCATCTGCCGCACCGCCGGTGGCGGAGCCCGACCCGGCAGTCGCACCGGCCAGAGCGCTCTGCAACCTGAGCAGCATCTCTTCCTCTGCCTGCAACTGCTTCAGACGCGCACGAAGATTCTCCTGCTCACTGCGGTTGGTCTCAAGCTCGCTGGCAAAACGCCCCGCGTACTTTTCCTGGATGGTGGCAGCCTCGTCGGCCACGGCACTCACGCTCCCTGGTCCCTAGTGTGTTGCGCCGGATGCTACCCACCCGTAGCACTTATAGCTGACGTCCCGGCAGATCACACCTGTTCGAGAACCCGACGCGTTGGCCTGGCGCATGGGCGGAAGACGGCCCACGCCGCAGCACCCCGGATCTTCGCACAGGACCGCGACTGCATTGAGGCCTGGCGAGCGTTCCATACGTAGGACAGCGTAGGGTCGTTGCGGATGCTGAGGAGAAAGCCATGACCAGCGGCGAATGGGTGGAGAGCGCGGCCTGCCGCAGTGCCGAACCGGACGAGCTGTTCGTCCAGGGAGCCCAGCAGAACCGGGCCAAGACGCTGTGCCATGGGTGCCTGGTACGCACCGAGTGCCTCGCCGAAGCCCTCGACAACCGCATCGAGTTCGGCGTGTGGGGCGGCATGACCGAACGCGAACGCCGCACCCTGCTGCGCCGCAAACCCGACATCACATCCTGGCGAGCAGTACTGGACGAAGCGCGCCAGGCATTCGAACACCCCACGGCCAGCTGACCGCAGGGCAGGGGTAACTCGTTTTAGATGGAGGTCGCGTCTATTCGCCGTGCAGGCTACGCGCTCGTCGCAACCCTTCGACAGGAGCGGCGAAGCAGAGAATCCGGCCTGACCGCGTTGGAGGCAGGTCGCCGCGCCTCGATTCGCTCCGCCCTGACCTGACGCCCGCAGTGACGACGCTGGCTGCCGAGCTTCTGCAGCGGGATCCCGACCAGCGCCCCCAGGACGGCACGGCAGGTGCAGGAACGGCTCCAGCAACCCCAGGCGGCCCTAGCCATGAGATCAAAGGGCAATCCGACCACGTAAAACGCCCTCTTGGATCGCACCCCAGGCGCACTGCAGCCAGCGGGACGACGCCCACGACGCCGTCCCGCGACCCGCCCTGGCCCGATCACCCAGCAGCCGTGCACGTCGTCGTGCTCGGCCGAGACAAGCGGAACGGGGCCGCCCCACTTCCCGCATACGGAGCGTGTCCTGGAAGCACTGTGACATGATCGGCTGCCATGCCGTCTCTGTCCGCGTGGCCACCAACAACCCCCCGCCGTCTGCTCGCTGCCCTGCTCGCGCTACTCGTCGGGTCCGGCGTCGGCGTCGCCGACGCCGTCCCCACAGCCGCAGCCGCAGCAAAGAGCGCCCAGACCGCAACACCCGATCACCTGCGCTACGACGTGACCCTGCGCGCCGATGCCGACGGCACCCACTGGAAGGGACGACAGCGCGTGTCGTTCCGCAACGCCTCCGACCGGCCCCTGCGCGAGGTGTACCTGCGGCTGTGGGGCAACGGCGTGGACGCCTGCGGAACTCCCGGCAGCCTCTCCCCCGTCACCGTGTCCCGGGTGCGGGGCGGCACGGCGGGCCGGCTCAGTCTGGACTGCACCGCGCTGCGCATCACCCTGCCCACACCTCTCGAGCGCGGCCGGCGCACGGCCGTCTCCTTCGACGTGTCCCTCACTGTGCCCAGACGCAACAACCGCTTCGGCCGCGAGGGCGCGTTCCGTTTCCTCGGCAACGCGCTGCCCGTGCTCGCCGTGCACGACGCGACGGGATGGCACCTCGATCCGTACGTGTCGACCGGTGAGAGCTTCTACACCCTGGTCGGCGACTTCCAGGTCACGCTCGACCATCCGTCGGCCCTCAAGGTCCCGGCGACCGGCCGCACCCGCACCAGCCCCGGCACGCCTGGGCGCACCCTCACGCACAGCGTCGCGCACCGGGTACGGGACTTCGCGTGGGCGGCAGGCCCGTTCCACGCCGCGGCCCAGACCACGCTCGGCGGCGTGCGGGTCAGATCGTACTGGGCACCCGGCACGCCCGCCCCGGGCGTGCGACTAACCCGCCGGGACGGCGCCGCCGCCGTCGACCGGTTCAGCACGGAGTACGGCCGCTACCCCTACGGCGAGCTCGACCTGGTGATGACTCCGCGGTTCGGCGGCGGCATGGAATACCCCGGCCTGGTCCTACTCGGGACCACGGAGGAAGGCAGCGCCGTCGTCCACGAAGTGGCCCACCAGTGGTGGTACGGCATCGTCGGCAACGATCAATACCGTGCGCCCTGGCTGGACGAGAGCTTCGCCCAGTACGCCAACGCCCGCTTCTACGGCTGGGACACCCGCGACTGCTGGGACCCGCACGACTGGCCCGACCAGAACGCTGCGCTCACCAGTTCAATGGCCTACTGGGCGGAGCACCCCAGCGCATACCACCTCATCTACACCGCTGGCTCCTGCGCCCTGGCAGACCTGGAACGCACCCTCGGCACCGCCACCATGGCACGCCTCGTCAAGCGCTACGCCCGCGACCACTGGTACGGCATCTCCACCACCGCTGACTTCAAGAAAACCGCCCAGTCCATCACCGACAAGGACTTGACCTCCTTCTGGAAGACCCACCGGATCCGGTGAACACCTGCGGCGATGCCTTCTCGCCAGTGGGGCTCGGACCAGGCGCATCAGCGATGACGCTCTGTCACCACCGAATGTGAGACAGAGCCACGATGACATCGGCTGGCTTCGGCCGGCGCACGGGTTGTTCCGCGGCCGGCCGGGCGTGCGGGTTCGCTGGGTTCAGGAGGTCGGGGCGACGAGCATGTGCTCGGTTCCCAGTCGGCTGGCGAGCGTATCGGTGTACATGGTGGTCTCACCGTCGGACCAGCGGATGAGGAGGTCGTCGGTTTGGCCGTTTCCGGTGTAGTCGCCGGTCGTCATGGCCGTGTCGTGAGTCCAGAGCTTGCTGGGGTTCAGGATGCGCTGCTCGGTGCCGAGGCCCGATGTGGTGGTGCCGACGTAGGTGTCGAGCTCGCCGTCGGTCCAGCGCACCATGAGGTCCCACTTCTGGTTGCCGGAGAACTCGCCGCTGGTCAGGAGTGTGGCGTCCTTCCATCGACGAAACCGCGCCGACCGCGCATCCATCACTGGCGGAACGCGTCAAGCTGATGAAGCCACAGATCAGCCGACTGCGCGCCGATTTCGCCTGCTTCCAGGAAGTCAAGTCCACGGTCAGGAGCGCCCCGGCCAGCCCCGCGCGCTGCTGGCGCTGAAGGAGCTGCTCGCGGGGACCAACCTCGACGGGGCCGCCCTGGTCAGCACCAAACCCGAGGACGACGCGGTCTTCGACATGCGCAACCTGGTCGTCGCCACCCACCTGCCGGTCATCAAGCACCAGCAGCTCAAGAACGACCTGGTCGCCGAGCCCCACTACCAGCGGCTCACCGCCACACCCCCCGACCCGGCGCCGATCCCGATCGGTATCGAACGGCCCATCCTGCACGCACAGATCGACATCGACCACGCCAAACCCGGCTGCCTGCTGCACATCATCACCGTGCACCTCAAGTCCAAGATCCCCACCGAGATCCCCGGCCAGGTACTCGACTCCCAAAAGGGCATCTGGCGCACCGCGGACGCCTGGGCCGAAGGCAGCTTCCTGTCGTCCATGAAGCGCATCAGCCAGGCCCTGGAAGTCAGGCGCCTCGTCGACCAGATCCTCGGCGAGGACCCGGACGCGCGCATCATCGTCGCCGGCGACTTCAACGCCGAACCCGAGGAAGTCCCCGTCCTGGCGATCTGCGGCAACGTCGAGGACACCGGAAACGGCGACCTCGCCACCCGCGTCCTGGTCCCCATCGAGCACACCATCCCCAACGAGGCCCGCTACACCCTCTTCCACCACGGCCAGATGCTCGACCACATGCTCGTCACCCGCAACCTGCTCACGCACTACCGCGGCTCAGAGATCCACAACGAAGTCCTCCACGACGAATCCCTCGCCTTCGCCACGGACGCCAAGTACCCGAGTCCGACCACGCCCCCGTCGTCGCCACCTTCGACTTCGACTGACCCCACCTGCGATGAACCAGCCACGGCACCGCCATCGCCGCCTCCGACGCAGGCTCACAACCACCCGTTGACGCATCGCCAGACGGCACCCCCAGCAGCCCGGTGTGCTGGCCGCTGGGGGAGCCACAAGCGACAACACCGACGAAGCTCCCACGCTGTCACCCCATTGGAGTAGCCGAACCTCCAACGAGGCAGCCCCGATGAGGCAAGGCCGCGATCACCCAGCTGCCGAGGAGACCCGTCAGAACCGGCACGAGCCGGAGCAGGCGACGAAGAAAGCCGTCCGCCACTCACAGCAGGATCCGGCCGGAGAGTAGCCGAGCGTGCGCCGTGGCGGCGGGCGGGCGAGGGCAACCGGGCGGAGGCGGTGCACCTGCCGCCTCTTTAGCCACTTCGCGGCTTGCGACCCGCAGTCTTCTTCGTGGTCGTCGGGCCGTGTTCTGCTTGGCCGGCTGTTTCCTCACGGCCGCCTTCTTCTTCGGTTTCGGCAGTTCGTGTTCGTGTCAGCGAGACAACGACATGCGTGCGTGGTCAGGTGAGATGGTGTCCTTGGTGAGCCAGGAGTGTTCATGATCGGCGTACTCAGATCCGCGGCCATGGCGGCAAGTGCCGCCTGCGCGCTCCTTGTCCCGGCAATGGCCCCGGCCGGATCTGCGGCCGTAGCCGTGCCTCATCCGGGGCGGGCGGCGGCCATGGACGTACGTGGCGAGGGAGACGGAGACGGCACCCTGATCACCCGCCTGCACACGCCTCCCACCGGCACGTCGATCGCTTCTCCCGCGCGCGACACCCTCTACGCCTGCCGAGGGGGCACTCTCGCCCGGCCCGACCGCCCGTGGATCGACGCCCACGGCGTGATCGACGTACTCAAGCGCCCCTTCGTCTCGGGGACCATGCACTGGCCCAAGGTTCTTCGGGTGACGAGGACCGCGACGACCAGGCACTTCGAGGGCAACGGTCTCCCGGGTCATTCCACCGGACGCTTCCCCGTGCAGAAGGGCACTCCCGCCTACAAGTACTACGCGGAGATTCCCTCGCCCGGGTACCCCAACGCCGCCGCGATCCCCATCAAGCCGTGGCACCTCGACGTCACTGTTCCCCGCAACCCGATCGTCCAGGCGACGCCCACGTGTATCTCCCAGCTCACGACCGGGATGGCGCTGGCGGGCGGCACCTTCCACCTGGAGGTGGCCACCGACGCGGAGGACCGCCCGGTCGACCCGAACGCGGCCCTGCCCCTCGACCGCTGCTGGGGCCACCCGTACGAGACGCAGTACCACTACCACGGCCCCTCACAGACCTGCTTCGGCAAGACGGCTTCCCGCGCGTCCGCGAACGGGGGTCGTTCCGGGCACTCGCCGCTCGTGGGATACGCCATCGACGGCTTCGGGATCTACGGCCCGCGCGGCGAGGACGGAAAGATCGTCAGGAACAAAGACCTCGACGTCTGCCACGGCCACACACACGCGATCATGTGGGACGGCAAGAAAGTCGTCGCATACCACTATCACCTCAACGGCGAGTACCCGTACTCCATCGGATGCTTTCGCGGTACGCCGACGACGGTCCCCGGGGACGCGAACAGCCACGACTGGAGCCACTGATCCAGACGACCCCACGGCCCTCAGACGCTGTGTCGGGTCCTGAAATGACAAGTTCGCCCAGAGCGTTGCTGAGCCGAAGCTGCCAGCGGTGGTGGCCCCAGGACTCGTCGTCGACGAACCGACCCCGCTCGTCGCGCAGCGTCACGGTTTCGTCGTCGTTGTTCCACACGTAGTTGCGGCGGTCCCGGTACACGTCCGTGCGGCTGTCGCGGCCGACGCCGGTGTGGACACGGACGGTGGACCGGCCGTTCAGGCGGAAGTGGTGGAAGGTGAAAGTGTGGCCGTCCTCGTCGGACAGGGTCCACCGGTCCAGGTTCACCGCCCGGCAGGGTCCCCTACGAGCCGCCCCACACCGAGGACATGCGCTCCCCCGTCGCCCGGGCATCCAACCAGCCCCCCATGCCAGTACGGCCGACGGCCGTCAGTGTGAGGTGGGAGCGCCCCGGCTCCGACATGACGGCGCACCTTCGGACCGGTCGACGACGGTGATCGGTGACACGCCGGCCTCACGCTGCCGGGAGTACGGCAGCGCTTTTCATGGGCACGGAGGTTGGTACGGGAGGTTTCCCAGGTGGTTCCGCCACTGGGCCCGGTCGAGGGCGTGGCCGGTGACGGCGCAGATGTGGTGAATGACGCTGTCGGCGTCCAGGTCCCACAGGCGTGCCGTGCCGTCGTCACTGCCCGTTGCCAGCGTGTGGCTTCCGGGGCCGAGGACGGCTGAGTTCACGGCGCCGGTGTGACCGACCAGCGGGTCGCCCGTGGCGGAGGGGTGGGCCGGATCGGAGACGTCCCACAGTCTGAGTGTGTCGTCGGTGGTTCCGGCGACGAGGATGTGTCCGTCGGGACCAAAGGCGAGTGCGGAAACGGAGCCTGCGGCATCAACAGGGGAACTGAGTGACCTGGGGTGAGCTGGACGGGTAACGGTCCAGAGGCGCAGGGTCCCATCGGTGGTGGCCACTGCGAGCGTGTGTCTGGCCGCGATCGTCCAGGCGGTCGTTGTGGCCGAGGAAGCGGCCGACAGCGCCTCCGCACCAGACTTCGGTGCGGGGGCGCTGCGCGTTCGACTTGGGATTCCCCTACAGCCCGTCGGTGTTCAGCTCAGCCAGGTGCTTCCGCAGGAACCGGTGCGTCTGCTCATCGGTGGCGACGTCTTCGTTGTCGAAGCGGCTGTCTGCCCATGACGTCTTGCCGCTGGAGCGGATGCGCAACTCCCCTCCCGTGATCCGGTACCGCCGGTACTCGCGGAAGTTCCTTCCCTCGTAGCTGGTCTCCAGCTCGAAGCCCTCGTTCTGGGCCAGCAGTTGCTGGCGCACTTCCCTCGTCAAGCGCATGGTCCCCCCACGGTTCATGACGGGGGGATCATGCCACGTCTAAGCCGCAACCTGCCCCTGCTCGGCGGAAGGCAGCAGGGCGAAGACATGATCGAGCAGCTGGCTCGTGCGCACATGTCCTGGGGGCTGGGATCGGCGGACCGCTGGGATCTGGACCAGACGACCGGCATCATCACCTGGACCTTCCCCGAGATCAACGCCGATGCGCAGGCTGCTTCGACCCTCATGGCCTTGGCCGTCCGGGTCACCGAGGCGACCGGCTATTACAAAGGCCCGGGAAACAACTCCTCCGTGATCATTACCTTTGGGCCGGTCCCCCTGACCAATGCGGACGGCAGCGTCTCCACCTTCAATATCAACTAGCGTCGGCGAAGTCGGCTGGGGTCGGAGCCCGGGCCCTACTCAGGCGCCGACCCGATGAATATGGTCAGCCGTCCTGCGAGGTTGCCGTTCCGTTCTTGCCCGCGGGATTCCTAGGTCGCGTGTTCGGCCGGTAGCTGGGACCGTGGCAACGCCCCTTTACGCCCTCGTCGAGCAGGGCCTTGGGGCCCTTGCCGAGGGCTGAGGGGCCCAGGTCTCCGGATGAGCGAGGCGGCTACGGCCCTCCGGGTCTGCCCATGCGCAGCAGGGATGCCCCGAGAGGGGTGAGGGTGTGCAGCACGGAGGCCGCGTTGCGCCGGGTGCTGATCAGACCGGCGTCGCGCAGGGCGGTGGTGTGCTGACTGGCGGCCGACGCCGAGATGCCTGCGGCCCGCGCCAGTTCGCCGGTAGTGGCACCGGTCGCGGTGGAGCGCAGGACGTTGGCACGGGTACGGCCCAGGAGGACGGCGAGCGGCCGCTCGCTGCGGTTCCCGACGGCTTCGGGGGCAGACACGGGGTGCAGTGGGTAGACCAGCACCTGTGGCAGTTCGGGGTCCGAGAGCGCGACTGGTATCCGCCAGCAGAAGTACGAGGGGACCAGCAGCAGGCCGCGCCCGCCGAGATGAAGATCGCGGTCCTGCACCGGGTAGTCGACGTGCAGGACTGGAGCCCGCCAGCGCATCATCGTGCCGAAGCTGCCGAGCAGTCGCTCCACCCCGCCGTGCAGCAGGGTGCGGCAGCGGATGTGCCGGTCGCTGTCGAGGCGGGCGCGTATCTGGTCGTCGTACGGGGCGATCGCGGCGTTGTAGTAGTCCTTGAGTGCCGCGGCGAGTTCTTCGCGGTTCTCCTTCTCGGTGAGACCGGTGAGCCACGACGGTGCGCCCGTCGGCTGGACGGCCAGACGGCCTACTTCGTTGCGGACCCGGTCCGGTGGGGTGTCCACGATCGCCGCAAGGCCGGCGGCGAGGCCGAGGGAGGCCTCGGCGGGATTGAGGAAGTCGGGGAAGTAGGCGGCTCTCGGGAACAGCGGCAGAAGTCTCGTCGGCAGTGCCCGGCCGAGCCCTTTCTCGCTCAGGGCCGCGAGTGCGCGGCGATGCCAGTCGGCGTATGCCCAGCGGCCCTGGCGGGTTTGGAAGCGGTGCAGGCTGAACGTGATCTCCCACAGCGGGTCCGGGGCGGCGGCCACGCGCGTGCGCGCTAAATCAGCGTCGGTGAAATGAATGCGGAGCATGCCGTTCCCCCCCGTGCGGCCTCGGCTATTAAGTCCAGGCGACATATGATTGCCAGTTCGCGGCACCGCTGGCAACATCCTTCACGAACCGAATTCGGTCATTTATTCCTGGCCGTCAATCATTCGAAGAAGAGATCTTTTCCCCGTCGAGGACGACACGAGGAGATCAGCATGTCCGTCAGCACCAGGTTCGCCGCAGCGTGCGCCGCCACCGCCCTCGCGGCAGGCCTCGGCCTGACCGCCGCCGGGACCGCGGCCGCCACCCCGGCGTCCACATCCGTGAGTGCCTCCAAAGCGCAGGTCAAGTCCTGGTCGTGCGGCTTCTACAGCGGCACCGTCGAAACGGTGTACGGCAACAACAACGACCGGGTTCGCGAAGTCCAGTGCCTGCTGGTCTACGTCTGGGGCTGGAACCTCGGCTCGACCGGCCCCGACGGTGACGGCGTGGACGGGGACTTCGGCGGCAAGACCCTCGCGGCTGTCAAGGGATTCCAGACGTGGGACAACAACAGGGGGTGCAGCATAAAACTCACCGTCGACGGCCGGGTTGGAACGCACACCTGGAGTGCGCTGCGCTCTGACAACGGTTGTCCGACCGTCTGAATCAGCGCGCATCGAAGTCAGGTGTCCTGGCCGTTGAATTAGGGGGCATCTGATCTAAGAACCGTCACCCTCAGCAAAACCTCCGCGAGCGGCTCCAGGCCCAAGTGGTCAAGGACGCTCAGACCGAGCAGCACCAGCAAGATCAATTTCACCGTTAACCGCTGTACCGCTGCTACTCCGCCCCGGAGTTGCCCTGGCAACGGCGCTGGAACTAACGGGACGCGAAGTGATTGCGTAATCGTGTCTTGCGTCTGGCACTGCCAGCACTGTCGCTCTTAAAATCACCGCAACTCTTGCGGATCATGAGGAAGGAAGTACGTAGATGTACCTCGGACGATTCTTACGTATCGTCATGACCATGGGGGCGGCGCTCATTGTCGCATCGGCAATGGCCACAACGCCGGCATCGGCAGTCCCTCCTACCCCGGCCACGTCATCGGCATCGAACAGTCCAATGGGCAAGTCGTCCCTGCTGAACCGGCAGGCCCGCTCGGATGCAGAGTTGCGCGAGCAGATCGCACTTCAGCTGAAAATTGCCCCTGGGGGCAAACAGACGAGCCGCAACGAGGTCTCGTATGGCAACGGCAAGTTCGTCGTGACCTACGCTCTTCCTGGGCCGCGCGCCATCGCCGGCGACGCTGACTGCCCGTCCGGTTGGTTCTGCTTCTACCAGGACATTAATTGGGGCTACCCGCGAGGCAAGCTCCAGGACTGCGGCACGCAAGATCTCGGAGCCTGGGGCTGGAAAGACCGCACATCCTCGGTCGACAACAGCACTGACAGCGCGGTCTTCTACAGCTCACTAGGGGGGGAAGTCCTCATCCGTAACTGGGCTCGGCGGGCAATCGCTTGGGTCGGGGCCAACGCGAACGATAGGGCAGAATACGTGGACCACCAGTGCTGAACGCACTGCACACGTACCACTGCGGGTGCCACCGGAATACGGCAGATTCGGGCCGCCGAGCTCCTTTGCTTGCAAGCCGGGAATCAAGCCGGCTCATGAGGCCGATTCGCCGATCTTGATCGGCCTCTCGACGTGCGGTTCCGCGCGTCGAGAGGCCGAGGGGGCGGATACTGCCGGGCACGAAGCGCCTCGGCCGGCCCCGCGCCGTTGGGCTGGCCGAGCTCGCCGCGCTGCGACGCACGGTCGACGAAGACGTGAGCGTGACCGAGGCCGCCCGTACTCTCAAGCTCGGGCGATCCAGTGCCGACGAGGCGCTAGCCGGAGGCCGTTCTTGACCACGCGCGAGGTTCAGGTGTCCTGGCTCGGGTCGTGGAAGGGACGCAGGCCGGTGCCGGCGTCGGCGCGGGTGAACGCGTGTTGGACGACTCTCTGTATGAGCACGAAGGCGGGGGTTGGCGACACTCACGGGCCCCGCTCCACCAGGCGTTTCAGCTTTCCCCGAGTCCCCTCGATCTTCCCGGTCGAAATCGACAGCCCGATCCGCGGCACGATCTGCTTGGCCTGCAACGGGCCCGGCGCATCGGCGATGACCTGGTGAGTCGGCCCGGGGCGCGGTGCCGGGATTGCTCCCGGCCCGTTTCCCCGGGCCGCTCTCCGAACCCGCCGTACGGATCTCTCCGTAACGGGCTCTCCACGGTTCCTGCCGTCAGACGGGGTTCGCAGTGAGCCAGGGGTTGGGGATCTTGTTGCCCCGGTAGGCGTAGCGGGAGACCGTCACGCCCTTGATCCGGAAGTACTCGACCCCGTCGGCCGCGATCCTCCACTGCCCGGAGGCCGCGAGGTGTCGGTAGACCTGTCCCCAGTTCCATCCATGCCGTGCCCGCAGCATGTGGACCAGCCTCCACCAGGTGAAGTGGTCCAGTTTGCTGAAGGTGTCCTTTGCCACGGCGTGGCGGAAGTAGTTGGCCCATCCGCGCATGATCTGACCGAGTCTGGTCAGCACATACGCGAGGTCCTGCTGCGATGTCTTGTGCGTCAGGGCACGGATCTTCGCCTTCAGCGACCGGACAGGCCGGTCCGCGATGAAGGTGTAGACGTACCACTTGTTCGTCCCCCTCTTGCGTTTCCACCGGATGCGGAAGCCAAGGAAGTTGAACCCGTCGCCCATGTGGACCACTTGGGTCTTGGCCGGTGACAGCCGCAGCCCGAGGGGTTCCAGTGCGACGGCGACTTCTTCGCGCAGCGTCTCGACGTGCGCCCGTTCCCCGTTCACCAAGATCACGAGGTGAGTCGGCGGCGGGAATCTCACCCGCCGCCGCTCGCAGAACCGTGCGGGAACCTCTCGGCTCACACGGCTCCCATCGCCCAGCCATCAGGCTTGAGACCGAACCGCCAGTGGGCGAAGAGGTTCGGGTACCGGCGGGCAGTGCCCGCCAGTAGTTCCTTCGCCTTCCGCTCCCTGCGGTGAAGCCGTTTGTACTTCCGGCAAGCCCAGCGCACCAGATACTCGTTGAGTCGCCGGAGGAGGGGATACAACATGGACTTGTAGAAGCGCCCGTAATAGTTGACCCACCCTTGCACGATGCTGTTGAACATCCGCGCAAGGTCGTTGAGGGACTTGTCACTGCGGGCGGCAATGCGCCAGGAGCGGATCTCCTTGCCCATCGCCTTGATCGCCTCCTTGCTGACCGCGGGCAGGAAATTCACAAAGTGCTTCCCGTACCGGTTCTTGGCCAGCCTCGGACGGAACGTGTACCCGAGGAACGGGAACGACGTGTGCTCGTACGAGCCGCGCCGGTCGGCGTCCTTGCAGTAGACGATGCGCGTCTTGTCCGGATGTAATTCCAGACCAACCTGCGCCAATCTCATGGCGAGCGCGTCCCGCACGCGGCGGGCCTGCCTCTCGCTCTTGCAGTGAACCACTGCATCGTCGCAGTACCGCTCGAAGGTGACGTGCGGGAAGTTCCGCGTCAGCCACACATCGAACGCGTAGTGGAGATACAGATTCGCCAACACGGGGGAAATCGCTGATCCCTGGGGAGTCCCACGAACCCGCTGTTGCACCCCGTCCTGCTTTGCCAGCGGGGCCACAAGCCACCGCTTGACGTAGAGCAGGACCCACTTCCCGTCCTCATCGATATGCCGCTCGACGGCCTTGAGCATCAGCTCGTGGTCCACGCTGTCGAAGAACGCCCGGATGTCGAGATCGACCACCCAGTCGCTGCGCCAACAGCGCCGCCGGCACTGCTCCACCGCGTCCAACGCCGACCGCCTCGGCCGGTAACCGTAGGAGTCCGGATGGAACACAGGCTCCACCCGCCGCTCCAGATACATAGCGGCCACCGTCTGAGCGATCCGGTCAGCCACAGTGGGCACCCCAAGCACACGGACACCTTTCCCGCCCGCCTTGGGGATCTCCACGGCCTTCACCGCCGGAGGGAAGTACGAGCCGGACGAGAGCCGATTCCACAGCTTGTACAGATTCCCCTTGAGGTTCTGCTCGAACTGCTCGATCGACACTCCGTCCACCCCGGGTGCACCCCGATTGGCTTTGACCCTCAGATACGCCTCCCACACCATCGGCTTGGAAATGTAAAACGGCTTGGTCTCGGCCTGCGGCCTTGATCCGTTCACCTGGCTCCTCCCGGAAACACCGGTTGACCACCAAACAAGATCAGGACGACCCGCCCCCTTCGCTCCGCCCCCATTACAGGGACTTCATCACTACTACGAGACGGTCCGTCCCCCTGCCACGCATCGGTACTCAGCCCCTTACAGTTTCAGCTGCTTGGGGTTCTCCCTTGGCACCAACCAGACTCCAACAAAGCCCAGTCGGCAACATCGCGGCGAGGGGTTCCCACGTTCCGCACTGGCGCCTGTCGCCGAGCTCGCGCCACCTTCATGCCGGGCCGCCACCTGGCCAGGAATACAGGAACCCGCCAGATTCGTCCCGGGGCAACAACTGGACCCCGGTTTCGGCAACCACTCATACGCTTACGACACTTCAGCAGTGGTTCACTCGCGTTCGCCTTCTCGGCACGCACCTGACGCATCATGTGCGCCTTTTCCGCAGTGCTCATCACCCCGGCTCATTCACCGGAGCAACCTGCGGTGGTTTGGGACCTCCCCCTGCGTGGGCGATCCCGGAGGGTCTACCTCCATCACCAGTGCAGCACCACGTCAGAAGCTTCCGTCTACATCAGAACCTCCTGTTGTGTTCGTGGCGCACAGTCGTCGGCGTAGCGGATGATCCTCCACGTCGGCGCTCCTGTGGAACGGCGGTAGGAGCGTTTGCCGCTGGTCGACATCGGCCCGCCGGGCTTCCATGGCTCCATCACGTGCTCGTCGAGCACGGACATCGCCACGTTGAAGATCAGCGGGGACAGGATGCCGCCCTGCGGCGTGCCGGTCATGGTGTCCTGGTGTTCGCCGAATTCGGTGAGGATCCCGGCCTTGAGGAACGCCTTGACCAACGCCAGTACACGTTTGTCCTTGACCCGAAGCCGGACCCTCGCCATGACGGCGGAGTGTGACAAGGAATCGAAGGCCGCCTCGATGTCCGCGTCCAGCACCCAGCGGTAGCCTCGGGTGCCGAAGTGGTGAATCTCGGCGATCGCGTCCTGAGCACGTCGGCTGGGCCGGAACCCGTACGAGGACGGCGCAAAGTCCGCCTCGAAGATCGGTTCCAGCACCAGCTTCAGCGCGGCCTGCACGACCCTGTCCGCGATCACGGGAATCCCGATCTTGCGAAGGCGGCCGGAACCCCCCGGCTTGGGAATCTTGCGCTCCCGCACCGGCAGCGGCCGGAACGAGCCGTCCTTGACGGCGGCGCGCAGGTCGTCCAGGAACCCGGGCACTCCGATGCGCTCCTCCACCTCGGCGACGGTCACACCGTCCACCCCTGGAGTGTTCGCACCGCGGTTACCCGCGACCCGCTCGAACGCCACCAACAGCGTCGCCGGGTCATACACGAAGTTGAACAAGTCATCGAACCGGCGGCCGTGATCGGCCACCGCCCAACGGTGAAGCTTGGCCTGCATCTCCGATACCCTCGCCCGAGGCCCGGCCGGACCAGAGCGAGGAGCACCGCCATTCGGTGGCGCGTCTCCCGGCATTGCAGCGTCCTTCCCAACTCGAAACCGCTGCCGCCCTTCCCCATGTGCGCGGGCTCTCCCCGGCTCGGAGTACTACGGCGGCTCCGCCCCGTCCCAGGACGATCAGTTGTCGGTGCACTCAGCCCCAACACGCCCGCTGGCTACGGACATTGAGGGCAAGGCCCAGGACGGTTCCCGTGTTCACAGTGATTCGCTCGTCGAAGTAGGAGCCCGACTATGCCCCTGCGGCATCGCTGCGAGTACGCCGCAGACCTTCTTCGCAGCCTCCCTGGCGGCTCGTGCCTACCGCCCCGGGAGTTCCCCGCCCACATGCTCGACGGGTGCGCGCCGCCTCCGGCCCAGATCCGCCAGATTCGAGCCGGCACCGTATCAAGGGGGTGTCACACGTCGGTTCCTCGCGTACTCCTCTCCGTCCCGCTAGCCGGACCCGCGCCATCTGGCAGTACTGGCACGTCCCGGCGTTGTCAGGGCTGCTCCCACCCTCCCCGGCACCACCCGGCTCAGGCTGCCCTCAGCTCCACCGTCCCGCTGCGACGAGATCAGCGATGAAGGTCTCTCACCTCCACTCGAACCACTGCGCCTCACGGCGCACCCACGATGTCCCGGTACACGTCCGGCAGTACCGCCGTCACCAGGCCCTCCAGCCACGGCGGCACCACCATCACCCCCACACGTGAGGCGCGGACGTCTCTTCGTGTTCCGACCTATGCTCCGTCGGCACGTCAAACTCGACGTCAGTCCCCGCGGACGACAGCTCACCAGTACCTCTGTGACAGTCTCCCGCATGATCTCCAGCCGCGACAGAACCGCTCGCGCCTTCTCCAGCCTGAAAGCCAACTCCGCGGCCTCAGCCTGGAGTTCCTCGACTCGCTGCCGAGCCGCAGCCTCCCGCGCCCGAAGCTCTTCCGGCAAAGACACCATGGCGCCCCACCTCCACCTCGCCACGGTAGGAGCACGACGGCACCGCCCACACATCAATCAGCGTCTTCCCAGCTCAGCTGCCCCTCGAAAGGATCCGCAACCAACTCGTATCGGCAGGGCTCCACCCCAACCAACAATCCCCACCACTCAACGGGCCGGGCTCCAACTGGTCTGCGAAGACGTCGCCGACGCCCAACGTCGACGAGACCGTGGAGTCACCACCGCATCCGGGACCGCGACGGCGAACCAGCAGACGTCGCCCAGACCCTCACGATCTGGACCACGTCAGCCGTCCGCACTGGTGAACGACGAGGCTGTGGACGGGGCGCGCGACCAGCGGGACCGGAGGTCGGGAGGTTCGTTGATCGAGCTCACCGTGGACGTCACCGGCTCGCCCGTCCCGGCTTCGCAGTCAGAGGTACGGCGCGCCATGGCGCGGGGCGGCGCGCACGTGGCCCTGCAGGCCGCCGACGAAATGCGGCACTACTGGGAACTGGCCTTCGCCCCGCACCGGGAAGCGCCGGCCAAGAGCGCTCTCGACGCGAAGATCGACCGATGCGCGGGCGTGCTGGTCCGCCACGGAGCCGCCGCACTCATCAACTCCCCGCACCCGGCATTCGATGGGCCGACGCCCCACCCTGCGCGTCGAGAGCCGCTTCAAGATCGCGCTGCCCGTCCCCTGGTGATCGTCGTACCCTCCCTGGTTGCGCCTCGGCCTGCCGTGGCCGTGGACCCAAGACGCGAAGGAAGCAGATGTCACTTTCTCCGCCGCAGTCTCACACCCGTGTCAACTTCCAGGTCACCGGCTTCGGCGCCGCGTGCGCGTCCGGCAGTGCCGGTCAGCCGCGGTGGTTCGCCGACTCCTCCAGTCGCTCGACCAGTTCGGCAGCCATGGCCTTGATGGTTTCCAGCCCTTCGCGCCCCCACGGCTGTGGGTCCTGGTCGACCACGCAGATGGTGCCCAGCACCACGCCGGTGCTGTCTATCAGCGGTGCGCCCAGGTAGGAGTGGACGCCGATCGCGTCGACCACCGGGTTGCCGGCGAACCGGGGGAAGTCCCGGATGTCCTCCAGCACCAGCGCCCGGCGGCGCTTGACCACGTGCGGGCAGATGCCCATGTCGATGTCGCGGGGCATGACGCGGCCGGGCACCGGTTCCTCCAGCAACGGCGGCCCCACATGAGCCGTGGTGTCCTGCGCGGCGCTGTACAACCCGGCGAAGTACTGGCGGTCTGCGTCGAGGAAGAAGTTGACCCCGGCGTAGCAGCCGCCGGTGCGTTGTGCCAGCTCCCGTGCGAAGGCGTCGAGTTCGGCGTCCGGACGAGCATCGATGCCCAGCTCGCGCAGCCGCTCGGAACGGGCGCGCACCTGCGGGTCCTCCGGGGGGAGGAGCAGATGGCGCAGGGCGATCCCGGACTCAGGCCCGGACGGTGGGTTGGTCTGTGTCGCTGCCATGGGAACTCCTTGTCGTGATCAGATGCTGAACCAGATCGAGCAGCACGCGGATGCCCGACTTCTGGACGCGGGCGTCGCACAGCACCACCGGCACCTCCTGCCTGAGGTCGAGCGCGGTCCGCACCTCCTCCCCGCGGTAGCGGTGAGCCCCGTCGAACTCGTTCACGGCGACGACGAAGGGGATGCCGCGCCGCTCGAAGAAGTCCACCGCCGCGAAGGAGTGCTCCAGCCTGCGGGTGTCGGCGAGAACCACCGCCCCGAGCGCTCCCTCGGAGAGTTCGTCCCACATGAACCAGAAGCGCTCCTGCCCGGGCGTGCCGAACAGGTACAGGACGTGGGACGGACTGAGCGTGATCCGGCCGAAGTCCAAGGCCACCGTGGTGGTGGCCTTGTTCTCCACTCCGTCCAGTCGGTCCGTGGCCGCGCTGACGGCAGTCAGCATCTCCTCGGTGCTCAGCGGCTCGATCTCGCTGAGCGCGTTGACGAAGGTGGTCTTTCCCACGCCGAACCCGCCGGCGATCAGCACCTTGACGCCCACCGGCAGGACGTCGGCGGGCAGCGGGTCACAGTCGTTTGAGGAGGCCATCGCGTATCGCTTCCAGGAGGTCTCGATCAGGTCGTGCGGAGTGGCCCGTGGGCGCCGGGCGGGTATCACCTGCGACCACCGCGCCTCCCTCGGCCAGATCGGACAGCAGTACCTTGACCACGGCGGCGGGCACCTGCATCCGGGCCGCGACCTCGGCAACGCTCACGGGCTGTTCGCACAGCGCCAGCACCTGCGCGTGCTCCAGGCCGAAAGCGCCCTGCGTCTGGGCGCCGGTGGCCCGCACCGTGGTCACCAGTGTGAAGTGGGACGTGGCCCTGGTCCGGCCGTCGCTCACCGTGTAGGGACGGACCAGCCGCCCGGCCGCTTCGTCGAGCTGCGGTCCGTCTGGGAGGACCGGCGTCATCGGTCACCCCACCGGGTGTCGGGGCGGTGTGGCCAGGTGCGGACGCACGCTCTTCACCATCATGCCCATCTCGTAGCCCAGTACCGCCGCGTCCGCATCGCGTCCGGCCAGCACCGCCAGCACCGCGCCGTGCCCGGCAGACGAGACGAACAGCAGCGAGGTGCTGAGCTCCGTCACGATCTGTCGCACGTCACCGCCGTCGTCGAAGTGCCGGCCCGCGCTGCGCGCCAACGAGTACAGCCCACTCGCGAGCGCGGCCAACTGGTCCGCGGCGTCCTTGTCGAGCCCCTCCGCTGCCTTCACCAGCCCGTCCGAGGACAGCAACAACGCGCTTCGGGTGTGCGGCACCCGGTTCACCAGACCCGTCAACAGCCAGGAAAGGTCTTCGCTCGCCACGATCGTGTACTCCTATTCGGCAGAAGGAAACGTTTCGCTGTACGGACCGTGGGCCTTCAGGGCGACTGCGGCCATCAGGGCGTCTCCGCTTCCTCGGCCCTGCGTAGTCCGGTCTGGAATGCGGCCATGAGGCCGGGGTCGTGTTCGATGTCCTCGGCAGCACCGGCGCCGCCAACCGGTTGCGGCACTTCGGCGGCGTGGTCCTGACGGCGGCGCTGAGGCAACCGCGGGCGGTCGTCCTCGCCGTCGGAGGGGGCCGGGGCGGGCCCGGGTGCGGAATCTGACACGCTCGGATCCGCGACGACGGTCGTCTCCGTCGCCGGGAGGTCCACCGCCTCGGTCTCCGTCCGGTCGTGCGGCTCCGCCTCGGGGGCCGGGACGGTGTGGGGCGCCGGCGCGGAAGCTGCCGGCTGCGGACCGAGCAGTGCCTCGGGCAGCACCATGACGGCCTGTGTGCCGCCGTAGACGTTGCTCTGCAACTGCACGGCGATGTCGTGTCGCTGAGCCAGGACGGAGACCACGTACAGGCCGATCCGGCCGTCTTGCAGCAGTTCGCCCAGCGCAACCTTGTCGGGTGCGCTCAAGACGGTGTTCATCTGACCGCGCTCGGCCGGGGACATGCCCAGGCCCCGGTCCTCGACCTCGATCGCCACCCCCGCGGCGACGGGCTCCACCCGTACGTGCACGGTGGTCTGGGGCGGGGAGAAGACCGTCGCGTTCTCCAGCAGCTCGGCCAGCAGATGGACGACGTCGACCACGGCGTGGCCGCTGACCGATCCCTCGACGGGCGGGACCAGCTTGACCCGGGCGTACTGGTCGATCTCGGCGACGGCGGAACGCAGTATGTCGATCAGGCTGACGGGGCGGGTCCACTGGCGGTGGGTATTCGCGCCGCCGAGCACGGCCAGGTTCTCGGCGTAGCGGCGGATCCGGGTGGACAGGTGGTCCACCCGGAACAGCCCCTTGAGCAGGTCGGGGTCCTCAACCTCGTTCTCCAGGTCGTCCAGCAGGCCGATCTCGCGGTGCACCAGGGACTCCAGACGGCGCGCCAGGTTGGCGAACACCTCGAACTGCTCCAGCCGGGAGTGGTGTTCCGTGCCGACCGCGGAGGCGGCGGTCTCCAGCAGGGCTGCCTCCGCCTCGTGCCGGGCCACGGCGATCTCGAATCCGAGGCGGGAGAGTTCGTCCGGGCCGGTCTGCGGCGGGAGTTCCGGCCGGCCCCGCACAGGGCGCTCCCCGGCCCGCAGCCGACGGCACAGCGACTCCAGTTCGGCTCTGCCCTCGGCTGTGGCACGGGTCAACTCGGTCAGCTCGGCACGGTTTCGGTCGGCTGCGCGGGACAGCTCCTCCCAGTGCTCGGTGACTGCTCGTGCTTCCGCCGAAGCCCGCATGCCCGCGATCGCGGCCGCCATGGTCCCGATGAGCACAACGCCGCCGAACACAGCGCCCTGGTACGCCTGGTCCAGGTGGCCACCGCCGACCAGCGCGGTGGCCACCGCACCAGTCACGGCGACCACGCTCGGCGGCAGCACGGACGACAGCACCAGACGCCGTCTCAAGGACCCGGCCGGCGACTCGGCCGTCACACGGGGCCTCACGGGCGACGCCGGCCGGTCGTCCGGCGGCATGGAAGGATCAGGCATAACAGTCCCCGGACAGTACGATGATCAGGCCGAGCGCGCACGTTATCGCGCACCAGGACCCCGGTGTCAGCCCCTGGCGCGGACAGAAATCGAACCGTTGTACTTTGAACGTTTTACGAAGCGCCCGTTCGACGCCTACGGGATGAAAGCCTCAGAGCAGGGCAGGGACGAGAGTCGCATATAGGGCCTGACCTGCATAAACGCCCTCTGAAAGAGCGTTTTGTCCCGGCATTCGTGTTTGATGGCCATTCAGGAGCCGGTTAATCTGGGGTTGTTGTGACGTCGGTGCCAGCTGAACGGAGCCCGGCGTGGTGGTCCTGGCGGCTGCCGACCCCTTGGCCTCCCGCTCGTGTCTGCGTCTTGCCGATCTGGCCGACCGAAGTCTTCCCCACGGAACTCCCGCCGACCAGATCGCCGGACTACGCTCGCTCGGCATGGTCACCCGGGACGGCCAGGACCAGCCGCAGGCGGTCCAACGCGGGCTCGTGGCCCAAGCCCCGCCCACCGCCATGAACCTGGCGCAGATCTTCAAACTGATCGAAGTGGGCAGCGCCGTCTTCTTCCTCCCCGCCTCGGTGGCGCGTCGCTACTCGCGGCTGGGGGTGGCCTACCGGCCCGTCAGCGATCTTCCGACAGCCACGTTGGCCGTGGCCTGGCCCCAGGAGTCGCACTCGCCGGCCGTCGCGGCCTTCGTCCGGGTGGCCACCGCCGTCGCCGCAGCCGCTCAGACCGAAGCGGGAACACCGCAGGGTCATGACCGGGTGACTTCGGCATAGCACGACTGTGCGGTGCTCCCGCGCGGTGGCCGCAGGCCCCTCGCCGGTTACTGCGCGCCTGCGGCCGTGTGCTCCTGGACGACGGCCCGAGTGAGGGTCGTCGCCGTGTGTACGACGCTCGCGATCGCATCCTCGGGGTCCAGCCCGTACAGGTCGGTCAGGTTGAAGAGTGCTTCGGCGCTGACGACGATCGCGAGGTCGCGGTTGAGCTGCTCCATCGCGGCAGTGCCCGCGCCGAGGGTGTCGACCAGTGGGGCGAGCGCGTGTTCGATCAGGCCGAAGCGCAGGCCGGGGCGGGCGGCGGCCTCGGCGGGCCGGGTGACGGTCGCAGCGATCATGGCACGGACCACGCCCTGCCGGGTCAGGACGTGGCGCAGCAGGAACTCGGCCGCCACGGCGACGCGTTGCACCGGATCGTCGCAGCCGGCGACCGGGGCGAGTGCCTCCGCGGGATTGGGCAACTGCCCGGCGATCGCCTCGCGCAGCAGGCTGGCCAGGTCCGGGAAGTAGCGGTAGGCCGTCGCCTCGGAGACCAGGGCTGCCTTGGCGATCTCGGGCATGGTCACCTCGCGGCCGCTGCGGCTGAGTTCTGCTGCGGCCTGCACGATCGCGTTGCGGGTGCGCAGCTTCTGGTTGGCGCGGCTGGTCGTGTTGGGTGATGTCATCGGTCCACCTTTCGTGCTGCGGCCAGTGTAGCGAGGAGACTCCAATGATGAGAGTATGCTCGCACCATCCCGGGAAGGAGCCGACCATGACCGACGTCTCGATCGTCGCCCCCGAAAGCGGCGAGGTCATAGCGCTGGGCCCGGCCCGGATGCGCATCCTCGAGGACGGCGCCACCACCGCGCACCGCCTCGGGATCGGCGAGATCACGCTCGCCCCGCACAGTCCGGGCCCGCCCCAACACCGGCACGCCCAGCACGACGAGGGCTTCTACGTCGTCTCCGGCACCGCCCGGTTCACAGTCGGGACGACCGATCACGACGCGCCGGCCGGCACCCTGGTGATGGTCCCGCCCGGCGTCCCGCACACCTTCGCCAATCCCGGCGACCAGCCGCTCGTCATGGTCAACACCTTCACCCCGGACCTGTACGTGCAGTACTTCCGCGACCTGCGCGACATGCTTGCCGACGGCGGAGAGCTAACCCCGCAGGCCACAGCCGAGGTGATGAGCCGCTACGCCACCACCCCCGTCACCGACTCGGACTGAGTGGCGGTTCGGACAGGGCCCGGACCTGAACCCGAGCGGCCTGTCGCGGTTCGGCCGGCAAGCAGGCAGCGACTCGCGCGGCGTTCACGACGGCCCGAAAAGCGCTGGTGAGGATTGCAAGGGCTGCGACGAGAGCCCCGCATCCACGCAGCAGACGGACAGGGCGAGCGTGCTGTCTCGGCGACTGGTGGCGGCGTGTATGTCTTCTGCCGAGATGGCCTCCCGGCATCGGAGATTACGCGCGGGCCCTGGGCGGGCCTCGAGACCGGTGCGCATGGTTGGGCTTGCAGTGGGTCGCAGCATGCCGGGGCCTTACGGCGGCTCCGGCACCTACAGGGGAGCAGGCGGAGATCAGGCTTCGTCGGGCTTCACGACGGTGTCGACGAAGTTGCTGATGGCGCCGAGCGTGGCCCCCATCTGCTCGATGTGCGGGAAGTGGCCGGCGTCGCCGATGGGCGCGAAGTGGCCGCTCGGGAGCGCGGCGGCCCAGTCGCGGCCGTACCCGGTAGGGGCGATGCCATCCTGTTCGCCCCAGACGACCAGTGCCGGCACGGTGATGCGGTGCAGGCGACGGCGCAGTTTCGGGTCGTGCGTGAATGCCTCGCCCGCGTACGTCGCCAGAGCCTTCTGGTTGGCGGCCATACCGGCCCGCTGCTCGTCGGTGAAAGAGGAGAAGTCGGGGCGGAAAGCCTCGTTGGCGAAAGACAGCTTGCTGATCTCCCCGGGCGCCATCCTGCGTACATCGAGCACCTGCTCCGCCCCCTTCGCCCGGATGCCCACCGCGTTGAGCATGACCAGGGCGCCGATCCGGCCGCAGGTGTCGCGCAGCGCCATCTCGGCGGCGATCCAGCCGCCGATGGAGTTGCCCATCACCATGACGCCGTTCAGGCCGAGTTCGTCGAGGAGGTCCAGGTATGCCTCGGCGAGGTCGGCGATGGTGTCGAACCCCTCCGGCCGCGCCGTGCCGTCGAAGCCGGGGTGAGTGGGGACGAGGCCGTGGACGTGCTCGGACAGCGCGGTGGCGATGCCGGCCATCGTCCGAGGCCCGGCGCCCCCGTGCAGGTACAGCACGGCGCTGCCTTCGGTGTTGTCGCCGAACTCCTGAATGGCGATGGACATCCCCGTCGCGATGGTGACGGTGCACGTGGCGCTGGTGGAAGTCGGGGTGCTCAAAGGGAGCTCCTTCATAGCGAAGAGGTAAGAGTTGACTCTCATAAAAATAGACCGCCCTCACCGTACATGCAAGTGCACTCTCATTGAGAGGGTGAACTCGCATTCAGTCAGCAGTCGATGGCCGGTGTGGGGTTGCAGGGCTGATGCGTGGAACCCGCCCTGGCTTGGCCTCGGCGCCCCTTGCGATGGGCAAGTACGTGGCAGTGATCGGCGCTTGAAGGGGGTTGGCGGCGGTCTGTTACCGTGATTGACGGACGTACGAAACTCACGGTCCGGTAGGTAGTCCGGATGGCGATCACTCGCTCGTACGGTGCCCGTTCGGGCACGTCCGGTGCGTCCCTTTTCGTTTCATGATCGAGAAGGGACACGACTGTGTCGGATCTGCATGTCATCATCGCCCAGGGCGGCCTGGGCGGCCTGGCTCTCGCCCAGGGGCTCCAGCAGGCGGGGATCAGCGTCGCCGTCCACGAGAAGGACCCCGGCCCCGACTTCCGCAACCAGGGCTATCGCGTCCGCATCAATCCAGACGGCATCACCGCACTCAAGGCGCTGCTGGCGCCGCAGGCGTTCGAGGTGTTCGCCGCCACCGCGGGGACACCTGGGGCGCGGATGGACTCCTTCGACCACCGGCTGAGCTTGCTGCACGCGCAGGAGCTGCCGGTGGTGGAGGACCTGCCGGGCGGCGGGCACCTGGCGGTCAACCGCAGGACTCTGCGTCAGATCCTGCTGGCCGGAGTGGAGAAGTCCGTGCACTACGGCTCTGCGCTGACCCGCTACGAGACCCATCGCTCGGACACGGTGACCGCGTTCTTCGCGGACGGGACCAGCGCCACCGGGGACGTCCTGATCGGTGCCGACGGGGTCAACTCTGCAACCCGAAGGCAGCGTCTGCCCGAGGCCCAGGTCGTCGGCGCGGGACTGCGGCTGCTGTACGGCAAGGTCCCGCTCACCGGCGATGCCGCCCGGGAGCTGGTCCCCTCCGAGCTGTTGGGCCTGTGGACCACCGTGATCGGCCCGCAGTGGCGCTTCCTCGGGCTCGCGCCGGTGCAGTACCGCGAGCCGCAGCACGAGGTGACCGCAAGGCTGGCTCCCGAGATCAAGCTCAGCAACGACAGCGACTACCTCGCCTGCGTCTTCGGTGCCCGCCGCGAGCAACTACCGTGTGCCGACGATCAGTTGTTCGCCATGAACGGCGCCGAGCTCCAGGCGATGACCCTGTCGCTGCTGGAGGGCTGGCACCCCAGGCTGGCCGAGATCGTCTCCCACCAGGACCCGGCCTCGATCTTCCCGGTATCAGTCCGCACCAGCGTGCCCGTCACCGCATGGGAGACGAACGCGGTCACACTCCTCGGCGACGCCATCCACGCCATGAGCCCCGCCATCGGCGTGGGCGCGAACACCGCGCTGCGCGACGCCCGCGTTCTCACCTCCAGCCTCGTGGAAGCCGCTGCCGGTCGACCGCTCACCGACGCCCTGCGGGCCTACGAGGACGAGATGCGCGACTACGGCTTCGACGCCGTCCGCGAATCGGCGGAGCGCGGTCACCGCCTGGTCGGCCAGGACCGGCTGCCAGAACCGCAGTTGCCGCCGACGGGCAACGCCCACCAGCAGAACTGAACGGCCCACCCAGGCCCAGCCCCAGCCGGTGCCGGGCTCCCTCGGGCTGCCGTCGGCCCCTTCCGGCCTGACAGCAGCCCGCACATCGCCGGGACCGCACCACTCGCCCACCGCGGGCGATACCAGGCCCCCTGCCGCACCGGCCTCCCACACGCAGCGTCGCCGGTTGAGATGCGGGTCGGTTCCCGGCAGTCCCGCATGTCCCAGCGCTTGAACTGGAGAACTCATGCCCGCTCTCCGTGTCGCCATCGTCGGCGCCGGCCTTGCCGGTCTCACCCTGGCACGCCGACTGCATCACAACGGCCCGAATGTCACGGTCTTCGAACGCGACCCCGACTTGATCACCCGAAACCCCGGCTACGGACTGCACATCAACTCCACGGGAACCACGGCGATCAGGGAAGTCCTGGACCCCCGCACGCACGAACTGTTCCTCGCCACGGCCGGCATCCCGCGCCAGGACGCGCTCCTCTTCGACGAGCAACTCGCTCCTGGCCCCGTCCGTGAGCTCACCGCCTCCCGCGGCACCGGAAACCCGAATGCCGACGCCCCCGAACACCTGGTGGTCGACCGCTCGACCCTGCGCAGGATCCTGTACACCGGCCTGGAGGAGACAGTCCGCTTCGGTGCACGAGTCGCCGGATACCAAAGCCATCCCGACGCCATCGTCACCGTCCACCTAATCGACGGCCGTACCGCGGAAGCCGACGTGCTGGTCGGCGCCGACGGCATCAACTCCGCCATGCGCGCACAACGCCTACCGGACCACAGCACCGTCGATCTGGAGGCCCGACACATAGCGGCGAAGATCCCGCTCACCGAGGAGACCAGGAGCCGCATTCCCCCGCAGCTCTACTCCACCTTCACACTGGTCAACGGCCCACACCACGACATCGTCAGCTTCGCGCCCCTGGAACGCAGCAACCCGCACACCCCCCTGGTCCGCGAGCGCGACCCTGCGTTCCGGGACGAGGTCGGCAACGACTTCGCGTTGGGCATCTTCAGCGCCAGGGCTACCCGGATGCCTGACGACACCCAGCTGTACACGTCCTCCCCCGCGGATCTGAAGCCCTACGCCCTGCAGCGGGTGGCGTCCTGGCATCCCGACCTGATCACACTCGTCCGCCTGTGGGACGTCGACACCGTGCAACCGCTGACCCTGCGCAGCCACGTCCCCGCAACGGCATGGGAGCCGACGCACGTGACGGTCGTAGGCGACGCGGTCCACGCCATGAGCCCAGCTCTGGGACTGGGTGCCAACACCGCGCTGCGCGACGCCCAGGTGCTGGGGGCCGACTGTCAATCGGCCTTGTCTAGACCACTGCCCGCTGACGATCCCAAACGCCGTTGTGTATCGCTGATGTGACGTTTCGTCACCTCGCGCCCTGTCGAAGCGCGTCGCGACGGCTCTCTGTCCTGAGCTTGCAGATCAGCCGCTCGACATCGTGGGGTGGGCGTACCGCTGCCCTTACCGAAAGCCTCATCCGCCCAGCTCAGACAACATGTTGATACTCATGGAGGAGGCCGCCTGGGCGATCGCATCGTCGCATGTCGAGGGGGCCGTCTTGTCCGGGTCGGTGACCACGGACAGCTCGACTCTCCCCAACCACTGAATCTGCGCAGCACCCGACCAACCTGCACAACCCTGCGCTTGCCGAATACCTCATCCAGGCTGGTCAGGCCGCATGGGTGTACTCGTGGAGGGTACCGCCAAGTCGCGTGCGTCTGCGTATGTCAAGGCGCCCGATCGTGCCCGGATCCTCGATCGGAGCGGGTAGCGGATAGAGGGGGCGGGCGTTCGCTATGTCCTGGTGCGGCCTGTGCTCGTTGTAGAAGGACTCGAACTCGCGCAGGGCGTGTAGCAGGTGGCGCTGGTCCCAGATCAGCGTGCGGTCCAGCAGTTCCCGTCGACAGGTCTACACCCACCTCTCCGTGATGGAGTTCATCCCCGGCATCCGAACGCCGCTGAGCACCACCTCGATGGCCGCGCCCTTGAGGACTGCGTCGAACAAGGCGGGGAACTTCCCGTCCCTGTCCCGGATCATGAACCTTGCCCGACAGCCCGCGTCCTCCCGGTCCATGACGAGGTTCTTCGCGGCCTGGACCACCCAGGATGCGGAGGGGTGAGCAGTGGCGCCCAGGATGCGGATCCGGCGGTTGGCGTGCTCGATGGCGGCAAACACGTACAGCTGCACCCCGGTCAGGGTGACCGTCTCGAAGAAGTCACAGGCCAACAGGGCATTGGCTGGGGAGCGCAGGAAGTCGCCCCAGGTACTGGAGCTCCGTTCGGGCGCCGGGTCGATCCCGGTCTCCCTCAGGATCTCCCAGACGGTGGAGGCGGCCACCTTCACCCCCAGCACGAGCACCTCACCGTGCACTCTCCTGTAGCCCCGACTGGGATTTTCGCGTGCCAGGCGCAGCACCAGGGCTCTGATCAAGTGCACGGTGCGCCGTCGTCCCGGGCGCTTGGGTCGAGAACGGGCCGCGTGGCGGCGTGCGAGAACGTCGCGGTGCCATCGCAGCACCGTGTCCGGGCGCACCAGCAGCCGCGTCCTGCGCAGCACATGCCGTGGCAGCCGGTGCAGCAGCGCCGCCAGGAACGCCCGGTCGGTCGGGGTGAACCGCACCCTCTGCTTGCCGAGTTGGCGTTCCAGCACCGTGATCTGATGACGCAGGGCGAGGATCTCCGCGTCCTTGTCACGGGCGCTCATCGACAGTCGGCACAGCAGGCCGAATCCGTTCGTCACGCTCAGGTAGGCAAGTCGTAGCAGCACGGTCGATCATCATGCCGCGGTGATCGACAGCCACATGAGGATGCCGACGCGAGCAACCGCGGTCGACATCCCGCACACCCGCTACCACCAGGACGGATGAGTTTTCGGCAGGGGCAGGGTTAGCTTCGCATCTGTGACGACATCACCTACTCCTCAGCCCCTGATGGCATTCGGGCCCGGGAAGCCGGCCGTGTGCTTGAACCCGTTGCGGAGGTCGTTCAGGCGCTTGATCCCGTATTGCCCCTGGAGTTCGACACCGCAGGCGAAGTTGCTCGGGTGCAGGCCCTCGAAGAACCGCTTGATGAACGGGTCTCGGTCCTTCACGACGGCGCCCAGGTGTTCGGCGGTGACGATGAGGAACATTTCCACGGCGCCGTGGAAGGTCAGCACCGAGGCGAAGGAGAGCGCCTCCGGCAGGAGCGACTGCTCGATGCCCTGGCGGTGCAGCAGCCTGAGGAAGGCCAGGATCTTCATGTTCTGAGGCGAGATCGGCTTGCTGAGAGGGGCTGGCGTCCCAGAGGGATTCTGGTCTGCAGGGCCGCCTCAGCGCCTCCGGTTTCAGTCCCTGCGGGCAGGGGGCCGTAGGGCCCACTGGGCTTCCTGGCGTCACCGGCCGGGCGGGCTTGTCCGCCGGCCTCGCGCGCGGCCCCGCTGTCGCGCACGAGGTACGCCACGACGCTACAAGTTTCCCCGATCCATGGCGGCTGACGTCAAGTCCCGCTTTGGGTCTATTTGCGAACGGTGCAGGCGGTGTTCAGTATCGGCTGGCGCAGAGAGTGGGATTAGGCTGGTGTTCAGGAAGGCCCTGCCGACGCGACTACGACAGACAGGGCCGACCCGCTCGGGAGAAACCCCGTAGCCTCACGGCCCTGGCGTCCTACCGCCGGGGCCGTGCTCGTATCAAGCGCCGGTTAGGTGCCTGATCGTCAGGTCGATCACTAGCGCTGTGACCAGCGCCAGAAACTGACCGACCGGACCGAGTGAGCGACGGGATTCCCGGTCGACCGAACTGTTGTCGTGCTGGTCTGATCCGGGCATCTTCTCTGTCTCCTTACCGGGGCACCATGAGCCCCCTGAGGCCCCCATACGGCAGTGGGGTCCCCAGCGAACTCACGTTCCTGGCAAGGGGAAGAGCCGCTGTTCTCCATGCCTCGACGTTAGCAGGAGACAACAGGAACACCTTCTGCGTCACCCGCTCGATGCTGCGGTGGAGACCAAACACCAAACCAGCCCGCAAAATCGACAAGTTGCTTCGCGTCTGTGTCGTGCATCTGAGTCAGATTCGTGATCACCGGGGTGCCTCATCGCAGTGTTCCCCGATGGTGCGGGCCTCGTTGTAGGTCCGCAGGTGAAGCGTGGTGATCCTACGGCTCTCGTTCCGACGCGACCTTGGGCAGGATCACCCGTGCGTTGTTGGCTGCATCACCGGCGTGCTCTCTTCGCCGAATACCTCCCCGGCCTCGAAGCCGCGGGTTTTCTCTTCACCCACGTCGATCACCGCGACCCACTCGGCCGCCAGCGGCACATACTCCGCGATCGTCCACACCACCAGGCCTGGACCGCCGACACCCCCGACTGAGGTGACCGCGTCATCCGACACCTGCTGCGGTGTCAACGCCTGCTGCACCTCCGGCGAAACGGCTGTCGACCCCACCCTGACGGTCACCGTGGCCAAGACTGCATCGGGCTGCGACTGCCAGGACTGAGCCCACGTGAGCAGGACCTTCAGAGGCCCTGCTCACGTACAAACATTGCGTACCTCGAATACGTACCTGGTACCAGCTTCCCGCCCCGACCTCTGCCCCGCCGACATTCCCCACCTAACGGCGCCGCCGCACTGACGGCAGCGGCGCGGAGGCCCCGGCCGACGCGCAACCGGCCAAGCGGCGCCCTATCCCCGGCGGGTGCGGATCCTTTGAGGTGACGGTCGGCTTCAGGCGGTGAGGTGGAATTCCCGCTGGTAAGCAGTGGGGTAGAGCCGTTGATGCTCGCGGGCGGCGTGGAAGGGCCAGTAGGTGTCGAAGTCGCCGTTGGTGATCAGGGCACGGAGTTGGAGGACGGCTTCGGCGCCTTGGAGTCCCCAGCGGGCGCCGGTGATCTGCGATGCCAGGCCAGCAGCGTCCCGGGCGTGACCGGGAAGAACTCGCGCCAGCGACGGCGGGGTATCAGGTCGGCGAGAGCGACGAGCCAGATCCGCAGGTTCATAGCGGACCGGGCCAGCGATCTGACGGCGCAGCACCGCGTTCTCATGCCGGAGCACCAGCAACTCGACGTCCTTGGTGGTGTCACGGAGCAGCAGCACCCCGGAGAGGGACAGCAGCTGGCGGGCCACCTTGTAAAGCATCGAGATGATCACGTGGGCATGGTCCCAACCGAGAGTGCTCTACCGTCACGACCTGTGGCAATGACTTTACGAGCCCCACAGGCATGCGCCGCGCACGAGGAGGGCAGGGCGCACTACGTGGAGCAGCTCGCCATTGCCGCGCAGAGCGGCGATCAAGGCAACGACGTCTGGGTGTGAGCTGCAGGGGCGTAGTCCGGCATCGAGCCATACGCACCAGTCTCGGCAACGCCCGGCGCATACGCAGGGAGCCCCGGGCGCCACCTGTTCGAAGGCGAGCAGAATGAGAGTGGCACGCTCCTCGGCGGGTATCCCAGGACCCGGGCGCCTGGTCAGGATTTCGTAAGCCCTTCGGCGCCACCGCCGGGGGAACGGCAGCCTGAGGCCTCGGACACCGGTACGCCGTCGACAGATGCGGTGAAACAGCAGGCCAGCGGCATCTTTCAGCGAACGAGAGCGGTCGCTGCGCGGCACCCGCCAAGCACTCGTGCCCTCCGCGTGCCCGATGCGTGCCCCGACAGGTTGAGCGGGGGCACGCAGCCGGGTAGTTAGCCTTGCGGCTCCTGTGGCTTGACGTCGAGCTCGCGAAGACTTTGATCCTTGAGCTCGGTGCGGGCCTCCGTTCGGTGGCCACGGGCGATGTAGTCCCGCACGACCGCCTCGATCGCGTCCTGGGGCGAGCCGATCCCAGCCAGGACCATCACTTCCACCACGAGTTCGGCGTCGAGACTGATATTGACCTTGGCCACAGTGCCCCCTCATCGCGCGTCCCATCGCACTCTAGTGGCCCAAGGTTCCCGACAGGCCCTGTCGGACCGGCGAACGGCTACACGCCGAGCCAGACTGCCTCGTCCGGGGCGAGCAGGCCGCCCTCCACGGTGCCGCTGGCGAGCAGGAGCGTGGTGTGGTCGGGGAGCCGGTAGGGCGTGGATTCCAGGTTGACCGCGACGACGAAACCCGGCTCGCGTCGGAAGGTGAGGACTCCGGTGGGGGCGTCCAGCCACGTCAAGCTGCCGTCGCCGAGAGCGGGGTGTGCGCGGCGCAGGCGCAGGGCTGTGCGGTACAGCTCCAGCATGGACGTCTCGTCCCCGGTCTGTGCCGCCACGCTCCGCTCCCCCCAGCCCGCCGGCTGCGGCAGCCAGGGGGCGGTCGAAGCGTCCTCGGGGCTGAAGTCGAACGGGGCGCTGTGGCCGGTCCAGGGGCTCCCCCGCCGTCGCCTTCTTCTTCGGGGCCGCTCTTTTCTTCGGTATCTCGTGCACGTCGGCGTCAGCCTCGGTCTCCTCACCGCGAGACGCCCTGGCTTTCGCCACGATTCCTGCAGGGCGGCCATCAGGTCCAGCACCTGGGCCGGCTCTCCACTCGGCTCCGGCGCTGCGGGCGGTGTGCGGTGTTCCCGCTTTGCCTCGATGACCGCTTGCCGCCGGGTGGTGCACCGGCCCGGGCAGATCGGCGGTCGCCGCGGCCACGAGCCTCGTCGCGGCGGCCTCTTCCGCGCGAACCACGCGGCTACCAGCGGCGCGAGGCGTGTGCACTCGGCCTCCGCGAGGGAC
>NZ_JADDRL010000077.1 GCF_021538895.1 Streptomyces olivochromogenes | reverse complement strand
TGGGCGCAGACGCCGACGGCCCGGTCCCACGTGAGGTGGGCCGGGCCGTCGGGGTGTTGCTCCTGCTGTTTCCAGGTGCCGGATCAGGCCTCCGGGGTCGCCTCCACGGCGGCCGCGGCCTTGCGGGTCCGGCGGACCCTCGGCTTCGCCTCGGCCGTCTCGCCGGTGGCCTCGACGGCGGGCGCCGTGGCCTTGCGGGTACGGCGCGGCTTGGCCTCCGGCTCCTCGCCGGCCTGCGCCGGAATCTCGGCGGTCACCGCTTCGGCGACGGCCTTGCGCGTCCGACGGGCCTTGGGCTTGGCCTCCGCACCGTCGACGGCGTCGACGGCCGCCTCGGCGACGGTGGCGGCGGCCTTCCGCGTACGGCGCGGCTTGGCCGGCTCGGCCTCCACACCCTCGGCCGTCTCCACAGCCGCGGTCGCCTTACGGGTCCGGCGCGGCTTGGCCTCGGCCTCGGCGGCCTCCGGCGTCGCCACGGCGGCCGCCGCGGTCTTGCGGGTGCGACGGGGCTTGGCCTCGGTGCCCTCGGCCGTGTCCACGGCCGCCTCGGCGGCGGCAGCGGTCTTGCGCGTACGGCGCGGCTTGGTCTCCGTGACCTCCGCGGCGTCCACCGCGGTCACCGTGTCCACAGCGGCCTCGGCCGCCTTGCGCGTACGGCGTCGGGGCTTGGCCTCGGCGGCTTCGGTGACCTCAGCGGCCTCGACGGCCTCCACGGTGGTCGCGGTCGCCTCCGGGGCGACAGCGGCCTTCTTGCGGGTGCGGCGCGGCTTGGCCTCGGTGGCCTCCGCCGTGTCCACCGCGGTCTCGGCGGCGGCCGCCGTCTTCCGCGTGCGGCGCGGCTTGGTCGCCGGGGCTGCGTCCTCGGTGCCCTCGGCCGTGGCGACCGCGGTCTCGGCGGCCTCGGTCGGCTCGGCGGCCTTGCGGGTACGGCGGCGCGGCTTGGCCTCCGCGACCTCGGTGACCTCGGCGACCTCGGGGGTCTCCACGGTCGCGACGGGCTCCGCGGCAGCCTCGGTCGTGCTCTCGGCCGGGTTCACCGCCCGCTCCGCGGACCTACGGGTGCGGCGGCGACGCGGCTTGTCCGGGGTCTCGACCGCGGCCGGACCCTCCGCCGTCTCCACGGCGGCCTCAGCGGCCTGCGTCGGCTCGCTGACCGTGGTGGCGGCGACCGCCTCGCCTGATGCCCCGCCGCGCGTACGGCGACGGCGACGCGGGGTGCGGGTGCCGGCCTGCTCCTCCGCCGTGCCGGCCTCGGTGCCCGGCGACGCGGAGTCGACCGGCGTACCGACGGCCGTGGCGTCGGCCGGAGCCCCACCGCGCGTACGACGGCGACGACGCGGCGTACGCGCCGGACGCTCGCGCTCGGCCTCGGCGGAACGGTCCTCGCCGCGTCCGCCCCGGCCACCGCGACCGCGCGCACCGCGGCCGCCGGTCTCGCCCAGGTCCTCCAGCTCCTCCGCGTCGAGGCCGGCGCGGGTGCGCTCCGAGCGCGGCAGGACACCCTTGGTGCCCGCCGGGATGCTCAGCTCCTCGAAGAAGTGCGGGGAGGTGGAGTACGTCTCCACCGGGTCGTTGAAGCCCAGCTCCAGCGCCTTGTTGATCAGCTGCCAGCGCGGGATGTCGTCCCAGTCGACGAAGGTGATCGCCGTACCCTTGGCGCCCGCGCGGCCCGTACGGCCGATGCGGTGCAGGTACGTCTTCTCGTCCTCGGGGGACTGGTAGTTGATGACGTGCGTCACACCCTCGACGTCGATGCCGCGGGCGGCGACGTCGGTGCAGACGAGGACGTCCACCTTGCCGTTGCGGAAGGCGCGCAGCGCCTGCTCGCGGGCGCCCTGGCCGAGGTCGCCATGGACCGCGCCGGACGCGAAACCGCGACGCTGGAGCTGCTCGGCGATGTCGGCGGCCGTGCGCTTGGTGCGGCAGAAGATCATCGCCAGTCCGCGGCCGTCGGCCTGCAGTATGCGGGCGATCATCTCCGGCTTGTCCATGGAGTGCGCGCGGTAGACGAACTGCTTGATGTTCGCGACCGTCGCGCCCTCGTCGTCCGGCGCGGTGGCGCGGATGTGGGTGGGCTGCGACATGTAGCGGCGCGCGAGACCGATGACCGCGCCCGGCATGGTCGCCGAGAACAGCATGGTCTGCCGCTTGGCCGGAAGCATGTTGATGATCTTCTCGACGTCGGGCAGGAAGCCCAGGTCGAGCATCTCGTCGGCCTCGTCGAGGACCAGGGACTTGACGTGCTTCAGGTCGAGCTTCTTCTGGCCGGCGAGGTCCAGGAGCCGGCCCGGGGTGCCAACGACCACGTCGACGCCCTTCTTCAGGGCCTCGACCTGGGGCTCGTAGGCCCGGCCGCCGTAGATCGCGACGACGCGCACATTACGCACCTTGCCCGCGGTCAGCAGGTCGTTGGTGACCTGCGTGCACAGCTCGCGCGTCGGGACGACGACGAGGGCCTGCGGGGCGTCGGTGAGCGCCTCGGGCGCGGCGCGGCCGGCCTCGACGTCGGCGGGGACGGTGACGCGCTCAAGGAGCGGAAGACCGAAGCCCAGCGTCTTGCCGGTGCCGGTCTTGGCCTGGCCGATGACGTCGGTGCCCGAGAGGGCGACAGGGAGCGTCATCTCTTGGATGGGGAAGGGAGTGATGATGCCGACGGCCTCCAGGGCCTCGGCGGTCTCGGGAAGGATTCCGAGTTCACGAAACGTCGTAGTCAGGGTGCTGCCTCTTCTGTGTGGCGCGGCGCGAGGCGAGCTCGGGGGTCGTGTCAGGACCGTGCTGGGGACGTCGACTGCCTAACGGGCGAGCCGTGGGGGGCAAGCCGTTTGGCGCGGGACCACTGCCGACGCTCTAGCGCTCGTACCGCTGAGGGTCCCTCTGGTTGTCGTACGCACAGTGCCGTACGGCCAGGAGGGCTGTCGGGTCGGAGCCGATCGGGCCACCGACCGGGCATCCTCATACCTGCGGCCTGTCGAGGTACGACCAAGTACCAGCAGGCGCATTACCACCATACCCCGGAATCGCGCACACGCGATGGCCGATTTGGTCACGTAGTCGTGGTCACAGTGGTTGACCACGGGCTTCCGTCCCGCGGCGGGCGGGCTATTGTGCGCTTCATGACGAGCTCTGACAAGCCTGCCAACGCCCCCGAGGAAGCCTCGACGGAAGCCACCGGAGTCGCCGCCCAGGACTGGGCGAAGGCCTCCGCCGACCCGCAGTACCGTGCCGCGGTCGTGGACCTGCTCGGCGCACTCGCCTACGGCGAGCTGGCGGCGTTCGAGCGGCTCGCGGAGGACGCCAAGCTGGCGCCGACGCTGGCGGACAAGGCGGAGCTGGCGAAGATGGCGTCGGCCGAGTTCCACCACTTCGAGCGCCTGCGGGACCGGCTCACGGAGATCGGCGAGGAGCCGACCCGGGCGATGGAGCCGTTCGTCGCGGCCCTCGACGGCTTCCACAAGCAGACGGCGCCCTCGGACTGGCTGGAGGGCCTGGTCAAGGCGTACGTCGGCGACTCGATCGCCAGTGACTTCTACCGGGAGGTCGCGGCCCGCCTCGACTCCGACACGCGTGAGCTCGTGCTGGCCGTCCTCGACGACACCGGGCACGCCGGCTTCGCCGTCGAGAAGGTGCGCGCGGCGATCGACGCGGACCCGCGCGTGGGTGGCCGGCTGGCTCTGTGGGCACGGCGTCTGATGGGCGAGGCGCTGTCGCAGTCCCAGCGTGTGGTCGCCGACCGGGACGCGCTGTCCACGATGCTCGTCGGCGGCGTGGCGGACGGCTTCGACCTCGCCGAGGTCGGCCGGATGTTCTCCCGGATCACCGAGGCGCACACCAAGCGGATGGCGGCCCTGGGGCTGGCGGCGTAGTCGCCGGACGGGGTCAGGTACTACGCCGTCGCTGATCGTCGCCGGAGTCTCCCGGCCGGGCGCAGCAGCAGGGACAGCGAGGCCGCGGAGACGATCGCGGCGCCGAGGAGACTCAGCAGGCCCGTGCCGGGGCCCAGCGCGCTGTGGGTGACGAAGTCACCGAACAGGGCTCCGGCGACGCCCGTGCAGAACACCAGCGGGCGGGCCGGCAGCCGGTGGGACAGGCGGTGCATCGCGACCCAGGCGAGGGCGACACCGAGCAGGGCGGAGCCGAGAGCTTCCAGGATCATGACGGGGGTCCCTCCCACACGGCCGGCCCGCGCTTCGCGGTCGTAGCCCGTCATACCCGTGACCTGCGGAATGCAATCCTCCCCTGTGGGTGACTTGTGCACCGGCTGTGATGGTCGTTCACGTGTGCCGATGCACGGCGGGACGACCGGGGACGACGCGGAAGGGGGCCCGGTGGCGTGTGCCACCGGGCCCCCTTCCGTCAGCTGTGACTACAGCGCGCTGAAGCCCACCTTGCGCACCGCCGGCTCGCCGAGTTCGACGTACGCCAGACGGTCCGCAGGGACCAGGATCTTGCGGCCGCGCTCGTCCTCCAGGCTCAGCAGCTGCGACTTCCCGGCCAGCGCATCGGACACGAGGCGCTCGACCTCCTCCGCGCTCTGACCGCTCTCCAGAACGATCTCGCGGGGCGCGTGCAGCACGCCGATCTTGACCTCCACGGCTATGTCCCTCCGACGGTCAGTGAAGTGCGCGACCTTCCGCGCCGTACCAGCACACATTAGCCCGGTGAGGGGACGTCCACGCTCCGCGCAAGAACGCCAGGAGCGAACAGCGGGAGGGAACAATCCCGGCCGGTGCCGTCAGTGGATCTGTTCGTTCCCGTGCAGCGGGAACCCGGCGATGCCGCGCCAGGCCAACGAGGTCAGCAGCTGCACCGCCTGGTCGCGCGGGACGCTGCGGTCGCTGTGCAGCCAGGAGCGCGCGACCACCTGGGCGAGGCCGCCGAGACCCGAGGCCAGCAGCATCGACTCGGCGCGGGACAGACCCGTGTCCTCGGCGATGACGTCGCAGATCGCCTCGGCGCACTCGTTGGTGACCTTGTCGACGCGCTCGCGCACGGCGGGCTCGTTCGTCAGGTCCGACTCGAAGACCAGGCGGAAGGCGCCGCCGTCGTCCTCGACGTACGCGAAGTACGCGTCCATCGTCGCCCGGACACGCTGCTTGTTGTCGGTCGTCGAACCCAGGGCGCTGCGCACGGCCTGGATCAGGGACTCGCAGTGCTGGTCCAGCAGGGCGAGGTAGAGGTCGAGCTTGCCCGGGAAGTGCTGGTAGAGCACCGGCTTGCTGACGCCGGCGCGCTCGGCGATGTCGTCCATGGCGGCCGCGTGGTAGCCCTGCGCCACGAAGACTTCCTGGGCGGCGCCCAGCAGCTGGTTGCGTCGGGCACGGCGCGGCAGGCGTGTGCCCCGCGGGCGTGCCGCCTCTGTCTGCTCGATGGCTGTCACGCCGCCTCCCAAAATCGTCCACATGCGGTGAGCGCCGCGCGGCCATCGTACTTTTCGGTAACCGTGATGTGCGCGGTGCGAGCGCAGAATTTCACGTACCGGACGGTGGCGAAAGCCGTATCGGAGGACTCGAACAGGGCAGGTCGCTCTCTGTCCGCGCTCCACTGTCAGCGGTAGTCGTCCTCGTCCAGGGAGACCACGCGCGCCTGTTCGATGAGGTCGGCCTCGTTCGCTCGGTCCGGATCCACACCGGTGAGAGGGTCGTCGCGCTCCGGGACGACGTCCGCCAGTTGCTCGGCGGCGTCACCCTCGGAAGCCTCGACGTCGATCTCGACGGCGTTGTCGACCTGCAGGTCCTGGATAGAGTCGGGGTCGATGGGGTCATAGGCCATGGTGGGCTCCCTTTCTACGAACGTCCCTGGGAGAAGCAGGGGCTACTGCGGGTGCCCTCTGTATGAGCCTAGGAGACCCGTGATGCGGACGCTATGCGGTCTTCTGCGTCATCGCGTCGGCTTCTCGGGTGGTTTCTGTGACGGCGAACACATGAGTCACAGCGTGATCGTCTCGTAACATTGCCGCATGTCTTCGACCGAGCTGCCTTTCGTGCCGCCTGCCAGCGTGCTCCCCAAGGTGGCGCCCGTCAGGGTCGCGGAGGGCGAGCGGCTCAGGTCCGTGCGGCTGCCCGGTGTGACGCTCTCGATCCGGTCGAGACCTCCCGCGCGCGAGGGTCTGCCGCGCGCGTTGTACGTCCACGGGCTCGGCGGTTCCTCGCAGAACTGGTCGGCGTTGATGGCCGGGCTCGACGGCGTGGTCGACAGCGAGGCGGTCGACCTGCCGGGCTTCGGTGACTCCCCGCCGCCGGACGACGGCGACTACTCCATCACGGGCCACGCGCGCGCGGTGATCCGCTATCTCGACGCGGCCGGGCACGGTCCGGTCCACCTCCTCGGGAACTCGCTGGGCGGAGCCGTGGCCACGCGCGTGTCCGCCGTCCGCCCCGATCTCGTACGGACGCTCACGCTGATCTCGCCCGCGCTGCCGGAGCTGAGGGTGCAGCGGACCGCGGTGCCGACGGCGCTGCTGGCCGTGCCCGGTGTGGCCGCGCTGTTCACCCGCGTCACCAGGGAGTGGACGGCCGAGCAGCGGGTCCAGGGTGTGCTGGCGCTGTGCTACGGCGACCCCGGGCAGGTGACGCCGGAGGCCTTCCGGCACGCCGTCGAGGAACTGGAGCGGCGGCTGCAACTGCCGTACTTCTGGGACGCGATGGCGCGGTCCTCGCGCGGGCTGGTGAACGCGTACACGCTGGGCGGGCAGCACGGGCTGTGGCGGCAGGCCGAGCGCGTCCTCGCCCCCACGCTGCTCATCTACGGTGGGCGCGACCAACTCGTCGGCTACCGCATGGCACAGAAGGCCGCCCGCTCCTTCCGCGACACGCGCCTGCTGTCCCTGCCGGACGCTGGGCACGTCGCGATGATGGAGTACCCGGAGACGGTGAGCGCGGCGTTCCGGGAACTCTTGGCGGAGGTCGGGGAGTTGGGCTTGGTGAATGACGGCGGCGTCGGGATGTCCGGCGGCTCCGGTGGTGCCGGTCGTGCCGGTGCGGTGACGGAGGGTGGTGTCGGTCCGGTGGCGGAGGGCGGTGCGCGTTCGGTGGTCGACGGCGGTCCCGGTTCCGCCGGCAGCGTTACGGCTGCCGGGGGCGACTCCTCCGGCACGGGTGCGGGGAGCTGAGGGACCGACGTGGGACGCCACAGCCGCCGCGGGCCCGCACCCAAGGGTGACGCCGCGGACATAACCGCAGAGCCCGGAAAACGTGGCGCCGAGGGATCTCCCCAGGGCGCGCCGCAGGCCGTGCGACTCGGCCACCCGGGGCTGGAGCCGGGGGCCGGTCAAGGGCCCGCGCCGCTGCCCGGGCAACGGCAGCCGTACGAGGGCCACGAGGCTCCGGGGTTCGGGGCAGCGCGCGGCCCGCAGCAGACGCGGGTACCGGGGGCGCCACGCTTCGCCGACGGCACGCCCGCTCACGGGACGCCGCATCTCGCCGACGGCACTCCCGCGCGCGGTGTGCCGCGTTTCCGGAACGGGGCCCCCGCGCAAGGGGGCCCGCGTCCTGCCGACGGCACGCCCGCCCGGGGTGTCCCGCGTCTGCCGGACGGCACCCCGGCTCGCGGTGTGCCTCGGTTCCCGGACGGCACCCCTGCCCACGGCACCCCCCGTCCGCCGGACGGCACGCCTCCGCAGGGCACCCGCCGCCTCCCGGACGGGACCCCTGCTCACGGCACCCCCCGTTTCCCCGACGGCACCCCCGCTCGCGGCGTCCCCCAGGCCCGCGGCGGGCATCCCGAGCAGCGTGAAGCCGGCGGTGGCTGGGGCGCGTTCAAGGGGCGGGCCGGGGCTTCCCCACAGGGCGCGGCCGCGGGGCCCGGTGCGGCCCTGCCGCGGCAGCGCAAGGGGGCGGCGCCGGGCGGGCCACGGCAGGACTACCTCGACGCCTTCGGCGAGGACGACGTCTTCACCCCCCGCTCCGACGACCGCTTCCCCCTCCGGTCCGAGGCGGGAACGCTGCGGGAGGAGTCGTACGCCCCCGTCGGCGACCCGCTCGCGCCGGAGACCTCCGCGGACGACGACGACGCGCCCCCGACGGGCCCGGCGGCGCAGACCAAGGGGACCAAGGGCCGGGCCTTCACCGGCATCGCGGCCGCCGCCGTCACCACCGTGCTCGCCGTGATCGTGGCCGGACAGGTCGCCGACGGCCACGAAGGCAACGACGTGCAGTCGCGTTCGGCCCCCGACCAGGCCCGCACCGACCACGACTCCGCCTCGCGCGGCAAGGACCGGACGACCCCGTCCGCGGCACCGAGCGTGGCGACGCTGACGTACGACCAGAAGATGGGCAAGAAGTACCCGCTCAGCGCCACCTTCAAGGGCTCGGGCAAGTTCGACGCGGTCCCCGGTTTCGACAAGGCGCCGGGGAAGGGGCAGAAGTACACCTACCGCGTCGACGTGGAGCAGGGGCTCGGTCTCGACGGCGAGCTCTTCGCCGCCGCCGTGCAGAAGACGCTCAACGACGGCCGCAGCTGGGCGCACAAGGGCGCCCGCACCTTCGAGCGCGTCTCCTCCGGCAAGGCGGACTTCGTGATCACGCTCGCCAGCCCCGCCACCACCGCCACGTGGTGCGCCAAGTCCGGTCTGGACACGGCGGAGGGCAACGTCTCCTGCGACTCGGCCTCCACCGAGCGCGTGATGATCAACGCGTACCGCTGGGCGCAGGGCTCGAAGACGTACGGCGACAAGATGCACGCCTATCGGCAGATGCTCATCAACCACGAGGTGGGTCACCGCCTCGGCTACGGCCACGTCACCTGCGACAAGGACGGCGAGCTGGCCCCGGTCATGCAGCAGCAGACCAAGTTCCTCGACCACGACGGAATCCACTGCCTGCCCAACCCCTGGCCGTTTCCCGGGAGTTGACGGACGCCTCCGAGGTCACATTGACATGAGCAGAATGTTCGTTCATATTTCTGCGCATGTGGTCTAGTCATGCCGACTCCGACAGCGCCGCCATCGAGCTGGCGCTCATCGGCGTGACCGCACTCTGCGTGGCCGACATCTACTGTCGCTGACGCTCGCCCCTGGCGTTCGCGTCGCGACTTTCACCTTCACCTCTTCCGTGATCGTGCCGCTGCCCATGTCCGGCAGCTGCTGTCACGGGTTCTTCGACGACCCGGCGCCGGGGCAGACGTCTGTCCGCATTCGTCTCACCCTTCGTTCATCCGTCTCATCATTCGAGAAACCCTCGAAGAGAACCCCGAGAGGTCGTCATTCCGATGCGTCAACCGTCCGTGCACAGAGCCCGCGTGGCCACCGTTTCGCTTGCCTTGGTCGTGGCAGCGGGCGCCGCCGCCTGCGGGCCGAAGGACAACGATGCCAAGGGCTCCGCAGGCGACTCCACGCCCCACAAGGGCGGCACGCTCACGGTCCTGAACTCCGAGCCGCAGACCGACTTCGACCCCGCCCGCCTGTACACCTCCGGCGGCGGCAACGTCCCGTCCCTGGTCTTCCGCACGCTCACCACCCGCAACCGCGAGGACGGCGCGGCCGGCGCCGAGGTCGTCCCGGACCTCGCCACCGACACCGGGCGCCCGAACAAGGACGCGACCGTGTGGACGTACACCCTGAAGAAGGGCCTCGCCTACGAGGACGGCACGCCGATCACCTCCGCCGACATCAAGTACGGCATCGAGCGCTCCTTCGCCCCCGAACTCTCCGGCGGCGCCCCCTACCTGCGGGACTGGCTGGTCGGCGCGGCGGACTACCAGGGGCCGTACAAGGACAAGAAGGGCCTGTCGGCGATCGAGACGCCGGACGAGCGGACCCTCGTCTTCCACCTGAACAAGCCCGAGGGCGAGTTCCCGTACCTGGCCACGCAGACGCAGTTCACGCCCGTCCCGAAGGGCAAGGACACGGGCACCAAGTACGAGGAGCACCCGGTCTCGTCCGGCCCGTACAAGGTCGTCAAGAACGAGAACGACGGTGAGCACCTCGTCCTGGAGCGCAACCCGCACTGGTCGGCGGCCACGGACGCCGAGCGCAAGGCCTACCCGGACACGATCGACGTGCGCTCCGGCCTCGACTCCTCCGTGATCAACCAGCGGCTGTCCGCGTCCCAGGGCGCCGACGCCGCCGCGGTCACCACCGACACCAACCTCGGCCCGGCCGAGCTCGCCAAGGTGACCGGCGACAAGGAGCTGGCCGCGCGCGTGGGCACCGGCCACTTCGGCTACACGAATTACCTCGCGTTCAACCCGACGGTCAAGCCGTTCGACGACGTCAAGGTACGGCAGGCGATCTCGTACGCCGTCGACCGGTCGTCCGTGATCAACGCGGCGGGCGGCTCCGCGCTGGCCGAGGCCGCGACCACCTACCTGCCGAACCAGAAGTCCTTCGGCCACGAGCCGTACGACCTCTTCCCGGCGGGCGCGACCGGCAACGCCCAGAAGGCCAAGGAGCTGCTGAAGCAGGCCGGTTACGGCAAGGGGCTCACCCTCACGCTCACGCATTCCAACGACAAGAACTTCGAGACCAGCCCGGAGATCGCCACCGCCGTCCAGGACGCCCTGAAGAAGGCCGGCATCACGGTCCGGCTCCAGGGTCTGGAGGACAACGACTACCGGGACAAGATCCACAGCGTGAAGACCGAACCCGGCTTCTTCCTCGCCCACTGGGGTGCCGACTGGCCCTCCGGCGGTCCCTTCCTCGCCCCGATCTTCGACGGCCGCCAGATCGTCAAGGACGGCGCGAATTTCAACACCGGCCTGCTCGACGACAAGTCGGTCAATGCCGAGATTGACGCGATCAACAAGTTGACCGATCTTGACGCTGCCGCCAAGCGGTGGGGTGCACTGGACAAGAGGATCGGCGAGCAGGCCCTGACCGTGCCGCTGTTCCACCCCGTCTACAAGCGCCTGTACGGCAAGGACGTCAAGAACATCGTGATCAGCGACTGGACGGGCGTGCTGGACATCTCGCAGGTCTCGGTGAAGTAGCGCCGTGAGCGAGACACTCGTCGCCTCGCGGACCCCCGGGACGGACACACCCGTCCCGGGGGCCTCGGGGGCTTCCCGGTTCTGGCGGCGGCTGCGTGCGCGGCCCTCCGCCCTCGTCGCGGCGGCCGTCGTCGCGCTGCTCGTCCTGGTCGCGCTCGCCGCGCCGCTGCTCACCGCAGTCGAGGGCCAGGACCCGACCACCTACCACCCCTCCCTGATCGACTCCGCGCGCGGCGGCGTGCCCCTCGGCTCCTTCGGCGGCATCGGCGCGGACCACTGGCTCGGCGTCGAACCGCAGACGGGACGCGACCTGTTCGCGCGGCTCGTGTACGGGGCCCGGGTGTCGCTGGGCGTCGCGCTCGCGGCGACCGCCTTGCAGGTCGTCCTGGGTGTCGCGATCGGCGTCGGGGCCGCCCTCGGCAACCGATGGGTCGATCAACTGCTGAGCCGGGCCACGGACATCATCGTCGCCATGCCGCTCATGGTGATGTCGCTGGCGCTCCTCGCGATCGTCCCGGAGAGCTTCCCGCGGACCGTCCTCGTCACCTTCGTCATCGGCCTGATCGGCTGGGGCAACATCGCCAAGATCGTCCGCGCGCAGACGCTCACCCTCAAGGGGCTCGACTACGTCTCCGCCGCCCGGCTGAGCGGCTGGGGCAGATGGCGGATCGCCCGCCGCGAGCTGCTGCCCGGCCTCGCCGCGCCGGTCATCACGTACGCGGCGCTCCTGGTGCCGTCGAACATCTCCGTGGAGGCCGCCCTGTCCTTCCTCGGTGTCGGTGTGAAGCCGCCGACGCCGTCCTGGGGACAGATGCTCACGGCCGCCGACGTCTGGTACCAGGCGGCCCCGCAGTACCTGCTGCTGCCGGCCGGCGCCCTGTTCCTCACCGTCCTCGCCCTGACCGTCCTCGGCGACGGAGTGCGCACGGCCCTCGACCCGCGCGCGGCCTCCCGCCTGCGCGTGGGCACCGGCCGCAGGCGCGAGGCGAAGGCGGGCGAAACGGCCCACAGTGAGAGCGACAAGCCGCACAAGGAGGGCAACGCATGAACGGCTTCGGCGGGTTCGTCCTGCGCCGCGCCGTCGGCACCGTGATCACCCTGCTCGCCATCTCGGTGATCATCTACGTCGTCTTCTACGCCACCCCCGGCAACGTCGCCCAGATCACCTGCGGCCCGCGCTGCTCGCCGGAACAGGTGCGCCAGGTCACCGAGCAGCTGCGGCTCGACGACCCGCTCTACCTGCGGTACTGGCACTTCCTGGTGGGCATCCTCGTGGGCCGGGACTACTCCACCGGAACCTCGCTGGAGCACTGTGCGGCCCCCTGCCTGGGCCTGTCCTACCAGAGCGACCAGCAGGTCCTGGACATCATCCTGACGAAGCTCCCGGTCAGCCTCTCGCTCGTGCTGGGCGCGATGGTGCTCTGGCTCGTGCTCGGCGTCGGCACCGGCGTGCTGTCCGCGTGGCGGCGCGGCCGGATCTCCGAGCGGGTGCTCACCGCTGTCACGCTCGCCGGCACGGCCACGCCCGTCTTCGTCATCGGCCTCGTCCTGATGATCGTCGTCTGCGGCGAGTTCCAACTGCTGCCCTTCCCGCAGTACGTCCCCTTCACCGACGACCCCGAGCAGTGGGCGTGGAACCTGCTCCTGCCGTGGTTCTCGCTCGCCCTCATCGAGGCGGCCGCGTTCGCCCGTCTCACCAGGGCGTCGATGCTGGAGACCCTCGCCGAGGACCACATCAGGACCTTCCGGGCCTACGGCGTCGGCGAGCGGGCCATCATCCGCAGGCACGCCCTGCGCGGCGCCCTGGCACCGGTCATCGCGCTGAACGCAAACAACGTCGGCTCGGCCGTCGGCGGCGCCGTCCTGACCGAGACCCTCTTCGGCCTCCCCGGCATCGGCCAGGAACTGGTGCACGCGGTGAAGGTCGTCGACCTTCCGGTGGTCGTCGGCATGGTCCTGGTCATCGGCTTCTTCGTGGTCCTCGCCAACGCCGTCGCGGACGTGCTGTACGCGGTGGCCGACCGACGGGTGGTGCTCGCATGAGCCTGGTGGACGTCACGGACCTGACCGTGGAGTTCGGGTCCCTGCGGGCCGTGGACGGGCTGTCGTTCCGCCTGGAACGGGGTGCGGCCCTCGCCCTGGTGGGCGAGTCCGGCTCCGGCAAGTCGACCGTCGCCGGGGCGCTGCTGGGCCTGCACCACGGCACGGGCGCCCGGATCGGCGGCTCGGTCCACGTCGTCGGCACCGACGTACAGCGGGCCTCCGACGAGGAACTGCGGCGGCTGCGCGGCGGGAAGGCCGCCATGGTCTTCCAGGACCCGCTGTCGTCGCTCGACCCGTACTACGCCATCGGCGACCAGATCGCCGAGGTGCACCGCGTGCACGCGCGCGTGTCGCGACGGGCGGCACGCGCGCGTGCCGTGGAGGTGCTCGACCGGGTGGGAATCCCGGACGCCCGGCGGCGGTCCCGTTCCCGCCCGCACGAGTTCAGCGGGGGCATGCGCCAGCGTGCCCTGATCGCCATGGCGCTGGCCTGCGCACCGGACCTGCTGATCGCCGACGAGCCGACCACGGCCCTGGACGTGACCGTTCAGGCCCAGATCCTCGACCTGCTGCACACGCTGCGCGAGGAGACCGGCATGGGCCTGCTGCTCGTCACGCACGACGTGGGTGTCGCCGCCGAGAGCGTCGACGAGGTGCTGGTCATGCGGCACGGCAAGGCCGTCGAGCACGGCCCGGTCGGCACGGTCCTCGGGGCGCCCGCGCAGGCGTACACCCGCGAACTGCTCGGCGCCGTCCCGCGCGTGGACGCGCCGCGCGGCGCGTCACGGGCGACCGACGAGGTCGTCCTGGAGGCGACGGGACTCGGCCGCGCCTTCGGCCGCGGCAAGCAGCAGGTCGTGGCCGTGGACGACGTGGCGCTGACGATCCGCCGGGGCGAGACCCTCGGCATCGTGGGCGAGAGCGGCAGCGGCAAGACCACCCTGGGACGCATGCTCGTCGGACTGCTGGAGCCGACGGCGGGGCGGATCAGCTACGAGGGCAGCGCGCACACCGGTGTGAACCCGGCCGTGCAGATGGTCTTCCAGGACCCCGTCTCCTCCCTCAACCCGCGCCGCAGCGTGGGCGAGTCCATCGCCGACCCGCTGCGCGCGCGGGGGGAAGCGCGAGGGGAAGTGGGAGGGGAAGGGGCCGAGGAGCGCATCCGGGAGCGCGTACGGGCACTGCTGGAGCGCGTGGGGCTCGAAGGGGCGCACTACGACCGCTACCCGCACGAGTTCAGCGGCGGACAGCGCCAGCGCGTGGGCATCGCGCGGGCGCTCGCGGCCGACCCGCGCGTCATCGTCTGCGACGAGCCCGTGTCCGCGCTGGACGTCACCACCCAGGCCCAGGTCGTCGCCCTGCTCGGCGAACTGCAGCGCGAACTCGGACTCGCGCTCGTCTTCGTCGCGCACGACCTCGCCGTCGTACGTCAGGTCAGTGACCGGGTCGCGGTGATGCGACGGGGCCGGATCGTCGAGTCCGGACCCGCCGACGAGGTGTACGACTCCCCGCGGGACCCGTACACCCGGCGGCTCCTCGCCGCCGTACCCGCCCTCGACCCCGAGGTCGCGGCCCGTCGGCGGGCCGCCCGACGGGAGTTGGCGGTGGCGTGATCCCTTCGGTCCGGATGTGACGATCCGTGCGCGGTTGATCTCCTAGCGCGACGGAACGCGACCCGCACGGGAAAGTTACGACCGTTCACCCCTTTTGGTGGCGCGACGGACAACCGTCCGTCGCGCCACCGTCCTGTCCGCATACCTTCGTCCCGCTGCGAGCCGCCGGGCAACGGTGGCTCCCCATATGGGAGATCGGGGGTGCACTCGTGCGCATCGGACTGCTTACGGAGGGTGGCTATCCGTATGTGAGCGGTGACGCCAGGCTCTGGTGCGACCGGCTCGTGCGCGGGCTCGGGCAGCACGACTTCGACATCTACGCGCTCAGCCGCAGCCGACAGCAGGAGGACGAGGGCTGGATCCCGCTCCCGCCGCAGGTCAGTCGGGTGCGTACGGCCCCGCTGTGGACGGCCGAGGACGACGCCGTGGTGTACGGGCGGCGCGCACGCCGGCGCTTCGCCGACTGCTACGGCGAACTCGCCGAGGCGGTGTGTTCCGGGTCGGACGACCAGGCGGACCGTTTCACCTCCGCGGTGTACGGACTCGCGGAACTGGCCCGCGAGGAGGGCGGCCTGGTCGGCGCGCTCCGCTCCGACACCGCCCTACGCGCGCTGGAGCGCGCCTGCCGTGCGCCCGGAGCGCTCCGCGCGGCGCGCGAGGCCCGGGTGCCCGAACTGCTCACCGTGGCCGCGCACCTCGAACGCACCCTGCGCCCCCTCTCCCTCGACTGGTACACGGAAGAGGGCCTCGGTTCGGCCGACCTGTGCCACGCGGCGGCCGGCGGACCGGCGGCCCTGCCCGGACTGCTGGCCCGTCACTTCTTCGGCGTACCGCTGCTGGTGACCGAGTACGGCGTGCAACTGCGCGCCCACTACCTGGCCTCCGGGGACGCCGCCCCCGCCGTGCGGGCCCTGCTCGCCTCCTTCCACGGCAGGCTCGCCGCCGAGGTCTACGCCCGCGCCGCCGTCGTCACGCCCGGCAACGCGCACGCCCGCCGTTGGCAGGAGCGCTGCGGTGCGGATCGCGCCAAGATCCGCACGGTCTACCCGGGCATGGAGGCCTCCCGCTTCGCGGAAGTGGGCGAGTCCGAGGACCGGGCCGACCCGGACACGCTCGTGTGGGTCGGCCGGGTCGAGCCCGCCAAGGACCTGGTGTCCCTGCTGCACGCCTTCGCGGAGGTCCGCAAGGACGAACCCAAGGCGCGCCTGCGGGTCGTCGGCGCGCCGTCGGGCCCCGACGGCGAGGCGTATCTGGGGCACTGCAGAGCCCTCGCCGCGCAGCTCTTCCCGGACGAGGCCGACGGCGTGCACGCCGTCGGCGACAACCCGGTGTCCTTCGAGGAGATCGGCGGCCCGGAGTGCCCGACCCTCGCCGACGCCTATGCCTCCGGCACCGTGATCGTCCTCTCCAGCGTCGTCGAGGGGTTCCCGATCAGCCTGGTCGAGGCCATGTTCTGCGGCCGCGCGACCGTGTCCACGGACGTCGGCGCGGTGGTGGAGGTCATCGGCGGCACGGGACTGGTCGTGCCGCCGCGCAATCCACGGGCGCTCGCCGAGGCGTGCGTGGCGCTGCTGCGCATTCCCGAGCGCCGTGAGCGTCTCGGCGCCGCCGCGCGCGCCCGAGCGCTCGAACTGTTTACCGTCGAGCAGAACATCGCGGCATTTCACGGCATTTACCTGGAGATCGTCGCGCACTGCCCCGTCCGCTACGCGGTCGACGACGCCCGCGAGCCCCGCCCCTTCGCCGTCCCGGCCGAGGCCCACATCCCCGGCCGCTGGACCGGCCCCGCCTCCCGCGTCCTCGCCCGCGGCGGACCCGGCTGGGCCACCACCGCACCGGCATGCGCCACACCCGTCACAGCCCCGGAGGCGGCCCGATGAGCGACCTGGGTGAACTGGACCGTCCCGGCACCCCCGGCAGCCCCGGCGCCTGGGACGCCCCGTCGGAGGGGTGGCGCCGACGGGGGTCGGAGGACGTGGGAGAGCCGGAGGCGGACGACCCTGGCGCGTGGGGAGCCGACGCCTCCGTCCGACGGGACGCGTACGGCTCCAACGCGGCGGAGCCGGAACGCTCCGGCGCGCGCGAGCCGGACGGCTTCTCCACGGGCGACTCGGACGGCTTCGGCATGGGCGGCTCGGGTGCTGCGGACCGGATCGGCGCCGCTCCCGTCGAGGTACCCGAGTGGGACTCCCCGCGTGCGGTCGCCTCGTCGACGACGGCGGCGGCGGGCGGGAGCCGAGTCGGGGCCGAGGCGGGCAGGGGGCGCAGACCCGCCGCCCGCAGGGGTGCCGCCGACCCTGTGAAGGCGCTGATGCACCGTCACCGCGATTTGTGCGAGCGGGCCGTCGACCCGCTGGAGATTGCGGCGGGCCTGGAGGCGCACGGCATCACCGACCGCACCGCCGCCCGCTTCCGACACCGCGACGTGTTCTCGCTCGCCGAGGAGATGTACGCGCGCGTGCCCCGCGACGGCGACGGCCTCCCGCACGCCGAGACCGCCACCACTGTCAGGGCCCGCGCCGACTGGGCCCTGCTCACCCTCCTCCCCGGAGCCCTGAGCGCGGCGGTCGTGGCCGCCCTGCATCTCACCCACGGCCGCACACGACTCCTGGCGGCCGCCGTCGGCGTCCTCGCCGTGGTCCTCGCCCTGCGCACGGCACTTCGCCGGGGCCCGCTGAGCACGCCGCCCGGCACGCACGCGTGGGCGACCGCGGCACGCACCCGCGCGTGCGTCCACTGGCTCCTCGCCTACGCCCTCCTCGGCGACGGCCTCCTCCTCGCCGTCCTGCACGGCGGCCCCGACAGCCCGCCCACCGGCACACCGGACGGATCCTGGCCCCTGTCCACGGCTCCCGTCCTCGCGCTCGTCCTGGCCTGCGCCCCGGCGGCCTGGACCGCCCACCTCTTCGCCGCCCGCGCCCGCCGCAGGCTCGCGGCGAGCCGCGGCCTGGAGGAGTTCACCGCCGCGGCACGGCCCCTGCTGCTCGGCGCCGTGACCCTGTTCCTGGGCGCGCTCACCGTCCTGGCCGCCCTGTGCGGCGCGGCCCTGCACGAGCCCGCCGCCTACCCCGAGGTCCTCACCCTGGGCGCACTCCTCCTGGTGGCCCGCCTCCTCGCCGTCCACCACCACCCGCACGCCGCCGCCCACGCCCTCGCCGCGGCGGTCGCGACCGAGGCGGCGGCCCCGGCCCTGGTCCTCGGCGGGCGCCTCCCGGGGTGCGCCTTCCTGTCCACCCCCGTCGAAACGCTCGTGGACGCCTGGGGCGTGGGCAGCGTCCCGGCCCTCGCCTGCGGAGCGGCCGCCCTCGCCCTGCTGGGCCACGCCGCCCGCACGCTGACCCGCGCGTCGGCGCACGCGGCGACGGGAGAGGCCCGGTGACCGACGCGACCCACCGCCGCGCGCGGCACATCCGCCCGCGCGACCACGGATCAGCCCCCGCCGCAGGTGCCCGGCCGGGCCACCAGAGGCAACCGCATCATCCCTTCGAAGGAGAACACCAGATGACCACCTCCCGACCCGGAGCGTCCGGAGCCACCGGAACAGCCGGAGCGCACACCCCGGGAGCCGAACGATGAGGGTCCTGCTGATCGGAGCCAACGGCTACCTCGGCCGCTTCGTCGCCGACCGTCTGCTCGCCGACCCGGCCGTCCAGCTCACCGCACTCGGCCGCGGCGACGACGCCGACGTCCGCTTCGACCTCGCCACCGGCAGCCCCGGGGCGCTCACCCGCTTCCTCGACGCGGTCCACCCCGGCGTCGTCGTCAACTGCGCCGGCGCCACCCGCGGCGGAGCCCGCGAACTCACCCGGCACAACACCGTCGCCGTCGCGACCATCTGCGAGGCCCTGCGCCGCAGCGGCTGCGGCGCCCGCCTGGTGCAGGTCGGCTGCAGCTCCGAGTACGGCCCGAGCCAGCCCGGCTCCTCCACGGCCGAGGACGCGGTCCCGCGCCCCGGCGGCCCGTACGGCGTCAGCAAACTCGCCGCCACCGAACTGGTCCTGGGCTCCGGCCTGGACGCCGTGGTCCTGCGCGTCTTCTCGCCCGCCGGACCCGGCACCCCGGCCGGCTCCCCGCTCGGCCGCCTCGCCGAGGCCATGCGCCGCGCCATGCAGTCCGGCGACGGCGAACTCAAGCTCGGCGGGCTGGGCGCCCAGCGCGACTTCATCGACGTCCGCGATGTGGCACGCGCCGTCCACGCCGCCTCGCTCTCCGCCGCCCAGGGCGTCATCAACATCGGTTCCGGCCGCGCCGTCCGCCTCCGTGACGCCGCCGCCGTCCTCGCCCGGGTCGCCGGGTACGGCGGCGCCCTGCACGAACTCGACGGCCCGCCCGGCCCCCTGCGGATGGCCATCGGCCACCCCCGCTCCGAAGCCGACCACGCGGGCCCCGTCGCGTACCCGTACCCGGACGGCTGCGGCAGCTGGCAGCAGGCCGACGTGCGCACCGCACGCGACCGGCTCGGCTGGCGGCCCCGGATCAACCTCGAAGAGTCCCTGGCCGACATCTGGATGGAGGCGGCATGCCGCATCTGACCAGCGCCGCGGTCGGTACGGCGCACACCGGCGTCCGTACCGGCTTCGGCGTCCCCGGCTATGCGCACCCGCTCGTCGCCCCGGCCGAGTGGGCCGAACTCACCCGGCCGGGCACGCCCCTGCACTGGGTCGTCCTCAACGTCGCGGGCGGCCCCGGCACTCGCCCCGATCCGCACTGCCTGGCGGCGGTGGCCCGGCTGCGCACCGCGGGCGTCCGCGTCCTCGGCCACCTGGACACCACCTTCGGCGCCCGTGCCCGCGCCGACCTGCTCGGCGACGCGCACCGCTATCGCGACTGGTACCGGGTCGACGGCTTCCTCCTCGACCGCTGCCCGACCGAGCGCACCGCGCTCCCCGACGTCCGCCGCACCGTCACCGCGCTCCGCGCGAGCGGTGACGATCCCCACATCGTCCTCGGCCACGGCACCCATCCCCACCCGGGCTACGCCGAGAACGCCGACCAACTGGTGACCTTCTCCGGCTCCTGGTCGGACTACCGCTGGTCGCAGGTCGCCGAGTGGACCGCCGACTATCCGCCCGACCGCTTCTGCCACTGCGTGCACAGCGTGCCCCGCGGCCACCTCGACGAGGCGCTGCGCATCGCCCGCTGGCAGGGCGCGGCGACGATCTACTTCACGGACCGCACCGACCAGGGCGGCCGCGCCGACCCGTGGGAGACCATGCCCGGCTACTGGGACGAAATTGTCTCGCGGATCGGAACAGGTGTCTCGGAATGAAGAAGCCCATGGCAGTGTTACAGCGAGAACAACCGTAGTGATTGACCGACCAACGGAGTCCCCGTGTCGCTGCCACCCCTGGTCGAGCCGGCTTCCGAGCTCACCGTAGACGAGGTCCGCAGGTACTCCCGCCACCTGATCATCCCCGACGTCGGGATGGACGGGCAGAAGCGGCTGAAGAACGCCAAGGTGCTGTGTGTGGGCGCCGGCGGCCTGGGCTCGCCGGCGCTGATGTACCTGGCCGCCGCGGGCGTCGGCACGCTCGGCATCGTGGAGTTCGACGAGGTCGACGAGTCGAACCTGCAGCGCCAGATCATCCACAGCCAGTCGGACATCGGCCGCTCCAAGGCCGAGTCCGCCCGTGACTCCGTCAAGGGCATCAACCCGTACGTGAACGTGATCCTTCACGAGGAGCGGCTCGAAGCCGACAACGTGATGGACATCTTCAGCCAGTACGACCTGATCGTCGACGGCACGGACAACTTCGCGACCCGCTACCTGGTCAACGACGCCTGCGTGCTGCTGAACAAGCCGTACGTGTGGGGCTCGATCTACCGCTTCGACGGCCAGGCCTCGGTCTTCTGGTCCGAGCACGGTCCCTGCTACCGCTGCCTGTACCCGGAGCCCCCGCCGCCCGGCATGGTTCCGTCCTGCGCCGAGGGCGGTGTGCTCGGCGTGCTGTGCGCCTCCATCGGCTCCATCCAGGTCACCGAGGCCATCAAGGTCCTCACCGGCACCGGTGAGCCCCTGGTCGGCCGACTGATGATCTACGACGCCCTGGAGATGCAGTACCGCCAGGTCAAGGTCCGCAAGGACCCCAACTGCGCGGTCTGCGGCGAGAACCCGACCGTCACCGAGCTCATCGACTACGAGGCCTTCTGCGGCGTCGTGTCCGAGGAGGCCCAGGAGGCGGCGCTCGGCTCGACGATCACTCCGAAGCAGCTCAAGGAGTGGATCGACGACGGCGAGAACATCGAGATCATCGACGTCCGCGAGATCAACGAGTACGAGATCGTCTCGATCCCCGGCGCCAAGCTGATCCCCAAGAACGAGTTCCTCATGGGCACCGCCCTGGCGACCCTCCCGCAGGACAAGAAGATCGTCCTGCACTGCAAGACGGGTGTCCGCAGCGCCGAGGTCCTCGCCGTGCTGAAGTCCGCGGGCTTCGCGGACGCCGTGCACGTCGGCGGCGGCGTGATCGGCTGGGTCAACCAGATCGAGCCGGACAAGCCGGTCTACTAGGCCCGCGCCTTTCAGGCCCGCGCCTTCCCTGGTCCCGGAGGGGCTCGGCACCACGAGTGCCGGGCCCCTTTCCGGTGTCCGGGGCGCCGCGCCCGGCGCCGACGCTACGAGCAGACCTTGCCGTCCTTCGGCACCGTGCCCTTGAGCAGGTACGCGTTCACTGTCGAGTCCACGCAGTCGCTCCCGTTGCCGTAGGCGCCGTGTCCCTCGCCCTTCCAGGTGAGCTCCACACCGACACCGTTGCCCAGTTCGTCGGCCATCCTGCGGGCGCCCTCGTAGGGGGTCGCCGGGTCGCCGGTGTTGCCGACCAGCAGGATCGGCGCCGCGCCCGGCGCGCCGACCTCCGGGCTGTCGTACTGCCCGGCTACCGGCCAGTCGTGGCACCAGCCGGCCGTGTCCCAGCCCAGGAAGTCGCCGAACACCGGCGAGATCTTCTCGAACTCCGGCAGCCGCTTCTTCGTCTCCTCCAGCGTCGGCCGCTGCTTGTCGTCCAGGCACGATATGACCCGTTGGGCGTGGGTCGTCGTGCCGTAGTGGCCGGAGGAGTCCCGCTCGTTGTAGTTGTCGGCGAGCGAGAGCAACTGCGAACCGTCGCCCCGCTCCGCCGACTTCAGGGCGTTGGTCAGCGTCGGCCAGCTGGCCTCGCTGTACAGCGGCAGGACGATGCCGGTGACCGCGAGCGTCTGCGTGAGCTTGCGCCCGGAGGAGGTCGGCAGCGGCTTGGCGTCGATCCGCTTCAGCAGGTCCGCGATCTTCTGCGCCCCCTGCTTCGGGTCCTGGCCGGTGGACTTCAGGTAGTCGTCCAGGGCCCGCTGGAAGCCCCGCGCCTGGTTCTCGGCGTGGCCCATCGCGTCCGCGCTCGGGTCGACCACCGCGTCGAGGATGAGCCGCCCCACGTTCTTCGGGAACAGGTGGGCGTACACACCGCCGAGTTCGGTGCCGTACGAGATGCCGAAGTAGTGCATCTTCTCGTCGCCGAGGACCTGGCGCATCAGGTCCATGTCCCGGGCGGTGTCGGTCGTCGACACGTGCGCGATCAGCTTCCGGGCGGCCTTCTGGCAGCCCTTGCCGAAGTCGGCGGCGTCCTGGAAGTAGGCCTTTTCCTCGGCCGGGGTGTCAGGGGTGGCGTCCACCGTCTCGGCGGACTGGATCTGGCGGTCGCCGCGGCAGCGGATGCCCTCGCTCTCCCCGACCCCGCGCGGGTCCCAGCTCACCAGGTCGTACCGCTCGCGGAGCTTGGAGGCCGTGGCCGCGTAGTACGGCATCATCGAGACGCCCGAGCCGCCCGGTCCGCCGAAGTTGAACAGCAGCGAACCGATCCGCTGGTCGGCGTCGCCACTGGACTTGGCCCGGATCAGCGCGAGGCCGATCGTCGAGCCGTCCGGCTTCGCCCAGTCCAGCGGCACCTTGAGGGTGGCGCACTGCCAGTCGGCGCCGGGCGCGGACGAGTCCCCGGTGGCCTTGCAGCGGCCCCAGTCAGGCTTCTGCCCCGTCAGCGAGGCGGGCAGGTCGGCTGCTGCCGTGGTGGCCGGCGACCCCGACGGCGGGCCGGACCGTCCCTTGCTTCCGCCCTCGTCCGAGGATCCGCTGCTGCAACCGGCCACCAGCGCGGCCGCGGCGACCGTGGCCGCCCAGCGTGGAAAACGCGACATGTGCACCCCCTCAAGAGCTCTCCGCATCGAGCAGCGGGGAGCGGTCAGGCCATCGTAGGCGGATCAAGCGAAGCCCGCTCCGGCCTGTGGATAACCGTCTGACCTGCGGTTTTCCTGGAGTGTATGTGAGGAGAGCGCGTGCGTCAGGCGCAGACCGTGCCGGCCCGAGGCACCTTCCCGTCCAGCAGGTAGCCGTTCACCGCGTCCTGCACGCACTTGTTCTTGCTGTCGTAGGCCCCGTGCCCCTGTCCCTTGTAGGTCAGCTGCACACCGACGCCCTTGCCCAGCGCCTCCACCATTTTCCGCGCGCCCTCGTACGGCGTCGCCGGGTCGCCGGTGTTGCCCACGACGAGGATCGGCGCCGATCCCGGCGCACTCACGTCGGGATGGTAGGCGGCGCCCGGCACCGCCCAGTTGGTGCAGCTGATCATGCCCCAGGCCAGGAAGTCCCCGAACAGCGGGGACGCGGCGCGGAACACCGGCAGCCTCTCCTGAACGTAGTCGGCGGTGTACCGCGGTTTGTCGTCGGCGCAGTTGATGGCGACGTTGGCCGCGGTGATGTTGCTGTACTCGCCGTTCTCGTTGCGCCCGTTCATCGAGTCGGACAGCAGCAGCAGGATCCTGCCGTCACCGTCGTACGCCTCCTCCAGTCCCTCGGTGAGGTACTCCCAGAAGTCCTTGGAGTACAGGGACTGCGCGATGCCGTTCGTCGCGGCGGTCTGGGTCAGCTCGCGCGGGAAGACGCCCGGGATCGGCTTCTTCTCAAGGTCGTTGAGCAGCTTGGCGATCCGGTCCTTGACGTCCTGGGCGGTGTCGCCGATCGGGCACTCGGTCGCCTTCGACACGCAGTCCTGGGCGAAGTTGTCGAGCGCCAGCTGGAAGCCCTTGGCCTGCCCGAGGGAGCCCTGTTCGGGGTTCTGCGTGGGGTCGACGACCCCGTCGAAGACGGCCCTGCCCACGTGCTTGGGGAACAGGTGGGCGTAGACACCGCCGAGTTCGGTGCCGTAGGAGATGCCGAAGTAGTGGAGCTTCTTGTCGCCGAGGACCTGGCGCATCAGGTCCATGTCACGGGCGGCGTCTGTGGTGCGGACATGCGGCAGGACCTTCTTGGAGCGCTTTTCGCAGGCCCCGTTGAACTGCTTGGTGCGGTTGACGAGCTGGGCGCGCTCGGCCGCGTCGTCGGGCGTCGCGTCCTGCTGGAAGAATTCGTCGAGCTGGGCGTCGTCCTCGCACTCGACGGGGGCGCTGCGGCCGACACCGCGCGGGTCGAAGCTCACCAGGTCGTAGCGGGTGCGCAGTTTCGCGTAGTCCTCGCCGAAGGCGGGCAGGGTGGTGACGCCGGAACCGCCGGGGCCGCCGAAGTTGAAGATCAGCGAGCCGATCCGCTTGCTCGGGTCGCCGCTGGCCTTGGCCCGGATCAGCGCGAGGTCGATGGTGGGGCCCTTGGGATCGTTCCAGTCGAGGGGCGCCTTCATGGTGGCGCACTGCCAGGTGCCGCCGTTCGGCAGCGGTGACGGGGCGCTGCCGCCGCCCTCCGCCTCGGAGGGGGCGGGGCAGTCCTTCCATTGAAGTTTCTGTGCCGTCAGATCCCGGTTCGCGGAGTCGCCGCCGCAGCCCGCGAGCAGGGCAGGCAGCAGGACGGCTGCGGAGAGGGCGACGAGGATCCGGGAGGGGTGCATACGTCCATCCTGGATCCGTGGCCGCCGGAGCGCTCGGGGCGCGGGCCGTAAGAGGTACGCCCCGGCCGGTGCCCACGGGGCGCCCTCGCAGGTCAGGTCGCCCTGCGTCTAGAGAGCGCCCTTGCGTGACAGGTGGTTGAACGCCAGCCAGCCGGGCAGCACCGGCAGCCACAGGGTCAGCAGCCGGAACAGCAGGACGGCGGGGGCGGCGACCTCCTTGGGGAGGCCGACGGCGATCAGGCCGACCGTCAGGGTCGCCTCGACCGCGCCGACGCCGCCCGGGGTCGGCGCCGCGGAGCCGAGCGCGTTTCCGGCGAGGAAGACGACGGCGACGCTGGCGATGCTGAGCGAGGTCGAGCTGTCGCCGAACGCCCGGATCGACGCGTCCAGGCACATCACGAAGCAGGCGGTCAGCAGCAGCATGCCGCCGATGCCGGTGACCAGCTTCTGGGGCCGCTGCAGCACGTCGAGCATGCGCGGCACGACACCCGCGAACAGCGTCTTCACGCGCGTGACGACGAATTTCCGCAGGAACGGCACCGACGTCACCACGAGCACCAGAACCGCCACCGTCAGCAGACCCGCGATGACCGTCCGGGACGGCGACAGCGACGGGGTCTTCTCGGTGCCGGTCAGATAGCCGAAGGACAGCAGCATCAGGATGTGGCAGCCGAGCCCGAACAGCTGCGAGGCGCCGACACTGGCCACCGCGAGCCCGGGCCGTACGCCCGCGCGCTGCAGGAACCGGGTGTTCAGGGCGACACCGCCGACCGCGGCCGGTGCCACGATCTTCACGAAGGACCCGGCGACCTGCGCCGCCACGGTTCGCACGAACGGGACCCGCTCCGGCACGAAGCCGAGCAGGGCCATGGCCGCGGCGACGTAGCTGAGCGCCGAGAACAGCACCGCGGCGGCCACCCAGCCCCACTGGGCCTGCGCGAAGAGGGTGCCGAACTCGATGTGGGTGAGCTGCGTCAACAGGTAGTAGGCGCCGATGGCCCCCGCGATGAAACTGATCAGCGTGCGCGGCCGCACCCGCTCCAGACGGGCCGGCTCCACGGGCGCCTGCGGCCGGATCCGCAGCACCTCGTGCCGGATCTGGGTGAGCAGATCCTCCTCGCGGGCCTCTTCCAGAGCCTCGTCGATGGCCCGCTTCTCGGCCCGCTGCTCGGCGCGCACCGTCTTCTTGTCGGGCTTTTCGAGTTCGGGTCTGGTGTCTTCCGAGGCTGCCTCCAGGCGGGCCAGTTTGTCCTGCCGGGAAGCCTCCAGGACCGCCTCGCGTTCGCGCTCCGCCCGTTCGCGGGCCAGTTTGCGCAGCGTCGCGCGCGTGGAGCGGGTCAGCGCGATCGGCTGGAGCATCGGAAGGCAGTCCGCGACCGCGTCCGGGCCGAGGACGCCGACCGCCGAGGCCACCGCCCGCTCGGCGCCCACCCGCAGGCCGAGCGTGGTGACCAGCTGGGCGACGTCCATGCGCAGCAGCAGGTCACCTGCCGCGATCTCGCCGCCGCGCAGGTCGGTGAGGATCACCTTGCCGGAACGATCCACCAGGATCGCGTCGCCCGCCAGCCTGCGGTGCGCGATACGCCGGGACTGCAGCGCCCGCACCTGGTGCCAGGTGTGGCGCAGCAGCTCGTCGGTGATCTCCTCGTCGGCCAGTGTGTCGAGCGTGCGGCCGCCGGTGTGCTCGTAGATGAGCATGACGGCGTCGGGGCCCAGCTCGGAGGTCGCGATCAGCTTGGGCGCGTTGGCGCCGGCCGCAATGGCCGCGTAGGCGAGCAGCGCCTCCTGCTCCAGTGCCTGGCGCAGCGACTGGAGGCTGGAGCGGGTGGCGAAGCCGCGCAGGGTCAGGTTGCGCCAGGCGCGGTAGAAGAAGCCCTGCGCCTGTTGCTCCCGGTCGACCACCGTGACGTCCAGGGGCCGGCCGTCCTCCAGGGTGACGAAGTAGCGTCGGCCGCGGTCGCCGTTCTCGGTGTCCGCGGCCTCCTCGCGGGCCGCTCCGACGGGGTGGAAGCCGACGTGCCGCAGGCCGGCCATCAGGGTCTGTCCCGTGGGGCGGACGTTGGGGGAGCCGACCGCGTACAGCGTCCCGTAGGCCACGGTCCAGCCGATCAGCACCGTAAGGATGATCGAGAACGGTGTGGTGTAGCCGGTGACCAGCATTGAGAAGGCGTCGAGCAGCAGCACGATCCACAGCACGGCACGCCAGCGTGGCCGCCGGGACATGCCGACCGCCGTCATGTACGCGATGACCGGCGCGAGGTAGCCGTGCACCGGGTCGGTCAGGGCGTGGATGTCACCGGGGGAGGGCTGGGTGAGCGCCTCCTGGATCGAGTCGGGGGCGGCCCTGGCGACCCACAGGTCGGTGGCGAGGGTCACTCCGTGCGCGAGGACCGCCGCGAGCACGCCGTCGGCGATGCGCAACCCGTCCCGTTTGATCAGCCGCTCGATCGCGAACGCGACCGGCACCAGCAGGATCGCGATGCTGGACGCCAGCCCCGCGATCTTGATCAGCAGGTCGGGTGCCTGACCGGTGCCCTTGTTGATGTCCTGTTCGAGCCCCGAGGTCGTTCCGTGCGCGAACGCGGCGATCGCGAGCAGGACGGCGATGGCGAGCACACCCACCAGGAGCCGCATGAGGTCGGAGGGACGGTGCACGCGCGCGGGGAGCAGCGGTTCGTCGCCCTCGACCTCGTCGATGTGCGCGTCGTCCGGGCAGTCCCCGTCGTCCGCGCGTACTTCCCCGCGTACGTCCTGGTCAGGGCCCTTCTTCGGAGTGTCGGCGGGGTCCGGGCGCGACGGATCGTCAGAGGTGCCCTCCGCGCCTTCGGGGTGCACGCCCTGCTGCTTCATCGTCTCTTCTTGATCTCGTATCACCAGTCACCGCCCGCACGATGGTGGCATGCTCCACCGACACACGGGGGCGTCAGGGTGCAAATGCGGGGGCGCACAGTCTGCCGGACCTGCCGCTTCGGGGCGAGGGATGCGCTCGGTACCGATCGCGTCACGTTGTCGGTGCGGTGGGGCAGGATGGGACGAATGAGCGAGGAGAGCCTTCCCGGGGCCCGGGCGGAGGACGCGCTGCCGGAGTACGCGGAGCGGGTCCTCGATGTCGCTGAGCGGATTCCTCCGGGGCGCGTCATGACGTACGGCGACGTGGCCGAATGGCTGGAAGCGGGCGGTCCCCGCCAGGTCGGCCGGGTGATGGCTCTCTACGGGGGAGCCGTTCCGTGGTGGCGCGTCGTGCGCTCCGACGGGGCCCTGCTCCCGGGGCACGAGCTGCGGGCGCTCGATCACTATCGCGCGGAGGGCACCCCGCTGAAGGAGGCGAGCAGGGCCGCCGAGGGCCACCTGCCGCGGCTCGACATGAAGCGGGCGCGGTGGGACGGCGGCGAGGACGCGGACGGTCACACCTGACAGCTTCCGCCATCGGACGCCCTCGGGGGGAACCTGTGGCCCGTACGAGGGACACGGGGGACGCCCGTGGCATGCCGTACGTTCGTGAGGCGTGGGGTGCGCGTGTCGCGCGAGCCGGGAGGGAAGAAGCGGAAGCCCCGCTTCCGTCCCGATGCCCGGCGTAGCGTCGGCTGCACGTGTCCCTCTCACCCCGCGGCCACCGCCCCGCACGCGCGGCGGCCTGCAAACCAGCACAGACACCAGGACCGGCGAACCACGTGAGCTCCTCTTCCTCCACCAGGCGCCTGTCGCACCCCCAGGTGCGACAGGGGAACCGTGGCGCTTACCGACTGGTGCGTACCCCGCCGACCGAGCAGGATCCCCCTCGTCTGGACGCGGCGCAGCGCGCCGTGGTTGACCACCGGGCCGGACCGCTGCTCGTCCTCGCGGGTCCCGGCACCGGCAAGACCACCACGCTGGTCGAGTCCGTGGCGGCACGGATCGCGCGGGGTGGGGACCCAGCGAGGATCCTCGTCCTGACGTTCAGCCGCAAGGCCGCCGTCGAACTGCGCGACCGCATGGCCCTGCGCATGGGGGCGGCCCGCGCGCCCCGGGCGACCACCTTCCACTCGTACTGCTACGCGCTGGTCCGCGCCCATCAGGACAACGACCTGTTCGTGGAGCCGTTGCGCCTGCTCTCCGGCCCCGAGCAGGACGTCACCGTCCGTGAGCTGCTCGCGGGGCAGCCGGAACTGGAGCGGCTCGGCCTCCAGCACGTGCGCTGGCCGGACGAGCTGCGTGCCTGCCTGACCACCCGCGGTTTCGCCGACGAGGTCCGCGCCGTCCTCGCCCGCAGCCGCGAACTGGGCCTCGGCCCCGGCGCCCTGGACGCCTTCGCGCGCCGTACAGGCCGCCCCGACTGGCGGGCCGCGGCCGCCTTCCTCGCCGAGTACCTGGACGTGCTCGACATGCAGGGCGTGCTCGACTACGCGGAACTCGTCCACCGCGCCGTGCTGCTGGCCCGCCGCCCCGAGGTCGCGGCCCGGCTCGCCACCCAGTACGACGCCGTGTACGTCGACGAGTACCAGGACACCGACCCCGCCCAGGTGCGCCTGCTGCACGCCCTGGCCGGCGGCGGCCGCACCCTGGCCGCCTTCGGCGACCCCGACCAGTCGATCTACGCGTTCCGGGGCGCCGACGTGAACGGCATCCTGGACTTCCCGGCGGCCTTCCCGCGCGCGGACGGCCGCCCGGCCCCCGTCGAGGTGCTGCGGACCTCCCGCCGCTCCGCCTCCGGGCTGCTGGCCGCGACCCGCCTGCTCACCCAGCGCATGCCGCTGACCCGCCTGCCGGCCGACAAGGTCCGCGCCCATCGCGAGCTCGCCCCGGTAGGGGACGGCGGCCGAGTCGAGGTCTACACGTACCCGACGTCCGGTACGGAATTGGACAACATCGCCGACATCCTGCGCAGAGCGCACCTGGAGGACGGGGTCGCCTGGAGCGACATGGCCGTCCTGGTGCGCGCCGGCTCCCGCTCCATCCCGACGGTCCGCCGCGCCCTCACGGCGGCCGGGGTTCCCCTGGACATCGACGGCGACGACCTCCCCCTGCGCCACGAGCCGGCGGTGGCACCCCTGCTGACGGCACTCAGGGCGGTGGCCATGGCGGAGGCCGCGACGGTGTCCGCAGCGGGTGTGCGGGGTGACGCGGATGCCCTTGCGGAGCAGCAGGAGGGGCGTGCGGAGCAGACCGCGGGGCTCTCTGAGGAGGGCGCCGTGGAACCGTCCGGGGATGCCGCGGATCGGTCTCAGGGTGCGGCGGATAGGTCCGGGGACGCCGCGGGCCGGCCTCAGGGCGTCGCGGACTTGCCTCAGGGGTCGGTGGACCGGGGCCAGGACCTCGCGGATCGGCCCGAAGACGTCTGCTGGCTCGACACCGAGACCGCCCTGACGCTGCTCGCCTCTCCGCTCGCCGGCATGGACACGGCTGACCTGCGCCGTCTCGGGCGGGCGTTGCGCGAGGAGGAGCGGGCGGGCGGCAACCCGGTGCCGCCGCCCTCGGACGAGCTGCTCGCGCGGGCCCTCGCCGAGCCGGAACGCCTGGTCGCGCACGACCCGGTGTACGCCCGGGGAGCCCAGCGCCTCGGCGCGCTGCTCAGGAAGGCCCGGCAGTGCCTGGCCGGCGGCGGCACCGCCGAGGAGGCGCTGTGGGACCTGTGGGAGGGCACACCGTGGCCCGGGCGTCTGGAGCGGGCCGCCCGGCGCGGCGGCGCGGCCGGCCGCAACGCCGACCGCGACCTGGACGCCGTGTGCGCGCTGTTCGCGACAGCCGCGCGCGCGGAGGAGCGCACCGGCGGCCGGGGCGCCCTGAACTTCCTGGAGGAGATCGAGGCCGAGGACATCGCCGCCGACACGCTCACCCGGCGTGCCGTACGCCCCGACGCCGTCCGTCTGATGACCGCGCACCGCGCCAAGGGCCTTCAGTGGCGCCTGGTCGTCGTCGCCGGCGTCCAGGAGGGGCTGTGGCCGGACCTGCGCCGCCGCGGCTCCCTGCTGGAGGCCGACCGCATCGGCCGCGACGGCCTCGCCGAACCGCTCACCCCGGGCGCGCTGCTGGCCGAGGAGCGCCGCCTGTTCTACGTCGCCGCCACGCGCGCGCGTGAACGCCTCGTCGTCACCGCGGTGAAGGCACCCGCCGACGACGGCGACCAGCCCTCCCGGTTCCTCACGGAACTCGGTGTCGAGGCCCAGGACGTCACGGGCCGCCCGCGTCGCCCGCTGTCCGTGGCCGCGCTCGTCGCCGAACTGCGCGCCACCACCGTCGACCCGCGCGTGTCCGGCACCCTGCGGGAAGCCGCCGCCCGCCGGCTGGCCCGGCTCGCCGCGCTCGCCGACGAGGACGGCCGCCCGCTGGTCCCCTCGGCGCACCCCTACCGCTGGTGGGGCATGTTCGAGCCGACCGAGAGCAAGGTGCCGCTGCGCAACCGCGACCAGCCCGTCGTGCTGTCCGGCAGCGCCCTGGACCAGCTCGCCAACACCTGCTCCCTGCAGTGGTTCCTGGGCCGCGAGGTGAAGGCCGACGCGCCCGCCACCACCGCCCAGGGCTTCGGCAACGTCGTGCACGTCCTCGCCGACGAGGTGGCCTCCGGCCGTACCCCCGCCGACCTCGCCGTCCTCATGGAGCGCCTGGAGTCGGTGTGGAACGCGCTCGCCTTCGACGCGCCCTGGAAGTCGACGCAGGAGAAGCAGAACGCGCGCGTGGCGCTCGAACGGTTCCTGAAGTGGCATGTCCTGGAGCGCACCGGGCGCACACCGGTGGCCAGCGAGCACGACTTCGACGTCACCCTCGAAGCGGGCGACTACGAAGTGCGCATCCGCGGCCAGCTGGACCGTGTCGAGGCGGACGGCGAGGGACGCGCGTACGTCGTCGACTTCAAGACCGGCAAGCAGGCACCCAGTGCCGCCGAGGTGGCCCGCCACCCCCAGCTCGCCGTCTACCAGCTCGCCGTCCGCGAAGGCGCCGTCGACGACGCCTTCGACGGCGTACGCCCCGAGGCGGGCGGTGCCGAACTGGTGCACCTCAGGCAGGGCGCCGCCCAGCGGAACGGCGGCGAGACCCTGCCCAAGGTGCAGGCGCAGCAGCCGCTGGAGGGGGAGTGGGCCGGCGAGTTGCTGGCCACCGCCGCCGGGAAGGTCCTCGACGAGCGGTTCACGCCGACCGCGGGCCAGCACTGCGCGCACTGCGCGTTCCGGGCGTCGTGCAGCGCGCGGCCGGAGGGGCGCCACGTGGTCGAGTGACGCGCGTGACGCATCGCACCACAGGCGCTGACCTGTGCTTCCTCCCGCCCGACGGGCAATCTGGCCGCCACTGTCAGTGCCCGCCGCTAGCCTCTGCGACATGCCCGCCCGTATCACCGACCCCGAGCAGCTCAAGGAGCTCCTCGGCATCCCCTTCACCTCGGAGCAGACGGCCTGCATCACCGCACCGCCCGCCCCGCAGGTGATCGTGGCCGGAGCCGGATCGGGCAAGACCACGGTGATGGCGGCCCGCGTGGTGTGGCTGGTCGGCACCGGACAGGTCGCCCCCGAACAGGTCCTTGGACTGACCTTCACCAACAAGGCCGCGGGCGAACTTGCCGAACGCGTCCGCAAGGCCCTGATCAAGGCCGGCGTCACCGACCCCGACGTCATCGACCCGGACAACCCGCCGGGCGAGCCGGTGATCTCCACGTACCACGCCTTCGCCGGCCGCCTCCTGACCGACCACGGCCTCCGCCTCGGCCTGGAGCCGACGTCCCGGCTGCTCGCCGACGCCACCCGCTACCAGCTCGCCGCGCGCGTGCTGCGCGAGGCCCCCGGCCCGTACCCGGCCCTGACCCGCTCCTTCGCCGACCTGGTCAGCGACCTGCTCACCCTCGACTCCGAGCTCGCCGAACACCTCGTACGCCCCGAGGACCTGCGCGCCTGGGACGTCGGCCTGCTGCGCACCCTGGACGGCACCAGACTCACCAACGCCGACCTGCGCAAGATCCCCGAGACGGCCGCCGCCCGCCGCGAACTCGCCGAGCTCGTCCTGCGCTACCGCTCCGCCAAGCGCGAGCGCGACCTGCTCGACTTCGGCGACCAGATCGCCCTGTCCGCGGCCCTCGCCGGCATCGCCGAAGTCGGCCGCGTCCTGCGCGACGAGTTCCGCGTCGTGCTCCTCGACGAGTACCAGGACACCTCCGTGGCCCAGCGCGTCCTGCTGGCCGGCCTGTTCGGCGCCGGCACGGGCCACCCGGTGACCGCCGTCGGCGACCCCTGCCAGGCGATCTACGGCTGGCGCGGCGCCTCCGTCGCCAACCTCGACGACTTCCCCGAGCACTTCGCGCACGCCGACGGCCGCCCCGCCACCCGCCAGGCCCTCAGCGAGAACCGCCGCAGCGGCGGCCGCCTCCTCGACCTCGCCAACGGCCTCGCCGAACCGCTGCGCGCCATGCACGCGGGCGTGGAGGCCCTCCGCCCGGCCCCCGGCGCCGAACGCGACGGCACGGTCCGCTGCGCCCTGCTGAGCACCCATGCCGAGGAGATCGACTGGATCGCCGACTCCGTCGCCCACCTCGTGCGCACCGGGAAGGCACCCGCTGAGATCGCCGTCCTGTGCCGTACGGCCACCGACTTCGCCGAGATCCAGGGCGCCCTCGTCGCGCGGGACATCCCCGTCGAGGTGGTCGGGCTCTCCGGGCTGCTGCACCTGCCCGAGGTCGCCGACCTCGTCGCCGTCTGCGAGGTCCTCCAGGACCCGGGCGCCAACGCGTCCCTGGTGCGCCTGCTGACCGGCCCGCGCTGGCGCATCGGCCCGCGCGACCTCGCCCTGCTGGGCCGGCGCGCCCGGCTGCTCGTGGCCCACGCGCGCGTGGGCGCCGACGACGACCCCGACCGGCGGCTCGCCGAAGCGGTGGAGGGCGTCGACCCGTCCGAGGTGATCTCGCTCGCGGACGCCCTCGACACGTTCCTGGAGACGCCGCTGGGCGGCACCGAGGGCGACGTAGACGACGGACTGCCGTTCTCCCCGGACGCGCGCGTGCGCTTCGCCCGTCTGGCCACCGAACTGCGCGAGCTGCGCCGTTCGCTGGCCGACCCACTGATGGACGTCCTGCACCGCGTCCTCGCCGTCACCGGCCTGGAGGTGGAGCTGTCGGCGTCCCCGCACGCCCTGGCCGCCCGCCGCCGCGAGACCCTGTCGAACTTCCTGGACATCGCCGCCTCCTTCGCCGCGAACGACGGCGAGGCCACCCTGCTGGCCTTCCTCGGCTTCCTGCGCACCGCCGCCCAGTACGAGAAGGGCCTCGACAACGCCCTCCCCGGCGGCGAGAACACCGTCAAGGTGCTCACCGCGCACAAGTCCAAGGGCCTGGAATGGGACGTCGTCGCCGTCCCCGGCCTGGTCACCGGCACCTTTCCGAGCACCCAGGGCCGCGAGAAGTGGACCTCCCAGGCCAAGGTCCTGCCGCACGCCCTGCGCGGCGACGCCGCCACCCTGCCCGACATCGAGGCCTGGGACTCCCGCGGCATGAAGGCCTTCCACGAGGCCATGAAGGAGCACCAGCACACCGAGGAACTCCGCCTCGGCTACGTCACCTTCACCCGCCCCCGCTCCCTGCTCCTCGGCTCCGGCCACTGGTGGGGCCCCGCTCAGAAGAAGCCCCGCGGACCGTCCGACTTCCTGCTGGCCCTGCACGACCACTGCGCCGCCGGGTACGGCGAGATCGAGGCGTGGGCGGACGAGCCCGAGGAGGACGAGGAGAACCCGGCCCTGCACCAGGCGTCCGCCGAACAGGCCTGGCCGCTGCCCCTGGACACGGCCGGCCTGGCCCGCCGCCGCGCGGCCGCCGAGACCGTCCTCGCCCACCTGGACGCCCTCGCCTCCCACGAGGCCGGCCACCCGGCGGCCGGCCATGACCCCGACACCTTCGACGACCCGGACTGGCCCCCGCCGCCGGACGAGGACGAGGCTCTCCCCGGGGACGACGACCCGTTCTTCGGCCCGGCCCGCGACGAGGACGAGGCCTTCCCCGACGAGGGCCCCGACGACTGGGACTCCTGGAGCACCGACCGCCCGACCGTCCCGCACCAGGCGGCCGCCCCGACCGCGCGCGCCCACGCCCGCCCGCACCCCACCGATCCGGAGCGCGAGCCCCTGACGCCCGAGGAGGCCCGCACCATCGCCTCCTGGGACCGTGACCTCGACGCGCTCACCGGAGAGCTCCTGCGCGCCCGGCAGAGCGTCACGGACGTACCCCTGCCGACCTCGCTCACCGCCACCCAGCTGCTGCGCCTCGCCGCCGACCCGGACGGGCTGGCGCAGGAACTCGCGCGCCCCCTGCCGCGCCCTCCGCAACCCGCCGCACGTCGAGGCACCCGGTTCCACGCCTGGGTGGAGACCCGCTTCGAAGCGCTGACGCTCCCCATGCTGGAGCCGGACGAGCTGCCCGGCAGCGAGGCCGAGATCGCCGACGAGCGTGACCTCGACGCCCTGAAGGAGGCCTTCGAACGCACCGAGTACGCGCGCCGCACGCCCTACCGCGTCGAGGTCCCCTTCCAGCTCGCCCTCGCCGGCCGCGTCGTACGGGGCCGTATCGACGCCGTCTACAAGAACGGCGACGGAGAAGCGGCGACGTACGAGATCCTCGACTGGAAGACCAGTCACGGTCGCGCCGCCGACCCGCTCCAGCTCGCGATCTACCGGCTCGGCTGGGCCGAGCAGCAGGGCGTGCCCCCGGAGTCGGTCACGGCCGCCTTCCTGTACGTCCGCAGCGGCGAGGTCGTACGGCCCGTCGACCTGCCCGACCGGCCGGCCCTGGAGAGACTGCTCACCGGAGAAGGGGAAGCGGGACCGGGGTGACCGGGGCACTCGTGCGACCCATGACACGGGGCCTTACCTGATACCCCGGGGAAGCGGAGTGTGACGAACGCCCGACGAGGATGTCGGCGCGGGCCGATAGGCTCGTGACCATGAGCCAGACCCCGGACAGCGCCGTCCGCGCGTACATCGAGCAGCACCGCGCCGCCTTCCTCGACGACCTCGCCGCATGGCTGCGCATCCCCTCGGTGTCCGCCCAGCCCGACCACGCGCCCGACGTGCGGCGCAGCGCCGACTGGCTCGCCGCCAAACTCCGGGAGACCGGCTTCCCGACCACCGAGGTCTGGGAGACCCCGGGCGCCCCCGCCGTCTTCGCCGAGTGGCCCGCCGACGACCCCGAGGCCCCCACCGTCCTCGTCTACGGCCACCACGACGTCCAGCCCGCCGCCCTCGAGGACGGCTGGGACAGCGAGCCCTTCGAGCCAGTCGTCCGCGGAAACCGCCTCTACGCGCGCGGGGCGGCCGACGACAAGGGTCAGGTGTTCTTCCACACACTCGGCGTCCGCGCCCACCTCGCCGCCACCGGCCGCGGCGCCCCGGCCGTCCACCTGAAGCTGCTCATCGAGGGCGAGGAGGAGTCCGGCTCCCCGCACTTCAGGGCCCTCGTCGAAGAGCGCGCCGCCCGGCTGACCGCCGACGCCGTGATCGTCTCCGACACCGGCATGTGGTCCGAGGACACCCCCACGGTGTGCACCGGCATGCGCGGCCTCGCCGAGTGCGAGATCCGGCTGTACGGCCCGGACCAGGACATCCACTCCGGCTCGTTCGGCGGCGCCGTGCCCAACCCCGCGACCGCCGTCGCCCGCCTCGTCGCCGCCCTGCACGACGAGCACACGCGCGTGGCGATCCCCGGCTTCTACGACGGCATCGTCGAGCTCACCGACCGCGAGCGCGAGCTCTTCGCCGAGCTGCCCTTCGACGAGCGGCAGTGGCTGCGCACCGCCAAGTCCCGCGCCACCCACGGCGAGGCCGGACACACCACCCTGGAGCGCGTCTGGGCCCGCCCCACCGCCGAGGTCAACGGCATCGGCGGCGGCTACCAGGGCGCCGGCAGCAAGACGATCATCCCGTCGTCGGCGATGGTGAAGCTCTCCTTCCGGCTGGTCGCCGGACAGGACCCCGACCACATCGAGAAGGCCGTCCGCTCCTGGGCCGCCGAACAGGTGCCCGCAGGGATCCGTCAGGAGATCACGTTCGGCTCGGCCACGCGCCCGTGCCTGACCCCGCTCGACCACCCCGCGCTCCAGTCGGTCGCCCGCGCCATGGGCCGCGCCTTCGAGGGACCTGTCCGCTTCACCCGCGAGGGTGGATCCGGACCGGCCGCCGATCTCCAGGAGCTCCTCGGCGCGCCCGTCCTCTTCCTGGGCATCTCCGTCCCCTCCGACGGCTGGCACGCCCCGAACGAGAAGGTCGAGCTCGACCTCCTCCTCAAGGGCGTCGAGACCAGCGCGTACCTGTGGGGCGACCTCGCGGAGAACTGGCGCCATGCGCCCTGACGAATCCGGGCCGTCCGGAGCGGCATCGCGCGCGGGGCACACTGGAGTGACCGCCCCGCATGCCGCACACGTGCCGGGCCCGGTCCCCTCCCGCCCTACCTCCTGCTGAACCGCCCGCCGAAACGAACCGTTGTACTGGGGGAGTTGGAAGCACCCGTGACCACCTGGACCGACCACACCGCCGACCGACCCATCTCGCTCACCGCCCCGAGCGGCATCGACCGCGCCGCCCACCACCGGCTCGACGAGGCCTGGCTCGCGGCGGCATGGAGCCACCCCACGACCCGCTGCTTCGTGGTCTCCGGCGGCCAGGTCCTCATCGACGAGACGTCGGACGGCCGGACCGAACTCGTCATGACGCCCTCCTTCGAGGCCCCGCTCACCGAGGCGCACCGCTACTTCCTGGGCACCGACGCGGACGGCATCAGATACTTCGCGCTCCAGAAGGACGCCCTGCCCGGTCGCATCGACCAGTCCGCCCGCCCGGCGGGCCTGCGCGAGGCCGGCCTGCTGCTGTCGCCGCGCGACGCGGGTCTGATGGTGCACGCGGTCGGCCTGGAGAACTGGCAGCGCACCCACCGCTTCTGCTCGCGCTGCGGCGAGCGCACGGTCATCGCCGCGGCCGGCCACATCCGCCGCTGCCCGGCCTGCGGCGCCGAGCACTACCCGCGCACCGACCCCGCCGTGATCATGGCCGTGACCGACGAGGACGACCGCATCCTGCTGGGCCGCCAGGTCCACTGGCCGGAGGGCCGCTTCTCGACGCTCGCGGGCTTCGTCGAGCCCGGCGAGTCCATCGAGCAGGCGGTGCGCCGCGAGGTCTACGAGGAGGCGGGCATCACCGTCGGCCAGGTCGAGTACGTCGCCAGCCAGCCCTGGCCGTTCCCGTCCAGCCTCATGCTGGGCTTCATGGCCCGCGCCACCTCGACCGACATCAACGTCGACGGCGACGAGATCAGCGAGGCCCGCTGGTTCTCCCGCGAAGAGCTGCGCGCCGCGTTCGAGACCGAGGAGGTCCTGCCTCCGTACGGCATCTCGATCGCGGCCCGGCTGATCGAGCTCTGGTACGGCAAGCCGCTGCCCACCCGGAGCTTCGTCTGACCACAGCCCGATAACGGCCGACCCGTACCTTCCTGGAGGCGGACTACCTCGGCGACACGGCGCTGAACGAGGGCGGATACGACTTCGTCCAGCGCCGTCGCCGTCGTCCACCGCGTCCGGTTCGAGGACCCGGCCATGCCGTGGGGAGAGGTCCGGCGGGACGAACGGCAGCAGAGCGGCGGCACGAACGTAGAAGCAGGGGAACCGCAGAAAAAAGGTGGCCCCTGACCGAAGTCAGGGACCACCTCGTGCAAGCCTGAGTCGGCGTCCGGTTACGCGCTGATCTTCTGCTTCACCTGGGCCAGCGAAGGGTTCGTGAGCGTCGAGCCGTCGGCGAAGAGGACGGTCGGGACCGTCTGGTTTCCGCCATTCGCCTTCTCCACGAACGCCGCGGAGGCCGGGTCCTGCTCGATGTTGATCTCGGTGTACGCGATGCCCTCGCGGTCCATCTGGCTCTTCAGCCGGCGGCAGTAGCCGCACCACGTGGTGCTGTACATCGTCACAGTGCCCTGCATCTCGCTCGCGCTCCTTAGGCAGCTCGGGAAGCTCGTCCAGGGGAGGAACATATGCGATCCGGCCGCCATTCCCACCCGGGGTATCCGGCGGCACGTGACCCGCGCCGCACAGGCGGCACACGGCCGACGTGACGCCTGCCGCATTAGTACGACTGCAAGGGCCTCCCTGTGGACAACCGGCACAGCCGTCTCCGGCGACCTGGCAGCATGGCCGTGTGACAGCAGCAACGCACTCCCCTCTCTTCCCGCGGGTACCGGACTCGGCCGACGCGGTGCTCGAAGGGCTCGACCCCGAGCAGCGCGAGGTGGCCACCGCCCTGCACGGGCCGGTGTGCGTGCTGGCGGGGGCGGGCACGGGCAAGACGCGGGCGATCACCCACCGCATCGCCTACGGCGTGCGCGCCGGGATACTCCAGCCCTCCAGCGTGCTCGCCGTCACCTTCACCAACCGCGCCGCCGGCGAGATGCGCGGCCGTCTCCGCCAGCTCGGAGCACAGGGCGTCCAGGCCCGTACGTTCCACTCCGCCGCGCTGCGTCAGCTCCAGTACTTCTGGCCGAAAGCGATCGGTGGCTCCATGCCCCGGCTCGTCGACCGCAAGATCCAGCTCGTCGCGGACGCGGCCGCAGCCTGTGGCACCCGACTCGACCGCAACGAGCTGCGCGACGTCACCGGCGAGATCGAGTGGTCGAAGGTCACCCAGACCGTCCCCGCCGACTACACGCTCGCCGCCAAGCGGGCCGGTCGCGAGGCCCCTCGCGACCCGGTGGAGATCGCCCATCTCTACGCGGCCTACGAAGCCCTCAAACGCGACCGGAACGTCATCGACTTCGAGGACGTCCTGCTGCTGACCGTCGCCGTCCTCCAGGACCGGCACGACATCGCCGAGCAGGTCCGCTCCCAGTACCAGCACTTCGTCGTCGATGAGTACCAGGACGTCAGCCCGCTCCAGCAGCGCCTGCTGGACCTGTGGCTCGGCGAGCGGAACAACCTGTGCGTCGTCGGCGACGCCAGCCAGACGATCTACTCGTTCACGGGAGCGACCCCCGACCACCTCCTCGACTTCCGCACCCGCCACCCCGGCGCGACGGTCGTCAAACTCGTCCGCGACTACCGCTCCACGCCCCAGGTCGTCCACCTCGCCAACGGCCTGCTCGCCCAGGCCCGCGGCCGCGCCGCCGATCACCGCCTGGAACTGCTCTCCCAGCGGGCCCCGGGCCCCGAACCCGTCTACACCGAGTACACCGACGAACCCGCCGAGGCCGAAGGTGCCGCCCGCCGGATCCGCGAGCTCATCGACGCCGGCGTCCCCGCCGCCGAGATCGCCGTCCTGTTCCGCACGAACTCCCAGTCCGAGACCTACGAACAGGCCCTCGCCGACGTGGGCGTCCCCTACCAGCTGCGCGGCGCCGAGCGGTTCTTCGACCGCCCCGAGGTGCGCAAGGCCGGCGTCGCCCTGCGCGGCGCGGCCCGCTTCGGCGGCAACGACTCCCTCCTCGACGACGCCGTCACCCTGCCCTCCCAGGTGCGTGCGGTCCTGTCGGGGGAGGGCTGGACCACCGAGCCGCCGGCCGGCTCCGGCGCCGTCAGAGAGCGCTGGGAATCCCTGGCCGCCCTGGTCGGCCTCGCCCACGACTTCGCGGCCGCCCGACCCGCAGCCACCCTCGGAGACTTCGTCGCCGAGCTCGACGAGCGCGCCAACGCCCAGCACGCCCCCACCGTTCAGGGCGTCACCCTCGCCTCCCTGCACTCGGCCAAGGGTCTGGAATGGGACGTCGTCTTCCTGGTCGGCGTCGCCGAGGGCATGATGCCGATCACCTACGCGAAGACCGACGAACAGGTCGAGGAGGAACGCCGGCTCCTCTATGTCGGCGTGACCCGCGCCAGAGAACGGCTCCATGTCTCCTGGGCTCTGGCTCGATCGCCCGGCGGCCGAGCCAACCGCCGCCCCAGCCGCTTCCTCGACGGCCTGCGCCCCGGCTCCACCGCCACCGTCGGCCGCGCCGCCGCGGGTGCTTCCGGGGGTGTCGAGCGCGGCTTCGTGAGTGAGGCCCCGGCCGCCGTCCCACGACGCGGCCAGCGCACCCCCGCACGTTGCCGCGTCTGCGGCCGCACCCTCACCGACGCGGGTGAGATGAAGTTGATGCGCTGTGAGGAGTGCCCCTCCGACATGGACGAGGGACTGTACGAGCGGTTGCGTGACTGGCGTGCCGAGCGGGCCCGGCGCAGCGGCCAGCCCGACTTCTGTGTCTTCACCGACAAGACGCTGATGGCCATCGCCGAGGCCGTGCCCGACGATGTCGGCGAACTGGCCCGCATCCCGGGCGTCCGCGCGCGTAAACTCACCCTGTACGGGGCCGATGTGCTGGCCCTTTGCGCGGGCCGGGAGGCCGGGGGAGACGACGAGCGGGACTGATACGAACTCGTCGAAAAAATAGTTTGCGCATGCCCCAGCAATCCCCATAGGTTCTAGGCACGAGAACAGCGGCCTTCTCGGAGGCCCTGATTCCGTGTTGTACTTGCATATCCGAACGGACTGGCTCACCCCAGTCCCAGAGACGCCGAGAGGAGGCGAGTCCAGTGACCAGGATCAACACCAGCACCATCAGCACGGCCAAACTGACCGATCGCTCGACCGTCTCCCTGTGCATGCTCGGCGCCTCGACCCTGGGCACCGGTCTGTCCGGCATTCGTGCCGAGCGTCCGGCGTCCTCCGTTTCTCTCGCGGGTCTTCCCGTCAGTGAGCGGAATGAGCGACCGACCAAGGCACTGGAAGCAGTAGTGGCACAGGCCCATGCCTATGCCTTTGCGGCCGGTGCCGGATTCCGGAAGCAGACGAAGCAGCACCACCTGATGTGGGCCTTCCGTGGGCCAGAACCCTGGAGTGATCCAGCCTGATCGACGATCAGGCCGGCGCCTTCAGGGCCGCGGAACCCCACCCGGGATCCGCGGCCCTTCTGTTTGTCCAAGAACTCGGACAACGGAGCGAAGGAGCCTCGGGACAAGAAAAGAACCCGGTACCTAGCCGACACCCGGTCAACAGGCCGGACCGACCAGACGAGGAAGACGAACCGTGCAACTCGAAGCGCACGCCCCGTCCGTACCGCCTTCCGAAACGATCCCCCCGCCCGGCCTCACGGAGGACTCCACCTTGACCCCGCTCACCGCGCTCACCGCGCTCGACGACGCCATCGAGAACCTTGGCGTACCCGTCCCCTGCCGTTCCTACGACCCGGAGGTCTTCTTCGCCGAGTCGCCGGCGGACGTCGAGTACGCCAAGTCCCTCTGCCGCACCTGCCCGCTGATCGAGGCCTGCCTCGCCGGCGCCAAGGAGCGGCGTGAGCCCTGGGGCGTCTGGGGTGGCGAGCTGTTCGTGCAGGGCGTCGTCGTCGCCCGGAAGCGGCCGCGTGGTCGCCCGCGCAAGAACCCGGTCACGGCATGAACACCGCAGGAACGATCGATCGCCCCCTCACGCACGACCCCAAGAAGCAGGCCCCGATGAAGCCGTCCACCAGCGAGCCCACTGGCTCCGCGACCCCAGACTTCACCACCACCGGCGCGACCGACACGCGCCAGACGAGGACCCGAGAGATGCAACTCATCCCAGAAGCCCTGGCTCGTGCGCATATGCACGAGCGGCTGCATGAGGCCGAGCGGGAACGCCGGGCCGTGCGCCTGGCGACCGCCCGCCGGATGCAGCGCCGGGCGGAGCGCGCCTCGATGCGCGCCCGCCGTGCGCTCGCCATGGCGGTCATGCAGTAGCCGATCACACCTGAAGCGGTGGCCTCCCGGTCTCGGGAGGCGAAAATTCCCCACGGGGGCCGGTCCGTCCGAACGGACCGGCCCCCGCGGTGCGTTGTGACCGCTCAACCGCGGGCCGCGGAGTTATCGTCACCTGGTGACGAGTCTTTCCGGAGACAGTGACCACGGCGGCCCCAGCGCGGAGCCGCAGCACTCCCTCGTGTGCGCCCGCTGCGGTGCCCCAGCCGACGGCCCCCCGCCCACCACCTGGACCTGCTCCGTGGAGAACGGCGTCCGTCAGTACTTCTGCGACCGCTGCTCGCGGGAGAACCTCAGATCGATCGAGGGCCGGCTGGACTCGGCCTGGTGGTGAGGCCGCCTCACGCCTCCGCGACCGACTCCTCCGCGTCCTCCTCCGGCACGAACCCCGGCAGCCACTCCTCCAGCTCCTCGCGCATCCGCACCGTCGCCCCCAGCTGGCACAGGACGCCGATCGTGCTCAGGGTCACGCGATGGATCAGGAGGTACGCGGGCGGCAGGTTGAGCCGCTTGCCCAGCTGGTAGGCGGGGGAGCGGGGATCGGCCACGCGGCCCGCCTGGGTGCGCATCCAGCCGCGGGTGAAGGTGAAGTCGTCCACCTGGGCCGGCTCGATGATCGGCAGGAGATAGTCGAGGACCGCGTCCGGGTCCAGCTCTATGGACTCCTTGACGAAGCCCTCGGCGCACAGCAGCTGGTAGACCGCCTCGGCCTCGCCGTCCAGGGTCATGCGCAGGGACTCGCCGATCGGCGTCGGCAGGCCTCCGGGGAGGCGGTCGACGGTGCCGAAGTCGAGGACGCCCAGGCGCCACTCGCCCTCGCCGTCCGGGTCGGCGGGGAGCAGGCGGAAGTTGCCCGGGTGCGGGTCGGCGTGCAGCAGACCGGTGCGGGCCGGGCCGGAGAACAGGAAGCGGGCCAGGAGCTGGCCGGCGCGGTCGCGCTGCTCGGTGGTGCCATCGGAGATGACCTCGGAGAGCGGGATGCCGTCGATCCACTCCGTGACCAGCACCTGGTCGCACTGGTGCACCACCGCCGGGACGACCACGTCGGGATCGTCCGCGAACTCCTCCGCGTGCACCTGCTGGGCCTGCGCCTCCAGGCCGTAGTCCAACTCCTCGGAGACGCGGTCGCGCAGCTCGGCGATCAGCGGCTTGATGTCCATGCCCGGGATCAGCGGACCCAACAGACGGGCGAACCGGCTCAGTTGGTTCAGGTCGGACAGGAGGGCCTCGCCCGCTCCCGGGTACTGCACCTTGACCGCCACCTCGCGGCCGTCGTGCCACACGCCCCGGTGCACCTGCCCGATCGAGGCCGCCGCGGCGGGCTTGTCCTCGAACTCCAGGAACAGCTCCCGCCAGTCCGCGCCCAGTCGCTCCGCGAGCACGGAATGCACGGTGCGGGTCGGCATCGGGGGCGCGGCGTCCTGCAGCTTGGTCAGGGCCGCCCGGTAGGGGCCGGCGACCTCCTCGGGCAGCGCCGACTCGAAGACGGACAGGGCCTGCCCGAACTTCATCGCACCGCCCTTCAGCTCCCCGAGGACCTTGAACAACTGCTCGGCCGTGCGTTGTTGCAACTCGCGGCCGACGATCTCCGCGGACTCGCCCACGATCCGCTTGCCCAGCCCCCAGGTCGCCCGGCCGGCGAAGCCGAGCGGGAGCGCGGCGAGCTTGGCGGTCCGGGTGACCGCCTTCCGGGGAAGATCAGACATGCGCCCTCCAAGTCCCAGCCGGCCGTGCCGCGTCCGCCGTGCGTGGTCGCTGCGTCGACGGCCGTTGCCCCGCCATTGTCTCGTGTGCTGCTCCGTCCGTTGAGGAGTGTTCCCTGTTTCCTCTCTCCGCAGTTGCGCAGGGGCATGCCGGATGTGGCCTGACCGGCCGCGCGTGCCAGTGGAGAGTGGGCAGGGACACCTCCCAACGGTTTCCCGCGCTGGACGGCGTCTGCCCGTCCAGGAAGGCGAGCGCGTGCGCGGCCGCGAGCCCGGCGACCACCGTCGCCAGTGTCACGTCACACGCTCCCACCTGCCGTGTTCTGCCGGAGCGCCACTGCGCGATCAGGCGGGGCCAGACCGGGTCCCGGTCGGTGCGGTCCTGGTGCAGACAGCCGGCGCAGCCGGTGCCGCCCGGTAGGACGAGGGGACCGACGATGCCCGTTCCCTCCACCACGCCCGCGTAGAGGTGGGGCGTACCGGAGGCCATGAGCGGGGCTGCGGCGGCCGGGTCGGGTGCGTGCACGACGACGTCGTCCCTCGGGGCGAGGATCACCAGCGAGAAGCCGGGGTCACCGGTGACGGGTGGTGCGGAAGGGGTGCGGCGCGGTGGGCGGCCGGGCGCTGCCCGGCGTGCCGCCCGGCGCGCGGCCTCGTCCCGGCGCTCGCCGATCGACTCGGCCGCCAGTCCGCCCGGTGTCACGTCCCAGGGCTCGACGCGGCCGACGTCCCGCACGTCGACCTCGCCGACCCCCGCGGCCGCCAGGAGCGAGGCCAGTGCGGCACCGACCCGGCCCGCGCCTCTGATCTGCACGCGCAGGGAGCGGCGGGCCGCCAGGCGGCCGGTCGCGTCGCCGGGCTCGGAGGTGATCAGGGAGAGCGACGCCAGGTCGGGGCGCAGCCGGTCGAGCACCTCCTTGTTCTGCCGCAGGGCGTCGGCCGCCGTGCCGCCTCCCCGTGCGTCGTCGAGCAGCCCGGCCCGTGACAGCCGCCCCACGAGCGCGTCCACCTGTCCGTCCGGCAGGTCCATGCGGCGTCCCTCCTCGCGCAGGAGCGGAAGCCCGCGGGTGCCGTTGAGCAGCTCCAGGAAGCTGCCCGTAGCCGTGTCCATCGGACCGAGGGTCAACGCGTGTGCCGGAGTCATCCCGAACTGCACGGTGTTGAGGTCGCGCCAGCCGCGCCGGAGCGCGGGTTTCACCATCGGATGCATGTCAGGCCCCCGTAGCCTCAGAAAAGTCCCGGAACATCCTGGTTCGCAGTGGAGTGTCGGAGGAACCGGTCACGCTCCGCCGACGACTGCCAGCATGCCCGGCGCGGCGCGCGGCCGCCCAAAGTTATCCACAGGCGGTGGGTATTGGTCGTATAAATCAAACGCATGGTGGGGGATCGGCATCGAACCGTCCCGGACCCGGGACTTCCCGCGTGTGCAGCGGGTAACGTCGGGGCGTGCCCGCCGACCCACTGCACCGCGCCGGAAAGTCACAGCGCAGCACGACGAGCCAGCCGCCGAGCGGCTCGGGGGTGAGCGCGATCGAGGTCCGCAGAAGCGCCCGGCGACGCCGGACGGTCTCCGCGTACCGCGAGGGCGATCGCACCGTCGTGCTGATCCCTGCCCGGATGTCCGAGGCGGAGGAGCAACGCTGGGTGAACCTCATGCTCGACAAGTTGGCCGCCCAGGAGAGCAGGCGGGTGCTGGGCGACGCCGAGCTCGCCGAGCGTGCCGAGCGGCTGTCGGCCCAGTACTTCGGCGGCCGGGCCCGGCCCGCCTCCGTGCGCTGGGTCACCAACCAGAACACGCGCTGGGGTTCGTGCACCCCGGCCGAGGGCAGCATCCGGCTCTCCCACCGGTTGCAGGGGATGCCCGAATACGTCGTCGACTACGTTCTGTGCCACGAGCTCGCGCATCTGCTGGTGCCGGGGCACGGGCCCGACTTCTGGCAGCTCCTTGAGGCCTACCCGCGGACCGAGCGGGCGCGCGGCTACCTCGAAGGGGTGGTTGCCGCAAGCCGTTTGCCCCATTCGCCCGGTACGCGCGGTGAGTAACCTCTCCCCGCGGCCCCGGCTTCAGCGTCCCTGAAGGCGGTTGTGTACCGGGTCTGTACCGACTTCAGCCGGTGGCCGGTTTTGCCGTTAGCCTGGCGCGACGCACTCACATTCGGGATGGGGGACGGTCGTTACGCATGGCCAGGGAATTCCAACGCGGCCACAAGGCCAGGATCAGTGACCTCACCGCGGGCACGGATCTGTACGTAGGCGTGCAGATCACCGCCCCGGGACTGACCTTCGACATCAGCTGCTTCGGCCTCGACGCCGACGAACGCCTCTCGGACGACCGGTACTTCGTCTTCTTCAACCAGCCGAAGTCCCCCGAGGAGGCCATCCAGCTGCTGGGTACGCAGTCCGGCGACACCGAGTCCTTCCGGATCACGCTGGACCGGATCCCGCCGCAGATCCAGAAGCTGTCGTTCACCGCGACCCTCGACGGCACCGGGCAGATGTCACAGATCAACCCCGGCTACATCCGTATCGTGGCCGGCGGTGAGGAGGTGGCCCGGTACTCCTTCAACGGCTCGGAGTTCTCCACCGAACGGGCCGTGATGCTGGGTGACTTCTACCTGAAGGACGTCTGGCGGTTCGCCGCCGTCGGCCAGGGATTCGACGGCGGCCTCGAAGCGCTGCTGAAGAACTTCGGCGGTGAGGTCCTGGAGGAGGAGGCCCCGGTCGCCCC